>SVLO01000027.1 GCA_015067885.1 Oscillospiraceae bacterium | reverse complement strand
CTTGTAGCCGGCCTTCTCGATGGCGGCCACGATGACCTTCAGGGCGTCCTCGTCCTTCTTCAGGTTGGGGGCGTAGCCACCCTCGTCACCCACGCCGGCGGCGGGAGTGCCGTTCTCCTTCAGGACCACCTTCAGGGTGTGGAACACCTCGGCGCAACGGCGCAGAGCCTCACGGAAGGAGGGGGCGGACACGGGCATGATCATAAACTCCTGAATTTCCACGTTGTTGGTGGCATGAGCGCCGCCGTTCAGGATGTTCATCATAGGCACGGGCAGCTGCTTGGCGTTGGTGCCGCCGATGTAGTTGTACAGGGAAACACCCAGGCTCTCGGCAGCGGCCTTGGCACAGGCCATGGAGGCGCCCAGGATGGCGTTGGCGCCCAGGCGGGTCTTGTTGGGGGTGCCGTCCAGCTCGATCATGGCCTTGTCGATGGCCACCTGGTCCAGAACGTTCATGCCGATCAGGCACTCGGCGATCTCGGTGTTGACGTTCTTCACGGCAGTCTCGCAGCCCTTGCCCAGGTAACGGCTCTTGTCGCCGTCACGCAGCTCGCAGGCCTCGTAAATACCGGTGGAGGCGCCGGAGGGAACAGCGGCACGGCCCATGGTGCCGTCTTCCAGATAAACCTCGACCTCGACGGTGGGGTTGCCGCGGCTGTCCAGAATCTCACGACCCAGGACGTCAACGATTTCGATCATCTGCTTCATTGGAATCAATCTCCTTTCAAATTTTGGGCGGGTCTTCCGCCCTCTTTGGGATACGGATATATGATGCGGGGCCATCCCCGCGGGACTACGGAATTACTTGCAGATCAGGGTCTCGCCGTCCATCTCGGCGGGCTTGGCAAGGCCCATAAGGTCCAGCATGGTGGGGGCGATGTCGGCCAGGCGGCCATCACGCAGCTTGACGTTGGCACCCACGATATGCAGGGGGACCAGATTGGTGGTGTGGGCGGTGAAGGGGCAGCCGCACTCGTCGCACATACACTCGGAGTTGCCGTGGTCGGCGGTGATCAGGCTGATGCCGCCCATCTTGGAGGTGGCCTCCACAACCTTGGCCACGCAGGCATCCACAGTTTCCACGGCCTTGACCGCCGCTTCCATCACGCCGGTGTGACCCACCATGTCGCAGTTGGCAAAGTTCAGGATGATGACGTCGTAGGCACCGCTCTCAATGCGCTTGACCGCCTCGTCAGCCACCTCGAAGGCGCTCATCTCGGGCTGCAGGTCGTAGGTGGCCACCTTGGGGGAGGCGATAAGGCAGCGGTCCTCGCCGGGGAAGGTCTGCTCCACGCCGCCGTTGAAGAAGAAGGTCACGTGGGCGTACTTCTCGGTCTCGGCAATGCGAAGCTGGGTCAGACCCAGGCGGCTGATATACTCGCCGAAGATGTTGTCCAGCTTCTGCCGGGGGTAGGCCACGGTGACGTTGGGCATGGTGGCGTCGTACTCGGTGGTGCAGACGTAGTGGACGGGAATGAAGCCGGTCTTGCGCTCCACATCGGTGAAATCCTCGTCCACGAAGCAGCGGGTGATCTCACGGGCGCGGTCGGGGCGGTAGTTGAAGAAGATGATGGAGTCGCGCTCCTGCACACAAACGTCCTCAGCGCACACCACAGGCTCCACAAACTCGTCGGTAACACCGGCGTCGTAGGAGGCCTGCACCGCGGCGGCGGCATCGGCCATGAAGGGCGCGCTGCCCAGGGCGATGGCGTCGTAGGCCCGCTGCACGCGGTCCCAGCGCTTGTCGCGGTCCATGGCGTAGAAACGGCCCATGACGGTGCCGATCTTGCCCACGCCGATCTCGTTCAGCTTGGCCTGCAACTGCTCCACAAAGCCCTTGCCGGAGGAGGGGGGGACGTCACGGCCATCCAGGAAGCAGTGGACGTAAACCTTCTCCAGGCCCTGCTCCTTAGCCATGCGCAGCAGCGCAAACAGATGCTCGATATGGCTGTGGACGCCGCCGTCGGACAAAAGGCCCATCAGGTGCAGAGCGGAACCCCACTCACGGCAGTTCTCCATGGCCTCCACAAAAGCGGGGTTGCGCATCAAATCGCCGTTCTCCACGTCCCGGGTGATGCGGGGCAGGTCCTGGAACACCACGCGGCCGGCACCGATGTTGGTGTGGCCCACTTCGCTGTTGCCCATCTGCCCCTTGGGCAGGCCCACGTCCAGACCGGAAGCGGACAGCTTACAGCCGGAGGAGCTGGCAAAGATGGCGTCCAGATTGGGGGTGTTGGCTGCCTCGACGGCGTTGCCCTCGGCGCAGCAGGACAGACCGAAGCCGTCCATAATGATAAGGGTGGTAGGTGTTTTCATACAAGTACCTTTCTTGAACAGATATGAGATAGGAGATAAGAGATATGAGATATCTTACCTCCAAACCTCAAATCCTTAATTACTCCTGGTTCGCAGCAGCGATGATCTGCAGGAAGTCGGGGACCTTCAGGGCGGCGCCGCCGATCAGGCCGCCGTCCACGTCGGGCTGGGCCAGCAGCTCGGCAGCGTTCTTGGCGTTCATAGAGCCGCCGTACTGGATGGTGACGGCACGGGCCACCCGGGCGCCGAACTCGCGGCGGATAATGCTGCGAATGATCTCGCAGACCTCATTGGCCTGCTCGGCGGTGGCAGTCTTGCCGGTGCCGATGGCCCAAAGAGGCTCGTAAGCGATGACCACCTTGCGCATTTGGGTGGCGTCCAGACCGGCCAGGGCGCACTTGACCTGATAGTTGATCAGCTCGGCGGTGACACCCAGCTCGCGCTGCTCCAGGCTCTCGCCCACGCAGACGATGGGGTGCAGACCGGCGGCCAGGGCGGCCTTGATCTTCTTGTTGACGGTGAAGTCAGTCTCGCCGTAATACTCACGGCGCTCGGAGTGGCCGATGATGACGTACTTGACGCCCACTTCCTTCAGCATCTCGGCAGTGACCTCGCCGGTGAAAGCGCCGCTGTTCTCAAAGTGGACGTTCTCGGCGCCGATGGCCACGCGGGTGTCCTTGAACATACGCACGGCGGCGGGAATGTTCACGAAGGGGACACACAGCACGACCTCGCACCACTTGTGCTTGCCCAACTGGGGCTTGATCTCGTCCGCAAAGGCCTTGGTCTCGGACAAGGTCTTGTTCATTTTCCAGTTACCGGCAATGATGGTCTTACGATATTTACGATTCATAGGGGAAGACTTCCTTTCTATGGCCGCAGGTGGCCTCTATGTCAAACCGGTCGGGGACCGGATTATGGTGTTGTGGTTTACAGGTTAACAGGTCGCTTTTCAGGCATCAAGCAGGCAAGCCACGCCGGGCAGCTCCTTGCCCTCCATAAACTCCAGGGAGGCGCCGCCGCCGGTGGAGATATGGGTCATCTTGTCGGCGTAGCCCAGCTGCTGCACCGCAGCGGCGCTGTCGCCGCCGCCGATGATGGTGATGGCGTCGGTCTTGGACAGAGCCTCGGCCACGGCCTCGGTGCCGGCGGCAAAGGCGGCGAACTCAAACACGCCCATAGGACCGTTCCAAATGACGGTACCGGCATCCTTCACGGCGTTGCAGTACAGCTCGATGGTCTTGGGGCCGATGTCCAGGCCCTCCCAGCCGTCGGGGATATTGCCGGCCTCCACGGTCAGGGTGTTGGCATCGGGAGCAAACTTGTCGCCACAGACGGTGTCGATGGGCAGCAGGAGCTTGACGCCCTTGGCAGCGGCCTTTTCCACCATCTCGTTGGCGTAGTCCTGCCAGTCGGCCTCGAACAGGGAGTTGCCGATCTTGCCGCCCTTGGCAGCGGAGAAGGTGTAGGCCATACCGCCGCCGATGATGATGGTGTCGGCGATCTCCAGCAGGTTGTTGATGACGCCGATCTTGGAGCTGACCTTGGAGCCGCCCAGGATGGCCACCAGGGGACGCTTGGGGTTGGCCAGGGCGCCGCCGATGAAGTCCAGCTCCTTCTGGATCAGGAAGCCGGAAACGGCGGGCAGGTACTCAGCCACGCCGGCGGTGGAGGCGTGGGCGCGGTGGACGGCGCCGAAGGCGTCGGACACGTAGATCTCAGCCATGTCGGCCATAGCCTTGGCCAGCTTGGGGTCGTTCTTAGTCTCGCCCTTTTCAAAGCGGGTATTCTCCAGCAGCATGATCTGACCGGGCTGCAGCGCGGCAGCCTTGGCCTGGGCGTCGGGGCCGGCCACGTCGGCGGCCAGGGCCACCTCCTGACCCAGCAGCTCGCTCAAACGGACGGCGACGGGGGCCAGGGTCAGCTCGGCCAGGGACTTCTGCCACTTGGCCTCGGTCAGAGTGGCGGGATCCTTGCCCTTCTCGGTCTGCTTCTGCACCCACTTGTCAAAGCTGGGCTGGGGCTTACCCATGTGGGAGCAGGCGATGACGGCGGCACCCTCGGCCAGCAGGTACTGGATGGTGGGCAGAGCGGCACGGATGCGCTTGTCATCGGTGATGACGCCGCTGCCGTCCTTGGCCATAGGCACGTTGAAGTCGCAGCGCAGCAGGACCTTCTTGCCCTTGACGTCGATGTCTTTCACAGTCTTCTTGTTGTAGTTCATATTGATTGCTCCTTTCGTCATAGAAACGCAGGGTTCGGTTTTACCAATTTGACTGAGCCATCTCACCGGTACCGGACAGGTCGGGGAAGTCCAGCTGGCGAAGTGCCTCGTAGGTGACCACCGCAACAGAGTTTGCCAGGTTCAGGCTGCGGGCATCGGGACGCATGGGGATACGGATGCAGCGGTCACGGTGGGCAAGGCGCAGCGACTGGGGCAGGCCGGCCGTTTCCTTACCGAACAGCAGGTAGCATCCATCCCGGAAGGTGGCCTCGGTATAGGTCCGGGGCGCCTTTGTGGTGGCAAGCCACAGGTCGGGATTTTGGTTGATGGCGAAAAAGTGGTCCAGGTCGTCGTACACCTGCAGGTCCACCATGGGCCAGTAGTCCAGCCCGGCCCGCTTCACCGCCTTTTCGCTGATGTCGAACCCAAGGGGCCGGATCAGGTGCAAACGGCTGCGGGTGGCGGCACAGGTGCGGGCGATGTTGCCGCAGTTCTGAGGGATTTCCGGTTCGACCAGAACGATATTCAGCACACCCATCACACCTTTCCGTACAGTTACCTATTGTAAGGGAAAATCAGGAAAATTTCAACTGTAAAAAAGTCAAAAAAAGCAGATATTCGAGGGCAAAGTTGATGTTTTACACAGAAAAAGCGGGTTTTTACATCACCTTGCGAAAGTGTAGTCCCAAATAACTCCCCCACAGAGTATGCCCCTGCCCCACAGTTCGAAACCAAAATCGGCACAAAAAACGGTCTGCACCCCGGGTGCAGACCGTTTTTTCACTTCTTTCTGTAGGTAACGTACCGGAAACAGACCCCGTCCTCTTCCAGCACCTCTCCCTCCTCGCTCACCTGCCAGTTGGGCAGGTTGTCCAAGTCGGGGAAGTAGCGGTCGGCGGGATAGGAGGCCATGATCTTGGTCACGTAGGCGGTGTCGCACCGGTCCAGCAGGGCGCGGTACACACTCTCGCCGCCGATGACAAAGGCGTCGGCCGGGGCGTGGGCCATCAGGCTGTCCACGTCGGCGTAAACCTCCGCCCCCTCCACCGTGTAGCCGGGTGTGGCGGACAGGATGAGATTGCGGCGGTTTTTCAGGGGCCGGCCGCCGGGGAAGGTGGCCAGGGTCTTGCGCCCCAAAATCACGGCGTGTCCGGTGGTCAATTCCCGAAATCGCTTCAGGTCGGCCTTGATATAGACCAACTGGTCACCACCCTTGCCGATGGCCCAGTTTTCATCTACGGCAACAATGAGATTCATACAAACTCCTTACACGGCAACGGGGATTTTGGCGTCCAGGGTGTGGGCCTGATAGCCCTCCAGCTTCACGCTGGCTGGCGTAAACGCGTAGAAATCAGTGACAGAAGTATCCAGGCTGAACTTAGGCGCGTCGAAGGGGGTGCGGGCGATCAGCTCCTCCACCACAGGGATGTGGCGGTCGTAGATGTGGGCGTCGGCAATGACGTGGACAAACTCGCCGGCCTCCAGCCCGGAGACCTGGGCCAGCATGTGGGTCAGGGCGGCGTACTGCATCACGTTCCAGCCGTTGGCGGTGAGCATATCCTGGGACCGCTGGTTCAAAATGGCGTTCAGGGTATTGCCGCTGACGTTGAAGGTCATGGAGTAGGCGCAGGGATACAGGGCCATCTCGCTCAGGTCGTGATGGTTGTAAAGGTTGGTCATAATGCGCCGGGAGGTGGGGTTGTGCTTCAGGTCAAACAGCACCCGGTCCACCTGGTCCATCTCCCCCTCGGGGTAGCGGTGCTTGACACCAAGCTGGTAGCCGTAGGCCTTACCGATGGTGCCGTTCTCGTCGGCCCAGGCATCCCACACGTGGCTGTTGAGCTGGTGGATGTCGTTGGACTTTTTCTGCCAGATCCACAGCAGCTCGTCCACGGCGGACTTCAAAAACTGCTTGCGCACGGTAATGATGGGGAACTCTTCTTTCAAATTATAGCGGTTGACCACACCGAACAGCTTGACGGTGTGGGCGGGTGAGCCATCCTCCCATCGGGGACGGACGGGACGGTCGGTGTCCCACACGCCCCTGGACAGAATATCTTTGCAGTTTTGAATAAATACCTGATCGGCGTAGCTCATGATCGACCGCTCCTTTGTACGAAATGTACGATTTCTCTTATCATAACACAAACCGCCGAAGACGAAAAGGTCTTCGGCGGTTTTTTGTCAAATTTATTCCCCTTTGTACTTCTTCCGGGTGGCAAGACCGCCCCGGATGTGCCGCTGGGCCTTGTTCTCGTCCAGCACCTGCTTGACCTGCAAATACAGCGGACGGTTAAAGGTGGGCAGCCGATCCTGAATATCCTTGTGTACGGTGGATTTGCTGATGCCGAACTTCCGGGCCGCACCACGGACGGTGGTGTTATTCTCAATGATGTACTGGGCCAGACCGCAGGCCCGCTCCTCGATATTTCCCTTCACTTGGCAACACGCTCCATTTCTGGGTTACTCAAAACCACTATATGAATGGCGCCAATTGAATATGACCGAAGAAAAAGTCCGAAATATAGGACTGACGAAGATGTAGAATTGCCCCATCCAGGAAAGGAGCGAAGCAATATGCGAAACAAAAAGCAGTTCGAGGCACTGCGAACGAAACCCTACTACGTCACCATCACCGGGTTCGGCCACTACTACGACAAAAAGCCTTTCGCCATCGGCAATCTGATTCGTTGCCGCAAGGAACCGGACAACCGCCACGATGCAGACGCCATCAAGTGTACCCTGCCTATGCTTGGAACTGTTGGCTACATTGCCAACAGCACCTACACGGTGGCGGGGGGAACGATGAGTGCCGGCCGGCTCTACGACAAGGTTGCTGAAAAATTCTATGTGAGAGTTATGTTTACGACAAATTCCAAAATTATCTGCCGGGTGGAGCAACTGCCCTCGGATCGGCTGGAGCAGGAGCTACGGGAACAGCAAAAGGACGAGGATGACTGGGATATGGACTAAAAAAGAGGGGGCTGCTCACGCAGCCCCCTCTTTTTGGGTCGTTTACTCCTGCACGGAAAATTGGTCCTTACCCACACCGCAGAGCTGGCAGGTGAAGTCGTCGGGCAGATCCTCCCACTTCACGCCGGTCTCGGCCTCGTCATAGACCCAGCCACACACGTCGCAGACATATTTCATAACAAATCGCTCCTTCTTCACTTTTACGCCTTAGGCCCACATGGCGCGCATCAGCTCGGGATAGGTGTCATCCACCATCTTGACAATACGGAGAACCGCCTCCAGCGCGCTGGCAGAGGGGTCGGGGCAATCGGCCATGTAGTCGTACTCCAAATTCACGTCGCCGTCCTTGTCCATCACGAACTTGATAAAACGATACTCATTGTTGAGCCGGTTGAGTACAGGCAGCACCTTGGCCTTCTGCTCCTCGCTGTCAACGGAGATCAAGCCGAATACACGCACCGCAACATCATTATCGTCATCCCGGCTGATGAAACGGATGCGGTAGGAACCGCCGTTTTTGATGCCAAACTGCAGCCAAACCATGCTGCTGGTTTCACTTTCTTCCGTAAAAACCTTCAATTTGGCATCCGCGGCATCCGCATTCTCGAGAACCTGTTGGATCACCCTGGTCATCTTGAACATTTTGAACACTCCTTTGATTTTAGGTGTACCCATATTTTACCACGCGGGTCACCGTTGTCAATCCCGACTCTCGAAATTTCGGTCGGCACGTTTTTGTGTTATGTTCTCCAAATACCCGCCCGGCAATTCAGGGCCGCATACCAAGGCCGCCCTCCAGGGTGACGGTCTCGCCGGTCATATACTTGAAGTCGGGGTGGGCAAGCTGCACACACACACGGCCGATATGCTCCTCGGGGTCACCGAAAAAGCCCATGGGCGGGGTGTGGACATTCTTTTCAAAGGCATCGGGATAGGCCTTTTGGAAGTTCTCCAGCTGGGCAGTCCAGGCCAGGGGGCAGACCACGTTGACGTTGATGCCGTCCTTGCTCCACTCGGTGGCGGCCACACGGGTCAGGCCGCGGATACCCTCCTTGGCGGCGGCGTAGGCACACTGGCCGTAATTGCCGAACAGGCCGGCGCCGGAGGCGAAGTTGATGACACTGCCGCGGGCCTTGGCCAAATAGGGGTAGCAGGCCTGCATATAGTAGAAGGCCGCGTACAGGCCGGAGTACACCGCCAGATCGAACTGCTCGGTGGTGTGGTCGGCCAGGGTCACGCCGGAGGCGGAGGCCTGGGCGTTGTTGATGAGTACGTCGATACCGCCGAATTCGGCCACTGCCTGCTCCACCACGGCCTTGGCGGTGGCGGCGTTGTCGCTGCCGGCGGCGATGTCACCCTGAACGGGCAGGACCTTCACGCCGTACAGCCGCTCCAGCTCCTCCTTGGCGTCCTGCAGCTTCTGCACGTTGCGGCCGGTGATGACGATGTTGGCCCCCTCCTTGGCGTAGGCGGTGGCGATACCGTAGCCGATGGAACCGGCACGGCCGTCGGACAGGACGGCCCGTCCGCCGCCGGTGATCAACACAGTTTTACCCTTGAAATATCCCATAGTGAATTCCTCCCGAAAAGTGGTTGCACAAATTATAGCGCGCCGAACCCCAACACGCAAGGGTTTCTTTTCTCCAAGGCTCAATCCCTGTCCTTCTCGGAAGACAGCACCGCTCCGCTGACGGCGTGAATTTCGTAGTCATACTCCCATCCATCAAAGCGGAATTCCACCTCGTATTCCCTCACGCCGTCATCCACGTCCAGCTCACTGCGCAGGCCGGTCACCTGCCCGGCGGTCAAACCCGCATGGTTCAGTGCGATGGCTCGGGCCTGTTCCGGGGTCAGCAAGGTCGGCCCGGAGGAGGAGACGGAGGGTGTACTCGTTCCGGACTGCTGGGCAGGCGGGGGAGTCGAAGTAACCGGCCCACTGCCGGAAACCGACCCCGCCACCGACTGGGATGGGCTGACCGGCGGCACGTCCTTGCCGCAGCCACCCAGCACTATCCCCAACGTCACCGCTGCCACAACCGCCAACAGGAACGAAATAATTCTTCGATATTCGTAACGCTTCATAGTGTGCCTCCTTTCACATAAGCAACTACAGCGCAGGAAGACGCTATCCCTCCCTGCGCTGTATGCACCAATGTGGTTGGCAGGGCTTTCGCCTTGCTGTTCTCAGCCGAAGTAGCGCTTCAGCAGGCCCTCCAGGCCCTTACCGTGACGGGCTTCATCCTTAGCCATCTCGTGGACGGTGTCATGGATGGCGTCCAGACCGTTGCGCTTAGCGCAGGCGGCCAGGTCGAACTTACCCTGGGTAGCGCCGTACTCGCAGTCCACGCGCCAGGCCAGGTTGTCCTTGGTGGTAGCCTTCATCTTAGGCTCCAGATCCTCGCCCAGCAGCTCGGCGAACTTGGCGGCGTGTTCGGCCTCCTCATAGGCGGCCTTCTCCCAGTACAGGCCCACCTCGGGATAGCCCTCGCGATGGGCGATGCGGGCCATGCACAGGTACATACCCACCTCGGCGCACTCGCCGTTGAAGTTGGCCATGAGCTGCTCGAAGATGTACTTCTTGTCCTCGGCGGAGATGTCGGGGTTGTTCTTCACGGTCTTTCCGTACACACCGTACTCATGCTCGGCGGCCAGCTTCAGCTCGCCCTGCACCTCGTTGAACTTCTCGGCGGGAACCTTGCAAACGGGGCACTGCTCGGGGGCGCTGTCACCCTCGTGAACGTAACCGCAAACGGAACAAACAAACTTTTTCATAACATTTTCCTCCAATTAAATCATATTTTTTGAGATTTGGTTTCTTTTTTCATGCATTGGTCGCAGGTGCCGAACACGGTCAAATCGTGGCGTTCGGCGCGAAAGCCGTATTTTTGGCCTACATCCCGCTCCACCTGCTCCCCGGGGGCAACCTCCGGGATGTCAATGACCGCATGGCATCGGTCACAGACAAAATGCGTGTGGTTTTTTGTGTTGGCGTCAAAGCGCTCGTGTCCATCCACCACGCCCACGCTGCGGATCACCCCCTGCTGCCGGAACAGGGTCAGGTTGCGATACACCGTGCCAAGGCTCAGGTCCGGGTGGTCCGGCTTGAGCTGCTGGTACAGCCACTCCGCCGTGGGATGGCAGTCCGTCATGCAAAGGGCGGTTAAAATCGCCTCGCGCTTTTTGCTGTATCGGGTGCCTCGCTCCATCATCAGCCTCCTTCCCATGGGGTTCTCTTTTTTGCTTAACAGTAATCATTCCTGTTTGCAACATCATACTAACACACCGCTGCGGGTTTGTAAAGAGGTTTTTGAAAAAATTTTTCGTTCTGACAAAAAAAGAATGGGATGCCCTCCAAAGGCAATCCCATTCCTTTTATATGTGCTTATGCCGTTCGCAGCCCGATATACAGGGCCACCGCCAGTTGTCCCAACAACACGGCCGGCACGCCGTAACGAAAACTGTTGTGCCGGGTCTTGTGTCGAAATACATTCATACTGATCAGCATACCAAAGGCGCCGCCCACCGTAGCCACCAAAAACAGGGTACGCTCCGGAATACGGGACTGGCGGTACTTGGCCCGGCGTTTGTCCATTCCCATCAGGATAAAGCCAAATATATTGATCAGCAGCAGATAACACAATACCAGTTTAATTATCATCGTTCTTCGCCTCGGTATCGGGAATATTCTCTTCCACAGGCGCCTTAACCTCGTCCGGCGCCGTCTGGACGGGCGGGGTGACAGGCTGGCTGACCATGTGGATGTTGCGGGCCGGGGGTTCAATGCCATCGGTCATGCCGCCGGTGGTGGAGGCGTAGGGGTTCTCCACCAAAGCGGGGTCGCGCCCCTCAATGATGGCCACCATTTCTCCGCCGGTAATGGTTTCCTTGTCCAGCAGGTACTCCACAACCTTGTGCATATCGTCCAGGTTGTCCCGGATGACCTGCTCGGCGTCGGCGTAGCAGGCGTCCAAAATGGCCTTGACCTGCTTATCCATGGCCGCGGCGGTATCCTGGGCGCAGTCCAGGCCGTAGCCGCCGTCCAGGTACTGGGTGCGGACGGAGGCCAGGGCCATCATGCCAAATTCCTCGCTCATGCCGAACATGGCCACCATCTTGCGGGCCACGTCGGTGGCCTCCTGAATGTCCTGAGAGGCGCCGTTGGTCATGGTGTTCAGCACCACCTGCTCGGCGGCGCGGCCACCCATGGACACGGCGATCTTGGCCATGAGTTCTTCCTTGGTGCGCAGATTGGTCTTGTCCTCCTCCGGCATCAGCAGGGTGTAGCCCAGGCTGCCCTCGGTGTGGGGGACAATGGTGATCTTCTGCACCGGTTCGGCGTTCTTCTGCTTGTAGGCCACCATGGCGTGGCCCACCTCGTGGTAGGCGACCAGTTTGCGTTCGAAGGGAGTCAGCACGGAGTTCTTCTTCTCACTGCCGGCGATAACAAACTCGAAGGAGGCCAGCAGATCCTCCTGCTTGACAAAGCGGCGGCCATGGCGCACGGCGCGCAGCGCCGCCTCGTTGGCAAGGTTGGCAAGGTCGGCGCCCACACAGCCGGCGGTGGCAAGGGCGATCTTTTTCAGGTCCACGTCCTCGGCCAGTTTGATCTTGCGGGTATGCACCTGCAGGGTGGCCAGACGTCCGGCCAGGTTGGGCCGGTCGATGGTAATGCGCCGGTCAAAGCGGCCCGGACGCAGCAGGGCGCTGTCCAGCACCTCGGGCCGGTTGGTGGCGGCCAGCACGATGACGCCCTTGGTGGGGTCAAAGCCGTCCAGCTCCGCCAGCAGTTGGTTCAGGGTCTGCTCCCGCTCGTCGTTGCCGCCCATGCGGTTATCACGGGACTTGCCGATGGTATCGATCTCATCGATGAAGATGATACAGGGGGCCAGCTTGGCCGCCTCCTTAAACAGATCACGCACGCGGGAGGCACCCACGCCCACGAACATCTCCACAAAGTCAGAGCCGCTGATGGAGAAGAAGGGCACCCCCGCCTCGCCGGCCACAGCCTTGGCCAGCAGGGTCTTACCGGTACCCGGAGGACCCACCAGCAACGCGCCCTTGGGGAGCTTTGCGCCGATTTCGGTGTACTTGGCAGGGTTGTGGAGAATGTCGATGATCTCCTGCAGGGACTCCTTGGCCTCGTCCTGACCGGCCACGTCGGCAAAGGTCACGCCGGTGGATTTTTCCACGTAGACCTTGGCATTGGCCTTGCCAACGCCGCCCATGCCGCCGCCCTTGGCCATGCCGCGCATGAGAAAGAAAAACAGGCCAACCATGACCAGCATAGGCAAGAAGCTGATGAGGATATCAAAGAAGGACAGGCCGTCCGGCTCCACACTGCTGTACTCCACCCCATAGTGGTCCAGCATGGCATAGATCTGCAGATCCGCCGTGGGGGGCGGCACCGTGACGTAAGTGACCGCCACGCCCTGCCGCTTGAGGATGCCCGCCAGAATGTCCTCCTTGGGGTCCTCCCGCTCCACCTGCACCCCCTCTTTCAGGGTGATGGTGTAGCGGCTGCTTTCCATCTGGACGTGTTCCACCTTGCCGTCAATGACCCACTGCTTGAACTCGGAGTAATCCACTTCCAGTGTACCGGCGTTCTGTATATGGGCCTGACAGCTGTTGAACAACACCGTCAGTACCACCGCCCACAGGATAATGCCGACAATACCGATAATTCTAGGTCGTTTTGGGTTCCTGTTTTTCTGACTCATGGGGAGCTTCCTCCTGTATATCCGTCCCTCGGGGGGAGTTCTCATTCTAAAACTATGTTATCATACCACACTCGTTTCATAAAAACAAGGCGCTTGGCTGTAAACTTTCTGTAACCGTGCCGTTTCTACAACAAACTTTCCCCCCAAAATGATAATTTTATGCTTTCCCCCGGAGATAGCTTGTGCTATAATGATATTGTAAGAATTTGTGCCCTCGCGCGGGCTAAAAACGGAGGTCGCCATGAAAGAACGCACTCCCCTGCGCCGCTCCGCCCCCATCGAGGCGGAAAACGACGGCGTGATCGAAGGCCGCAACGCCGTGGTCGAGGCTCTTCGGGCCGGTGTGACCATCGATAAAATTTATATTATGAAGGGCGAGACCGACGCCACATTGGGCCACATCGCCTCCTCCGCCCGGGAGAAGGGCATCGTGGTGGTGGATGCCGACCGGCGCAAGCTGGACGGTATGAGCCGCACCCACTCCCACCAGGGGGTCATCGCCCTGGCCGCCGTGCGGGAGTACGCCTCGGTGGAGGATATTTTGCAGGCCGCCCGGGACAAAGGAGAGGCACCCCTCATCGTGGTGTGTGACGAGCTGTCCGACCCCCACAATCTGGGTGCGGTCATCCGTACCGCCGAGTGTGCCGGCGCCCACGGTATCATCATTCCCAAGCGCCGCTCCGCCGGTCTGACCGCCATCGTGGCCAAGACCTCCGCCGGCGCCGTGGCCCATATCCCCGTGGCCCGGGTACCCAACATCCCCTCCCTGCTCAAGCAGCTCAAGCAGGAGGGCGTCTGGGTCTTCGGCACCGCCGCCGACGCGGACACCACACTGTACAACGCCGACCTGAAAGGTCCCGCCGCCATCGTCATCGGCAGCGAGGGGGACGGCATGGGCCGCCTTGTGGCGGAAAACTGCGACTTTAAGGTCAGCATTCCCATGAAGGGACACATCAACTCCCTGAATGCCTCCGCCGCCGCTGCCATTTTCCTCTATGAGGCCGTGCGCCAACGCCTGAACTGATTTTACAAAAGGAGCCGTCTATGCGCAATCACGACGAGGAAAAACTGAATAGCCAAGACGCGGAGCTGGAGCAGCTGCGCGCCCTCGTCAGCGATGCCCGGGACGACGACTTTTCTTTGGAGGACATTTTGGCGGAATACTCCGAGCGCAGCCGTCCCAAGCACGTCATCACCCTGTCCGAGGACGAGGGGGACACCGGGGACGTTACGGATAATCTGCTGATATTCCCCACCGCCGCCCCCCCGCCGGAGCCGGAGGTCCTCCTGCCCGACGGACCCGACGAGGATATCCCGGTGGAACCTGTGGCGGAGCCGGACCACCCGCACCCCTCCATTCAGCAGGACGAAACCGACTTCGAGGGCGACTTTGAAGATGACGCCGAGGACGACTTTGAAGGCGACTTTGAGGATGATCCCGAACCCGATTTCCGGGATGATGACGGGGACGACACCGAGGACACCCCGCCCCAGCCGACCGACAACGTGCTGGAATTCCCGGGGCTGCGCAGTCCCCTGTCCAGCCTGCTGCAAAAGCTGTCCCGAAAGGCGGACCGCTACGCCGAGCAGATGTTTGCCGAGGAGGACGACCCCGCCAACGACGAGGCCCGCCGCATTGAGGAGCTGGTCCCCGGCGTGGACCGGGAGGAGGTCTCCCGCCCCACCCGCCAGCGCCGTCACGCCCCGGTTTCCGGACCGGACACGCCGCCCCAGGAGCTGGCCCGGGAATACGGAAAGGGCCTGAAGGGTCTGCGCACCCGCAGCCTGATCGTCATGGTACTGCTTCTGCCCGCCCTGTACGTTACCCTGTTCCATCTGCTGCCCATACCCGCCATCCCCAACCCGTGGGTGGCCGGACAACATCTGCTGACCGACGATATCCGCAACTGGGTGGGGGCCGGCCTGTTGGCGGCCGCCATGGCGCTGAGTTTTGACGTTTTGGCCACCGGCCTGCGGCAGATCGGGCAGTTGCGCATCAACATGGACGCCATTTTGCTGCTGGCCTGCACCTTCTCCCTGGCCGACGCGATCACCGCCCCCTTCCTGTTGCCCACCCGGGGTCAAACCGGCTTCTTTGCCCTGAATATGCTGGCGCTGTTCTTCGCCCTGCAGGGGGAGCATCACCGCCGCCGCGGTCTTCGCCTTGCCTGCCGCACTGCTGCCGCCTCCGCTCAGCCCTATCTGATCACACTGGACGAGCGGAAATGGAGCGGTCGGGACACCTACGCCAAGCACGCCGGCCCACCGGAGGGCTTCGGGCGCCAGATCCAGGCCCCCGACGGGGCGCGGAAGCTCTTTGGTATCATCTCCCCTGTGCTGCTGTGCGCCTGTTTCCTGCTCCCGACCCTGTCCTGTGTCATCGGCGGTCGGTTCCGGGACCTGCTGTGGGCGCTTGCGGCGGTGTACACTGCCGCTTACAGCCTGTCCTCCCCCCTCCTGTTCAGCCGTCCCTTCCACAAGCTCTCCCGCCGATTAACTCAGTGCGGCGCCGCCGTGGCCGGCTGGCCCGGGGTCTTGGAGCAGCACCGGGGCGACGGCATCCTGCTGGGCGACCAGGACCTGTTTCCGCCGGGTTCCGTTTCCCTCAACGGCTTGAAGATTTTTGGCGACTGGTCCAGTGAGCGGGTCACCGGCTACACCGCCACCCTGATCCGCGCCTCTGGCAGCGGCCTGGACCATCTGTTCAGCGACCTGATGCGCACCCAGGGCATCCTCTACCGTCAGGCCGACCGCCTGTGCTGTTACGAGGGCGGCGGCCTGTCCGCCAACATCCGGGGTGACCAGGTGCTGGTGGGTTCCGCCTCCTTCATGACTTTGATGGAGATCGATCTGCCCCAGGGTCTGAATGTCAAAAACGCCGTCTTCTGCGCCATTGATGGGCAGCTGGCCGGTATCTTCGCATTGAACTACACCCTGCCCGATGCGGCCTTCCCCGCCATCGACGCCCTGCTGCAGGAGCGGTTGGCCCCCGTACTTGCCACCCGCGACTTCAACATCATTCCCGCCATGTTGCAGCATCGGTTCCGGCTGGCCGTTTCCCGCATGGACTTCCCGCCGGTCCAGCGCCGGCGCGAGCTGTCCGACCCGGAGCAGAGCCACAACCCCGTTTTGACCGCCGTGCTGTGCCGGGAGGGTATCTTCCCCCTGTCCGAGGCGGTGGTGGGCGCCCGCCGTCTGCGCCGGACCGTGCGGCTGAACGCGGTACTGGGCTGTGTCGGTTCTGTGCTGGGTACCGCGCTTGCCTGCTACCTCACCTCGGTGTCCGCCTACCCGTCCATCAGCCCCTTCAACCTGCTCCTGTTCCTGCTTTTGTGGCTGATCCCCTCCTGGTTCATCACCGGCTGGACCAACCAGTATTGACCGCATAAAAAAGCACCTCGTTCAAATGAACGAGGTGCTTTTTGTTCATTTATCTCCGGCGGCCGCTTGTTCCCGCTCCGCCTTGGCCTGCCTCAGGGCGTTGACATTGTCCCTGCCGTACAGCCAGAAAGAAATGGCGATCATCACCACCGTCGCGCCGATAGACAGGGCGGACTGGGTGTCGGAAATATCGCCCCAGAAGATGTGGGTCAGCATGGTGCCGTAAAGCAGCAGCGTGGCCACCTTCCCATGCCAATCGGCGCTGATGACCTTGCCGGTGCGGCGAATGACCTGCAGGCCGGTCACACTCATAAAGGTCTCCTTGACCACCATCATGGCCAGGGGCAGCGCCATCAGCGGAAACCGCCCCAGCAGGCAAATCAGTACCGCGCCCTGGGTCAGCTTATCCGCAACGGGGTCCAGCACCTTGCCCAGGTCGCTGATCATGTTAAATTTCCGGGCAATAAAGCCGTCCACCACATCAGTGGCACCGGACAACAGCAGCAGGCTGCCCGCCCACACATAGTTCTCTTTGGAAACGTAGAGCCACACGATCACAGGGATCAGGGCCAGGCGCACCATGGACAGGATGTTGGGAATGGTCCATATCTTTTTCTTTCTATCCATTTCTTTCATTCCTCAAACCGTATTCACAGCTCAGCGGTTGCTGCGGCGCCAAATACCCATCTTCTCCGCGTCGGCAATGAGCTGCTGGCGGAAATCGGGGTGGGCGATATTGATGACCTGCTCCGCCCGCTCCCACACGGACAGGCCCTTGAGGTTGACCATGCCGTACTCGGTGACGATGTACTGCACGCAGGTGCGGGGATCGGTGGCAATGGAGCCGGGGGTCAGAGTGGGGACAATGCGGCTTTTCAGCGTGCCGTCCTTGCCGGTAACGGTGGAGGACATACAGATAAAGCTCTTGCCACCCTTGGACAGGTAAGCGCCCAGCACGAAGTCCAGCTGACCGCCGGTGCCGGAGATGTGCTTGATACCGGCGGACTCGGCGTTGACCTGACCGAACAGGTCCATGTCGATGGCGTTGTTGATGGAGATAAAGTTGTCGATCTGGCTGATGACCCGCACGTCGTTGGTGTAGTCCACCGGGGCGGCCATGACCTCGGGATTGCGGTCCATGTAGTCGTACATACTTTGACTGCCCGCGGCGAAGGCGTAGACCTGACGGCCCCTGTCGATGTTCTTATGCCGACCGGTGATCTTGCCCGCCTTGGCGATGGCGGCAAAGCCGTCCACGTACATCTCGGTATGAACGGACAGATCCTTCAGGTCGGACTGGGCGATCATGGAGCCGATGGTGTTGGGCATACCGCCGATACCAAGCTGCAGGCAGGCACCGTTGGGGATGTGGGGTACCACCAGCTCGGCCACGGCCCGGTCCACTTCGGTGGGTTCGCCGCCGGCGGGCAGGGTGGCCACGGGAGGATTATCCCCCTCCACCACCATATCCACGTCCCGGATGTTGATCTCGCTGCCCGTCAGGCCGTAGACCCAGGGCATATTTTTATTCACTTCCAAAATGATGACCTTGGCCGTGGCCAGCATATCCGCAATGGCGGAACAGCCCAGAGCGTAGCTGAAGTTGCCGTGGCTGTCCATGGGCGTGACCTGCACCATGGCCACATCCACCGTCAGGTTCTCCCGGTAGAAGCGGGGCAGCTCGGAGTAGCGCATGGGGCTGAAGTAGCCCATGCCGGAGGCGATGATCTTCCGGTCCACCCCGGTGCAGTGCCAGCTGTTCCAGGTAAAATGCTCCCCGGCATCCTCGCCTTTGCATACCTCGGGCATCCACATGGTCACGCCGCCGCGCAGCTTCACGTCGCGCAGTTCGCCCCGCCGGTCGGACAGTGCCTTGTCCAGGGCCACGGGATGGTTGGTACACCAGCCGTAATCCACCCAGTCGCCGGATTTGACCACCTTGACCGCCTGGGCGGCAGTGGTGAGTTTCTGATTATAAAGGGCCTGATAATCCATGGTTATTTCCTCCCGGTTCAATCATCCTGATTGAGATAATAAGGTTTCATCAAGCTGGCCTGCTGGGTGGGGTCCTTGGTGCGGCTGCGCCCGGCCACGTCGGGGCCGCGGCGGTCATCCCGGCGGCGAGCCTTGTCCCGGCGTTTTTCCTGCTTGACGGTCTTCTCCTGTTTGGGTTGCTGCTTTGCGTGGACCGCCTGTTTCTCCGCCTTGGGCGGGGCCGGCTTCACGGGCGAGCCTTGACTCGCCCCTGCAGAGGGCTGCGCGGTCTGGCCCGCGGGCTTTTTCCCTTTGCGGCGGCGGTTATTTTTGTTCTGTTCCGGCGGCTCCTCCCGCTTGGGCTTCGCCGCAGGCGCAGGGGTCAGGGTCACCTTCCGGGGGGCCAGCAGGCGGGCGGTGGCGTCCATGATGCGGTCCCCGGCCAGGGGGTCGGGCCGCTTAAATTCCACCACCGGCATCTGATCGCCCGTGTCCATGCGGGTACCGGGCAGGGTCAGCTTGGGCCGTGCGGGGCGGGACTCCGGCGGATCTGCCTTTTCACTCTTAGGTTTTGCGGGCGTTTCAACCGTCTGCCGTGTCGGCTGCAGGGTCACCTGGGCCGGCTGGGCGGACTTTTTCTTTCTGCGGCGCTTTTTCTTGACCTCACCCTCGGAGGACTGGGGCGCAGACGGCTCCACAGCCGCCTTCTCCTGGGCGGCTTTTGCCGCCTCCCGGCGCTCCCGGCTGCGCTCCCGGGCGGCCTGTCGGGCCTCGGCATCCTCGGCGTTGACGATCTTGCCATGCTTATCCCGGACCGGCTCGGAAAAGTCGGTCATGGGGAAGGGGTGGCCCTCCACTACCGGCACCGGCTTGCCGATGAGCTTTTCAATGTCCTTGAGCAGGGGCTTTTCGCTGAACTCGCACAGGGCGATAGCCACGCCGTCCCGCCCGGCACGGCCGGTACGGCCGATGCGGTGGACGTAAGTTTCCGGCACATCGGGCAGATTGTAGTTGAACACATGGCTCAGCCGGTCGATATCCAGACCCCGGGCGGCGATGTCGGTGGCCACCAGGGCGCGGATCTTGCCGCTTTTGAAGTCGGCCAGGGCCTGCTGCCGGGCGGTCTGGGACTTGTTACCGTGGATGGCGGCGGCAGTGATGCCCGCCTTCTCCAAGTCCCGGGCCACCTTGTTGGCCCCGTGCTTGGTGCGGGTAAATACAAGGGCGTTTTTGGCCCTCTGCTCCTGCATCAGGTGGGCGATGAGCCGGGTCTTATTGCCCCGGTCCACGAAGTACACGCTCTGGTCAATGACCTCCACCGGGGAGGACACCGGGTCCACCGCCACCCGGACGGGGTCGCGGAGCAGGGAGTTGACCAGTTGGGTGATCTCCGGAGGCATAGTGGCGGAGAAAAAGAGGGTCTGCTTCTTTTGGGGTAGCCACTTCAAAATCTTCTTCACATCGTGGATGAAGCCCATATCCAGCATACGGTCCGCTTCGTCCAGCACGAAGATCTCCAGCTTGGACACGTCCACGAAGCCCTGCTGATACAGGTCCTCCAGCCGGCCGGGGGTAGCCACCAGTACGTCCACCCCCCGCTGCAGGGCCTGGACCTGAGGGTTTTGGCCCACGCCGCCGAAAATAACGGCGGTGCGCAGGGGCAGGAACTTGCCGTAGGCGTCAAAGCTCTCTCCGATTTGAATGGCCAGCTCCCGGGTGGGGGTCAGGATCAGCGCCCGGATGGGGTGGGCGTCGTTCTTGCGTTGGTTCAGCAATTGTAAAATGGGCGTGGCAAAGGCGCAGGTCTTGCCCGTACCCGTCTGGGCGCAGCCCAGCACGTCCCGCCCGGCAAGGGCCGGCGGGATCGCTTTGGCCTGGATAGGCGAGGGAGTCTTGTACCCCTGCTGCTCCAGCGCTTTCAAAATGGGGGCGTTCAGCCCCAGTTCAGCAAATGTCATGGGTGTCTTCCTTATCCTTCGCGCGGCAAAGCCGCGTAATCATAAAAATACATAATATAGTGTACCATATTTTTCAAAAAAAGCAACGGATTTTGGTCGCCCACCAATAAAATCATAGCCATCGGCCGTACCAGTTGTTTGCACAGCCCCCCTCCACCCGCAAGGAATGACCGTTTGGACTGTTCCGCCCGGGAACGGCCACATGGGGTCACACCTTGTACTCTTCTGTAAATCGTTCGTCTAACAAAATCCGCCGGCGATTGCTGAAAACTTGCAGGTCTGTCGCAGGGGCCGGCGTCCTCGACGGCCCGCCTCCCTCAACAGAGTGGGGCAGGGGGCTTGCCCACGCCACATCGGGCTGAGGTTTTCTTTCTGCAAAAAGGCACGCAGGCCGATGGCCTGCGTGCCTTTCCCTTTGCTTCGATTTTCCCTTGTCCTCTGCGGCGGTCCGCCGCATCCGTAGGGTGTGACAAGGGCGCCGCCCCCTACGCACGGTTTCCCATCATCCCGTAGGGGCGGCCCCGTGTGGCCGCCCGGGTCACAGCATAGCCTTGCCCCTGCAGTAGGTTTGGACCACGGAGTAGTCGTCCTCCAAAACCACCACGTCCGCGTCCTTGCCCGCGGCAAGGCTGCCCTTGCGTTTGGAAAGGCCCAGGCAGACTGCGGGATTGATGGTGCAGGAGGCCAGGACCCGGTGGAAGGGCACTCCCGCCTGCTCCATACGCTGCAGCCCCCGGTTCATGGGCAGGGTGCTGCCGGCGATGGTATCCGTCCCCTTCAGGCGGGCAAGGCCGTCCTCACCCACCTCAATATCGTGGCCGCCCAACTGGTAATTGCCGCCGGGGGGACAGTACTTCACCCGCAGGCTGTCCGTGACCATAATAGCCTTGTCCGCGTCCTTGCAGCGGTAGAACAGCCGGGCCGCGGCCAAATGGCTGTGGCAGCCGTCGGCAATGATCTCGCCGTACAGATTGCTCTGGGTCAGGGCAAGACCCACCAGCCCCGGCTTGCGGTGGTGCAGGGGGGTCATACCATTATAAACATGGGTCATGCTTTTCGCGCCCTCCGCCACCGCCTGCAGCCCCTGCTCATAGCTGGCCGCCGAGTGGCCGATGCTGACCACCACGCCCGTGTCCCGGCAGTGGTGGGTCAGGGCATAGTCCGTGTCATGCTCCGGGGCAAGGGTAATGTAGCGGATCAGGCCCTTTGCCGCGGCCTGATACTGCTCAAACTGCACCACACTGGGGGCGGCGATGGCCTCCGGCGGCTGGGCGCCCTTGTAGTCCATGTCCAGATACGGCCCCTCGAAGTGAACGCCTAAAATTTCCGCGCCCTCGTACCCCTCGTCCACGACCTTGGCCACGTTTTCAAGGGCGGCGGTCAGCACGTCGGGCATTTGGGTCACGGTGGTGGGCAGGATGCCGGTGACCCCCTCCTCCGGGATGCGCCGCAGCCAATCCCGCAGCCCCTCCGGTTCGGCATCGTTGGTGTCAAAGCCGTAGGCGCCGTGGGTATGCACGTCGATAAAACCGGGTACCAGCCGCCGATCCCCCCAGTCCTCATCCACCTTATGCACATCGGGGGGACACAGCTGACGGATGACCCCGTCCTCCATCACAAGCTGAGCGGGGACGAACTGCCCGTCGATCCACACCCGGCTACTCTGTATTACCATAAAAAGCACCGCCTTTCCTTGCTTTCATTCTATCACCCGCCACCCGATTTGTAAATGCCGTTGTTCCGCGTCAGCCCCACCGCACCCAATATCCACCGAAGTGTACACCCGTCGCCTTCCTTTTTGCCTCGCTATTGTCCGGCACAGACTTCCCACGTATGGCCTATTCGAAAAGTTGACATACAACCGCCCTTATACTATACTTTATTTGTAACCATATCCAATGAGACGATATGCATCCACAGGCATGACGTTTGCAATCAAACGCATTTTCACCGCACCATTTCCCCGGCTCGTTGACAATCATTTCGCCTTGGATTATACTTTTTTCATTGGAATTCTTGGTTAAAGTATCCAATAAACCCGGTCCCACCGGAAACAGAAAACGGAGGTATTTTATGAAACAGTACATGAAGAAGATCCTCAGCCTGTCCCTGGCCGTGCTGATGATCGTCGGCCTGGCCGCCTGCGGCGGCGACAGCGAGACCCCCGACGTTCCCGAGGTCGATTACGAAATTCCCGACGGTCCCGTGGACCACACCGGCAAGGTGCTGAAGATCGGTCTCAACCCCCGCCAGCAGGTGGACGACTATGACAACAACGCCCTGACCCTGTGGTATGAGGAACAGATGGGTATCGACATCCAGTTTGTCTACTTTGCTTCCGGCGCCGCCGACTGGCGCGCCCAGGTCAACACCACCATCGCCGCCGGCGAGGAGCTGCCCGACATCATGTGGGGCATGGGCTGGGGCGAGCAGGAGCGCTATGAGTACGGCAGCCAGGGTTACCTGATCGACCTGACCGCCCTGATGCGCAGCGAGCGTGCCGCCGAGTGGCGCAACCGCATGAACGAGCTGTTCGGCGAGGACCGCTTCGAGACCGTTATGCGCAACATCGCCTCCCCCGACGGCGCTGTCTACGCCTTCCCCACTCAGGCCTACAGCGACACCAACAACACCAACACCAACACCTACATCAACAAGGTTTGGCTGGACAACCTGGGCCTGGAGATGCCCACCAACTGGGACGAGCTGGTTGAAGTGCTGCGCGCCTTCAAGACTCAGGACCCCAACCAGAATGGCAAGCAGGATGAGATCCCCGCCATCGGCATGGTCCCCCCCACCAACACCACCTCCGCCGGCAGCGACAACGACATCACTGCCTGGATGCTGAACAACTTCTTGTTCATGGACGACTATCGTCAGTGGAACGCCGAGGACGGCCAGCTCTACTCCCCCTACACCAGCGACGCCTATCGCGAGGGTCTGATCGCCCTGAACCAGCTGGTGAGCGAGGACCTGCTGTCCACCTCCACCTGGACCATGACCTCCGGCACCGAGCTGGGCGCCGTGTGGACCCCCGCCGATAACGTGGCCCGTGCCGGCGTCATCTCCGGTTCCCTCTCCGCCCGCTCCACTTTGGACAGCCCCGTGTCTCTGGAGTACGTGGCTCTGCCCCCCTTCAACTGCGCTCCCATGAAGGCCACCTACAACGTGCCTAACGCCTACACCTTCATCACCGAGGACTGTGATGATCCCGTGCTGGCCTTTGACTTCCTGCTGCTGAACGCCAGCGAGGAGGCTGCCCTCCGCGCCACCATTGGTGTCGAGGGTGAGAACTGGGTCTGGGCCGAGGATGACTCCCCCGCCGGTCGTGGTCACCTGATAACCAACTACCCCACCGCTCCCCACCACGCCACCTGGCACACCAACAACTGCACCATGTCTTTGGACAGCCTGGAGACCGATAATCACACTGTCCGTGACCCGGCGGACGTTTGGACCAATACCGTGGCTGATATCTTCCGCGAGCACGAGCGTCTGTACGAGGAAGCGGCCAACGCCAACAACCCCGAGGAGATCGTGGATAAGATCATCTACACCCCCGATGAGGCCACTGAGCTGGACGTGCGTCCTGCCGAGATGCTGATTTACATCAAGGAGGCCCGCGCCAAGTTCGCCGTGGGTCAGCCCGGCTTCGATCCCAGCAACGACGCCGATTGGCAGACCTATCTGTCCAACCTGGACGGCATGGGTATGCAGGATTGGCTGCGCATTTCTCAGCAGGCCTACGACCGCATGAACGGCAAATAATTCGCCTACCTAAAACAGGGGCAGTCATCCGACTGCCCCTGTTTTCTTTTCGCCATCGGGCGGCAGCTTTTTCTTTCCCGCCGGCTCTATCCGATAAGGACATAAATATTTTTTAATGCAGTTCACACAATTTCTCATTGCCAACCGCTTTTGTTCGTGCTATACTTTCTACAGTATTTTTTGTTCACGCCGTTTTTTCCCTCGGTGTGCGCAAAAAAGAGAGGCCGAAAAAAATAAAAAACGGAGGTAACCCTATGAAACTGCATCTGAAAAAGATCCTCAGCCTGTCCCTGGCCGTGCTGATGATCGCCGGCCTGGCCGCCTGCGGCGGCGACGGCGGCAAGACCCCCTACGTTCCCGAGGTCGATTACGAAATTCCCGACGGTCCCGTGGACCACACCGGCAAGGTGCTGAAGATCGGCATCCAGCCCCGCCAGCAGGTGGACGACTACGACAACAACGCCCTGACCCTTTGGTATGAGGAGCAGCTGGGTATCGACATCCAGTTCGTCAACTTCGCCTCCGGCGCCGCCGACTGGCGCGCCCAGGTCAACACCACCATCGCCGCCGGCGAGGAGCTGCCCGACATCCTGTGGGGCATGGGCTGGGGCGAGCAGGAGCGCTATGAGTACGGCAGCCAGGGTTACCTGATCGACCTGACCGCCCTGATGCGCAGCGAGCATGCCGCCGAGTGGCGCAACCGCATGAACGAGCTGTTCGGCGAGGACCGCTTCGAGACCGTTATGCGTAACATCGCCTCCCCCGACGGCGCTGTTTACGCCTTCCCCACTCAAGCCTACAGCGACGACTACAACACCAACACCAACACCTACATCAACAAGGTTTGGCTGGACAACCTGGGCCTGGAGATCCCCACCAACTGGGACGAGCTGATTGAAGTGCTGCGCGCCTTCAAGACTCAGGACCCTAACCAGAACGGCAAGCAGGATGAGATTCCCGCCATCGGCATGGTCCCCCCCACCAACACCACCTCCGCCGGCAGCGACAACGACATCACTGCCTGGATGCTGAACAACTTCTTGTTCATGGACGACTATCGTCAGTGGAACGCCGAGGACGGCC
>SVLO01000026.1 GCA_015067885.1 Oscillospiraceae bacterium | reverse complement strand
ACCAAGGGCAAGGGTGTCAGCTACATGGAGAACCAGGCCGGCTGGCACGGCAAGGCTCCCAACGACGAGGAATACGCCATCGCTATGGCCGAACTGAAGGCCCAGCTGGCAGAAGTGGAGGCTATGTAACATGGCAGACGTGAAGAAGATCGCAACCCGTGACAGCTACGGCAACGCTCTTGCCGAGCTGGCCGCCGAGCATGACGACCTGATCGTGTTCGACGCCGACCTGGCCGGCGCTACCAAGACCGGCATTTTTAAGAAGGCTTTCCCCGAGCGTCACTTTAACTGCGGCATTGCCGAGGGCAACATGATCGCCGTGGCCGCCGGTGCCGCCACCGCCGGCCTGGTGCCTTTCGCCTCCAGCTTTGCCATGTTCGCTGCCGGTCGTGCCTTCGAGCAGATCCGCAACTCCATCGGCTATCCCCAGCTGAACGTGAAGATCGGCGCCACCCACGGCGGTATCTCCGTGGGTGAGGACGGCGCTTCCCACCAGTGCTGCGAGGATTTCGCTCTGATGCGTTCCATCCCCGGCATGGTGGTCATGTCCCCCTCCGACGACGTGGAGGCCCGCGCCGCCGTTAAGGCCGCCTACGAGCATGACGGTCCCGTCTACCTGCGCTTCGGCCGTCTGGCTGTACCCGTGTTCCACGACGAGGCCAACTTCAAGTTCGAGATCGGCAAGGGCGAGGTCATCCAGGACGGTACCGACGTGGCCATCATCGCCAACGGCCTGCTGGTGGCCGAGGCTATCGAGGCCGGCAAGGTCCTGGCCGAGGCCGGTATCTCCGCCCGCATCATCAACATGGCTACCATCAAGCCTCTGGACGAGGAGCTGGTGCTGAAGGCCGCCAAGGAGTGCGGCAAGATCATCACCTGCGAGGAGCACAACATTATCGGCGGCCTGGGCGAGGCTGTCTGCTCCTGCGTGGCCGAGAAGTGTCCCGTCCCCGTGCGCCGCATCGGCGTCAACGACGAGTTCGGTCACTCCGGCCCCGCCGTGGCCCTGCTCAAGCAGTTCGGCCTGTCCGCCGACCACATTGTGGAGGTTGCCAAGGAATTCTGCGGCAAGTAAGCTCCGCGCCATACCAAAAACAAAACCTCCTGCCACCCGGCAGGAGGTTTTACTTGTTATATCTATTGCTTTTTTGCGCCAAAGCAGATATAATAGTATAGTATGATTTCCTTAAATCGTACCATTCTGCGGACCTTCGTCCGTAAAAGGAGAGAAAGTATGGAAAACAAACTGACAAAGAAGTATGGCCTGTTCACCGCCATCTGTATGGTGGTCGGCATCGTCATCGGCTCCGGTATCTTCTTCAAGACCGAGGCCGTCCTCGGTACCACCAACGGCAACGTGCTGACCGGCGTGTTGGGTCTGCTTGTCGTGGGCATCATCATGCTGATTTGTTCCTACGCCTTCAGCCTGCTGGCCCAAAAGTATGAGAAGGTCAACGGCATCGTGGACTACGCCGAGATGGCCCTGGGCGAAAAGTTCGCCTATTATGTAGGCTGGTTTATGACCCTGATCTACACCCCCGCCATCACCAGCGTGCTGGCCTGGCTGTCCGCCCGTTACACCTGCGTACTCATCGGCAAGTTCGAAGACCCCGTCACCGGCCCCGAGTGTTTGGTCATCGCCGGTCTGTTCCTGGCCGGCGGCTACGCCCTGAACGCCCTGAGTCCCATTTTGGCCGGTAAGTTCCAGGTGTCCGGCACCATCATTAAGCTGATCCCTCTGTGCCTGATGGCCGTCATCGGCACCGTTTTGGGTCTGAAGAATGGTCAGTTGGTGGGCAACTTCACCGGTCTGGCCGCCAACGCCCCCGAAGGTATGACCATCTCCACCGGTTTTGACCTGGGCGGTCTGCTGATGGCCGCCGTGGCCCTGGCCTTCGCCTATGAAGGCTGGATCATCGCCACCTCCATCAACGCCGAGTTGAAGGACTCCAAGAAGAACCTGCCCATCGCCCTGATGGTGGGCGGCGCCATCGTGGTCGCCGTGTACGTGCTGTACTACTTGGGCATTTGCGGCGCTATCCCCGTGGGCGAGCTGCTCAGCTCCGACCTGGGTTCCCAGCAGGCCTTTATCAATCTGTTCGGCAACGTGTTCGGCACCCTGCTGACCGTGTTCATCATCATCTCCTGTCTGTGTACCATGAACGGTCTGATGCTGGGCTGCGTGCGCGGTATGTACTCCTTTGCCATCCGTGGCCGTGGCCCCAAGCCCGCCATGTTCGCTCAAGTGGACAAGGTCACCAATATGCCCCACAACTCCGCCGTGGTGGGCCTGCTGGTCTGCTTTGCCTGGTTGGTGTACTTCTACGGTGCCAATCTGACCACCCCCTGGTTCGGTCCCTTCTGTTTCGACTCTTCCGAGCTGCCCATCATCACCCTGTACGCCCTGTATATCCCCATCTTCCTCAGCATGATGAAGGATAAGACCCAGCCCTTCTTCAAGCGCTTCGTGGTCCCCGTGGCCGCCAGCCTGTGCAGCCTGTTCATGGTGGGTGCCGCCATCTACTCCCACGGCATCGCCAAGTATCAGGCCGCCGTGGCCGCCGATAAACCCTTCACCTTCCCCGCTCTGTTCTACCTCATCGTCTTCGCTGTGGTGATTGCCGTGGGCGCCCTCTTCGCTAAGAAGAAGAAGATTTGAATTTTATAACAAAAACACCGCACCGACGCAACGCGTCGGTGCGGTGTTTTTACGCAAACTACAGTGAATATAACGTTACTCCTCCTGCTCCAAATCCTCTAAAGCAGAGCGTACTGCAGCGATAACAAAGGCAGAAAATGTGCAATCTTTGCCTTGAACCGCCTGCTCAACCGCCTCAACAACATCATTGGGAAACCGAATGGTTTTATTCGTGGTCGGGGGTGTAGATGGAATTTTGAATTTAGCCATAGCCAGCACCTCGCAATACAAATGTACTGCATTTAGTTTATGGTACAACACCTACCATGTATGCATTGCATTTGCATTGCACACATGGTATCCTATCCAAGGGGGTGAGAAAATGGCTGAATTCTGTTTCGATTGCTGGAACAAACTTATGGGTGCTGATTATCCGGCAGAGAACTACGTTCTCCCGATGAATTGGACCTTTGTGAAGGCTGCGGTGAATGGAAACCCGTAATCGTGCGGCTGAAAAGAAGATATATGCCGGTAGAGCAATTAAAGCAACTCTTCGGGTATTAATAATGCTTCTCTAAAACAAAAGTTACCTATGCCGACCATCGAGGTCGGCATAGGTAAGGTGGGACGTCGGCGCGCCAAGTGCCGCCGCAAGCGGCGGTTGCGCGCAGACACACCCGCCCGCACCCGCAAGGGGTATGCCGCATCCGTAAGGCGGACAAGCCGCCAACGGCTGCGCAACGGGCGGGCGTCGAACCCGGGTTCTCGTCCCACCGAACACGAAAAAAACCGACACCCCCTCACGGGGGTGTCGGTTTTTTGGTGCCGGTGGTGGGACTCGAACCCACACCCTGTCGCCAGGAACGGATTTTGAGTCCGTCACGTCTACCAATTCCATCACACCGGCGTACTGGAGTATTATATACCAGTACCACCGCTTTTGCAAGGGGTTAATTTGCTCTGCTGTAAATTTTTGTGATATGGGCCAGCCGGTCGGCCACGCCGTCATTCAGCGCCTCGTCCCGCACCCGCCAGGACCAGTTGTGGTCCCCGATGGTGCCGGGGGCGTTCATGCGTGCGTCCGCCCCCAAGCCAAGCACATCCTGCAAAGGCGCAACGGCCAAATAGGCCCGCGTTGCCCACGCACCGCAAATACCGCCCCAGCCAAGGCCCTCTTCCTCCCGCAGGCGCAGATAGCTTCGGGCGTAGGCGGCGGTTTCGGTGTCCGCCTGCGTAAACCACTGGACAAAGGTGGGCGTATCATGGGTGCCGGTATAGACCACGCAATTCTCGTCGCAGTTATGGGGCAGAAACGCGCTCTCTGCGCCCGGTGTAAAGGCAAAGACCAGCACACGCATACCCGGCACGCCGCAGGTGCGCACAAACTCCAGCGCTCCGGCATCCAAATCGCCCAGGTCCTCCGCGATCAGTTCCAGCTCGGGGGCAGCCTGCTGCAGGGCAGCCAGCAGCTTCATCCCCGGGCCGGGCAGCCACTGGCCGGTGGCCGCCGTTTCCGCCCCGGAAGGCACGGCCCAATAGTTGTGGAACGCCCGGAAATGGTCAATTCGCACCCCATCGTAGAGCTTGGCGCACCAGCCGATCCGCTCCTGCCAAAAGGCAAAGGTCTCCTCCCGCTGCCAATTATACAGCGGGTTGCCCCACAACTGCCCATCGGGGCAGAAGGCGTCCGGCGGCACACCCGCCACAGCGGAAAGCCGTCCGTCCCCCTCCAGTTCAAACACCTTCGGTCTGCGCCACAGCTCCACACTGTCGGCGGACAGATAGATGGGGATGTCACCCATGAGATACACGCCCCTGGCGTTGGCGTACTCTTTCAGCGCAAACCACTGGCGGTAGAAGGTCCGCTGCAAAAAGCGGTGGAACTCCATTTCCTCCGGGTCGGCAGTGGCCCCTTGGGGCCAGTCCCACCAGCCGGACCGGTATTTGTCATGCAGCGCGGAAAAGGCGGCGTAGTCCTCCAGCCAGGGCAGGTCCACCGGGCAGGCGGGCAACTCCCTCGATCTCTGCCACGCCTTGCGCAGCAGCGGCAGTCGGCTTTCATTCAGCCAACGATAATCCACCCGGTCCACGTTTTCGCATCGGGCCCCGGCCAGCTCCTCCCCGGTGAGCAGCCCCTCCTGCGCCAGCAGGTCCAGGTCGATCAGCAGGGGATTGCCCGCAAAGGCAGAGGGGGACATATAGGGGGAGGCCCCATCCCCCAGGGGGACCAGGGGCAAAATCTGCCACCAGCGCTGCTTGCCCCGGGCCAAAAAATCCACAAACCGCCGTGCAGGCGCCCCCAAAGAACCGATACCGTAAGGTCCGGGCAGGGCGGAAACCGCCAGCAGAACACCGCTTGCGCGGGTACGTTTCATACCAAATCACTCCTTGGTTTGAATAGGAAAATTATACCACATACCGCGGATTTTGCAAGGGTCACTCCACCCGCAGCACCACCCGGTCCCCCTGCCGGTCCGCAAGCACCCTGCCACCGGAATTTACCCGCCCGCTCAGCAGCAGGTCGGCAATGGGGTCCTCTATTTGCTCTGTCACCGCCCGCAGCAGCGGTCTGGCGCCGTGGCCCGGGTCGTTCTGCCCGTCCACCAGGCTGGCCACCGCCCCATCCGTCACCTCCAGCGATACGCCAAGCTCCGCAAGGCGCTTTGTCACCCGTTCCAGCTGCAGCGTTCCGATTTTGCACAGGGCCGCGTGGTCCAGCGGGTGGAACACCGGCGTGCCGTCCAGCCGCCCCCAAAATTCCGGACGAAAGGTCCGTTTGGCATCGGCCAGCACTGCCCTGTCCACCGACTGATCCCCGCCCGGCGAAAAGCCAAGCTGCCCGCCGGAAAAGCGGTCCGCACCCAAATTAGAGGTCATGACCACCACAGTATTGCGAAAATCTGTCTTGCGCCCCAAAGCATCGGTCAGGGTGCCGCCGTCCATGATCTGCAGCAGCAGGCCCCATACATCCGGGTGGGCCTTTTCGATCTCATCCAGCAGCACCACCGACCAGGGCGCTCGGCGCACCCGCTCGGTGAGCTGGCCCCCCTGCTCGTGACCCACATAGCCCGGGGGTGAGCCGATCAGCCGGGACACAGTATGAGCCTCCATATACTCGGACATATCAAATCGGATGAGCGCCTCTTCACTGCCAAACAGCGCCCCGGCCAGGCTGCGGCACAGCAGGGTCTTCCCCACCCCGCTGGGTCCCAGGAACAGAAAGCTGCCCACGGGCCGGTCCGGTTCCTTCAGCCCCAGCCTGCCCCGGCGCACCGCCCGGGCCACGGTCGCCACGGCATCCTCCTGGCCCACAAGCCGGCTGTGGAGGGTCTGTTCCAGGTCGGCCAGGCGCTTGCGCTCCTGTGTGGACAGTTCCGTCACCGGGATACCTGTCCATTCTGTCAGCACTTGCCGCACATCCTCCGCCGTTACCTGGCGTCGGCTTCGACCGCTCTGCCAGCTGCGGGTGCGGCTGTCCAACTGTGTACGGAAATCCTCCTCCGCGTCCCGCAGCATGGCCGCACGCTCATAGTCCTGCTCCTGCACCGCCATCTCCCGCTCCCGGGCCGCTGCCGTGGCCCGCCGTTCCAGTTGCTGCAGCTCCGGCGGCAGCGTTTGCCGCGCCAGCCGCACCCGGGCTGCCGCCTCATCCATCAGGTCGATGGCCTTGTCGGGCAAAAACCGCTGGGGCAAATAGCGCTGGGACAGATCCACTGCAGCCGTGACGGCCTCATCGGTGATGGTCAGGCGGTGGTGTCGCTCGTACCGTCCTTTCAACCCCTGTAAAATGAGAACGGCACTGTCCCGGTCCGGCTCCCGGATGACCACCGGCTGAAACCGGCGTTCCAGCGCCGCGTCCTTTTCAATGTAGCGGCGATATTCCTCCTGGGTGGTGGCACCCAGCATTTGGATCTCACCCCTGCCCAATGCCGGTTTGAGAATGTTGGCCGCGTCGATGGCCCCCTCGGCACTGCCGGCGCCTACAATGGTGTGCAGCTCGTCAACAAACAGGATGATATTCCGCGCCCTGCGCACTTCGTCCAGCACCTTGCGCAGCTTGTCCTCGAACTCGCCCCGGTACTTGGTTCCCGCCACCATGGCGCTTAAATCAAGGGCGCACACCCGTCGCCCCCGCAGATTGTCCGGCACCGCACCACGAACGATGGCCTGGGCCAGTCCCTCGGCAAGGGCAGTCTTTCCCACACCGGGGTCCCCAATCAGCGCCGGGTTGTTCTTGCTGCGACGGGATAGGATGCGAATGATATGCTCCAGCTCCGCATCCCGCCCGATCACCGGGTCCAGGCTGTTTTGTGCCGCCAGCCGGGTCAGGTCCCGGGCGCATTGCTCCAGCAGACGGGTATCCCCGGTGGAGGTGGAGCGTTCCGGCTCCCGACTTCGTCGGGCCGCGTGTGCCTCGCCATCGCCCATGCCCGCCCGCAGTTGGCGATACAGTTGGTTGGGTTCAATACCCTGTCCGCCCAATAATTTCGCGCCGCTGCCGCAGCCGTCCCGCAGCAGGCCCAGCAACAGATGCTCCGGCGCCACATCCCGGCCCCCCAAATGGATCGACTCTGCCGTCGCCAGGCAAATGATATGGCGGCAGCGGGCCGTCAGTCCCTGCCACACCGGTCCGTCCGGACATCCTGTCCCCATCTGCTCGGACACCGCCTGACGAAGCTGTTCTTCTTTCAGTCCGCGCCGGTGCAGGACACGTCCCACCACACTCTCCTTCTGCCCTGCAAGGGCCAGCAGTAAATGCTCACTGCCCACGTAGCTGTGTCCCATGGCGCAGGCATGCTGCCGTGCCAAACACAGCGCATGCAGCGCCTCGGGGGTGAATTTGCTCTGCTGCATACTGTCACCTCACATTCGCTCTGCATGAACTATGCCCGCTTTTTTGAAAAATATATTGCTTTTTCAAAAACTTGTGCTAGAATAGAATACACACATTTAGATGGAGGTGTTACATAATGGCTTACAAGATCAGTGACGCTTGCGTCAGCTGCGGCGCTTGCGCCGATTCCTGCCCCGTGGGCGCTATCTCCCAGGGCGACTCTCAGTACGTGATCGACGCCGGCGCTTGCCTGGACTGCGGCGCTTGCGCTGACACCTGCCCCATGGGCGCTATCGCTCAGGAGTAATCCACACAAAAAAACAGCTCCACCCGGTTGGGTGGAGCTGTTTTTTATTTCTTGTTCTTCTTGTAGATGATGTTCAGGCCCTTCAAAAGCAGGTCCCGCTCGTAGATGATCTCCCGTTTGCACAGGGGAATGATGAACTGTGCCAGCCCACCTGTGGCAACCACGGTGGTCCTGTGTCCCAGCTCCTCCTCCACCCGCTCGATCACGCCGTCCAGCATGGCGGCCGTGCCGTACATAATGCCGCCGCGCATACAGTCCACGGTGTTCTTGCCGATGACCTGCTTGGGTTTGTCCAGGCTGATACCGGGCAGCTGGGCGGCCCGGTTGGTCAGCGCCTCCAGTGAGATGCGCACACCGGGAATAATACATCCCCCCAAATAGGTACTTCCCTGATCCACCACTTCGATGGTGGTGGCGGTACCCAGGTCCAGCAGGGTCAGCGGCGGCTTATATTCCGCCAGCGCCGCCACCGCGATTACGATACGGTCGCTGCCCACCTGGGAGGGGTTGTCCACCTGAATGTTCAGGCCGGTCTTGATACCCGGGCCAACCACCATGGGCTGCTTCCCGGTAAACTTGCGCACACCGGTCAGCACCGAGTTGAACACCGGGGGTACCACGGAGGAAATAATGCAGTCATCCACATCGTTGGCAGACACCTCAAACAGCTGCAGCATATTTTTGATTTCCGCGCCGTACTGGTCGGAGGTCTTGATGCGATCTGTGGCGATGCGGGCCTCAAAAAGGATCTCATCATCCCGCAGGCCGCCGATGACGATGTTTGTATTCCCGATATCAATGGCAAGTAACATAGCATTACACCTCCGAACTATCAGCGCTTGAACACGTTCAACAGCACCTTGCCGATGGCGCTGACCAGTACCAGTGCCACAATGGCCTCCAGCACACCGGTGCCGGTAACCACACCAATCACAAAATCGTAAAACGCCGTCATGGTCATATCCTTCGCTGCGGCGTATTCCGCACGGAACAAAAGCACAATACTGCCCATCACCGCCACAGTGTTGGTCATGGAACCCACAAAGCCAACCACCGGCAGGGCCAGCAAATCATGCGCTTTGCATTTCTTCAGCGCGATCCACAACCAACCGGCCACCACACCGATCAGGATGCGGCAACCCACGCTGACCCAAATCGCCTTAACCGCGCCGGGCAGACCGGTTTGGCTGAGGAAAGGGGAAAAGCACATAGACGTGGCCACAGGAGCTGCGGTATTGCTGATCATGGAGCAGATGCCGAACACACCGCCTAAAATGCCGCCGGCCAAAGGGCCAAACATGATGGCACCAATGATAACGGGGATGTGGGTGGTGGTGGCCTTAATAATGGGCAACTGGATCATACCCAGCGGCGTATTGGCCAGCAGAATCACAATAGCCGCCATCATGGCCACACCAACCATCCAGCGCGTATCCCTTATTCTGTGTTTCATATTCAATTCCTCCTGCTGTCACTCCCGCCCTGCGGGATGCAACGCAATGTCGCCAATGCCTTGGCGCGTCCCCATTATACAGGATAACCACCGGCATTTCAAGTATTCTGCTTTACATTCGCCCCAAATGTTTGGTATAATACTGTCTGTCGTAGAACTCCATCCCATTTAGGAGGGTTTTTATGCTGAAAGGAAAATCTGTATTGCTGGGTGTTACCGGCGGCATCGCCGCGTATAAGGCGGCCTATCTCGCCTCTGCGCTGGTCAAGCAGCACTGCCACGTACAGGTCATCATGACCCAAAACGCCACCCAATTTGTCACTCCCCTGACCTTCGAGCAGCTCACAGGCAACAAGGTTCTGACCGACACCTTTGACCGCAACTTCGTCCATCAGGTGGAGCATATCTCCGTGGCCGACCGCACGGACTTGGTCCTCATCGCCCCCGCCACCGCCAACGTGTGCGCCAAGCTGGCCCACGGTATTGCCGACGATATGCTGACCACTACGGTGCTGGCCTGCCGCTGCCCCAAGCTGATCGCCCCGGCCATGAACACCAATATGTACGAAAATCCCATTACGCAGGATAACCTAGACACCTTGCGCCACTATGGCTGGCAAGTGATTGAGCCTGCCAGCGGACGGCTGGCCTGCGGCGCGGTGGGTGCAGGTAAACTGCCCGAGCCGGACCTGCTGCTGGAGCATATTCTCCACACTATCGCCCTGCCCCACGATTTGGCAGGCAAGCGTGTGCTGGTCACCGCCGGCCCCACCCAGGAGTCTTTGGACCCCGTGCGCTATTTGACCAACCATTCCTCCGGCAAGATGGGCTATGCCCTTGCCCGGGTTGCCGCCATGCGCGGTGCACAAGTTACCCTCATCTCCGGCCCCACTGCTTTGGATACACCGCTTGGCGTGGAGCTTGTCCCCATCACTTCCGCCGCCGATATGTATGGCCAGGTCACTTCCCGGGCCGCCGATGCCGACTTCATCTTCAAAGCCGCTGCTGTGGCCGACTACACCCCCGCTGACTACAGCGATGATAAAATGAAAAAGAAGGACGGCGACCTGTCCATCCCTCTGCAGCGCACGCAGGACATTCTATCCTGGTTGGGCGAACATAAACGCCCCGGACAAGTTATCTGCGGCTTCTCGATGGAAACCCGTGATATGCTGGAAAACAGCCGGGCCAAGCTGGAGAAAAAACGTGTGGACATGATCGCCGCCAACAACCTGAAAGTTGAGGGTGCGGGCTTTGGTGTGGACACCAACGTTATGACCCTCATCACTGCTGATGACTGCACCGACCTGCCTCTGATGAGCAAGCAGGACGTGGCCTGCGCCATCCTTGACAAGGCATTGGAGCTGGCAAATAAGTAAAAAAATAACCGCCGCAGCTGCGACCTTTCGTCGAAGTTGCGGCGGTTATTCGTTGCTCATTTCACATTGCATTTCGCTTATCCCCTCTTTCAGCGTTCACTATGGATTTGAGTCTGCGCGTTGTCCTTGTTCTCGCTGGCAAAAATCATCTCGTCGATGTCGCCGGCGGCATGAACCAGGCCACGGATCTTGCCGGTATTCGTCATGTGCAGTTGCCTCCTTTCTCTTTGGGTACACTCGCAGTATACACCCCCAACAAGTTTATGTCAACTTATTTTTTGTGCCAAAATTTGCAAAAAGTTTTTGAATTCGACCGTTTTGCCCGATTTTCGCAATATATCGCCCCTTATATTTCCTCTTTGCACAAAATCTTGTTGCATCGCGCAAATGTTACATTTTTATGTCAACAAAACATCTCCCCTGTCAACAACCGCGCAAGGTTCCTTTTTCATGGATTGGAGCAATCTTTCGTGTTGTAAGCGCCCAAATTATCGAGGCATCAAATGGCCGGGGCAAAGAAGAACTGTTCCTTGACTTCGAGTTGGCCCACGCCAAATACGTTTCGGCTTTGGCGGCTAATACATTGCTTTCTTAAATAACCGCCGTCTTACGTCGCTTTAGGCTACAGAAGCCCAGTTCAGTACAAAACTGAACTGGGCTTCTGTTAGTTATGCTTTTTATCTGCCTGCTGTTACCTGCGATATTGTTTCAACGCGGTGGCCAGTTGGTCGGGGCAGGAGGTGGTTTTCCACCCGCAGCGGATGCCCTCCATACGGGAGATAGCCTCTTCCACCATCATCCCTTCCACCAAACGGGAGATGCCCTGCAGGTTTCCGCTGCAACCGCCCTCCACGCAGACGGACTTGATAACGTCGTCCTCGATCTCCACCGTCATCTTCCGGGAGCAGACCCCCCGAGGCTTATATTCAATGGTCATACCATTCTCCTTGTAAATTACACCTTGGGCCACATGCTGGGGGTCAGCACCTGCTCGGGGGTGTCCAGGAACAGTTCCCGGATCTCCGCCATCTGCTCGGTGGTCAGCTCCACCGCCTGCTCCACCAGCTCCACGTTCTGCTTCACCTGCTCCGGCGTTTCGCTGCCCAGCACCAGGCTGGTCACGCCCTTGACGGACAGGGCGTAGCTCATGGCCAGGGTGGCGGGGGCCAGCTTGTACTTATCACACAGGAAGCGGAACTTCTCCAGGGTGGGGCGGGCAAATTCCATGTGGGGGGCAAGGCTCTCCGGCTTTTGGAACACCAGGCCCTGCAGATAGACGCTGCGGACGAAGACCATCATGCCGGCCTGCTCCAGCTTTTGGATGCCGCCGTTTTCGATCTGCTGCCAGTCAAAGAGATTCAGGGGGATCTGGGTGGCGTCAAAGCCGGTGTCCGCCAGCTCACCATAGTCGTGGTGGGAGTAGGCCGAGGCGCCGATGAGCCGCACCTCGCCGGATGCCTTCAGCTCCTGCATGACGGTGAGCATCTCATCCTTCGCCTTCAAATACTGGTCAAAGTGGTGGAGCATGAACAGGTCCAACTGCTTCACGCCCAGCCGCTCCTTGGAGGCCTTCACTCTGGCAAACATATCATTGCGCAAATTCTCCAAAGAACTCAGATCCAAATGCACCGCCTTGGTGACAATAAAGGGCCGCTTTTCCGCCGGGATGGTCTTCAACCAGTTGCCGATGACCACCTCGGAATCGCCGTAGGCCCCGGCGGTATCCAGCGTGTTGATGCCGCCCTCAATGGCCGCGTTCAGGATAGCGTTGGCCGTTTCCTGGCTGGGCTTACCGTTTGCGTTGTTGATGCCGTAGTTCAACCCCAGCTGGACCGTACCCAGGGACAGAACCGACAGGTCAACACCCTTTACATTCAGCGTCTTCATGATAATTCCCCTTTCAAATGCACGCTTTCTTTTGGGCACGCACTTGCTTTCCAAACTGTCCAAATAGTAGCACTTTGCGCCATCTCTGTCAATCCTCGCTTGCCCGCAGATGCCCTCTTTCGCTGATATACGGCCAATCAGAATAAGAAAACACTCTTGCTCAACCTCCGTCAAGCAAGAGTGTTTACCATATAAATTTACTGTTCCCGCATCTGCAGGCGGAGCCGGTCGCTGATCATGGCGATGAACTCGGAATTGGTGGGCTTGCCCTTGATGTTGGACACCGTGTAGCCGAAGTACTTCTGCAGGGTGTCCAGGTCGCCCCTGTCCCAGGCCACCTCGATGGCGTGGCGCACCGCCCGCTCCACACGGCTGGGGGTGGTGTTAAAGCGCTTGGCTACCTCGGGGTACAGCACTTTGGTCACGGCGTTGATGGCATCCAAATTATCGACAGAATACAAAATAGCCTCACGCAGGTAGTGATAGCCCTTAATGTGGGCCGGCACACCGATTTCGTGGATAATGGCGGTAACGCGGGTCTCCATGCTGGTTCGCCACGTCTGCGGCTCCTCAACATCCAATCCGGCCAGTTGACGCAACCGCTCGCACAAAATCTCCATGCGGCAGGGTTTGGTCATATAGTGGTCCGCGCCGTAGCGAATGGCCAGCTCCGCCATGGTCCCACGGGCCAGGGCCGACAACACCAGGGTCCGGGGCCGCTCCTGCTCCGGCAACTGAGCCAGCGCCTTAAGCACCTCCACCCCATCCAGTTGGGCCAAGATCACATCCATGACCACCAAATCGGGTTTGCAGCCGCTGATCATGTCCAAAAGCTCCTGCCCGTCGCCGGTGGTTCCCACCACCTGCATATCCGTTTCACCGGATATGGCGTCCACAAGCAGCGCGCGGAACTCCTCCCCCGCGTCTGCAACCAAAACCTTCTTCTTGACTTCCATATTGACAAAATCCTTTCTGCGCATTCGCCCATTTCGTTTTCCATATATTGGTATTCGCCGGTTATCTTTAATTTACCACATTGTTGCCTCGGACGCAAGAGCAAAATTACCATTTTTTGGTATTTATGCGATAAATCGTTCGACAAAAGTTGACCTCAAAATGGTCGAATTCGGTCACGTCCCTGTCGAATGGGGCGATTTGACACAAAACAAGTCGCACGATTGCTTACTTTGCGCGGGCCACAGCCTCAGCAACGCGGATACCGTCCACAGCCGCGGACACGATTCCGCCGGCATAGCCGGCACCCTCGCCGCAGGGATAAAGACCTTGCATTGCAGATTGACATCTGTCGTCACGGAGGATACGCACCGGGGAGGAGGACCGGGTCTCCACCCCCGTCAGCACCCCATCCGGAGCGGCAAAACCATGGAGCTTCCGATCAAACACCCCCAATGCCTGACGCAGGGTGTCGATCACATAGCCGGGCAGACAGCCCTCCATTTGGGTCCACGTCACACCGGGGCGGTAGGTTGGCAAAACGCTGCCCGGCCCCGTTGATGCCCGCTTTTCAAGAAAATCGCCCACAAGCTGGGCGGGGGCGCGCCAATTGCTGCCGCCGTGGACAAATGCCGCCTGTTCCCATTTCTGTTGAAACCGAACGCCGGCCAGGGGGTCGCTGCCGCCGAAGTCCTCCGGCCCGACCCCTACCAAAAAGCCGCCGTTGATATTGGCGCCGTCCCGGGCGCGCAGGCTCATACCGTTGGTGACCAGTCCCCCCTGCTCTGAGGCCGCGGCCACAACCTGACCGCCGGGGCATACACAGAAGGAGAATGCTGAGCGGCCGCTGGGCAGATGGCAGGCCAGCTTGTAGTCGCTGGCAGGCAGTTGCTCCCACGCCGGGCCGTACTGGCTGCGACTGACCACCTGTTGGCTATGCTCGATGCGCACGCCGATGGCAAAGGGTTTCTGCTCCATAGGTACGCCGATACGTTTCAGCAATTCAAAGGTGTCCCGAGCCGAATGTCCGTGGGCAAGGATAACCGCTTCACAGGCTATGTCGTACAAGCCATCCGACCCCTCCACAGACACACACTCCACGCCGTCCGGGCCGCATTTGATGTCGCACAGGCGACTTTCAAACCGAATGTCACAGCCAAGCGCTGCCAGCTCATGGCGGATACTTTTTACCACTTCACGCAGCACGTCGGTACCGATGTGGGGCTTGTGGGACCACACCACATCCTCCGGCGCGCCGTGGGCCACCAGCTCCGCCAGCACGGCGCCGATACGTCCGTCGTGGGTGCCGGTGGTCAGCTTACCGTCGGAGAAGGTTCCGGCTCCCCCCTCACCAAACTGCACGTTGGAGGCGGGGTCCAACTGCCCGGCGGTCCAAAATCGCTCCACGTCGGCGGTGCGCTGCTCCACCGGACGCCCCCGCTCCAGCAGGATGGGCGGCATCCCCGCCCGGGCCAGAAACAGGGCGGCAAACAGACCCGCCGGCCCCATGCCAACCACCACCGGCGGGTGGGGCAGCTTGGCGGTGGCGGCAGGAAACTCATAGCTCTGCGGCGCGAACAGCTCCGCCTTGCGGCAGCCGGACCGGGCCAGCACCTGCCCCTCCTTCTCCACCGTCACGTCCACGGTACACACGTAATGCACGTCGCTTTTGTTCCGGGCATCGATGGAACGGCGGGCCAGCTTTAACTCCGAGATCTGTCCCGGATGGATATTCAGCAGCCGGGCCGCCCGCTTTTTCAGTTGCTCCAAATCCCCACTCAAGGGCAGGGGAATGTCCCGCACACGGATCATGGCTATCACCTCACTTGGATCAGTTTACCACAAACCTGACCAAAAGGAAAGCAGAGGCGGGGAGAAACCCGCCTCTGCCTGTCTGTTTTATTCCGCCGCTGTCACGCCGGAGAAGAAATTGACCATGTCCTGCATATAGAACTCGGTGCTGGGGGGCATCTGCTCCCCAGTCTGCTGCCCCGGTGTCCATAAACTGGCGTACGGCGGCACTTCTCCCTCCGGGAACTGGGTCATCTGTCCCTGGTCAAAGTCGGGCATCTCGCCACCCTCCCACTTGGGCATCTCGCCCTCCGGGCGCTGGGGCATCCCACCCTCCGGGCGCTGGGGCATCCCACCCTCGGGCCGCTGAGGCATCTCACCCTCGGGCCGCTGAGGCATCTCACCCTGCGGCATTTGGGGCATTTCGCCCTCGGGGCGCTGACCCATCTGTCCGCCGGGTCTGCCGCCGAAGCCGCCGGGGCCGCGCATGACGTCGGTGCCGGTATAGGCCTGCTGCACCTCGTCCACGTAGACTGTGTAAGTCTCCCCCTGTTTTAGGAAGGGGTCGGAGATGATGGCGCCGCGATAGGTCCGGTCGGCGGTGGGGTCATCCTCCTCTGTGGCGCGGGGGGCAAAGAAGCTCTCCCCGCTTTCATTGCGAATGGACAGCAGGGACCTGGCGCTCATGCCCTGGGCAAACTGCAGGTTCACGGTCACCTGGGCGCTGTCGCTCTCCGCCCAGTCCATGGTGGAGCCAAAGGCCACCACCTGACCACCGTTGATATAGCTGCCCATGTCGCTGTCCAGGCCCGCGTCGGCGGCGGGATGGGCACTGGCAAAGACCTTGCCGCCGTTGATGACCAGCCAGCCGTTGGAGTCGATGCCGTCGCCCTCCTGGCCCAGGCCGGCGATGATACGCACCTCACCATCGTTGATGGTGGTGACGGACACCCCATCCTCGTTGGTATTGATGCCGTCGTTGCCGGACAGAATTTCAATATATCCGCCGTTGATGGTCAGGTGCAGTTCGGTGTCCAGACCCTCGTTCTCCGCATTGACGGTCAACTGGCCCAGGCCGTCCACGTTCATAGACATATAGGAATAAATCGCGCCGTCCTGCTTCCACAGCTTCTTTTCGCCCTCGGCGTCCTTATAGATGCGGGCCACGTAGGCGCCGTTGACCACATTCACGCTGTTGGCCGCAAGGTGCAGGTTGGCACCGGCGGCAGAGGTATCCACGTCCTTGGTGGCCGTTTCCGCCGACCAGTCGTGGTCGCACTCGTACACGCTCAGGAACAGAATGGCAGGTGCAACACCGCAGGAGATGTCCACCCCATCCAAAATCAGGGTGACCACCGACTCGGGGTCGGTTTTGGCCTCCTCGCCCAGGTCTACGCGGATTTGACCGGCGGACAGCTTTCCGCTCAGGCGGTAGGTGCCGGGATCGGTAATGTTGACCACCGTATGGGCCGCCGCCTCCTCGGCGGTGTGGCGGTCTGCCGCCTCCCCCTCGCCGTAGGGATTGCCGCTGTCATAGGTGTCGCGATCCTCATAATAAATAATGTCGTTGGTGACCTTCACCGCCCCGGAATTAACGCCCTCGGTCTGAATCCCGTCGTCGGTCAGGGTGATGCGGGTTTCCGCGGACGCTCCCTCGCCCGACTGACACCCGGTCAGACACCCCACCACCAGGGCACAGGCCAAGAGCCAAGCATAACATCTTGCAAATTTCATCTTATTCCCTCCTAAAACATCACATTTGCAAGCAGTCCTGCAAATAATTCCTCACATAGATTTTACCACGGTATGTCTGAAATGTAAATTCTTTTTGAACGCGGAAAACCCTCACAAACACAGGGATTTCAAACCAAAACACCGCCTTATAGTAAATAACACAAAAAATGCCGCCGGTGAAAAAATGCTTTTGTGCGTGCAAACAAAAGTTATTTCTGCAAGTTTCAAACTCTTGACTTGCAAAATTCATCGTGTTATAACTTATACTATAGTTTACTATAATAAAGTACCCTTATTCTATAACGGAGGCGTTGAACATGAGTATCCCCAACAAATATCTTGACCAGCTGATGGAGCGCGTGATTGCCCGCGACCCCGGTCAGCCTGAATTCCACCAGGCGGTGCGCGAGGTGCTGACCTCCCTGTCCCCCGTGGTGGACGCTCACCCCGAGTACATTACCGAGGGCGTGATGGACTGCCTGGTGGAGCCGGAGCGTGTCATCAAGTTCCGCGTACCCTGGGAGGACGATCAGGGCAACGTCCACGTCAACCGTGGCTTCCGCGTCCAGTTCAACAGCGCCATCGGCCCTTACAAGGGCGGTCTGCGCTTCCACCCCAGCGTCAACGAGAGCGTCATCAAGTTCCTGGGCTTTGAGCAGATCTTCAAAAACAGCCTCACCGGCCTGCCCATCGGCGGCGGCAAGGGCGGCTCCGACTTCGACCCCAAGGGCAAGTCCGACGGTGAGATCATGCGCTTCTGCCAGAGCTTTATGTCCGAGCTGTCCAAGTACATCGGTCCCGACACCGACGTACCCGCCGGCGACATCGGCGTGGGCGCCCGTGAGATCGGCTACCTCTTCGGCCAGTACAAGCGCCTGCGCAACGAGTTCACCGGCACCCTGACCGGCAAGGGCCTGTCCTACGGCGGCTCCCTGGCACGTACCGAGGCCACCGGCTACGGTCTGTGCTACTTCACCGACTGTATGCTCAAGGACGCCGGCAAGAGCTTCGCCGGTGCCACCGTGGTCATCTCCGGCTCCGGCAACGTGGCCACCTACGCCTGTCAGAAGGCCACCGAGTTCGGCGCCAAGGTGGTTGCCCTGTCCGACTCCAACGGCTATATTTACGACAAGAACGGTATTGATTTGGACCTGATCAAGGAAATCAAGCAGGTCCGCCGCGAGCGTATCCGCACCTATATCGACACCCACCCCGAGGCCGAGTATCACGAGGGCTGCAAGAATATTTGGACCATCCCCTGCGACATCGCCCTGCCCTGCGCCACCCAGAACGAGCTGGACGGCGACGCCGCCAAGGCTCTGATTGCCAACGGCTGCTACGCCGTGGCCGAGGGCGCCAATATGCCCTGTACCCCCGACGCCGTGGACGCCCTGAAGGAGGCCAAGGTCCTCTTTGGTCCCGCCAAGGCCGCCAACGCCGGCGGCGTGGCCGTGTCCGCCCTGGAGATGAGCCAAAACTCCATGCGCTTCTTCTGGAGCTTTGACGAGGTAGATGCCCACCTCAAGCGCATCATGACCGACCTGTACAACAACGCGGCCAAGGCCGCCGCCGAGTACGGCATGGCCGGCGACCTGGTGGCCGGTGCCAACATCGCCGGTTTCATGAAGGTGGCCAACTCCATGCTGGCCTACGGCCTGGTGTAAGGAGGCCCCCATGAACGAGTATGTTGCCCGCGTTCGGGAAAATCTGAAACGCCTCTACGCCCACGAGCCGGAGTATCTCCAGTGCGTGCTGACCTGGCTGGAGCTTATCGAGCCGGCGGTGGACGACCCCCGGTACGAGCAGACGGACCTGCTCAGCCGCATGGTGGAGCCGGAGCGTATGTTCACCTTCCTGGTGCCCTGGGTGGATGACAAGGGCGTAGCCCACACCAACCACGGCTTCCGCGCCCAGTTCAACAGCGCCATCGGCCCCTACAAGGGCGGCCTGCGCTTCCACCCCAGCGTCAACCCCTCGGTGGTGAAGTTCCTAGGCTTTGAGCAGACCTACAAAAACGCCCTGACCGGCCTGCCCATCGGCGGCGCCGGCGGCGGTGCCGACTTTGACCCCCGGGGCAAGAGCAATCGGGAGATCATGCGCTTCTGCCAAAGCTTTATGACCGCCATGTACCGCTACATTGGCGCGGACACCGACGTACCCGCCGGTGACATCGGCGTAGGCGCCCGTGAGGTCGGCTATCTGTACGGTGCCTACAAGCACCTGTCCGGCCGGGCCCAGAGCAGCGCCCTGACCGGCAAGGGCCTGACCTACGGCGGCAGCCTGGTTCGTATCGAGGCCGCCGGCTACGGCGCCGTCTACTTCCTGGACCGCATGCTGGCCCATCAGAACGACACCATGCAGGGCAAGCGCATTGCCATCTCCGGCTTCGGCAATATGTCCTGGGGCGTGTGCCGCAAAGTGGCTCAATTGGGCGGCAAGGTGGTCACCCTGTCCGGCCCCGACGGCTATATCTACGATCCCGACGGCATCACCACCCAGGAGAAATTCGACTTCATGGTCCAAATGCGTATGAGCGGTCAGGACAAGGTCCAGGCCTACGCCGACAAGTTCGGTGTGGAATTCCACGCCGGCAAGCGCCCCTGGGAGGTACCCGTGGACGTGGTCATCCCCTGCGCCACTCAGAATGAGCTGGACGTGGATGACGCCGTGCGCATCCTGGCCAACGACGTGAAGTACTATGTGGAGGCATCCAATATGCCCGCCACCACCGAGGCGCTGAAGCTGCTGCGCCTGAGCCCCAAGATCCTCACGGCCGGCGCCAAGGCCTCCGGCTCCGGCGGCGTGGTGGTGTCCGCCCTGGAGATGGCCCAGAACAGCGTGCGCTACAGTTGGACCCACGAGGAAGTGGAGCAGCGTCTGCGCGACATTATGAACTCCATCTACGACGCCTCCGCCGCCGCTGCCGAGCAGTACGGTCTTGGTTATGACCTGATCGCCGGCAACGACATTGCCGCCTTCAAGCGTATCGCCCAGGCTATGATGGCCCAGGGTCTGTAAGAAACAATAAAAATCCCTCACATCATCCGATGTGAGGGATTTTTTCATTCCTTCTTCCACCAGTCTGTCAGCGCCATGGCCGCCAGGATAAACACACAAGGCATCATAAAATAGCGGTAGCGCACCTGCACTTCCACGATCAGGTGGACGGTGTAGTAGCCGCACAGCAGCAGAACCGGCACCAGCCCCGCGCCGCACCGCTCCCGCCGGGTCAGGCGGTACAGCACCCCGGCAAAGGCCAGGGCAATGGCCAACAGGTAAATTCCCTTTTCGCTGTACGCCAGCAGAAGCTGCAGACTGTTCCAGCTCACCCCCGGGACTGCTTCGCCCTCCGGGTCCAGGTGTCCAAAACCCCAATAGAGGTCCTCATACCCCGCCCACATAGCCGCGCTTTTGCGCAGGGCAAGGCCCGCCAGCTTGCCGGGACCGACGGACAGCCGCCGCTCCAGCTCCTGCCGCATGGCCTCGTCCGCACCCTCAGGGTCGGTAGCAGAGGGGAGGATAAACGCCTCGTAATCGGTGCGGTTCCATTGGCCGTCGGTGTCCTGATTCAGGCCCACCACAAACTTCCACATAGGCTGGTTATTGGCAAGACCGTTGGGGTTAATGCCGCTGCCCACGATCAGGGCGGACAACAGCAGTCCACAGAGGGCATAGCTTGCCGCCGTGGCCGCACCGGTCAAGAGCTTTTTCCAATCCCGATTTTCCATAGCCCGCAGCACCGCCCAGATCACACAGGCCAGCAGGGGGATAATGCCAATGGGTCGCATAGCGTTGCCCAGGGCGATCAGTGCGCCCGCTCCGATCCCCCGCCACCAGTTCAACTCCTTACCGGCAATCAACAGGTAAATACCGCCGTAAAGCAGGAACACGGACAAATGCTGGTTGGTCAGCACCCCGGCCAAAAACAACGGCGCGGGATACAGGGTGTACAGCACCCCTACCGCCACCGCGGCCCGCTCCCCCGCCACGCAGGCGGCGACACGGTAGACCAGCACCGCCGTCCCTGCCATCCACAGGGCGTTGAGCAGTTGCAGAGGCAGCAGGCTCTCGCCAAACAGCCGGATGACCAGCGCCTCGTAGGCCACGAAGGCCGACTGATAAGCCCAGTTGAAGAAATAGGTATCCTGCAGGTAGCCGTGGTCGCCCCGGGCCAGCTGCAGCGCCGCCTGGTACATGGTGTCAAAATCCTGCACCGGCTGACTTTGCAGCCACAGGATAACGCCAAGAGCCAGCAGGAACCGGGTCAGAAACAGGCCCACGGCAACGGCCCTGCCCGGTTTCACAAATCGATACGACAGCCACAGCACCGCCGCCCCGGCCGCCACGACCAGGGGGACCACCGGGCCGTGCAGCTTATTCTGCAGCAGGATAACGGCACAGATCAGCAGGGCGACCACGGTACATACCCGCGCCGCAAATCGTCCGGTCTTACACAGCATAGCCGCCCTCCTTCCCTTCTTTTTATACAGTATAGCACCCCTTTGCTCTGCGGGCAATAAAAATTCTGTTGCACATCATGCAAAAACAGAGTAAAATAAAATATAAATAGATACCAACCCACGCTTGAAGGAGGAAGGACCATGGCTTTTTTTGAGGAGTTTAAGATGAGAGCCGCCGAACTGGCCCAGGCCGGTGTGGCAAAATCCAAGGTGCTGGCCGAAATCGCAAAATTGAAGGCCGCCAACCTGTCCGAAAAGGAAATCATCCACAAGGCCTATTTGGAAATGGGCCGTATGTACTATGCGGAAAACCGCTCCGATCCCAACGCCGCCTACGCCGACCACTGCGCCCGGGTCACCAAGGCACGTGCCGCCATCCGGGACAACAACGACAAAATCACCAAGCTGAAAGAGGGGCAGACCGACACCCCCGACGCCGACATCGCTGCCGACGCCGCTGCCGACGCTATTGTGACAGACGGTTACAGCTTTTGAGCTTGTCACCGGAATATTCCACCGAAAACGAATTAGGGCATTAAAAAACGCATCCTCCGTACGGAGGATGCGTTTTTTGTCAATCGGAAAGCAAAATTCGGTCGTTGTCCAGGGCCTTGCCCGCACCCTGCCGGAACTTCTCCAGCAGAGCATCCACCGTCAGACCGGCACGCTCCTCGTCCCGGGTATCAAACACGATGCGGCCGCTGTCCATCATAATGGTGCGGTTGCCCAGGGACAGGGCGTTTTTCATGTTGTGGGTGACCATGAGGGTGGTAATTTTATTCCGGGCCACCACATCCTGCGTAATGGCCAGCACCTTTTCCGCCGTAGCGGGGTCCAGGGCGGCGGTATGCTCGTCCAGCAGCAGCACCTTGGGCGGTACCATGGTGGCCATCATCAAAGTCAGCGCCTGCCGCTGACCGCCGGACAGCAGACCCACAGGCTGCTTCATCCGGTCCTCCAGCCCCATATCCAGCAGAGCCAATCGCTCACGGAAAAAATCGCGGTCTTTTTTGGTAATGCGGCTGAAAAAGGCGTTTTGGTGCTTGGCGGTGCGCAGGTAGGCCAGGGCCAGGTTTTCTTCAATGGTCATGTTGGGGGCGGTGCCGCGCATGGGGTCCTGGAACAGGCGGCCCATCTCACGGCTGCGCTTATGCTCGGGCTTGAAGGTGATGTTCTCTCCCGCCAGCACGATGCTGCCCTCGTCGGCAAAGAAGGCGCCGGCAATGGCATTGAACAGGGTGGACTTGCCTGCGCCGTTGGAGCCGACAATGGTGACAAAATCACCGGGCAGCAGGTGCAGGGACACGTTTTCCAGCGCCTTTTTCTCGTTGACCGTACCGGGATTGAAGGTCTTGGAAATGTTGTTGATTTTCAGCATTTCAGCACCCTCCCTTCCGCCTGGCAAAAGCCTTGCGCCGCTGGAACAGGAACCAGTTCTTAATGGTGGGCGCGGCAATGGCAAGGCCCACGATGACAGCGGTCAGCAGCTTCAGGCAGTCCACAGGAACCACCTTGGTATACAGCACGATGGCGTAAATCAGGCGGTAAATGATCGAACCGACGATCACCGCGATAACGCCCTTGGTCACTGTGCGGCGACCCAACACCGTTTCGCCGATGATCAGGCAGGCAAGGCCGATGACCACGATGCCCGTACCACCGTTGATATCGATGGTCTTTTGATATTGACCCACCATGGCGCCGGACAGTGCAGTCAGGGCGTTGGCAATGCACAGGCCCACAGTGATGGTAAAGGTGGGGTTGATGGAGGACGCCCGTACCATGTCCCGGTTATCGCCGGTAGCCCGGACAGACAATCCCAGCCGGGTGCGCAGGAAAATAAGCACCAGCACGCCCATTAGTACGGTCACAGCCGCCACCAAAAACGTTTTGTACCAGTTTCCAATGACGCTGCTGTCTGAAAACACAAGCTCGGCCCCAAAGAGTCCAGCCACAAACCCGATTGCAGACTCCACCTTTGTTTCCAAAAACGCAACCAGGTCGCGGAACATGGTAAATATGGTGTCCTGCTTCAAAATACTGAGGTTGGAGCGCCAGCCCATAGCCATAAGGTTAACGGTGTACAGGCCGATATTGGTCACGATACCCGCCAAAATAGAGGGTACCCCCAATCGAGTCTGCAAAAATGCGGTGACAAAACCGGCGACAGAACCGGCCAGCATGGCGGCAAAAACGCCCAAAACAGGGTGGCCGGCGGCAGCACAGGTGACGGACACCGCCGCACCCAGTACGAAGCAACCGTCGGTGGTCAGGTCTGCTATGTCAAGGATCCGGTAGCTGACAAACAGCGCCATGGCCACAAGGGCATACAAAAAGCCCAGCTCCAGCGCCGTTTGGGTCACATATAACACAGCGTATTCCTCCTCTCACACCAACACCCCCGGCGCACAGCCGGGGGTATCGGCACAAATATTTTATCAGTCGGCGGTGGTGGTGACCTCCACAATGGGTCCCATGTTTTCGAATACACTGCTGTCAATGTTCAGCGCCGCGGCAGTTTCGGTATTGATGGTGATGACACCGCCCTCGGCCAGGTAGAAGTCCTCCAAGGCATCCTTACCCTCGACGATGGTGGTGAAGGCCAGGCGGGCGGCCTGGCCGCCCAGCTCGGTGTAGTTCACACCGCAGGTGGCAAAGGCACCGCTGCGCACGAAGGAGTCGGCGCCGGTGTAGTGCGGGATACCGGCGTTGATAAAGCTCTCATAAATGGCCAGCTCGGCAGACATAATGATGTTGTCGGTGGGGGTAAACACAGCGTCCACACCCTGAGCGATCAAGGTGTTGGCGGCGGCAATGACCTCGTCATTGGTGTTGGCGGTCGCCTCGGTATAGGCGATGCCCTTGGCATCCAGGTATGCCTTGGCCTCGGCGATGGGGGTGGCGGAGTTGGGTTCGGACAGGGAATACAGCAGACCCACGTTCTTCACGTCGGGGTTCTGGGCCAGCATCATATTCATAATGGACTCAGTATTCAGCGCATCGCTGACGCCGGTGACGTAATCAATGCCAACCAGCTCCGCCTTGACAGGGTCGGACACAGCGGCGAAGATAACAGGAGTCTTAGTCTCCTCGGCGCAAACAGCAATGACCTGGCCGGCGGTGGTGGCGATGGGGATGATGGCGTCCACGCGGTCCACAATGGCCTGATCGCCGATCTGCTTGAGGATGGTGGGGTCGCCCTGACCGGAGTAGATCTCATACTCGAAGTTGACGCCACCCTCGGCCTCGATGGCGTCCAGCTCGGCGGCGATGGCGTTGGCGATCTCGTCCATAGAGGGGTGGTCCATCTGCTTGACGATGGCGATTTTGTAGGTCTTGTCGCCCTCGGCGCTGCCGGAACCCTCGCCGCCGCAGGCGGACAGGGCAAACAGCATGGTCAGGGACAGGGCAGCTGCGGTGATCTTCTTGATGATGTTTTTCATGGTTGTTACCTCCATTTTCGGCTCGTTGGCCTTTGATTTGTTTGGGTGGGTGATGGAGGGGCCGGTGCCGGCGGCCGTATTGGAGTATAAAAAAACAGCCCCTTATCCCACATGGGACAAGAGCTGCACTCCTGCGATACCACCCAAATTGGCGTAAAATACGCCCGCTCGCTTCACGCGCCATCACGCGTGCCCGATGGATAACGGGTGGGTCCCCGTCGGCATCTACTTGGCAAAGCCGTTCAAGCCGCCCTCGGAAGTCCATTCACCGACCGCGCCCCGCCCCGATCACACCATCCGGGACTCTCTTAAGGTTTGCAAAACCGGCTACTTCTCTTCCTCACAGGTTTCAAAGATTCAGTTGATGGAGTTATTATACGCACTCCTCCGCCCTTTGTCAACACTTTTTTGTGGTAAAGCAGGGAAGTTTTTCTTTTTCCGCAAGCAAATCCCCCTGCCAGCCGACAGGGGGATTTGCTTTACAGTATTAGTAATTGTTAGCTTTGAGTTCAAAATAGGCCTGGGGATGGGCGCAGACGGGGCAGACCTCGGGGGCCTTGGGACCCACGTGGATGTGGCCGCAGTTGCCGCACTGCCAGATCATGTCGCCGTCCCGGGAGAAGACCAGGCCGCCCTCGATGTTGGCCAGCAGCTTGCGGTAGCGGGCCTCGTGTTCCTTCTCGATGGCGGCAACGCCCTCGAACAGGAAGGCGATGTGGTCAAAGCCCTCCTCGCGGGCCTCCTTGGCGAAGGTGGCGTACATATCGGTCCACTCGTAGTTCTCGCCGGCGGCGGCGTCGGCCAGGTTGACAGTGGTGGCGGGGACGGAACCGCCGTGCAGCAGCTTAAACCACAGCTTGGCGTGTTCGCGCTCGTTGCGGGCGGTCTCCTCAAAGATGTTGGCGATCTGGACGTAGCCGTCCTTCTTGGCCTTGGACGCGTAATAGGTGTACTTGTTGGTGGCCTGGGACTCGCCGGCAAAGGCGGCCATCAGGTTGGCTTCGGTGCGGGTACCCTTCAGATCTTTCATGGTTGTGTCCTCCTTAAAATGAATGTTCGCAGGGGTTCCGTATGAGAAAATTTTATCCGTTCTCCCACTCCGTGTCAATTAGTATTTCCAAATATTTTCAAAAATTTCATACTAAGGTAAGCGGACGTTTTCGCCCTGTGCGGGACGGGATAGGACGGGGATCGTTCCGCCCCCGGGCGTGTGTCTTTTGTAGCGCCACAAAAGATACAAAAAAGGCGCATAGAAACCCATGGTTTCTATGTACTTCCTTTGGGCAACCTCCGTGGGGCAACACCCACACGGTCGGCGGACATATCTGACTCTGCAACCTCCTATTAGGCTGCCGCAGTGCGTACCATCTGCAGCGTTTCTTGTCTAACGAACTCCCGCCGACTATTGTGCAAACCTCCAGGTTTGTTGTAGGGGCGGCCTTTGGCCGCCCGCGGGCGCGCACAGCGCGCCCCTACACCATCAGCGTGGTGCACAGGAACGAAATACCCACCGCAGCAGGCGCCTTTGTGCGGTAGGAGTAATGGCCGATTGTTGCTTGGCAGTGCGGCAGCCTAAAGAAGCAACGCGGTGTTGTCATCGTCGCGCTCCACAACAAAACTAAATGCCACACAGAAAAAGAGCGGACTTCCGAAGAAGTCCGCTCTTTTATTAAGCGTTATGGGAGATCACGAATTACTCGTTGATCTCGATAACAGCGCCGGAACCCACGGTGCGGCCACCCTCACGGATAGCGAAGCGCAGGCCCTTCTCGATGGCGATGGGGGTGATCAGCTCGACCTTCATGTCAACGTTATCGCCGGGCATGCACATCTCGGTGCCCTCGGGCAGGGAGATGATACCGGTAACGTCGGTGGTACGGAAGTAGAACTGAGGACGATAGTTGTTGAAGAAGGGAGTGTGACGGCCGCCCTCTTCCTTGGACAGGACGTAAACCTGGCCCACGAACTTGGTGTGGGGGTTGATGGAGCCGGGCTTGCACAGAACCTGGCCGCGCTCGATGTCGGTCTTGGCCACGCCACGCAGCAGGCAGCCAACGTTATCACCGGCCTCAACGTAATCCAGGGTCTTGCGGAACATCTCCATGGAGGTAACGACGGTGGAGGACTTCTCGTCCTTCAGGCCCACGATGTCGACGGTCTCGCCGGCCTTCAGCTGGCCACGCTCCACACGACCGGTAGCAACGGTGCCGCGGCCGGAGATGGTGAACACGTCCTCAACGGGCATCAGGAAGGGCAGGTCAGCCAGACGATCGGGAGTGGGGATGTAGCTGTCAACAGCGTCCATCAGCTCCTTGATGCAGGCGTAATCCTCGTGAGCGGGGTCAGTGGACTCGCAGGTCAGAGCGTTCAGAGCGGAACCCTTGATGACGGGGATGTCGTCGCCGGGGAACTCGTAGCCGGACAGAGTCTCGCGGATCTCCATCTCGACCAGCTCCAGCAGCTCCTCGTCG
>SVLO01000042.1 GCA_015067885.1 Oscillospiraceae bacterium | reverse complement strand
CGTCCACGTCATCAGCCAGATCGACAACTTCATCTCCATCAACAACGCCATCGACATGGACCTGTTCGGCCAGGTCAACGCCGAGTCCGCCGGTACCAAGCACATCTCCGGCACCGGCGGCCAGCTGGACTTCGCGCTGGGCGCTTACCTGTCCAAGGGCGGCAAGAGTTTCATCTGCATGTCCTCCACCGTCGCCGGTAAGGATGGCTCCCTGAAGAGCCGCATCGTTCCCACCCTGACCCAGGGTTCCATCGCCACCGACCCCCGCACCTGCGTGCACTACATCGTCACCGAGTACGGTATGGTCAACATGAAGGGCCTGTCCACCTGGGAGCGCGCCGAGCAGATCATCTCCATCGCCCACCCCGACTTCCGTGAGCAGCTCATCAAGGATGCCGAGAAGATGGGCATCTGGCGCCGCACCAACAAGTAAATTCATCCCGCTTTTTTCACCGGCCGTCTCTTTGGAGGCGGCCGGTTATTTTTCCCAGAAATTGTTAAACTATTGTAAATCCTGCGCCCAATCCGTAGAAAAATCCCCTGCTTTATGGTATGCTGACAACAGAAAAGGCCCGGCACGGCCGGGAGAAAGGAGCGTCTATGGGTGCAAGTGCATTTTGGCTGGTCGCCCTGATCGCCCTGATCGTGGGAGAGGCCGCCACAGCAGGTCTTGTGTGCATCTGGTTCGCCGCGGGGGCGTTGGGCAGTCTGCTGGTCGCTGTTTTTGGCGGAGCGATCTGGCTGCAAATCGCAGTCTTTTTGGTCCTGTCCGCTCTGGCTCTGGCCTTGGTGCGGCCCATAGCCGCCCGTCTGCTGCAGCCGGGCAAGGTGGCCACCAACGCCGACCGGATCCTCGGCAAGACCGCCGTCGTCATTCAGGCCATCGACAACATTCAGGGCACCGGACAGGTCAAGGTGGCCGGTCAGGTGTGGTCCGCCCGCAGCGGCTATGACGTAGTCATCCCCGTCGGAACGGAAGTCGTCATTCAGCGCATTGAAGGAGTAAAAGTTTTTGTGGAGACCGCGTAATCCGCGGCTGTAAAAAAGGAGGAACCGTATGGATGTTTTGTTTCAGATTCTGCCCTGGGTCATCATTGCCCTGTTCGTCCTCATTCTGCTGGGCTCCTGCATCAAGATCGTACCCCAGTCCCGGGCCTTCGTCATCGAACGGCTGGGCGCCTTCCGTACGGTCTGGGATGTGGGCCTGAAGTTCAAGCTGCCCATCATCGAGCGGGTGGCCAAAAACGTGTCCCTGAAGGAGCAGGTCGTGGACTTCGCCCCCCAGCCCGTTATCACCAAGGATAACGTGACTATGCAGATCGACACGGTGGTCTACTTCCAGATCACCGACCCCAAGCTGTATACCTACGGCGTGGAAAATCCCATGTCCGCCATTGAAAACCTCACCGCCACCACCCTGCGCAACATCATCGGTGACCTGGAGCTGGACCAGTCCCTGACCAGCCGCGACCACATCAACACCCAGATGCGGGCCATTCTGGACGAGGCCACCGATCCCTGGGGCATCAAGGTCAACCGGGTGGAGCTGAAGAACATCATGCCGCCCCGGGACATCCAGGAGTCCATGGAAAAGCAGATGCGCGCCGAGCGTGAACGCCGCGAAGCCATCCTTCAGGCCGAGGGCCAGAAGCAGTCCCAGATCCTGGTGGCCGAGGGCGAAAAGCAGTCCGCCATCCTGCGGGCCGATGCCGCCAAGCAGGCGGCCATCCTCCAGGCGGAGGGTGCCAAGCAGGCCAAGATCCTGGAGGCCGAGGCTGAGGCCCAGGCCATCCTGAAGGTGCAGCAGGCCACCGCCGACGCCATCAAGCTCATCAACGAGGCCGCCCCCGGCGAGGGCGTACTGAAGATCAAGGCGCTGGAGGCTTTCACCGCCGCCGCCAACGGCAAGGCCACCAAGATCATCATCCCCAGCGAGATCCAGGGGCTGGCCGGACTGGCCGCCTCCGCCAAGACGGTCTTTGACACCGAGGACCCCAAAGCCACCATCACCAAGACCGTTCCCAAGCAGTAAGGACCGCTCGCCCGGGGTAAAGGCTGAACAACTGTCTTAAAAAGTACGGCAAAAAACAAAAATCGACTTAAAATACCGCAGGTTTTTCCTGCGGTATTTTTCTGCTCCGCCGCCCATACTACCCTTGAGAATGGGGGAATACGGGTGAAAAAGCGTTGGAAAGCACTGACTTTTTGTATACTGACACTGGCAGTACTATCAGCAGACGGTGAAACCGTCCGCCCCACCGGTGGGGGCGGGATGGTCGTGCTGCCGGATGGCCGAGCCCCCCTGGTAGCCCTCACCTTTGACGACGGTCCCCGCCCGGACACCACCGGTCGCCTGCTGGAGGGGCTGGCCCTGCGGGAGGTGCCCGCCACCTTCTTCCTGGTGGGGGAGCGCATCGGCGGCAGCGAGGCACTCATTCAGGAGATGGCCGCCGCCGGACATCAGGTTGGCATCCACACCTACGACCACACCATGGTGACCAAACTGACCCGGGCGGAGTTTGACCAGCAGGTGGAGCGCACCCGGGCGCTGCTTCTCCAAATTCTGGGCCCCGGCGAATACTGGCTGCGGCCGCCCTACGGCATTGTGGACGATTCGGTGGTCCGATGGGCAGACAGTCCTCTGGTCCTGTGGTCGGTGGATCCCGAAGACTGGAACGACCACAGCACCGCCCGTATCGTCTCCGACGTGGTCGGCCGGGCAAAGGACGGAGATATCATCCTTCTCCACGACATCTACCACAGCTCGGTGGACGCCGCCCTGCGCATAGTGGATCTCTTGCTGGACCGGGGCTTTTGCTTCGTAACGGTGGAGCAACTGATGGAACTGCGGGGCGTGGAACCAGAGGCCGGCGTACTGTATACTTCTCTGCCCGTGGATCGTTAAAATTTAGAAAAGTGATTGTATCTTCCCCCCGGTTCATGCTATACTGTAACCAGCAAGGCATTAAAAAAGGAGGAACACGCACATGAAAGTTGCCCGTTTCGTTTTGAAGATCGTTGCCCTCTCTCTGGGTGCGGCCGCCGTGGTATGCGCCATTATCGCCTACTGGGATAAGCTGGCTGAGCTGGGTGCCTGCGCCAAGGAGAAATGCCAGCGCAAGGTCGTCTCCGCCGAGTACGACGATTACGAGGAGTAAGCAAAACGACCGCCTGAGTCAGGCGGTCGTTTTTGTTTATCCATACCACTTCAGCCGCTCCCGGTCTCCGGTCTTTTTCAGCAATACGGAAGATAAAACCAAGTCGGTCAGTACGGTGGTCAGCGCCAGCCAGGACAGCGGCACCGGCAGACCCGCCAGCCAAGGCACTACCGCAGGATGGAGCCATCGGACCAGTACCACAGCCAGTACGCCCCAAGCCATTGAAAAGGGCAGACATACCCTCCCCTGAACATTCCCCGGCATTCCCGTATAGTCCCAAAAGGAGACGCCCAGTCCACGTTCATAGATTACCGCCATCCCGTACTCCACCGTTGTGGCGATCAGGCCGCCAAACACAAACAGCAGCGGCAGCTGCCTCCTGACCGACTCGGGCAGCAGCAAAATCGCACAGGCTCCCAATCCGTAGACAGGGCACAGGGGAAGCACCCACAAGGTCTTTCGGTCTTCCCGGCCGCCAACGGCTCGGGAATAGGCTGTCTCCAGCAAAAAGCCCAAAAAGCTGTATAGCGTGAAACTCCAAAACCAAATCAAACCGATCACCACCTTCCTTTCCCTTAGGGTAACAGGCAAGGCAGGTTTCATACGTCAATAACCTCAACTTACGGCCATCTTAATG
>SVLO01000025.1 GCA_015067885.1 Oscillospiraceae bacterium | reverse complement strand
GGATGCTGGCCCCCGGCGTGGTGCTGGAGCCCAAGCGCACCGCCGGCGGTGCCTCCGCCCCCTCCCCCGCCTTCCGTCGGTTGGAGCAGGTGGGCAAACTGGTTGTGGAGGTCATTGCCCGCAGCCGCGGCCGCAGCAACAAGGACCTTGCCAAGTTGGCCGACCAGCTTAAGGCCCTGCTGGACAAGTGGGATAGCTGAACGCACCACAAAAGAGAAACAAGAAATGAGGAGCCTTTCCATGAACATCCACCGCCTCACACTCAAGGCACAGGCGCGGCAGGCTATGGCCGCCGCCCGGCCCGGCGCCCGCCGTATGACCCTTTTCTATCTGCTGCTGACCTCCGGGCCAAGCCTGCTCGTCAGCCTTTTTCTTACCAACCCACTCACCGAGCTTGCCCAACTGCTGCAAGCGGGTCTGGACGCGCCCCGGGCCATCCTGCTGGCCCTGTCCAACACCGGCGCGGTCAGCCTGTTTGTCCACGTTTTTCTGCTGTTGCTCACGGTGGTACTGGACTTCGGCTATGAGCTGTGGTGCCTTGGCACCACCCGGGGCGGCGTGGGTGAGTGGCCGGACCTGTCCGCCGGCTTTTCCATGGCGGGCCGGGTGGTACTGCTGCGGCTGGCGGTACTGCTGTACAGCTTTATACTGTACATGAGCTGCCTGATGGTCGCCATGCTGATCTCCGGCGTCGTCCTGATGTCCGGCACGGTGGGTGTGCTGGCTGTGCTGCCCATCTTCGCCGCCGCCATCGGCTTCGCCCTGTGGCGCATCCTGCATTACACCCAGGCCTCCTTCTGCCTGATGGACCATCCGGACGACGGCGTGTTCCATGCCATGGCCGAAAGCCGCGATCTGATGCGCGGCCACGGCAAGGAATACATCTTCTTCCTGCTTTCCTTCCTTGGCTGGTCCGCCCTGGGCCTGGCCATCCAGTTCGCCATTGACGCTGCTTTGATGCTGGTTTTCGGCGGCCCGTCCCTGTTGGCCGGCGACCTGAGCGGCGCCATGGCCGCCGTGGAGGCCCACCCCGCGATCCAGGCCGCCGCCTGCCTGCTTTGCTGGCCCTATTACGCCTGGCTCACCCCTTATCAGACCATGAGCCTCTGCCGCTTCTACGATGCCCTGCGGCACGGTCCGCAGCAATAACACCGCAAAACGCCCCCGACCGTGTGGTCGGGGGCGTTTTTATACAAGTCAGCTCTTTTTGAAGTTCAGCGTCAGCGTGTGGCTGCCCGTTTCGGCGGGCAGGAAGCGATATTCGTAGATGCCCTGCTCCGCGTCCACCACTGCCAGCTCGTCGGCAGGGGCGTAGCCATCGGGAACGTACAGGGTGACCACGTACTCGTCCCCCGCCACCAGCTTGGCCGTCAGCGCCAGGGTCAGGTCCCCTTCGGACCACGCCAGGTTCTCCATCTCCGCCGCGCCCTGGGTCACGTGCCGGTTGGTGCTGACGATCTGCGGGCGGTCCAGACGGCGGCGCACGGCGATGATGCCGCTTTCACAACTGCCCAGCTCCACCTCCAGCTTGGTATCGGTGCAGCCCAGGTACCGCTTTTTCCCGAAGTCGTACAGGTGGTACACGCCGGGGTCCAAATACAGGTCGCCGTCCAGGCGCACCTCGTAGCGACAGTTCTTCTGCTGCAGGTTCAGCACGCTGACCACGTTGTAGCTCTCCCAGGGCAGCTCCACATTCAGATTGGTGATGAGGTGGCGCTTGTTGCTCTCGTGGTCGTAGATGTCCATGGGATGCACATCCATAGTGGGCAGGCACCGGCGCAGCAGGTCCACCCGCTTTTCAGGCAGCTCGGGCAGCACGTCGCCAAAGGTCATAGGCAGACCCAGCAGGGTGTTGAAATAAGCCCGGGAGGCCGCCTGGGCGTCGTTGTTGTACTGCTCGGACAAAATCACGTTGTCCGGGTCATTATAAAGGCACACATTGTGCAGGGGGTAGTAGCGCATAACGCGCAGCACGCCCTGCTCAACGTACTCGTCCCACTCGAAGGTGTCGCCGCCCACCCGGGCCGCGTCGAACAGGTCCGCCGCCCACAGCACGCCGCCGGGGGTGGCGGAGCAGGACAGCACGTAGGCGTTCTCGCCCATGCACTCACGGGTCTTGGCGATCATGGCCCGGAAGGCGTCCTTGGTGGTGACGGAGGGGTCGTAGCAGTCCATGTGGAACTTCTCGTTCTTCTCCACGCCGTCCCAGATGGTGTCGTACTTGATGGCCTCAAACCCCCAGTCCTTCACCCTGCCGATGGCCATGGGTAAAAACTCGTTGAGATATTTGGGGTGGGTGAAGTCGTAGTAATAGGTGCCGCACCAGCCGATCTCCTCCCGCAGGACCACCTCGGGGTTCTCCCGAATAAACTCGTTCTTGGCCGGGTCGTTGGTGTAGCCGATCCACAGGGCGGGGACGAAACCGCACTCCTTGATCTTCTTCGCCACGTAGTCCAGGCCGTTGGGGTACTTCTTGGGGTCGGGGTTCAGGGAGTCCACCCCATCCTCCCGGATGCCGGCGTAGTCGGCGTGGTGCCACTCCCAGTCGATCCAAATAGTGTCCGCGCCGTAGTCCTTCAGGTGTTTGGCCTGCCATTGTGTGTTCTCCAGCACGTTTTTCTCGCAGGCGTCGAAGCCCACGCTGTACCAGGTCATCCAGCCGGCGGGCGGCTTTTGATAGTCGCCGTCCTTATTGATGGGGCCGTATTGGAAGTGATAGCGGTCTGCCATAACGTTACGGGCCACGGCCACACGGAACCTGCGCTCCCCGGCCTTGATTCCGGTGGTCAGGGTGAAGCCGTAGCACTTTTTATCCCAATCGTAGCGCATACGGTAGCGCTTGCCGCCGCTGACCCGCACCGCGCTGTCCGTCAGGCGGTCAAAGAGCATATCGTCCATGTAGGACGCCGCCGGACCGATGGCCGAGCGCAGGTGGCAGGCATTTTCAACCGAGGACATGGGGAAGGTGTGCTTGTCCGACTCCGCGCCCCAGCTCACCGTACCGCACAGGTCCACGGTACACTCCGGGTCGGCGGTCAGGATAACCTCCACGCCGGTGTCGTTAACGTTAACAGAGAGCTTAAAAAAAGAAACGACCTCGCTCTGGCGGGTCCAGTTTGCCACGATCCGCCCCACGGAGGAACCGCTGCTGCTCAGAGTGAAGTCCGCCGGGTCGATGACCATATCCTTGTAGTAAAGCTTGGCCACGTGCACGCCGGTCATGCATTTGCCGCCCGCCTCACAGATGTCCAGCGTTCCGGTGTCCCGGTCCAGGATCGCGCTGTAGTCGCCGTAGCTGCAGTACAATTTGTTGCTCATATTCCGTTCCCCTTTCGCAGGTTATCTTGCGCTTACCATAGCATCTCCGGGTTGAAAATGCAAGACAATTTACACTTTCTTTATGGACATTTTTTATGTTTGCGGGTACAATACCAGTATCACCCTGTAAGGAGGATGCTCTATGCGTGGCATTTCCCGGCTGTTGAGCCGTTTTTGCTATAATCACCCCAAATTCTCCATCCCCAACCTGATGAAATACATCGTCTTCGGCAACATCGCCGTGTGGCTGCTGGACATGATTTCCGGCGGCCTGGCCTCCCTTTGGCTGTCCTTTATCCCCAGCGCCGTTTTTTATGGCCAGGTGTGGCGACTTGTCACCTTCGTCTTCGTCCCCGCCACCTCCGACCCGCTGTATTTGGGCCTGGCGCTGCTGATGTACTACTACCTCGGCACCCAACTGGAACAAATTTGGGGCAGCACCCGGTTCACCGTATTCTATCTGCTGGGCATGGTGCTGACCATCCTGTGCGGCCTTGCCCTCGGCTTCTCCCCCTTCCGGGACCTCGCCGTGGTGAATATGGGTTATGTAAACTTGTCCCTGTTTTTGGCCTTCGCCACCCTGTTTCCCGACGCTCAGTTCCGCATCTACTTCTTCATCCCCATCCGTGGTAAGTGGCTGGCCCTGGTCTATGTGGTTTTGATTGGGCTGGACGTGGTGAAATGGCTGCGGGCGGGCCAGTTCCTGCTGGCGGCGGTGCCGGCGGTGTCCCTGCTGAACTGGCTGGCGTTCTTTTGGGATGACCTGTTCCGCAGTAAAAAGCCCGCACCCGCACCGGTCCGGCGCAAGTCCGAACAAAAGCCCGTGAACCTGCGCACCGCCCAGCAGCAGGTGCAAAAGCAGCAGGGCTACCTCCACAAGTGCGCCGTGTGCGGCATCACCGACCGGGACGACCGGAACATGGAGTTCCGCTACTGCTCCAAGTGCCAGGGCTACTACTGCTACTGCGCCAACCACATCAACAACCATACCCATGTGGAATAACGCGTTCAAAACACCTCCCCCCGCCCAACGGGCAGGGGGAGGTTGTCTTTGCACAAGCATTGACTTCTGCATCTTCCATGCTATAATTGTAACAACGGTATTCTGCCAGTTTTGCAAGGAGGCTCCACCATGTATCAAAAGAGAACCAAAATCACCGCCCTTATCCTCACCACGGTCCTTATCCTGCTCGCCATCTCCGGCTGCGCATCCAATTCCGGCAGCGCATCTGACTTCGCAAACAACCTGTTCAACTCCGGCCTTACCCCCGTCAAGGTTGACGACCTTTGGGGCTACTTCGATGAAACCGGAAACATCGCCATCACGCCTCAGTTCAGCGTTGCCTCCGACTTTTCTGATGGGCTCGCTTTGGTCAAGGTTGACGGGAAATACGGCTATATCAACCCTGAGGGTGAGTATGCCATCGCCCCCCAGTTTGACTACGCCTGTGATTTCTTCGATGGAGTCGCCCCGGTCAACATCAATGACAAGGGCAGCCTGATCAACACCAAGGGCGAATACGTCATTGATTCCCAGTTTGACTTTATCAACAAATTCTCCGAAGGACTTGCTTGTGTCCGCGTAGACGACAAATGCGGTTATATCAATGCCCAGGGCAAAATTGTCATCGAACCCCAGTTTGAAAACGCCTTCTATTTCTCTGAGGGGCTTGCCATGGTCACAGTAGACAACAAGGTTGGTTACATCAATACTAAGGGCAAAATTGTTATCGAGCCTCAGTTTGAAACTTCCTATCCCTTCTCCGGCGGGACTGCCTTGGTTTGGCTCAATGGCTCTCCCCATCGCATTGACAAAAAGGGCAAGATTATCACCGCGCCCATAACCGACACCTCCCCCACGTTCCACTGTGGGCTTGCTTTGGTCGAAGAAGACGGCAAGTACGGCTTTGCCAACACCAAGGGCGAACAGGTTATCAAACCCATTTATCTTTACGCCACCGACATGTACGATGATGGCTACGCTGTCGTCATAGATATCACCGAACAGTACTGCATTATCGACAAGACCGGCGCCCAGATTGGGCTCAAGCGTTTCGATGGCATCGGGGACCATGACGATGCCATCTGCCTCGAACCCGGCTGCACCAGATTCGCCTTCTATGGCAGTGACTACTGCGTTTCCCACAAATAATCCCACGAATGAAAATGAACGGCCTGCGGAAGTTCCGCAGGCCGTTTATTCTCGTTATTTATCCAGCGCCCATTTTTAATCCGCCCGGCAGGACCAAAATCACCAGCAGGGCCACGACCACCACAAGGGCGGAGATGATAAAGCCGTGGAGCATGGGTCGGATGCCCGACTTTTTCATGCTGGCAAAGGAGGTGTTCAATCCGATGGCGGCAAGGGCGCACACCATCAGGAACTTGCTGAGGCTCTTGGTGCCGCTCACCACCTCGGTGGGGATGGCAACCAGGCTGGCCACCACGGACATGGCCAAAAAGCCGAGGATGAACCAGGGGAAGATCTTGCCGATGCTGAAGTTTGCCCGCAGCTCCTCCCCCGCCTGACCGGCGGCAAGGGCCTCCTTTTTCTTCAGTCGCAACTGAACAAAGGCAAACACAATGACTGTGGGGATGATGGACAGGGTTCGGGTGAGCTTGACCATGGTGGCGTAGTCCCCCGCCCCCTCGGAAAAGGCATAGCCCGTGGCCACCACGGAGGAGGTGTCGTTCACCGCCGTACCCGCCCAAATGCCAAATGCCTGGTCACTCATACCCATGGCCTGGCCCATAATGGGGAACAGGATGATCATAGCCATGTCAAAGAGGAAGGTGGCGGACATGGCGTAGGCCACGTCACTGTCCTCGGCGTCGATGGTAGGGGCGATGGCCGCGATGGCGGAGCCGCCGCAGATGCCCGTACCGGCGGAGATGAGGTTGGACAGCTTCCAGTTCAGGCCCAGGGCCTTGCCGATGAAGTAGCCGCCGCCAAAGCAGGTGGCCAGGGTGAACACCATCACCAGCAGGGACGTCTTACCCACGTTCAGAATGGTGTTGATGTTCAGGGACAGGCCCAGCAGGATAATGGCGAATTTCAGCACCTTTTTGGAGGTAAACTTCAACCCCGGGGCCAGCCACTTGTTCTGTCCCACAAAGTAGTTGATGAACATACCCAGGAACATGGCGATGACCGCCCCGCCGATGAGGTGGATGGGCAGCAGGCCCTCGATCCACACCGCCACAAAGGCAATGGCCACGGACAGCACCAGTCCGGGCAGCAATTTGATAATACTCATGCTTTTCCGCCCCTATCAGAACTTGGCCCCACCGAACTCGGCCAGGACAAGGCCCTTATTGCGCTCGGTGACCCACTGGATGGACCACTGGGAGGCAAACAGCAGCAGTTGGTTGCCCTTGTAGTCCTCCACCAACTTGGCGTCGTTGGGCAGCAGCAGGTCCTCTTCCTTCAGCGGCTCGGCATCCTCGTCCTCCCGGACCACCCAGCGCAGGTACTCGTAGGGCAGGCCCTCTTTATACAGCTCCACGTTGTACTCGCTGCGCAGGCGGTACTCCAGCACGTCAAACTGCAGGGTACCCACCACGCCCACGATGACCTCCTCCATACCGGTGTAGGGGGTCTTGAAGATCTGAATGGCGCCCTCCTGGGCGATCTGCTCCACGCCCTTCAAAAACTGCTTGCGCTTCATGGTGTCGATGGACCGGATACGCATGAAATGCTCCGGAGCGAAGGTGGGGATGGGGTCAAACAAAAACTTCTTGCTGGGGGCGCACAGGGTATCGCCGATGGAGAAGATACCCGGGTCGAACACGCCGATAATGTCGCCGGCGTAGGCCTCTTCAATAATCTCGCGCTCGGCGGCCATGAGCTGCTGGGGCCGGGACAGGCGCATTTTCTTGGCCCCCTGCATGTGGTAGACCTCTTTTTCCGCGTCGAAGCGGCCGGACACCACGCGCATGAAGGCAATGCGGTCCCGGTGGGCCTTATTCATGTTAGCCTGGATCTTGAACACGAAAGCGGAAAAGTCCTCGTCAAAGCAGTCCACCACCTGCTCGCCCGCCCGGCGGGGCAGGGGCGCGGTGGTCATGCGCAGGAACTCCTCCAGGAACGGCTCCACACCGAAGTTGGTCAGGGCGGAGCCGAAGAACACCGGGGACAGCTTACCGTGGCGCACCCGCTCCATATCAAAGTCGCAGGAGGCGCCGTCCAGCAGCTCGATCTCGTCCACCAACTGGCTGTGCTTGGCTTCGCCGATAAGGTCGGCCAGGGCGGGGTCGTTGACCTCGATCTCGGTGGCGGTGGCCGCCTTGGCGTTGGTGTTGGAGGTAAAGTGGATGACCTTGCGGTTCTGCCGGTCGTAGACGCCCTTGAACTCCTTTCCGCAGCCGATGGGCCAGTTCATGGCGTAGGTGTCGATGCCCAGCTCCTTCTCCAGCTCCTCGCACAGCTCGAAGGGGTCCCGGGTCTCCCGGTCCATCTTGTTGACGAAGGTGAAGATGGGGATGTCCCGCATGGCGCAGACCTTAAAGAGCTTGCGGGTCTGTGCCTCCACGCCCTTGGCCGCGTCGATGACCATGACCGCGCTGTCGGCGGCCATGAGGGTGCGGTAGGTATCCTCGGAGAAATCCTGGTGGCCGGGGGTGTCCAGAATGTTGATGCAGAAGCCGTCGTACTGGAACTGCATGACGGAGGAAGTCACGGAAATACCGCGCTGCTTTTCGATCTCCATCCAGTCGGAGGTAGCGGCCCGGGTGTTCTTCTTGCCCTTGACCTGACCGGCCTGGGCAATGGCCCCGCCGTAGAGCAGGAATTTTTCCGTCAGGGTGGTTTTACCGGCGTCCGGGTGGGAGATAATAGCAAAGGTCCTGCGGCGCTTGATTTCGGATTCATACTGTGTCAAAGGGTATCACTCCCTAAATGTAATCATAAGCCGTAATATTTTACCATATTCTTCCCCTCGTCGCAAGAAAAAACTCCCCGGCAACCAATATATTATTTTTTTGTGAAAGGGATTGTATTTTTCTGTCAAATCGTGTAAACTATAGACAAAGGAAAACTTGAAGGAGGAATATCCTATGAAGATTACCGGTAACATCCTGAAGATCGTCGCCATCGCCCTGGTCACCGCCGCCGTTGTCTGCGCCGTGCTGGCCTATTGGGACAAGCTGGTCACCTACAGCAAGTCTCTGTACGGCAAGTTCCGTGCCGCCCGCGAGATCGGCTACGATGAGTTGGATTTCGCTGAATAAGGTTTAAGGGAATACCGCCCGTGGTGTGCTGCCCCGGGCGGTATTTTTACGCCCTGCCGCTTGCGAAAGCGGTCGGGTTATGGTAAAATAACTGGAAACCCTTTGAAGGAGTGTGCTGTATGCGGCATTTGATTGATTTTGGCGATATGTCACGCGCGGAGTGGGATGCCCTCTACGCCCGGGCCAGCCAAATTATGGACGACCCCGCTGCCTTTACCGACGTGTGCCACGGCAAGGTGGCCTGCAACCTGTTCTATGAGCCTTCCACCCGTACCAACTTCTCCTTCCAGACCGCCATGATGCGTTTGGGCGGCACGGTGTTCGGCTTTGCCGACCCCAACTCCTCCTCCGTGGCCAAGGGCGAGTCGTTGAAGGACACCATTAAGATGGTCTCCGGCTACGGCGACGTAGTGGTCATGCGCACCCCGTGGGAGGGTTCTGCCAAGGCCGCCTCCCTCTACTCCCACGTGCCGGTCATCAACGCCGGTGACGGCGGCCACATGCACCCCACCCAGACCACAGCCGACCTGACCACCATCACCCGGCTTCACGGCGGCGTGGACGGTCTGTCCATCGGTCTGTGCGGCGATTTGAAAAACGGCCGCACCGTCCACTCCCTCATCAAGGCCATGGAGAAGTTCAAGAACATCAAATTCTTCTGCATCGCCCCCCGGGAGCTGGCCATCCCCGAGTATATGCGGGTCTTCATGCGGGAGCATGACATTTGGTTCACCGAGGTCACCGGGCTGGAGGCCGTCATTCCCCAGCTTGACGTGCTGTATATGACCCGCATCCAGCGGGAGCGCTTTTCCGACCCCGAGGAGTACGAGCGGAACAAGGGCATCTACGTGCTGACCCGCCGCAAGCTGGAGCGTGCCAAGCCCGATATGCTGGTGCTGCACCCCCTGCCCCGCGTGGATGAGATCGCCATCGACGTGGACGACGACCCCCGGGCGGCCTACTTCCAGCAGGCCCGCTACGGTATGTTCGCCCGTATGGCCCTGCTTTCCGACCTGGCCAATCAGCCCCGGCAGGACGTGCTGGACGCCGTGGAGATCGGCACCAAACCGGTGTGTACCAACCCCCGCTGCATCACCCAGACCGAGCGCTACCTGCCCCCCCTGGTCAAGAAAAACGGCGGCGTGGACTGCTGCGCTTTCTGCGACGCGGAATTGAAGTAAAAAACCGCCGGGATGTCCGTGAAGGACATCCCGGCTTTCCTTCCCCAAAAAGTTCCAAATCCCCCGAAAAAACAGGCTTGACAAAGCACCGCGCTTATGCTATTATTTCAAGGCTGACACAAGAATAGCGTCCTACGCGGGTGTAGTTCAATGGTAGAATCCCAGCCTTCCAAGCTGGTCGCGTGGGTTCGATTCCCATCACCCGCTCCACACGCGCCTGTAGCTCAGGTGGATAGAGCAACTGCCTTCTAAGCAGTGGGTCAGGGGTTCGAGTCCCTTCAGGCGTGCCATCCTCAAGTTCTGTGGTAACCTGCGCATCAGCTTTCGCCTTACGGCTCGGCTTCTGCGGAAGGGACCCGAAGCTGTTCAACACGCCCCCGGCGTATTGAACGGGCGCTTCGGCTTCAGGCGTGCCATCCTTTTTCTTGTGCCACAGCATTTATATGGTGGGTGTAGCTCAGTTGGTTAGAGCACCGGATTGTGGTTCCGGGTGTCGAGGGTTCGAGTCCCTTTACCCACCCCATTAAGATCTCAGGGCGGAAGGGTCGGAGCAGCCGCTCCGGCCCTTCGCTTTTGAGTGCTGTCAAATCCTCTATACAGGGGTGTAGCCAAGCGGTAAGGCACGGGACTTTGACTCCCGCATTCGCTGGTTCGAGTCCAGCCATCCCTGCCACTTCGTCGGCGCGGGCTGCATATCCTTCGCCTCGGCCTTTGGCCAAGGCTCAATCATTCCGCCGCGCCTCCTCTCCAAAACACGACCACTTCGTTGGGTCGTGTTTTGGGAAGCCGCCTTCGGCGGCAAAATATGTTTGACCCAGTAGCTCAGTCGGCACACCCGCCCACAGGCGGGCGTTTCGAGCCGCAACCGCCCATCGGGCGGCTCTTGGCGGCGAGATGAGCACCTCGGCGTCAGCCGCCATAAACCGCACAGACCTCTCCCCCGCATAATGAAATTGAATACGACCCAGTAGCTCAGTCGGCAGAGCACCTGCCTTTTAAGCAGGGTGTCCGGGGTTCGAATCCCCGCTGGGTCACCAAAAGAAAGAACCGCCATTTGGCGGTTTTTTCTTTTGTCCCCGTGGGATGAGTTACCCCGTCCGGGGTTCGACACCTGCCCGCAGGCAGGCGTGCCGGAGCGCAACCGCCGCTTGCGGCGGCTCTTGGCGCGGAGGTATCCCCGCTGGGTCACCAAAAAACGACACCTCTCTGACGAGAGGTGTCGTTTTTTACTTATTCACTCTTCACTAAAATCAAATGCCGGGCGGCCAAAGGCCGCCCCTACATCTGCCCCGCTCTCACGCAAACCCCCGCACCGAAGCGATCGCCTCGGTGCGGGGGTTCGTTTCTTATGCAGAATAAACTTCCTTGCCGTTGACCAGGGTCATCTTAATGTTGATGTCCTTGTCGAACAGGGTCACGTCGGCGAAGTAGCCGGGGGCCAGCTTGCCGATGTTGTCCACCCGCAGGAACTTGGCCGGATTCTCGCTGGCCATCTTAACTGCCAGGGCCACAGGAACGCCGGCCATATTGACCATATTGCGCACCAGGCGGTCGCCGTAGGCAATGCTGCCGGCGAAGGCGCTGCGGTCAGGCAGCTTGGCCACGCCGTCCTCGATGAGCAGGCCGTCCACGGTGGTCCCCTCGGGCATACCGGCGGCACGCATAGAGTCGGTGACCAGGGCCACCTTGTCCGGCCCCTTCAGCTTGTAGACCAGTTTCAGCAAATCGTCGGGCAGGTGGCAGCCGTCGGCGATGATCTCCACCGTCATATCGTCGTTGAGATACGCCTCCTCAATGATGCCGGCGTGGCGGAAGGCGTTGATGCGGTGGACGGTGCTGGTGCAGGAGTACAGGTGGGTCACGTGGGTGAAGCCGTTTTCAAAGGCCTTGTGGGCGGTCTTACAGTCGGCGTCGCTGTGGCCGATGCAGGCCAGGATGCCCCGCTCACGCAGGAAGTTGCCGAACTCCTCGGCGCCCTTGCGCTCGGGGGCGGCGGTCCAACTGAGCAGATGGGGGGTGGCGTCGGCGATCCGCCGGTACTCCGCCGGGTCGAAATCCCGGATGTACTTGGGGTCCTGGGCGCCCTTCTGGCTCATGGCGAAATAGGGACCCTCCAGGTGGATGCCCAGCAGCTTGGCGCCGGAAACTCCGGCGGCCAGGGCCTCCTCAAACTTCTCGATGGACAGCAAAATGTTTTCCAGCGTGCTGGTGGCCAGGGTGGGGGCGATGGCGGTAGTGCCATGCTGAGCCACGGCGGCGGAGATACCCTGATAGGCTTCCGCCGTACCCTCCAAAAAGTCATAGCCCGCCGCGCCGTGCAGGTGCATATCCACAAAGCCCGGGGACACGTACAGGCCCTTGGCGTCGATTTCCTTGTCAAAGGGCAGGTTTTCCTCGGTCAGGGCGAGAATTTTGTCGTCCTGGATGTACAGGTTGACGTTCTGCTCCCTGCCCTCGGCAAGGACGATACCGTTGCTGATTTTGGTGATCATTTGAAATCCTCCGCATTGACCAGGGCGGCGCTGTCGGCGTCGCAGTAGAGGGTGCAGTCCGCCTTGGTGCGCAGGACGGTGGCGGGACACTCCTCGCTGACCGCGCCGTACAGGGTGCGCTTGACCGCCTGGGCCTTGGTGGAGGCAGGCACCACGCAGAAGTGGTAGTCCGCCCGCATCAGGGTGGGGATGGTCAGGGTCAGGGCGTACTCGGGTACGTCCTCGAACTTAGCAAAGCAGCCGTCGTTGACCTGCTGCTGACGGCAGGTGTCGTCCAGGCCCACGGGCTTGATGATGACCTTGTCCTCGAACTCCGCCACGTGGGGGTCGTTGAAGGCGATGTGGCCGTTCTCGCCGATGCCCATGACCACGATGTCGGTGGGGTTGGCGCTCAGCAGGTCGCCGTAGCGCTTGCACTCGGCGGCGGCGTCGGTGGCGGAGGCGTCGATGCAGTTGACGCTCTTGAAGGGTACCTTCTCGAAAATGGCCCGCTTGAGGAAGTTGCTGAAGCACTGGGGGGCGCCGGCGGGCAGGCCGATGTACTCGTCCATGTGGAAGGCGTTGATACGGCTCCAATCCACGTCGGAGGCCACCAGGCCGGCCAGCACCTCGTTCTGGGAGGGGGCGGCGGCGAAGATGATATTGATCTCGTCCTTCTCGGCCAGCAGCTTTTTGATGCAGGCCACCACGTCGGCGGCGGCCACGGCGCCCATCTCGGCACGGGTGGGCATGATCTTAACGTCCAAACACTCTTTCTTGAAATTCACCATAACGAATTCCTCCTTACACGCCGCTGTAGGCGGAGAATCCGCCGTCCACGGGGACGACGATTCCGTTTACAAAGCCGGAGGCCGGGCGGCACAGCAGCCACAGCAGGGTGCCCACCAGCTCCTCCGCCTCACCGAAGCGGCCCATGGGGGTCTGGGACAAAATCTTCTCGGACCGGGCGGTGTAGGTGCCGTCCTGGTTCATCAGCAGGGAGCGGTTCTGATTGGTCAGGAAGAAGCCGGGGGCGATGGCGTTGACCCGGATGCCGGTGTGGGCGAAGTGGACGGCCAGCCACTGGGTGAAGTTGGAAATGGCGGCCTTGGCGCCGGAGTAGGCGGGGATCTTGGTCAGGGGGGTAAAGGCGTTCATGCTGGAGATGTTGATGATGCTGGCGTCCTCCTTATCCAGCATATCCTTGGCAAACACCTGGGTGGGCAGCAGGGTACCCAGGAAGTTCAGGTTGAACACGAACTCCACACCGGCCTTGTCCAAATCGAAGAAGGTCTTCATCTTGCCCAGGTTCTCGGGGGCGAAGAACTCGTCGTCGGTGGTGGCCTTGGGGTTGTTGCCGCCGGCGCCGTTGATAAGGATATCCACGGAGCCAAAGGCCTTGTTGACCACGGCCTTGGCCTGCTCTAAACTCTCGGTCTCCAGCACGTTGGCGGACACGCCCATGGCGGTGCCGCCCGCAGCGTTGATCTCGTCGGCCACCTTTTGGGCGGCGGCCTCGTTCAGGTCCAGCACAGCAACCTTGGCACCGGTCAGGGCCACGGCCTTGGCGAACATGGAACACAGCACACCACCGCCGCCGGTGACCACGCAGACCTTATCGCTCAAATCGATTTGAAAGGGCAGTTTCATTTTTTCAGCTCCTTTTCCGCGGCCTCAAACAGGCCGTTGAGATAGGCGGCGCCCAGGGCGCGGTCGAACAGACCGTAGCCGGGCTTGCCGCTCTCGCCCCAGATCATGCGGCCGTGGTCGGGGCGCACGTAGCCGTCAAAGCCCTTCTCGCAGTAGGCCTTGACAATGTCATAGATGTCCAGGGACCCGGCGGAGGACAGGTGGGCCGCCTCCTCAAAGCACTTGTCGCCGGTGATTTTGATGTTGCGGATATGGGCGAAGTGGATGCGGTCGGCAAAGGTGCGCACCAGGTCCCCGATGTCGTTGTTGGGGTCCACGCCCAGGGAGCCGGAACACAGGGTCAGGCCGTTGTAAGGGCTGTCGTACAGCTTCAAAAAGCGCTCGATATTAGCCTTGTTGGTGATGATGCGGGGCAGGCCGAAGATGCTCCACGGGGGGTCATCGGGGTGGATGGCCATTTTGACCTTGACCTCCTCCGCCACCTTGATGACCCGGTCCAGGAAGTACTTGAGGTTGTTCCACAGGTCCTCCTCAGAGATGCTCTTGTAAGCGTCCAGCAGGGCCTTCATGCCGTCCTTGGTGTAGCTGGCGTCCCAGCCGGGCAGGCTCAGCTCACCGGCCACGGGGTCCATTTTCAGCACGGTGGCCTCGTCGTAGATCAGGGCGTTGGAGCCGTCGGGCAGGTCGTAGGCCAGGTCGGACCGGGTCCAGTCGAACACAGGCATGAAGTTGTAGCACACGCAGTCCACACCGGCCGCGGCCAAGTTGCGCAGGGTGGTGCAGTAGTTGTCGATGTACCGGTCCCGGTCGCCGTAGCCCATCTTGATGTCCTCGTGGACGGGGACGCTCTCGATAACGGACAGCTCCATTCCGGCATCCTCCACCGTTTTCTTCAGCTTCAGGATGCGTTCCAGGGGCCATGCCTCACCCACGGGGATGTCGTAGATGGCGGTTACGATGCCGCGCATACCGGGGATTTGCCGGATTTTTTCCAGGGTGACGGGGTCGTCCTCGCCGTACCAGCGGAAGGTCATTTTCATATTTTGTTCCTCCTTTTAGTAAGAAGTTTTTTACACAATTATGCAATCTAATTCTATCGCAATATAATCAAGAAGTCTATATAACTATTGTTATCTATATTGCATTTATTGTTCTCTTGTGGTATCATATATTCGGTGATGTATATGAACAGGCCCTCCTGCAAAGTCAATTCGTTGATAATTCCGCAACCGAACAACGACAATTTCCGCCTGCACAACCACGATTTTTATGAAATCTATATGTTCTCCAGGGGGGATTCCGAGTACATTGTGGAGGGTAACACCTACACCTTGGAGCCGGGGGACATCATCATTATCCGCCGCAACGAGATGCATCGGGTCTATCACAAAAGCCAAAGCGAATACGAGCGCACCGTGATCGAGGTGTACCCCTCTTTCTTCGTGGAAAACGGCTGTCAGGAGTACGAGCATCCCTTCGCCAACACCGAGCAGGAGGGCAATAAAATCAACGCGGAACTGGCCCGCAAGACGGGCCTGACCGACGCCTTTGCCCGGCTGAAACACTACTGCCGGGACACCCGGGACACGAGCGCCCCCGTCTGCCGCGGCACCGTTGTGGAAATTCTGTACCTCATCAGCCAGATCACCGCTTTTCTGCGGGACGATACCCACGACGACCTGGTCAAACAGATCCTGCTGTACATCAACAACAACTTCACGGACACCATCAACCTGGACAGCCTGTCCGAGCGGTTTTTCGTTTCCAAGTACCATATCTGCAAGATCTTCAAAAGCGGCACGGGTCACACCGTCCACTCTTACGTCACCCGCAAGCGCATCACCCGGGTACGGGAGCTGCGCAAGCAGGGCAAGTCCATCAGCGAGGCGGCCTATTTGGCCGGGTTCGGCAATTACACCTCGTTTTACCGGGCATATATCAAGGAATTCGGCGTGCCGCCGGGTAAGATGGACAAATAACCGGAGGGTAACCTATGGAAAAAACATCCTTTGCTCAGGTGCTGAAGTTCTTCCTCTTTTCCACCTCGGCCGGTATCATTCAGGCTGCCGGCTTCGCTCTGCTCAACGAGCTGCTGGACTGGCCCTACTGGCCCGCCTACCTCATTGCGCTGGTAGCGTCGGTGGTGTGGAACTTTACCTTCAACCGCCGCTACACCTTCCAGTCCGCCGCCAACGTCCCCGTGGCCATGGCCAAGGTAGCCGGGTTCTACGCGGTGTTCACTCCCCTGTCCACCTGGCTGGGTCAACTGGCGGAGAACGCCGGGGTCAACGAGTACCTCATTCTGTTTCTGACCATGGTGTGCAACCTGGTGCTGGAGTTTTTGTTCTGCAAGCTGGTGGTCTACCGGGGACAGGAAAATACACGGACCTAAAACCAAACGCACCGTCTGTAGAGCCGCACCTCCTTACGGAGTGCGCCTCTACAGACGGTGCGTTTTCACCCTTAAAATCCGATATAGTCCAGCCAGGTCAGCACCTGTTCGGTCCACTGGTGGTTGTGGGCGCGCTCTTCGGCCGTGCCGCGGCCATCCACGCACAGGCCCATGCCGTGGGGGCCGTGGGGGAACAGGTGCAGCTCCACCGGGATACCGTGTTCGTGCAGGCTTTTGGCGTACTGCATACTTCCCGCCACAGGGACCGCCTCGTCCGTCATGGTGTGCCAAATGAAGGCAGGGGGCGTGCGGTGGGACACCAGGCGGTCAGGCTCCACATCCTCGGCAAGGCGGGCCACCTTGTCCCCCAGCAGCATCTCACCTGTGCCGACGTGGGCAAGGCCCCGGCCCAGCAGACGGATGACGGGATAGCACAAAATCTGGGCGTTGGGGATAAACTCCTCCCCGCCGATGTCGTCCACCTCGCCGCAATCAATATCATCCAAATAGGTGGACAGCAGGGCGGTCAGGTGACCGCCGGCGGAGGAACCCACCGCGGCGATCTTATCCTTGTCAATGCCATATTCGTCCGCATGGTGGCGCACCCACTGCACCGCCCGGCGGGCATCCTGCAGCGGGGCGGGAAACCGATGGGGGTTGACCCGGTACACCACCGTAAAGGCGGTGATACCGTGTTCGGCGAAAAAGCGGGCGTAGGCCTCGTCTTCGTGGGCGGCCCGGCCGTTGTAGGCGCCGCCGGCAAAGGCGATGACGGCGCAGTCCCGGGTCTTATTTTTCGGAACGTAGGCCGTAATAGTGGGGGTCTCCTCACACATTCCGGGTACGTTGGTCCAAAGTTCAAAGGTGTTAACGTTCATCTGATCACTTCCTTGCTTTTTGTTATACCATATCGCAACACCTTGCGCAAGAACTTTTCCGCCCCCGGATCGGTTTTTTGTCACTATTTTAACTCGACAGGAACTGTGGTTTGTACTATAATCAAGCCAGCACGAAAAGGAGATCCTGCTCCATGAAAAACAAAAGACTTCGCAAGCTGGTCCTGACCGCGCTGTTTGCCGCCATGACCACCGTTGCGACCCTCATTCTTCAAATTCCCATTCCCGGGGGCGGCTACGTCAACCCCGGCGACTGTATCATCCTGCTGTGCGCATGGCTCCTTGGCCCCGCCGCCGGCGCGGCCGCAGGCGGCCTGGGCGCCGCGCTGGCCGACCTGCTGGCCGGCTACGCCCTCTATGCCCCCGGCACCCTGATTGTCAAGGCGCTGATGGGCCTGTGCGCCGGTGTATTTCTGTGCCGGCGCACTTCCCGCCTGTCCCTGCGCCTTGCCGGCGGCGCCATGGCCGAGGCGGTGATGGTGCTGGGCTACTTCGCTTACGAGGCGCTGGTTCTCGGTGTCGGCATGGGCGCCGTGGCCGGTCTGCCCGGCAACGCCATTCAGGCCGTTTTCGGCCTGGCGGCCGCCGTCGCCATCTTCCCCCTGCTGCGCCGCCTGACCCAAATCAAATAAACTCACGGAGGAACTTCCTTATGGACTATAACTTCCACACCCACACCTTTCGCTGCAACCACGCCACCGGCACGGACGAGGAGTACGTCCTGCGGGCCATTTCCTGCGGCATCAAGGACATGGGTTTCTCCGATCACATCCCCCTGTGCATTGGTGAGGGACATAAGTCCACCTACCGCATACCCGCCCAACTGGCAGAGGAGTATGTAGCCTCCGTTTCCGCCCTGCGGGAGAAATACAAGGGGCAAATCGACCTGCACTTGGGCTTTGAGATGGAGTACTATCCCACCCACTTGGACGAAATGCTGTCCTTCGCCCGGTCCTGCGGTGCGGAGTACCTGCTGCTGGGTCAGCACTTCAACAGCGCCCGCGGCGAGTGGCCCGACGCCTTTTACGTGACCAAGGGCAGCGACGACCCCGCCCTGCTGACGGAGTACACCGACCGCGTGGCGGACGGCATTGAAAGCGGCTTGTTCACCTACGTGGCCCACCCCGACCTGTTCCACTACACCGGCGACGACATGGACCTCTACCGGCAGCAGGCTCTGCGCATTTGCCGGGCTTCGCTGGAACACGACATCCCGCTGGAGATCAACTTACTGGGTATCCGAAGCCGCCGCACCTACCCCAGGGACGATTTTTGGGCCGTGGCCGGTCAGGTGGGCTGCCCCGTCACCTTCGGTTTCGACGCCCATAAGCCTGAACACGCCTTCGACGAAGCTTCCCTCCCCGTGGCTGAGGAGCTGGTACGCAAATTCAACCTGAACTACATCGGCAAGCCCAAGCTAGTTGCCCTGAAATAAAGGCAGAAACGCCGCATCCTCTCGGATGCGGCGTTTTTTATTTATCCTCTTTTTTGCGCAGGTGGACAAATTCCAGCCAGCGCACCACCCGCTCACGGGGCAGCAGCAGGTTGACCAGCAGCGCCACGGCAAAGCCCACGCCGGTATCCAGCATACGGTTCAGGGAGTAGCTCACATAGGTATCCACCGGAGTGTTGAACAAAATGATGCACAGCACCACACCACCGGGCTGGATACCGCCGGGCCACTTGAACAGCAGACAGGCCAGTATCAGCAGCACCACACCCGCAAACAGCAGCAGGAACATCAGGGGGTGGGTCTTGCCGTCCGGGTAGACCTGCACATACAGGTGGAACAGCCCCATACCGATAAAACCGCCGATGATGGTGCCGAAAAAGCGGTTGCCGCCGCTGAGCCAGGAGTTGCCCATGTCGCTGCCCAGCCCGAAAATCGCACCGATACAGGCAAAGGTCGGGTTGCGGTCAAAAAAGAAATACACCAGGGCGCACAGGGTTGCCGCCAGGGCGGTTTTTACGTTGCGGATACCCACATGAAAGTGGGTCTTCATAAATTGAGCCACGCCGATCATCTCCCTCCAACAAAAACACGCAGTAGATTATAACACGCCCGCCGGGTTTGTCCAGCCTTTTTTTCATTTTTGGAGATATCCCTGTTTTCCCACCCAATTTTTCCCGTCCGTTGTAGCTTTTTTATATTGAAAGGGCGGCAAATCTATGTTACAATGGCCGCGACAACACGCAGAAGGGAGCATTTTTTATGCCCGAATTGCTAGAAATCGTGATGCTGCTGTGCTTCGGCGCCTCCTGGCCCATCAACGCGGTGAAGTCTTACAAAGCCCGCACCGCCAGGGGTAAGAGCATTTTCTTCCTGCTGCTCATTGAGCTGGGCTACATCGCCGGTATCAGCGCAAAGCTGCTGAACCCCACCTTTGACTACGCCGCCAAGTGGTACGTGCTGTTTTTCTACGTGCTGAACTTCCTCATGGTGGGCGTGGACGTGGCCATCTACTTCCGCAACCGCAAGCTGGACAAACTGGCCGCCGCCAACGCTTGACCCTACCCTTGTTTGCAAACCCTCAACAATAAAATGAAGTGAGGTTACATAGTATGATTTTGAACCATTACATCGTCGCCCGCAACGCAGACAGCCTGTTCCCCTATCAGGGCTGGCCCACCATCGCCCGGGACGGCAACGGCGTGCTGTACGCCGCCGTGTCCGGCCACCGTCTGGGCCACGTATGCCCCTTCGGCAAGAACTACCTGTACATCAGCAAGGACGAGGGCAAGACCTGGTCCGTCCCCCTGGTGGTCAACGACACCGCCCACGACGACCGTGACGGCGGCCTGTGCGCCTGGGGCGACGGCAACCTGCTCATCACCTGGTTCCACAACTCCAAGGAGCTGTACCGCAGCCGCGCCCTGCTGGCCGAGGATCAGCCCGTCAACAACGGCGCCGCCGCCCTGCCCATCTCCTACGCCGCCTACGATATGTGGGATCAACTGCCCGAGGAGCGTATGCAGGAGAACTACGCCTTCACCCGCCGCTCCCACGACGGCGGTATGACCTGGGATGAGCCTATCCCCGTCACCTTCTCCGCCCCCCACGGCCCCGTGCGCACCGTCAGCGGCCGCATGCTGTACGCCGGCCTGACCTCCCACCGCCTGATCACCGAGGAGGAGCCCAAGCGCCGCATCGCCCTGATGGAGAGCTTTGACGACGGCAAGACCTGGGAGCGGCTGTGCCTGGTGCCCGAGCTGCCCCACGCTGACGCCTCCGACCCCTGCGAACCCCACTGCGTGGAGCTGCCCAACGGCGACATTCTGATCGTCATCCGTTCCTGGCGCACCGAGTCCAAGAAGCTGAACCTGTACCTGACCCGCTCCGTGGATGGCGGCAAGAGCTTTGAGGTACCCCAGCCCATCGAGGGTCTGTACGGCGCCCCCGGCCACCTGCTGCTGCACTCCTCCGGCGCCCTCATCGTCACCTACGGCGTGCGCTTCAGCGACGACAAGCCCATCGGCTCCTACGCCCGCGTCAGCTATGACAACGGCCACACCTGGGGCGAGGAGTTCATGGTTGGCAAGCCCGCCGTCACCTGGGACCACGGCTACCCCTCCACGGTGGAGCTGTCCGACGGCAGCCTGTACACCCTGTACTATCAGCGTGCCTACGACACCGACGAGTTCAACTCCCTGCTTGGCTGCCACTGGCAGTTGCCCGAGCGCGATTGACAATCCCTCAGTCACGCTGTTCGCGTGACAGCTCCCTTCACACAAGGGAGGCTTATTCTGAACAACAAAAAAACAACCGGCTGCGCTGCAGCCGGTTGTTTTTTATTGTCTTATTTGCGCAGGTCGTCCAGCAGGCGGCCGGCGCCGTCGATGATGTCCTGAGCCACGGTGGACACGTAGCGGGAAGATCGGGCCTCGTAGCCGCCCTCGTCAAAGGCGTCCTTCATGGGGAAGTAGCCCTCAAAGCCGTTGGTAATGCAGGTGGGCAGGATCAGGTCCCAGCCCTCGTACTGCTTGATGCCCACACCGATGCCGGTGAAGGGTTCACCGGGAACGCCCACGAAGGCCACGTTTCCGATACGCACGCCGGTCAGCTCCAGCTTGAAGGTGTCGGGGCCGTTCTCCAGCATACACATACGGGTGGCCTCGGCCACCACGGTGGTCAGCTCCATGGCCTCGTAGGGGATCAGGTCGTCACGACCCTCGTCGTGCAGACGCTTGTACTCCCGGGCCAGGGGCATATCCTCGGGCTTGGGTCTGTTGGCCGTCACCTCGACAAATTGATGGGCCACCGCAAGGCTGTCCACGTCCACGTACTCCACCTTGTCAAACAACTGCAGGATGGTACCCGCCAGGGCGCGGCCCACGAAACGGGCCATGCCGGGAGACTTCATCTCGTCGTCAAAGCTGATCTCGGTGTCGTTCATGTCGCCGCCGGAGGGATGCACGTTGGTGCTGCCCACGTCACCCTGGGCGCCCACCAGGCACAGTACCTTGGTGCCGTCCAGAGCCGCACCGACGGTCTTGCGCACCCAGTGGGGCCAGTCGGCGCTGAGCAGCTCGCCGTTGACGCAGTCGGCGTGGACACCGTAGTTCAGGATGACCACGCTCTCGGCGCCTTCCCGGTCAAAGCGCAGCACGTTGACCCGCTGGTCCAGCTCGCCGATGGGGTGGTCGATGTTGGGGTCGTTGATGGGGGGGCAGGTCATGGTGCTGCCGTCCTTCATCCGGTAGCGGCGGATATAGGCCACCCGGTCGGGGGCGTGGCCCACGGCAAAGCCCATGCGGGCGGGCTTCATGTCGGCCACGGCCATGGCGGCCAGGTCACACAGGCGCGCCTCCAAAAAGTCCACGTACCGGCGCAGCATCTCCGCATCCATAGGGAAGCGGTCGCTGGGCAGCAGCATGGGGCCGGTGTGGGTGTGCGTAGAGGTCAGGTAGATGTTTTCCGCGGGAATGTCGGCCGCCTTGGACATGGCGGCGCGGAAGCGGTCGCACAGCTCCGCCTCGATGCCGCACAGGTCCGTGCTGACCAGCAGCACGGGGGCCTCGCCGCAGGACAGGGCCAGGGCGCCGGCCTCCAGCTCGTCCAGAATCCCCTTGGCATAGCGCGCGATGTAGTAGCCGCGCACGGCGATACCAAGCTGGGGAGTGATGTTTACGCGGGCATAGCCTGCTTTGAGAGTGTTCATTCTTCTCTTCTCCTCTATTCCAAAGGGGGCGGCACCTGTCTGCGCAGATGCCGCCCGTTGTTTGTCGCTTACTTGCGCATCTCAGCCAGCAGCTGGCTGCCGCCGGCGATGATGTCCTCGGCCACGCCGGAGACGTAGTTGGAGGAACGGGCCTCGTAGCCGCCCTCGTCAAAGGCGTCCTTCATGGGGAAGTAGCCCTCGTTGCCGTTGGTCAGGCAGGCGGGCATGATCAGGCGCCAGCCCTCGTTGTCCTTGATGCCCACGCCGATGCCGGTGAAGGGCTCGCCGGGGATGCCCACGAAGGCGACCTCGCCGATGCGCAGACCGGTCAGGGACAGCTTGAAGGTGTCGGGGCCGTCGGCCAAACGGACCATACGGCCGGCCTCGGCCACCACGGTGGTCAGCTCCATGGCCTCGAAGGGGATCAGGTCATCACGACCCTCCTCATGCAGCTTGAAGTACTCCCGGGCCAAAGGCAGCTCCTCGGCGGTGGGGGTGTTGGCCTTGACCTCCACAATGTGGTTCAGCATGGCCACCTTGTCCACGTCGATGTACTCCACCTTGTCAAACAGCTGCAGGATGGTGCCGGCCAGGGCGCGGCCGATGAACCGGGCCATGCCGGGGGACTTCATCTCGTTGTCGAAGCTGATCTCAGTGTCGTTCATGTCGCCGCCGTCGGGGTAAACGTGGGTGCTGCCCACGTCGCCCTGGGCGCCCACGATGCACAGCACCTTGGTGCCGTCCAGGGTGTCGGCAATGGTCTTGCGCACCCAGTGGGGCCAGTCGGCGCTGATCAGCTCGCCGTTGACGCAGTCGGCGTGAACGCCGTAGTTCAGCACCACGATGCTCTCGCCGCCCTCCCGGTCAAAGCGCAGCACGTTGACCCGCTGGTCCAGCTCGCCGATGGGGTGGTCGATGTTGGGGTCGTTGATGGGAGGGCAGGTCATGGTGCTGCCGTCCTTCATCTTGTAGCGGCGGATATAGGCGATGCGGTCGGGGGCGTGGCCCACGGCAAAGCCCATGCGGCCGGGCTTCATGTCGGCAACGGCCATCACGGCCACGTCGCTCAGACGCTCCTCCAAAAAGTCCACGTAGCGCTCCACCTGGGCCATCTGCTCGGCAGTGGGGGTGAACATCTCCACCTCCTCCACCAGCATGGGGCCGGTGTGGGTGTGGGTGGTGTGCAGGAAGATGTTGTCGGCAGAGATGCCGGCAGCCTTGGCCATAGCGGCACGGAAGCGGGCGCCCATATCGGCGTTGATACCGCCGTTATCCACGCCCACCAGCAGGCAGGTGTCCTCGCCGCAGGACAGGGCCAGGGCGTGGACCTCCAGATCGTCCACAAAGCCCTTGGCAAAGCGGGGCACGAAGTAGCCGTAAATACCAATGCCCAAAGGGGGATTGATGTTTACGCCGGCGTAGCCAACTTTCAAAGTGTTCATTGGAAATACCTCCTTAAGGGGTCAGGGGCGGCTTACAGCTCGCCCACCTTCTCCATGGCGGCGCGGATCACGGCCACGTTCTCGGGCTTGATGGGGTCGTTGAGGTCGGGGGCGTGGTCGCCGGTGTAGCCCATCATGTTCATGGCCTCGGAAGCGCAGGGCCACAGATCGTGGGCAGCCATGGTATCACGCAGATACAGGATGTTGTTCAGGCACTGGCCGGCGGTGTCGTAATCGTCCTGTTCCATAGCCTTGAACATCTTCTCGGTGTTCTTGGGGGTCAGGGGCAGCATACCGTCCAGGCAGTTCTTAATGCCCCACTTGTAGGCCACGTCGAAGGTGTCCAGACCGGAGTAGACCATGATGAAGTCCTCAGGCACCTCGGGGTTCAGGGTCAGCTTGCGGAACATCTGGGTGTCGGCGGACTTGATACCGACCAGGCTGGGGATCTCCTTGCGCAGGTTCAGCACGAAGTCGTAGGTGAACTTGAACTGGGTCACGCCGGGCAGGTCGTAGACCATGATGTTGTGCTTGGTGGAAGCGGCGATGCCCTTCAGGTAATTCTTGACCTGGTGGGGCTTGCAGGCGCTGTAGTAGGGGGCGGTGAAGACGAAGGCGGCCACGTCCAGATGCTCCATAGAAGCCACACGCTCCTTGGCGCGGCAGATGGACACGTCCATGGCGCCCACGAACACGGGCACGCGGCCGGCGGCGGCGTCCACGGCCACACGGGCCACCTCAACGCAGGTGCTGGGGCGGATAAAGGCCTGCTGGCCCATGGAGCCCATGCTCAGCAGACCCACGGCACCGGCCTGGATCATATCTTCGATCTGCTTGCGGTAGCTGGCCTCGTCCAGGTTGCCGTTGGCATCGATGGGAGTCAGCAGTGCGGGAACAAATCCGGGTTTGAGTTTCATAATAAGTACCTCCAAAATTTTTGTTTTTTATGTGTAAAGGTTTTTACTCACAGAAGAAATGGTTTACAGCTCGCCGATCTTCTCCAGGTCGGCACGCATCACAGCCACATTCTCGGGCTTGATGGGGTTGCACCAGTCGGGGGCGTGGTTGCCGGAGTAGCCCAGCATGTGCATGATTTCACTGGCGCAGGGCCACAGATCGTGGGCGGCCATGCGGTCGCGCAGATACACGATGTTGTTCAGGCAAGTGGCGGCGGTATCGTAATCGTTGTCGGCCATAGCCTTGAACATCTTGCCGGTGTTCTTGGGGGTCAGGGGCAGCATGCCGTCCAGGCAGTTCTTGATCCCCCACTTGTAGGCCACGTCAAAGGTATCCAGACCGGAGTAGACCATGATAAAGTCCTCAGGCACCTCGGGGTCCAGCACCAGCTTGCGGAACATCTGGGTGTCGGCGGACTTGATACCGATCAGGTTGGGCACTTCCTTGCGCAGGCGCAGAACGAAGTTGTAGTTGAACTTGAACCGGGTCACGCCGGGCAGATCGTAGACCATGACGTTATGCTTGGTGGAAGCAGCCACGGCCTTGATGTAGTTGCTCATCTCATCGAAGGACAGCGCCTCGTAGTAGGGAGCGGTGAACACGAAAGCGGCCACGTCGATATCCTCCATGGCGGCAATGCGCTCCTTGGCGCGGCAGATGGACACGTCCATGGCGCCCACGAACACGGGCACGCGACCGGCGGCGGCGTCAACCGCCACGCGGGCCACCTCGACACAGGTGCTGGGGCGCAGGAACGCCTGCTTGCCCATAGAGCCCAGGGCCAGCAGACCCACGGCACCGGCCTGAATCATGTCTTCAATCTGCTTGCGGTAGCTGGCCTCGTCCAGATTGCCGTTGGCATCGATGGGGGTCAGCAGAGCAGGAACAAAACCGGGTTTGAGTTTCATAATAAATCCCTCCAAATTATTTACTTATAAATCAGTCGGCCACAACTTCGCCGCGGAAGATAACCTGCTGCAGCTTGAAGTCGGCGTCCAGCATAACAAAGTTGGCGTACTTGCCGGGGACGATGGAGCCAACCTCCTTATCCACGCCGATGGCGCGGGCGGGGGTGGTGGCGGCCATACGGAAAGTGTCGGACACGGAGGCGCCGGTGTGCTTCATAAAGTTCACAAAGGCCAGGTCCATGGTCAGGCGGGAGCCGGACAGTTCCTCCTTCTCGTTGTAGTTCAGGTCGATGGTGCTGCGGAAGTGGTCGGCGGGGTAGTCGGCGGGGTCGTAGTTACAGATGGTGCTGTCGGTGATGATGGCAATGTGGTCGGGACCGGCCAGCTTAAAGGCCAGCAGCATATCCGTGGGCTTGACATGGACGCCGCGGCTGTCGGGGATGATCTCGTGGGTCAGCTCGGAGCAGACCAGGCAGGAGGCGGCCATGCTCTCCTGAATGGTGCCGGTGATGTTCCAGGAGTCGTTTCCGTGGCAGCAGCCCATGGCATCGTACAGGTGGGTGGTGATGGTAGCACCCTTATCCACCGCGCCGCGCACCTGGGCGGGAGAGGCGTTGGAGTGGCCGATGGCGGTGGTGATGCCCTTTTCCCGCAGGAAGTCACCGAAGGAGCCGTCCACATCCATCTCCGGGGCGTACATCCACTGGCCGATCTTGCCGTGGGTGGCCTCGTACAGGGGCAGGTACTCCTTGGGGTCGGGACCGGGCCGGGCAAATGCCTTGCTGTTAGCGCCCCGCTGTGGGTTGATGAAGGGACCCTCAAAGGCCACGGCGTACACGTTGGGCAGCAGGCCCGCGTCAATTTTCTCCTGCACGATCTTGGTCTTTTCCAGCAGGGAGTCGGGGGTCTGGCCGTAGCTCATGGTGGCTACCATGGTGGTGGTGCCGTGGCGCAGGTGGTGGCGGGCGGTCTGCTCGGGGCCGGTCTCCCAGCGCCACTTGCCGCCGTCACCGTGGATGTGGATGTCCACAAAGCCGGGACCTACCCACATACCCTTGGCGTCCAGCACCTTGGCGTCGGCGGGGACCTCCACGTCCCTGCCCACGGCGCAGATGCGGCCGTCCTCGTACAGGATGACGGCGTTATCCACCACGCCGCCGGGCAAAACGGCTTTCGCGTTGATAATTGCGTTCATATAGAACTCCTCCTTTGAAGAAGTTTTTTAATTACCGCTGGACTACGTCGCCGCGGAAGATGACCTGCTGCAGCTTGAGTTCCTCGTCCAGCAGGACGAAGTTGGCCCACTTACCGGGGACGATGGAGCCAACCTCCTTATCCGCGCCGATGGCCCGGGCCGGGGTGGTGGCGGCCATGCGGAAGGCGTCGGAGACAGAAACGCCGGTATGCTTGATGAAGTTGGCGAAGGCCAGGTCCATGGTCAGGCGGGAGCCGCAAAGCTGCCCGCGCTCGTTGTAGTTCAGGTCCACGGTACTGCGCAAATCGTCGGCAGGATAGTCCGCCGGGTCGTAGTTACAGGTGGTGCTGTCGGTGATGATGGCCACGCGGTCCGGGCCGCCCACGATGTAGGCCAAGCGCATATCTGTGGGCTTGACGTGGACGCCACGGCTGTCGGGGATGATCTCGTAGGTCAGCTCGGGACACACAAGGCAGGAGGCGGCCACGCTCTCCTGAATGGTGCCGGTGTACTTCCAGGAGTCGTTTCCGTGGCAGCAGCCCATGGCGTCGAACAGATGGGTGGTGATGGTGGCGCCCCGGTCCACGGCGGCACGCACCTGGGCGGGGGAGGCGTTGGTGTGGCCCACGGCCGCGGGGATATTCTTTTCCCGCAGGAAGTCACCGAAGGAGCCGTCCTCGTCCATCTCCGGGGCGTACATCCACTGGGCGATCTTGCCGTGAGTTGCCTCGTACAGGGGCAGATACTCGGCGGGATCGGGACGGGGGCGGGGGTTTGCGTCGCTGTTGGCGCCGCGCTTTGGGTTGATGAAGGGTCCTTCAAAGGACACGGCGTACACGTTGGGCAGCAGGCCCGCGTCGATCTTCGCCTGTACGTTTTTGGTTCTCTCCAGCAGGTCAGCGGGCGAGAACCAGTAGGTCATGGTGGCAACCACCGTGGTGGAGCCGTGGCGCAGATGGTGGGGGGCGACCTTCTCGGGATCGTCCTCCCAGCAGCAGGCGCCGCCGTCGCCGTGGACGTGGATGTCCACAAAGCCGGGACCCACCCACATACCTTTGGCATCCAGCACCCGGGCGCCGGCGGGAACCTCTACGTCCCTGCCCGCGGCAACGATGCGGCCGTTCTCGTGCAGGATGGTGGCGTTATCCACCACGCCGCCGGGCAACACCGCTTTTGCGTTGATAATTGCGTTCATGTTTACTCCAACTCCTCTGCACAAAGAAATCCGTTATATATCAGTCAACACTTTTTTCTTTTTGCTCCTTGCGATATGCCTGGGGCGGAATTCCGAAATGGGCGGAAAAGGCCCGGTAAAACGAAGTGTCCGCCGAGTAGCCGCACAGGGTGGCCACCTTATGACAGGGGAAGTCCGTACTGCGCAGCAGCCAGGAGGCATAGTCCATCTTGGCCAGGCGCAGCTTTTCCCGAAAGCTCATGCCGTAGTACTGCCAAATGATGCGGTTGAGCTTGTGGCGGGAGATGTTCAGTTGCCGGGCCAGGTCCGCCTCCGACCCCAGGGCGTTGGGCCAGGGGGAGAAAAACTGGTCAATGCCGATGAGCAGGGCCTGTTTGGGCGTGCGGTTCCCCTCCTCGGCGTCGGGCAGCTCGTCCAGATCCGCCTGGCGCAGGATGTCCACCATAAGCTGCATCAGCTTGGCCTGCACCATGTCCATGTAATAGGGGGTCGCCTCTTTCATTTCCCGGTTCAGACTGCGGCACAGTTCGATGGATTCAGCGGACAGGCAAAAGGGCTGTCCACTTAAATTCTGCAGCTGCCGGTCCAAAAAGCCACCCATGGGGACATCCAGCATAAAGGAGCAGCGTTCCACATCTGCCGTGGTCTCCACCGGGGCGTGAAACAGCCCCTTTCGCACCACGAAGGCGCTGCCGGCGGGCAGGTTATGGACCTTCCCTTCCACATCCAGCCTGCAGTTGCCGGACAGGATGACGTGTACCTCGTCCCGGATGTTGCTGTGTCGGCGGGAGTCCCAGCCCCGACAACAAAAGCCCCGGGGGGTATAGCGGATAAAGGTGAAATGCTCACCGGACAGGAAGAGGTTTACCGATGCAATGCGATGGTTGTACATACTCACTCCTCCCCCGCCGTCCACGACCTGTGGCACAACTGTTTTCGTGTTTGGGCGCACTCCTACATTTTCACTATAAGTATATCTCTTTGTCCTTTCATTTTCAACTGTCATTTTGGAGCAGGAAAAAATTTTTTCGCTCAAAACTCCTGTTCGGGACAGGTTTTTCCCTTTTACCCTTTTTGTGGTTTTAGAGCATAAATAACCTCCCTTTGTCGAAATGACGGAGGGAGGTATCATTATATATCAATATTGATTTCGTACTTATCTTCAATGAGTATGTAGCTTACTTTATGCTTTTGTGCAAGGAATAACATTTCTTTATTATCTGCCAATACACCCTCCATTGTGCACCATTCATCATCCAAACGCGTCTCAAGAACATTTGCATATTTCTTTATGTCATCAAAATG
>SVLO01000041.1 GCA_015067885.1 Oscillospiraceae bacterium | reverse complement strand
ACCTCGATGGAAGGACTCTTTTTTCCGCTTTCGATTTCATTAACGAAAGATTGTGTAATCCCCACTAGTTTTGCCAGCTTATACTGGCTCAACCCAATAGCTTCTCTTTTCTTCTTGATGATTTGTCGATAGTCTTTCATACAATCACCCCAAGCTATTATAGCTTACAGCTATCATTTAGGAAATATATAGCTTTCAGCGATTGACATTCAATTCCTGATGCAGTATAATCGCTATCAGCGATATGCAAAGGAGATTGTTTATGAATAACAACTACGATTTTATGGAAGATTTCCGCGAAACGTGCGAGAACCTGATCGGAGATGTGGTCCTGCTGGAGGCGTTGATTCTCTGCCGGGAGCAATCCCCCCACCGTCAGTCCCCGGAACAATTTGACCTGTTGGTGGGGCGGATCACGAGCTATCTGTGCCAGCACACAAACGACCTGCTGGTCCTCACCCGCCCAAAAGAAGCAGGGCGACCCTGCGGCCGCCCCGTTGGGTGACATTCTGTTTACCGTTCCATCACAATCCGCCCCGATAACAAATTCAACGTTATCGGCGTTTTCTTCCGAACTTCTCCAACCCCAGGATGTAGTCCGCAGACACGTTGTAGTATCGGGCCAACCGAATCAAATGCCGAATGGGCAACTCACTCGCTCCGCGTTCATACCGGGCGTACATCGTCTGCGACGTTCCCAGTATATCCGCAATTTGCTGTTGGGTCCTGTCCGCATCCTCCCGCAAGTCACGAATTCGTTTCTGATACACTTCCATGGGCGCACGCTCCTTTCCTCTGTTACGGAAAGGTTAACATAGTAAATATTTTTACTATTGACTTTAGTAAATATGTTTACTATAATGTGGCAACAAGAGAATGGCGCAAGTCGCCGTTCTCCCACCATTCGGCACACCCGAAAATCAATCACAAAGAAAGAAGAGAACGAAATGAAAAAAATCGCAGCGCTCCTTTTGGCAACCTCCATGCTGGCCACCGTTCTGGTCGGCTGCGGCGGCTCCGGCAACAACGACACGCAGACCCCTCCCGCTGCCAGCAGCACCGTGACCCCCGCTCCTGCTCCCGCTCCCGCTCCTGCTCCCGCCCCCGCTCCCACCCAACCTGCCGCCGTGGGCGCTGTGCTGGATGCCCCCGAAAAGGCTTTTGACAGCAGCATCGAGCATATCTACATCCATTTCAACACCGAAGACGCCGAAATGGAACTGGCCCTGTCCCAAATCACTCCCGATACATACGTTCTGTATGTTACCGACGGTGTTCTCAAGCTCCACGAAATGGTCTACGAGTGTTCTGACAGCGGCATCAAGCTCTACTGGAAGGACGCCTTCATGTCCGCGTTCGAGTTGGACACCGAGAGCAGCCAGGCCACTCTGCAGCAGCAGCACGACAGCACCATGGAGCTCTTTGCTATGCTGACCCTCTTTGACGGAAGCCTGAACGGCCTCCAGTACCGTAAGGTTTCCGATTCCGACTTTGCCGTTACCGGCAACGTTTATGTGTATGACCTTTTGGAAAACGGCGAATATGCCGGCAAGATCAAAATCGACAAGGCCACCGGCCTGCTGGTCGACTACGAGGATGCAAACGGCGAATCCATCATCTACGTGCATGAAATCCGCACCAACGACCTGGGCATCCCTCAGTATAAGTAATCCTTCTTCATATACTCCTTTTGAACAAAAGCCGGCATCCGGATTACCCCGGATGCCGGCTTTTGTCTTTGTTTAATCTTCCCACGGTTCCTTATGGGGCTGCCAACCCTCCACCAGCGGTCCAAGGCGGCCGATGGTCTTGGGGGTACACACCGCCACCACGTCGATGGTTTCGGCGTACTCCACCTGCTCCACCTTAGCCTCCTTATAGAGGGTATCCAAAATGCCGCCCTTGTCGTAGGGCAGGTGGATGGTCACCCGGCGGTTGCCGCTGTCCAACTGGCGGCCGATGGCGGCAATCAGCTCGTCCAATCCCTCCCCGGTTTTGGCGGAGATGGACACGATTTTCTCTCCGTGAGGGCGAATTTCCCCCACGTAGCGGTCGCACTTGTTGAACACCTCAAGGCGCGGGGTCTGCTCCGCGCCCAGCTCCCGGATCAGGTTGTCCACCACAGCGGCCTGGTCCCGCCACTGGGGGTTGGAGGCGTCAATGACGTGCAGCAGCAGGTCGGCAAACTGCAGTTCCTCCAGGGTGGCCTTAAATGCCTCCACCAAATGGTGGGGCAGCTTGGAGATAAAACCGACCGTGTCAGAGATCAGCACGGTGCAGGTGTCGCTGATCTCAAGGGTGCGGGTGGTGGTGTCCAGGGTGTCAAACAGGCGGTTGTTGGCGGGGATGTCCGACCCAGTCAGCTTATTGAGCAGGGTGGATTTGCCCGCGTTGGTGTAGCCTACGATAGCCACCACGGGTACCTCGTTTTTCTCCCGGCGCTCCCGCTGGACGGCCCGGATGCGGCGCACGTCCCGCAGCTCCTCCTCCAGCTTGGAGATTTTGCGGCGAATGTGGCGGCGGTCGGTCTCCAACTGAGTCTCACCGGGGCCGCGGGTGCCGATGGCGCCCTCCTGCCGCTCCAGGTGGGTCCACATACCCAGCAGCCGGGGCAGCAGGTACTTGTACTGGGCCAGCTCCACCTGCAATCGGCCCTCACGAGTCCTGGCACGCTGGGCAAAGATGTCCAAAATCAGGGCCGAGCGGTCCAGCACGGACACCTTCAGCTCCTCGCTCAGCACCCGCTGCTGGGAGGGGGACAGACTGTTGTCAAAGACCACCATATTGGCGTCCAGCGCCTGTACCAGCTCCTTGACCTCGGCCACCTTACCCTCCCCGATAAAGGTGCGGGGGTCGGGACTGTCCTTGGACTGCATGACCACACCAACGCTCTGTCCGCCCGCCGTTTCCAGCAGGGCGGCCAGCTCCTCCATGGTCTGGTCATTGGCTTTTTCCTCGTTGGGCAGGCTGTTGGCATTCAGGCCGACCAAGACGGCCCGATCCCTGCGCTGCGCGTTGTTCTCTGTCATAGTACCCTCCTGTGGGTCAAATTACACGTCGATATAAGCCTCCACGATCTGGCCGATATACATGGTGTGGTAGTCCTTGCCGGGGTAGTAATGCTCCAGCACGTCGGCGGGCATGGCGCCGCCGTCCATCTCCTGGGCATACCGCTTGCGGCAGACCAGCACAAGGTCGGCCTGGGCAAAGTAGGGGGCGTTGCCTTCCCCGGTTTTCACTGTAAAGCCACATTCCTTTACCTTGTCCATATCACGGCCACTTTTGCTGCCACAGACAGCAAGCTGCGGCTTATATTCCGCCGGCATAAAGGACAGGGTGAAGTACTCCTCCCGGTCCACGAATTCCTTGGTATAGCGCTGGGGCCGGATGTAGACGGTGGCGGCCGGCTGGCCCCAGATGACGCCCAAACCGCCCCAACTGGCGGTCATGGTGTTGCAGTTCGCCCCCTGACCGGCGGTGATGAGCATCCACTGGTCACCGATGCGGGTAAAGACGTTTTCCCGCAAATCCTTCAGGTCGATTTTTTTCAGCATAATAAACCCTCCGTTTCCACAGTTGGCATATCCATAGTATATGCCGATAAACAAAAAACCGCACCGTGAAACGGTGCGGTTTTTGAATGCGGAGATTACTTGTCCAGGCCGAACTTCTTGTTGAAGCGGCTGACACGACCGCCAGTATCCACCATCTTCTGCTTGCCGGTGTAGAAGGGGTGACACTTGGAGCAAACTTCAACGCGGATATCCTTCTGGGTAGAGCCGGTCTCGATCACATTGCCGCAGGCGCAGCGAATGGTGGTCTGCTCGTAGTTGGGATGGATGCCTTCCTTCATTTGTGTTCACCTCTTTCAT
>SVLO01000004.1 GCA_015067885.1 Oscillospiraceae bacterium | reverse complement strand
TCCGATCTCGCTCGGCTCAGCTACCCTCTGCGGCCCTTGGCCTTCAGAACCCGCTTGGGTCCTGCCGCCGCATCGCCGCGCGTCAGCAGCTTGCCTATATTACCACCACCTCCCTGCTTTGTCAACATCTTTTTTTAACTTTTTTGAAAGTTTTTTTGGCGGCTCAAGATGTGCCGTCTTTGCCCTCTTCCGCCACAAGATATGCCCTTGCTTTCTTGCTTTTGACACACGCGCTGACAGCCAATACCGCCGGGATCCCTATCCCAAGAACCAAACCGACCCATGGGACGACCCAAAGGCGAAATCCTCGTACATAGGTTTCCTGTATCGGCCACGATCCGCCAATCAGCACCGCGGCCGCCATACTCAACGTAACGCCCCAGCCGCGGCGCACCCGCCACAGCCGTTCCGCCCCTCGTCGCACCGACCAAAACAACAGGGTCAGCAGCGCGAGATCCGCCAGCAGCAGCACGGCCGCCAGCAGGCTTTCCGCCCGCTGGAACGCACCCTCGACGCCCACGTTTCGGGAGAGGGTAAGCAGCGGGTCCTCCACCCGGCCCGCCAGTTCCACCCCCAGCACGCCCTGCACCGCCATCAGCAAAAACGCAAGCAGCACACACACCTCAGCCGGATACCGGAGCGTTGCCGCGTCCCCCTCTCCCCGCAGGAACTCGCCATATATCTGCACGCTCAGCACCCCCAGCGTTGCGCCAACCGCGCAGAACAGGTCCCCACCCTCTATCTGCGGAGGGAGCAGATTATCCCACCGCGCCTGCAGCAGCGCCAGCGCCGCCACACCCGCCAGACTCGCCAGCAAACTCCGCAGCGCCACCACCGCCCAGCGGCCGCAGCTTGCCGCCTGCCCCCGAACAAACCAGGCTGTCAACAATACCAGGGTCACAGCCAGCACCCAAGATCGTCCCCCTCGGGCAACCACCAGTTCCACCCGACGGACACTCGTCCGGATCTGCAGGGCGCCCAGCACCACAGCCCATACCATATATATAATAGTAAGCACAGAACCAACTCCGCAGGCGCCCCCCTCTCTGCAGGCCCGACGCATCAGCCACCGCGCGACAAGGACACCCGGAAACGCCAGCAAAGGGGCCAGCCAGCCCCCCGCCCCATCGCGAGCCAGCACCGCAGGCAACGTTGCCGCAGCCGGAGCAAGCGCCGCCGCCCAGGTCCACGCACACATACTATGCTTCATTTCCCCGTTCCTCCATATCCGCCGGCCACCTCACCCGCGCAGCAGCAATCACCTGCAGAGGGAGGGTTCGAAAGCTCGTTTCCCAGTTTGTGTCGTCCCACTCCCGGTCGGAGCAGGAGGCCCGGGCCAACCGCTCCAAACCGGAAACATCGGCATCCCAAAGCTGCGCGCACGCCAGCGCCGCAACCATCCTGCCACACAGAACGCTCTCCGCCTGCCGGGCCACCAACTCCATCTGTGCCGCCGACAAAGCGCCCCCCTGTGCCGGTTCCAACCGCACTTCGCAACGCAGCCGCAGGCTGCGCAACACTCCGTCCGCGACCTCAGGCACCCCCTCCACTTTCGCCCGGCGCACGGTCAAAACCGTCCACTCCGTTGCCGATAAAGGGACCTCCACAAGCTGTCCGGCGCCCTGACCACAAAGCAATTCCAAGCCAAGACTTTGCTCCCTGTCCAAAAAACCGACCAATCGACCCCGGCGCAGAACGGCGTAGCCCGCAGGTGCCAACTCGCCCATCTCCAGGGTCAAGGCCGGGACCGCCACGCTGCCCTCGCGGGCCATGACGCTCATCAGGCGGGTGGCCGTACAATCCAGCTTGGGCGCCGTCCCCGCGAAGGTTTCGCCCAAGCGCGTTAACCGGGGGGACACGTCCGTTTCCCCCCTCACCGCCCGTTCCGCCGCATCACCCCGCAGCACCCACAGCCGACTCCCCGGTCCGATCTGTCGATCCCGGGCCACGAAATCCAGCAGGGACTCCGCGCCATCCCGCGCAAAGTCCTCTCCCAGCACCAGTTGATTTACGTGGCCAACGTGCAGAACGCTGTCCCCCATGGAACAAAGCTCCTGCACTGCCGCCGCCAGCGAGGCGGCCTGCGCCGCACCGACCGTGGCGCTGACCCGCACGCCCCCCTCGGCCCGATCCACCCCCAGGGCACGCACAAGGTCCACATTCCCCGTTTGCCAGCCCGCGGGCCGAGGGCTGCAGCCGCTCAGGACCAGGACCGCACACAACATTATAATAATGACACGCAGTTTCATTTTTGGCGCCTCCGGTTGCGCCAGGCAGGCACAGCCCGCCTGAAAAATTCCAGCGGAAGCGGCTTTCGGATCACACCGCTCCAGCCTTCCAAATAAGGCGCGCCGAAGCTCTCCAGCCCCGCCAGATGCCGCGTCAGCACCGCGCACCCCAGCGCAAGGCCCACGACCCCCGTGGCTCCCGCCGCCAGGGTCAGGCCAAAGCGCCACAGCCGCAGGGCATTGGCAAAATCCTGCACCGGCACCGCGTACCCGGCGATCCCCGCCACCGCCACCGCGATCAGCACCGCCGGGGAGACGATTTTCGCCTCCACCGCCGCGCTGCCCACTACCAGGCCGCCCAAAATGGACACCGTCTGTCCCACCGGGCCGGGCAGCCGCAGCCCCGCTTCCTGCAAGACCTCAAACGCAAAGAGCATGATCAGCACCTCAAACAGCGCGGAAAAGGGTACCTCCTGTTTGGCCCGAACGATGGCCTGGGCCAGGCGCACCGGAAGCACCTCCGGCTGAAACGTGACCAGGGCCACGTAAAGTCCGGGCAGCAGCAGCGTTATCAGCATACACCCATAGCGCAGCAGCCGCAGGGCGGAGGCCATCAACCACCCTCCGGTCCGGTCCTGCATGGCTCCGAAAAAACAGTCAACCGTCCCCGGCAAAAGCCAGCCCACGCTCTGCCCCTCGCACAGCACCCCCACCCGTCCTTCCAGCAGGCCGCCGCAGAACCGGTCGGGCCGCTGGGTGCAGAAGCTCAGGGGAAAGGCCGTGTTCACCCGGCCGGACAAATGCTCCTCCAGATCCGCCGGTGCGCGGAGGGCATCCACATCCAGCCCGGCAACGCGCGAGCGCACCCGCTCCACCGTGTCCGGGTCTGCAACCCCCTCCAGCCACAGCACGTCCACCGCCGTCAGGCTCTGTCGGCCCACGGTGTATTCCCTCATACGCAGCTCCGGCACCCGCACCCGGCGGCGCACCATGGCGGTGTTGGCCCGGATATTCTCCACAAAGGAGTCCCTGGCCCCCTTGGCCGCCGGCTCATTGTCCGGCTCACCCACCGAGCGGCGGTCCTCCGCCCCCACGAACAGCTCCAGCACATCACCGCCCGGCAGAAACAGGACGCACCAGCCCATGGTCAGGTCGGCCACCAGCTTGTCCATGCTTTGACAGGACTGAGTCACTACATTATAAAGCACGCTCTTTTGCAGCAGGGCGGGCAGCTCCGCCTCCGCAACCCCGCACAGCCGCCCATCCTGGGCCAAAGGACGCAAAATGTAGTCGCTCACCCGCTCCAGCCGGACAAGCCCCTCGATGTAGCACAGAGTCAGCTCCCGCTCACCCGCCCACACCGTCCGGCGGCGAAAGTCCCCGTTCTCTCTGTATACCGCCTGCAGGCCGTCCGCCGTCACCGGCTGCGCCCAGCGGGGTTCGGGCAGAGGGTGCGGCGTTCCCTCCGGCTTTTGAAACAGTCCCACGATTACCACCTCTTTGGCCTTATTCTGCCAAACAGGCAAAAAAATATACCGGAGCAACCGCTCCGGTATTCCGATGCTTCAATTATGTTGTCGGGGCGGCCTGCGGGGCGTCGAGGCCGCCCGGGAGGAATTCCTCCCGGGCGGTGTTTTTTATCTTTATCGCAACGTTTCAAAAAACGCCTGCAGCTGTTCGGCACACTCACCCTCCAGCAGGCCGCCGTACAGCCGCGGCTTATGGTTGAACCGCTCCTCAAACAAATTCAGCACCGAGCCGCAGGCCCCGGCCTTGTCATCTTTCGCGCCGTAACGTACCGTTTCCATGCGGGAGTTGATGATACCTCCGGCGCACATGGGGCAGGGTTCCAATGTCACATACATGGTGCAGCCGTGCAGCCGCCAGGAGCCCAGCTTTTCGCAGGCGTCCCGGATGGCCTCCAGCTCCGCGTGGGCGGTGGCGTCGCCGTGTTCCTCCCGCCGGTTGCGGCCCTCGCCCACAATTTCGCCGTCCTTGACGATGACGCAGCCCACGGGTACGTCACCCTCTTTCGCAGCCTGCTCCGCCAGGACCATGGCCCGGCGCATATATTCCTCGTGGTTCATGCTCCCACCTCGTTTCTTTTCTCCAGTTTACTCCATCGGCCGCCGGGCTTCAAGTTCTTTTTTCGTTGCAATCGACCCGACAACTATGTATAATATTTGTATCATCGCTCAAGGAGTGGTCTATATGAGAAAGAAACTGTCCATCCTTTTGGTTGCCGCTGTGTTGTGCCTGCTGACGACCGCCTGTATCCCGACCCCAATGGGCGAGCAGCCTTCCACGCTGCCCGGTGACTACACCATGGAAATGATATTTTCCAGCGGCGCCGGCGGCTGGCGCACCATCCTGCTGCTGCACCCCGACGGGACCTTCACCGGCCAGCACTCCGACAGCGACATGGGCGACGCCGGCTACGGCTACCCCGACGGCACGGTCTATCTGTGCGACTTCTCCGGCCGGTTTGAGGCGCTGCCCACCACCGATCCCAACGCCACTCCCCTGCGCCTGGTGGACCTCACCTGCGAAACCGCGGCCGGCCGCATGAAGCTGGAGGACGGAATTCGATACATCTACTCCGAACCCATCGGTCTGTACATTTATGAGGAAGAGACCGTTGCCGAAGAGTTTATCCTCTACTCCCCCGACACCCCCGTGGCGACTCTCAGTGACGAGATGCTGTCCTGGTGGCCCGGACTGTGGCAGGACACGCCCCCCGAAACCTTGGATTGCTACGCCCTGTGGAGTTCCGAGACCGGCTCCGCCTTCTTCTCCTCTTCCGGCTACTTCTATTATTAACGGAGGCCACTATGAAAAAGCAAAAACCCCTGTGGTTGAAACTGCTGCTGACGCTGCTGATCCTTGGCCTGGTGGCCTGCGTGTGGGAGTTCGCCTCCTCCCAAAACCCCTACATTCTGCCCATCAAGCGGGCGCTGAAGTACGAGGTGCTGGGCCTGACCACCGCCGACGAGGCCCGGGAGACCGCCGGCCTGAACCCGGACACCTTGCGGGTATCTCTGTATGAAAACGGCCAATTGGCTGACGGTACCCCCTCTCCCGACACCGACTGCAAGCGGGTCTATGAAGACGACCGTATCACCCGCTTGGTGAACTATACCCACGGCTATCAGCTTGACTTCCCCGCCGGGATGCAGTTCGATTTCTCCCTCAGCCCCCTGTACGTCTACGGCCAGGGGGACGGGTTCGACGTGACCATCTCCCGGGAAAAGGCCGACTATCAGAGCATGAAGGACGTGGTCACCTTTGAGCTGTCCACTTTCCTGCCCGGCATTTTCAACGACACCACCGTGGCCGACTACGTGGACCACTACGAACACCGCTTTTTGATGAGCGAAACCTGGCAGCAGAACAATGGCGTTACCGTCACCTCGGCTATGGACGAGGCGATCAACGCCCGATTCGTGCTGGCCCAGGTCCACGACTTCCCCGACGACGTCTACGACGGCTACCTCTACATCACCTACTTCACCTCCAGCCGGGAGTATCTGCAGGTTATGTTCCGCTACCGGCAAGGCGATGCCGTACTGGACGAGCTGTGGGAACTGACCCGGAACGCCCGGATTTTCGACCCTCTCGGCACCGCCGTTTACAACACCGACTACGCCCCCGTCGTCCGGGAGGACGGCGAGCTGTCCCCGGAAACCCAGGCGCTCTACGATTCCCTGTACGATTTCGACGCCCCCATGCAGTGGGGTATCTTCATGCAGGACTTCTACGAGAGCGGTTTTGACAATAAACTGACTCAGATGGAGCAGGATCTGGACTACACCTTCCCCCTGGTCCTCTACTACCGCCACTTCCCCACTCACGACTTCCCCACCGAGGTCATGCAGGAAAATTACGAGGCCGGGCGGCTTGTGGAGCTGACCCTGCAGCTGACCGACAACAACAACATGGATATGTTCGCAAAATCTCCCCTGCTGGAGATCTACAGGGGCAACATGGACGAGGAGCTTCGCCAATGGGCCCGGGATGCCAAGGCCTTCGGCCACCCCTTCCTGTTCCGGCTGAATAACGAGATGAACTCCGACTGGACCAGCTACGGCGGCGTGGTCAACCTGTCCGACCCCCGCATCTTCACCGCCGTGTGGCAGCGCATTTGGCGCATTTTTGAGGAGGAGGGCGTGGACAACTGCCTGTGGATCTTCAACCCCCACGACCGGCAGGCGCCTCCCTCCGATTGGAACAACTCCCTGGCCTACTACCCCGGCAACGAGTACGTCCACCTCATCGGTGTCACCGGCTACAACAACGGCACCTACTACACCAAGTGGGCGGAGGAATGGCGGGAGTTCGACGTCATTTACGACCAGATCTGGGACGAGTACTACCCCCACTTCGGCCAGTTCCCGTGGATCATCACAGAGTTTGCCTCCAGCGGCATCGGCGGGGACAAGGTGGCGTGGATAGACAATATGTTTGAACACATCCACGACTACCCCAACATCCGTATGGCGGTGTGGTTCAGCTTTGCCGACTTTGACGACTCCAGCGGCGGCACCCCCGCCCGCACCTACTGGCTGGACGAGACCCCCGAAACGTTGGACGCCTTCCGCCGCGGCCTGAAGGCGCAATTTGCAGATTAAACGAAAGCCTGGTGTTCTTTTTGCTCTATGTTTTTCTCATGGCTCTCAGCTTCGCTGTGGACGCCTTTGCCGTGGCCACCTCCACCGCCATCGCCACTCCCGCCTTCCGCAAGCGCGACGCGCTGAAGATCGGAGCCTGGTTTGGCGCCTTTCAGTTTGTCATGCCCCTGCTGGGCTGGCTGCTGGCCACCGGCATGAGCCAGTATATCGAGGCCTTCGACCACTTCATCGCCTTCGGCCTGCTGGCCTTTATCGGCGGCAAAATGGTGTGGGGATCCTTCGACAAGACCTGCGAGACCGGTTCGGCCGACCTCAGCGCCCGGCGCCTCTGCCTGCTGGCCATCGCCACCTCCATCGACGCTATGGCCGGCGGCGTGTCCATCGCCATCGACAGTGCCGCGGGCCGCTTCGACATCACCACCCGGCCGTATATCGACATCATGCTGGCCTGCTGCGTCATCGGCGTGGTGGCCTTCGCCCTGTCCTATGTGGGCGGCGTGCTGGGCAAACGGCTCGGCTGCCTGTTTCAAAAGCGGGCAGAGTTGGTGGGTGGCCTGGTCCTCATCGCGATCGGTCTGAAGATCCTGATCGAGCATCTCTTCTTCTGACACAACAAAAAGATGCGGCGCCTACGGCGCCGCATCTTTTTTCATTTACCAAAGGAAGCCGCCGAAGGGGAAGCCGAAGGCATCGCCAAACGCCTCCCAGGGGAATTCCTCATAGTAGGGATTGCCGCTGTTGGGGTTTTCGGTGGCGGGCGTTTGCTGCGTGCCGGAGGCCGGCACCTCATCAAAGGTCACCTGCAGCTCCAGCTCCTGCTGGTTGCGTACCACTTTCAGCACCGCGGTGTCGCCCGCCCGATAGGTCGCCTTGGTGGCCACCAGGGCGGAATGCGTGGTAATGACGGTATCGTCCATGGCAACGATGATGTCGCCCACCTGCAGGCCGGCCTTTTCCGCGCAGGAACCGGCTTCCACGCTTTCCACATAGGCGCCCACCGGCAGATTATACCGCTTGGCGTCCTCCTCCGTCACACTGGACACCGTCACGCCCAAATAGGGCTTTCCGGTAACGCGGCCATGCTCCATCAAATCGGAAATGATGTGCTTGACATCATTGATGGGAATGGCAAAACCCAAGCCCTCCACCGAAGTCTCGGACCCGCTGGAGGACATCTTTGCCGTGGTGATGCCGATCACCTCGCCCCGGCTGTTAAACAGGGGGCCGCCGGAGTTGCCGGGGTTGATGGCACAGTTGGTCTGCAGCATATTCATGCTGGTGGCATCGTTACCGCTGCCGGTGGTGATCACCCGGTCCAGGGCGGACACCAACCCATCGGTCAGGGTATAGGTCAGCTCGCCCAGGGGGTTGCCGATGGCGTAGACCGGCTCACCAACAGTCAGCGTGTCCGAATCGCCCAGCACCACAGCCTGCAGTCCCTGGGCCTGAATTTTCAGCAGAGCCACGTCGTTGTCCGCCTCGCTTCCCACCAGCGTGGCGGTGTAGCTGCTGCCATTTTGGAAGGAAACCGTAATGGGGACGGAGGCATTTTTCGCCGCCTCCTCCACCACGTGGTGGTTGGTGATGATGTAGCCATCCTCGGTAAGCACAAAGCCGGAACCCGTGGCCGCAGATGTGGTCTTATAGCCGTAAATATTGGTTGTGGTGGACACGGTGATGCCCACACAGGCATTGACGTTGGCGGCATAGACCTGACCGGCAGACAACTGCCCCTCAGGCAGTTCAACGGCAGGGGGAATTGCGTCAAAATCCGGCGTCTGCTGCGGCGTTTGTTGCGGAGTCTGCTGCTGGACGGGTGTCTGCGCCTGCTGCGGCTCGGGAGTCATGGCGCTGGCCGCCAGCCAACCGCCCCCAAGGCCCGCCGCCGCGCCCAGCAGGGTGCAGCACAGGCAAAGGGCTACCACCTTCAGCCAGCCGCCCCGCTTAGGCTGCTTGGGCGGTTTGGACGGTCTGGGCGGTTCCGGGAACGTATTATTTTCAAATTCGGGATAGTACATATCTCTCACTCCTTATGCGGATTGCGGCAACACATTCGTTTTCTTACTTTCGCTCCCCATGGAGCAGGGCCAAAATGTCCCGGAAGGCCATCTTGACATCCCGGCGGACCCCGTCAAACAGGCCCAGCCCCACCAAATTCAGCAGCACCAGCAGCAGGATGGGACACAGAACCATACCCACAACACCGTACAGCCGCATACCGATGTAGATGCTGATCAGGGACAAAATGGGCGGCAGCCCCGTTTGGTCCCCCACCACCTTGGGTTCGGCCACACGGCGGAACAGCACGATCAGGCCCCAAATCACCATCAATTCAATGGCCTGGCCGTAGTTGCCCAAAAACAGATCGATTATCGCCCAGGGTACCATGATCGTCCCCGAGCCGATCAGCGGGATAAAATCCATCACCGCAAAGCACAGGGCCAGCAGCAGCGCATAATTCTGCCCGGTGATCAGGAAGCCGCACAGCAAAATGCAGAACACGCCCAGGGACAGCAGCAGTTGGGCCCGCAGATACCCGCCGAAGGCCCCAAGGGACACCCGCCTGACCTGATTAAGCCAACCATAAGAATGCTCGTCCATACGCCGGGCCAGGGCGGTGCGCAGGTAGGGAAAGTCCGCGCAGAGGAAGTAGGTGGCCATCAAAAACACCACCAGCGCCAGCACGAACGCAACCACATCCTTTGCCCGGGCGGCGGCAAAGCCGGTCAGGTTTCCAATGTCGGGTACCGCGCCCTCCAACCACTGGCCAAGCCACTGACCCAGTTGGTCAAGCAGCGGCTGGTCGTGAAGAGGCAGCCGGAAGGGTAGCTTTTCAAGCAGCTCCCGCAGCAATTGCTCGGTGGTTTCAAAGCCCTGGGTAAAGGCGGCCAGCAGGGTGTCCCAGTTCTCGGCCAGGGAAATCGCCTCTCTCACTCCGGCCCGTATCAGCAGTGCCAGCACGGCGCCCAGGCTGCCCACCAGCACGACCACAACCACCAGCGCCACCCATTTTCGCGCCCATTTCAGACGTTTTTGCAGCAGGCGCACCACCGGATCCAGCAGCGCCGCCGCAGCCAGCGCCAAAATAAACGGCATAAACAGGGTCAGCAGCGGCCCTCCAAACATAGACAGCAGCCAGACCACCAGCGCCGTACCCACAAGCCGGATGCACAGCCGCAGCCACAGTCGGCCCCGTTGCGCCCAAGTGAGTTGGTTGTAATCCATTTCGCCGCCTCCTTTGCAAAAAAACTCTTCCTCTATTATATGCTATTTCAACATAAAAGAAAGGGCTTTTTGTAAATTTTTTGCGGTCGGCAGGACATGCCGTCATACCCCGCCGTCACCGCGCATAGGCTAAACCAAAGCAAACGACAGGAGGTGCCGCATGGGACAGTCCCTTTCCATTCTGCGCCGGGCCACCGCCCTGGCCCTGGCCCTGACCGCACTGTGGGTCGCCCTGCGGGCGGCCCCCCTGAGCAGCACCGCCCAGGCGGTGCAGACCCTGAGCCGCGACATGGACCTGGCCGTCAGCCTGTTCCGGGGACAACTGCCCGGCCTTTCCCGCCGGGACGGCAGCTCCGGAGCGCAGCGGTTGGTGCTGGCTCAATCGCCCCTGCTGCGGGCCATGCCGCTGACCCACACCGAGCAAAGCGCCGCCCTACCCCTGGCCGAGCCCCTGCCCGACACCGAGGAGGAGCCCCCCGTTCCCGAGGACAGCGACAGTCCGGTGGCCGAGCGGACCCTCGTCCCCTCCGCATCCCAGGTCTACCTGCGCGCAGGGGACATCTATATTGCCGACCGGGCGGGGAAGGCCCCTGATGCAGCGGCCCTCGCCGCAGGCGAGCGCCCCTTTGCGCTGGGGGACGGTCCCCACATTCTGATCGTTCACACTCACGGCAGCGAGGCGTATACCCCCACAAAGTCCGACACCTACACCCCCTCCGACCCCTATCGCACCACCGATTGCAACCACAACGTGGTCCGTGTCGGAGAGGAAATGGCGCAGGTTTTTCAGCGCAGCGGCTTCGAGGTCCTGCACGACACCACCCTGTACGATTACCCCTCCTATGACGGAGCCTACGACCGCTCCCGGGCGGCGGTAGAGCGCTGGTTGGCCCAGTACCCCACCATTCAGGTGGTGCTGGACGTCCACCGGGACGCTTTGGCCGCCGAGGACGGCACCATTTACAAGGCCGTTTCCAAGGAGGATGGACAGCAGGCGGCCCAGGTCATGCTGGTGGTCGGCACCAACGGAAAGGGGGATTTCCATCCCCTGTGGCAGGAAAACCTGACCTTCGCCATGGAGCTGCAGCAACAGCTTTTGGATGATTACAGCGCCCTGGCCCGGCCCATGGTCCTGCGCTCGTCCCGGTTCAATCAGGACCTGCGGGCGGGGTCGGTGCTGGTGGAGGTAGGCACCCACGGCAACACCCTGGCCGAGGCCCTGACCGGCGCGCGGTTATTTGCCCAAAGCACGGCGGAGGTTTTGAAGCAATAACAAAGCGGGCCGCCGAGAACGATCTCGGCGGCCCGCTTTATTTATGGCTTGCAGTTTCCGCAGGGGGAGTAACCTTGGGCAAGCAGTTCGCTCCTTGTTCCGGAGAAGGTCGCCCGGTTGTTCCCCCCAATGTCCTGCACGCTGCTGCAGGAGGGGGCATGGAACTTTTTCGAGCTGGTATTCAGCACGTACTCCATCTCCCCGCCCGTCTGTTCCGATTCGTTGTGCGTTTCCCGCTCGGCGGAGAAGGACACCGTTTTTCCGTCGCTGGTGCAGACGATCGTACCACTCTCGTCCGTGCGCAGCACCGTCGCCCCCGCATCCCGCAGGCGACTCAACGCCTCGTGGGTGGGGTGGCCGTAGGAGTTATCCGCCCCCACCGAAATCACCGCGTATTCCGGCATGATCTCACGCAGGAAAGGATATGTGGTGGAGTTCTCACTGCCGTGGTGTCCCACCTTCAGCACGGTACTTTCAAGGTCAAACCCGGCAGCCAAAATGTCCTGCTCCTCCTCCCGCTCGGCGTCGCCGGTGAACAGGAAAGATGTTTCGCCGTACACGATGCGCAGGACAATGGACATATTGTTGGGGTCATCGCTCTCCCGCACCGGGCCGAGGACCTGCACTTGCGCACCGCCCAGGGCGAAAGTTTCCCCCGTCTCGGGTACGGCAATCGTCTTGCCCTGCTTGGCAAGCTGATTTACAAAGGTCTTGAACACGCCGCTGTCGTGTTCCGTCACGCTGCACAGGGCGGTGCCGACCGTGGCGTAACTCAGCGCCCCGGGCAGACCACCCACGTGGTCCTCGTGAGCATGGGTAGCAACCACGTAGTCAAGGTGCGTAATGCCCTCGTTTTTCAAATAGGAATATATCAGGCTGCTGTCCTCCCGGTTTCCGCCGTCAATGAGCATGGTCGCGTCATCGCAAATGACCAGCGCCGCGTCCGCCTGCCCCACGTCGATAAAGTGGACGGCAAGCCCCGCCCCCTCCGCAACCGGCGCAGGGGCCGGACCGCAGGCAACACACAGGACGGAAAGAACAAGGGCCAGGATCGCGCATACTGTTTTCTTCATGTTGGCTCAACTCCCTCACTGTGTTACATTATAGCGGTCTGCCTTATCGGCCGTCAAGGGCGCAAAAAAAGACACCGCATTTCTGCGGTGTCTTTTTACATTCACTTAAAACAGGCCGTCCTCGGTGAACACGTCGCGGCGCTTGTCGAAGTACTTCTTGTTCAGCACGATCAGCACGCCCATCACAACAAAGTCCAGCATGTACTTGTAGGTGATGGTACCGATGGTGTCCAGACGAACCATCTGGAAGAAGTAGGGCAGCAGGCCGGTGGAGAAGGTCAGCAGGAAGAGGAACATGGTGGGCCCAATGCGCTTGCGCTTTCTCAGCAGGCTCCAGTTGAAGATGTACAGCAAGCCCATCACCACGGAAACCAGCAGGTAGACCACGGCAAGGCGGACATTCGGCTCGCCCCACTGCTTGACGATCATGGCGACAAAATTGAAAGCCGTGGTGAAAAAGTCACCCACCGCGACGTCATTGGCCGGAGCCATCATCGCCTGGATAATATAGACGAGCGTGATCTTTGCCTGGGGGTCATAAATCGTCGAGGTGGAAACGGCAAGGCAGACCGCACCCTGCAGCACGTGCAGCAGCGCAAACACAAACATGCCGCAATAAATCAGGAAGTAGTACCACTCCATCTTGTGCTTCTGCTCAGCCAGCTTAGATACCTGAGTCGTGAAGTTCTCCATCGTCTTTTCAGAAGTCATTGTTTCTCCTCTTTTCTGCATGCAGTTGCATGGTTCGAGTTCTTTTGCGGTTATCCGACAAAATCCACAGTTATTATAGCACCCACAATTTTACTTTGTCAACCCATCGCGCCATTATTTCCTTTCTTATTTTATTATTAGACGCCAAACGCCGCAACGTTTCACGCAAAAAGGGGCGCCGCATTGCTGCGGCGCCCCTTTTATAACCAAAGTATTGAATTACTTGTGGTCGACGGAGTACATGTGCTCGATCAGCTCCAGGACCTTGTTGGAGTAGCCGATCTCGTTGTCGTACCAGGAAACGACCTTCACGAAGGTGTCGGTCAGGGCGATGCCGGCCTTGGCATCGAAGATGGAGGTGCGGGTGTCGCCCAGGAAGTCGGAGGAAACCACGTCCTCGTCGGTGTAACCCAGAACGCCCTTCAGCTCGCCCTCGGAGGCAGCCTTCATGGCGGCGCAGATCTCGTCGTACTTGGCGGGCTTGGCCAGGTTGACGGTCAGGTCAACAACGGACACGTCCAGGGTGGGAACACGCATGGACATACCGGTCAGCTTGCCGTTCAGCTCGGGGATAACCTTGCCCACGGCCTTGGCGGCGCCGGTGGAAGAGGGGATGATGTTGCCGGTGGCAGCACGGCCGCCGCGCCAATCCTTCAGAGAGGGACCGTCAACGGTCTTCTGAGTGGCGGTGACAGAGTGCACGGTGGTCATCAGGCCGTCCACGATGCCGAAGTTGTCGTGCAGGACCTTGGCGATGGGGGCCAGGCAGTTGGTGGTGCAGGAAGCGTTGGACACGAAGTTCATGTCGGTGGTGTACTTGTCCAGGTTCACGCCGCAGACGAACATGGGGGTGTCGTCCTTGGAGGGGGCGGACATAACGACCTTCTTGGCGCCGGCGTCGATGTGGCCCTGAGCCTTCTCCTTGGTCAGGAACAGGCCGGTGGACTCCACGACGTACTCAGCACCCAGCTTGGCCCAGGGCAGGTCGGCGGGGTTGCGCTCGGCAGAAACGGGGATCTCCTTGCCGTTGACGACGATGGCGGTATCGGTGCTGCCGATCTCGGCCTTGCACTGACCGTGCATGGTGTCGTACTTCAGCATGTAGGCCAGGTACTCAGCGGGGCACAGGTCATTGATGCCGACGATCTCGATTTCGGGGTGGTTCAGGCTGGCACGGAAGACCATGCGACCGATGCGGCCAAAACCGTTAATACCAACTTTGATGCTCATTGTATTTCTCCTCCGTTATATAAATTTTTTGCGGATTTGCACAAATATTATACCCCAAAATCCCACAAACGCAAGACCTTTTTTTCTGTTTTCGCATCATTCCCTCATTTTATATAAATTTCGGCAAAAATCGCCCTTTTTCTTGTCTGTCGCACCAGTTTTTGCTATACTCAAGCAGGCGGCACCTCCGCCATTTTTGCATAAACTAAATTATCACGCATTGAAAAGGTGGGTTTTCCCTTGTCTTATTTCGATTCCCCCCTGCTGCAGGCGATTCCGCAGCCGGCCCTGATCGCCCGGGACGGGCGCGTTGTGGCCTTTAACGCCGCGGCAGCACAACTGTTTGATGATCTGGCCCAGGATCGTCCCCTGCCCGACTGCCTTGTGTGTCAGCCGGCCACCACCGCCCTGATCGTGGTGGGCGGTTCCGGCTGGCTTATGACCGCCTCCCCCTTGGAGGACGGCGTTTTTTATCTGCTACGCGCGACCCAATCCGGCGAGATCTCCCACACACAGCTTGACGGCGTGCTGCGCTGCCTGCGCCAGCAGCTGGCCCAGCTTCTGCTGACTGCCCAACTGATCGGTCGGGACCTGAACGAGGGTCCCGCCGCCGACCGTCTGGGCGGCATGAACCGCACCCTGTGTCAGATGCTGCGCCTGACGGAACAGCTGGACCTGCTGCGCAGTTTAGGGTGCGACACCACCGCCTTTCACCCCCTCACCCTGGACCTTGCCGGCCTGTGTCGGGAGGTGTGCGCCGCTGCCGAGGGGTTGCTGACAGACGTGGATCTGCACCTCGCCTTTGAAAGTCCCCTGTCCTCCCTGCTGGTCAGCGGCGACAGCGCCCTGCTGGAAAAACTGCTGCTGGAGCTGATCGCAAACGCCGCCCGGGCGGCCACGCCCGGCAGCAGACTGACCCTTTCTCTGGCCAAGCGGAGCAACCGCGCCGTACTGACTCTGTCCGGCGACGGCGGGCAGGACGACGGTCGGTCCCTTGTGCTGCTGTTGACCGGGGACGCGCCCAACCACCATATCCCCCAGCCCGGGGAGGGAGCCGGTCTTGGCCTTGCCCTGGCCCAGCGTATCGTTACGCTGCACCAGGGTACCCTGATGATGGAACGGCGCAACGGAATCCATGTCACTGTGGCGCTGCCCCTGTGTCCCTCCAACGCGCCCCTGTCCGTGCGCGCCCCCCGGACCGATTACGCCGGCGGGTTTGCCCCCGCCCTGGTGGAGCTGTCCGATCTGCTGCCCGATTCCGCCTTCGCCCATCTGGACGTGGAATAGCGGAATAATTGTGTGCTTTTTCGGTTTTTCTGCCGGTTATGCCTTGACTGTAACGCGCACAAATTGTAGAATAGTAAAGGTGTTTTTCTGCCAAAGAAGGGAACGATGTACGTGTATAAGCGCGGGTTCGACAATGACAGATATCTGCAGCTGCAGTCGGAGCATATCCGCCAGCGCATCGACCAGTTCGGCGGCAAGCTGTATCTGGAGTTCGGCGGCAAGCTGTTTGACGACTTCCATGCCTCCCGGGTGCTGCCCGGGTTCCAGCCGGACAGCAAGGTCAAAATGCTGGTCCAACTGGCTGACCAGGCGGAGATCGTCATCGCCATCAACGCCGCCGACATCGAGAAAAACAAGGTCCGGGGCGACCTTGGCATCACCTACGACCTGGAAATTCTGCGTCTGATCGACGCGTTCCGGGAGATCGGCCTGTACGTGGGCAGCGTGGTGCTGACCCGCTGGGCCGGCCAGGCGGCCGCCGTGGCCTTTGAGTCCCGGCTGAACACTTTGGGGGTCAAGACCTATCGCCACTACCCCATCGCCGGCTATCCCAACGACATCGCCCGCATCGTCTGCGACGAGGGGTTCGGTCAGAACGACTATATTCAGACCACCCGCCCCCTGGTCATCGTCACCGCTCCCGGTCCCGGCAGCGGCAAGATGGCCACCTGCCTGTCCCAGCTCTACCACGACCACAAGCGGGGTATCGACGCCGGTTACGCCAAGTTCGAGACTTTCCCCATTTGGAACCTGCCTTTGAAGCACCCGGTCAACCTGGCTTATGAGGCGGCCACCGCCGACCTGAACGACGTGAACATGATCGACCCCTTCCATTTGGAGGCCTACGGTCAGACCACCGTCAACTACAACCGGGACGTGGAGATCTTCCCCGTCCTGTCCGCCACCTTCCGGGAGATCATGGGTTCCTGCCCCTACAAGTCCCCTACGGACATGGGCGTAAACATGGCAGGCAACTGCATCGTGGACGATGACGCCTGCCGGGACGCCTCCTGTCAGGAGATCATCCGTCGCTACTACCAGGCCGTGTGCTGCAGCCGCAAGGGCCAGGACTGCTCGGTGGAGCTGGAAAAGCTGCAGACGCTGATGAGCCAAATGGATCTGAAGACCGGCGACCGGGCCTGCGTGGCCCCCGCCCTGGCCGCCGCCACCGAATCCGGCGAGCCGGCCATGTGTATCCAGTTGCCCGGCGGCGAAATGGTGGTGGGCAACACCTCCGAGCTTATGGGCTGCTCCGCTGCCGCCCTGCTCAACTGCCTGAAAAAGCTGGCCGGTATTGACCATGACGTACACCTCATCGCTCAATCGGCCATCGAACCCATTCAGAACCTTAAGGTGCGCCACCTGGGTTCGGCCAACCCCCGCCTGCACAGTGACGAGGTACTTATCGCCCTTGCCACCTCCGCCAACACTGACCCCCTGGCCCAAAAGGCGCTGGATTGTTTGGGTCAGCTGCAGAATTGTCAGGCCCACTGCTCGGTCATTCTGTCCAGCGCTGACAGCAACACCTATAAAAAACTGGGTCTGCTGCTGACGTGCGAGCCACAGTATCAGACCAACAAGCTCTATCATCGTTGATTCCGCCTGCCCGCTCCCCTCGGTGAGCGGGCGGCATTCATTAAGGAGCATTCCGTGACCAAAACCGAACTATTAAATAAATGTGCCCGGGATGCCGACCAGCGGGTGCTGCTGGCCCGGGCGCTGGACAAGCTGGAGCTGGCCCAAAACCGCTCCGTACCCGCCCACACCCAATTCCTCTCCCCCGCCGAGCAGGCGGCGGTCACCGACCTGCTGAACGCCGCCGGACACCCCCGACACTTCTTTTCCGGCGGGTTTGAGGGGGCGGAACGGCAAATTTGCGTCTTTCTGCCCGACTGGCAGGAGCGTGAGGATTGGCTGGCCGACCCCGACGGCCCCGTGTCCGCCCTGCGGGCCGCGTTCCCAAAGGACGCCGACCTCAGCCACCGAGATATTTTGGGTTCCATTATGGGCCTTGGCATCACCCGGGAAAAACTGGGCGACATTTTGATCGACGACACCGGCTGCCACATCATCGTAATGTCCGACGCCGTGGACATTCTGCTGTCCCAGTGGGACAGCGCCGGGCGCTGGCGGCTGAAGCTGCAAAAGGCGGCTTTGAGCGATATTTCCGTAGCCCCGCCCCAGGTGCGCACCATCCGGGACACGGTGTCCACCCTGCGGCTGGACGCGGTGGTGGCCTGCGGCTTCTCCACCAGCCGGGGCAAGGCGGCGGACCTCATCTCCGCCGGCCGGGTCATGGTCAACCACCGGGAGTGTCTGAAGCCCGACAAAGCCGTGGCTCAGGGGGACGTGCTGACCTGCCGGGGCCTTGGCAAGTGCGTGCTGACCGAGGTGGGCGGCCTGTCCCGCAAGGGGCGCATTACCCTGACCATAGAGCGTTATATTTGATTTGGACGGCCCGATGAGGGCATCGGACCCTACGCCCATATCGCAAGGAGTTGTTTTCTATGACCCAGGAAAAGATCGACCGCATCAACGCCCTGGCCCGGAAAGCCAAGGCCGAGGGCCTGACGGCGGAGGAGGCCGCCGAGCGGGACGCGCTGCGCCGGGAGTATATCGAGTCCGTCACCGGCAATCTCAGGGCGCAGTTGGACCACACCGTCATCCAGCACCCCAACGGCACGCGTACCCCGCTGAAAAAGAAGCCCTTGTCTTGACATTTCTTACAAAAGTTTTCTAAATCCGTTGCAGTTCGGCAGATTTTGGGGTAAAATGGATGTGTATTTTTGATGGACCGGGGGCGAGTATATGCAGCTGTTGAAGGACCGCATCCGAAAGGACGGCAAGATCCGCGGCACCGAGGTGCTGAAGGTGGACAGCTTTCTCAATCATCAGATGGACGTGGCCCTCTTCGACGCCATGGGCGCGGAGTTTGCCCGCCGCTTTTCCGATTGCGAAGTCAACAAGATTTTAACCATCGAGGCCTCCGGCATCGGCATCGCCTGCCTTGCCGCCCGGCACTTCGATTGCCCCGTGGTCTTCGCCAAGAAGTCCCGGTCCAGCAACATCTCCACCGACGTGTTCTGCGCCAGGGTGGAGTCCTTCACCCACGGCAAGGTCTACAATGTCATCGTTTCCAAAGAGTATCTTCACCCCGGTGACAGGGTGCTGCTCATCGACGACTTTCTCGCCAACGGCGAGGCGCTGCGCGGCCTTGCCTCCATCGTGGCCCAGTCCGGGGCGGAGCTGGTGGGCGCCGGTATCGCCATTGAAAAGGCCTTCCAGCCCGGGGGCGACAACCTGCGCGCCGGCGGTATGCGGGTGGAGTCTTTGGCCCGGGTGGCCTCCATGAGCGAGACCGACGGCATCACCTTCGCCGACTGATTTCCCCGTGGGGCGCGACGACCCGGCGCGCCAACCTTAACTCAATTAAAAATGGCCTGCCATTTTTAATAAAACAAACCTACATATTAGGGAGGAAAACCAACATGAAGAAGTTTCTCGCGCTGGTCATGGCCCTGGCTATGACCCTGTCCCTGGCCGCCTGCGGCGGCTCTGACGCCCCCGCCTCTTCCGGTTCCGGCGAGTCCGTGGTCGCCGCTGACCTGAAGGTGGGCGCCATCTACATCAACAGCAAGAACGACACCGCCGGCTACACCTTTGCCCATCACAGCGGCATCGTGGGCGGCATGGAGGACCTGGGCCTGGATCCCGCCACCCAGCTGTTTATCGTGGACGAGGTTCCCGAGGACGAGCAGCAGGTCCTGGCCGCTGTTGACACCCTGGTCGCCCAGGATGTGGACATCATCTTCGGTATCTCCTTTGGCTACATCGACGCCATGGAGAAGGCTGCCGCCGCTTACCCCGAGGTCATCTTCTCTCACGGCACCGGCTACAAGAGCAATGAGACCAACTTCAACAACTACTTCGGCCGCGCCTATCAGGCCCGCTACCTGGCCGGTATCGCCGCCGGTCTGAAGAGCCTGGAGATCGGCAACAACAACGTGGGTTACGTGGCCGCTTACACCACCGCCTACGCTGAGACCGCCTCCGGTATCAACGGCTTCGCCCTGGGCGTGCAGGCCGCTAACCCCAACGCCAAGGTCTACGTCAAGAACCTGGGTGCCTGGGCCGATGAGGTCAACGAGAAGGCCTACGCCGAGGAGCTGATCAACACCTTCGGCTGCGGTGTCATCTCCCAGCACTGCGACTCCGCTCAGCCCCAGATCGCCGCTCAGAACGCCGGCGTGTTCGGCTGCGGCTACAACTCCGACATGACTGCCGACGCTCCTCAGGCTCACCTGACCGCCGCCATCTGGAACTGGAACGTCTACTATGCCACTGCTATGCAGGCTGCCATCGACTGCGAGGGCGACGCTTCCCAGTTCGTCACCAAGATGGGGGGCCCCGCCTACTACGGCGGCCTGAAGGAGGGCTTCGTTGACGCTTCTCCCCTGACCGCCAACTGCGCCGCCAACACCGACAAGGCCATCGAGGCCGCCAAGAAGCTGATGGTGGACGGCGAGTGGGACGTGTTCTCCGGCGTGAAGCTGACCGTCGCCGCTGACGGCACCATCACCCAGGCCGACGCCGACCTGGTGGACAACGCCGGCAACGTCATCGTTGCTGCCGGCGGCCCCTCTGTGGAGGACGGCGTGATCACCGGCACCATGAACTACCTGGTGGCCGGCGTCGAGGAAGTGTAATTCTCCCTCACCGTATATGACCCGATAAGCACTACCGGGCCGGCCGGATTTCCGGCCGGCCCGGTCTTTTTTACAGAACTCCCCATCAGACCGGATGCACCACGCATACCAGGGGGAGCGCGAGGGGGCAGCGCCCGCCTCGCATTGGATCGGCCGCCCCGAAAAGCCCGCCCCGCGGGTGTTCGGCACCGACATTCACGCCGCTTGCCGGCGGGAATGTAACGGCGGCCTGACCCGGCCGGATTTCCGGCCGGCCCGGTCTTTTTCGATAAGAGATAAAAGATAAGGGATATGCCGCGGGCGTATATCTTTTATCTTTTATCTCATATCTCATATCTGGAAAAGGATGTGATCTTATGCCGGAACAGTACGCCATTGAGATGCGGGGCATCACCAAAACCTTTGGCAGTGTGGTGGCAAACAACAACATCAACCTGAACCTGCGCCAGGGGGAAATTCTTGCTCTGCTGGGCGAGAACGGCTCGGGCAAGACCACGTTGATGAATATGCTCTCGGGCATCTACGCCCCGGACGCGGGCGAGATTTTGATCAACGGTCAGCCTGTGTCCATCACCTCGCCGGAGGACTCCAAAAAGCTGGGTATCGGCATGGTCCATCAGCATTTCAAGCTGGTGGACGTGTTCTCTGCCGCCGATAACATTTGGATGGGTCGGGAGAAGTCCGGGTTCGCCCTCCGCGGCAACCGCTTTGCCGAAATCGAGGACATGGCCCACAAGTTCGGCTTCGATCTGGACCCCCGGAAAAAGGTGTGCAACATGGCCGTCAGTGAAAAGCAGACCCTGGAGATCATCAAGGTGCTGTACTACGGCGCCAAGATCATCATTTTGGACGAGCCTACCGCCGTGCTTACCGTGCAGGAGATCGAAAAGCTGTTCGCCGTGCTGCGGCGCATGAAGGAGGAGGGCCACTCCATCATTATCATCACCCACAAGCTCAACGAGGTGATGGAGATCTCCGACCGGGTGGCCATTCTGCGCAAGGGCGAGTATATCACCACCGTCAACACCGCCGAAACCAACGAGCAGGCGCTGACCGATTGGATGGTGGGCCGCAAGATCGACCTGAACATCGACCGCCCCGTGGTGGAAACCACCCGCCCCCTGCTGGAGATCCGGGACCTGACCATCAAAAACGACGAGGGCGCCGTGGCCATCGACAAGGTAAGCTTCTACATCCGGGGCGGCGAGATTTTGGGCGTTGCCGGTATCGCCGGCTGCGGGCAGAAGGAGCTGTGCGAGGCTATCGCCGGCCTGCGCCCCATCCAGTCCGGCCTGATGATCCACAAGGGCGACAACATCGTGGGTCTGCCCCCCAAGGCCATTTTGGAAAAGGGCATCTCCATGTCCTTCATCCCGGAGGATCGCCTTGGCATGGGCCTTGCCCCCTCCCTGTCCATTACGGACAACATGATTTTGAAAAACTACGCCAGCACCCCCGGCCCCTTCGTGGACCGCAAGTCCGGTCGGGAGGATGCCCAGCGGGTCATTGACGAGCTGGAGGTGGTCACCCCCTCCACCGAGACCCCGGTGCGCCGTCTGTCCGGCGGCAACGTGCAGAAGGTTCTGCTGGGCCGGGAAATCAAGGCCGGCCCCAACGTCATCGTCACCGCCTATCCCGTGCGCGGTTTGGACATCAACTCCTCCTACGCCATCTACGACATCCTTAACCAGCAGAAAAAGAGCGGCGTCGGTATCCTGTTCGTGGGCGAGGACCTGGACGTGATGCTGGCCCTGTGCGACAAGATCATGGTGCTGTGCCACGGCAGGGTCATGGGCGTGGTCCACGCTCACAAGACAAGCAAGGAAGAGCTGGGTCTGATGATGACCGGCGCTTTGGACCTGACCGGCAAGTACGAGGACAAGCCCGCCGGCATCGCCCGGGACACCAACATTACCGAGGAACACCTGAACTCCACGCACGAGGAGGGGAGCAACTGACATGGGTATTCACATCGTAAAACGGGACGCCTGCCCCCTGTGGAAAAAGGCCCTGTTCTATCTGGCCGCCGTGGCCGCCGCCCTCGTGGTGTGCGGCATCCTGCTGCTGGCCATGGGCGTCAATCCCCTGACCTACTACAGCCGTATGTTCACCATGGGCATGGTGGGCAACAAAATCGCCTACAAGACCTTTGAAAACTACCTCAACGTTTTTGTTCCCCTGGCTCTGACCTCGGTGGCCCTGTCCCTGGCCTTCAAAATGCGCTTTTGGAACATCGGCGGCGAGGGTCAGTTCATCGTGGGCGCCATTGCCGCCTCCACCGTGGCACTGAAACTCAAGCCGCCCATCGTCGTTGCGCTGAACAACTCCGAATTTTCCTTTTCCGTTTCCTTCGGCCCCATTCTTTCCGAGCTTATTACCCTGGTTTTAATGTGCCTGGCCGCCATGCTGGCCGCCGGTCTGTACGGCGCGCTGGTGGCCGCACTGAAAGTCAAGTTCGGAACCAATGAAACCCTGCTGACCCTGATGCTCAACTATGTGGCTTTGTATACCCTGACCTTCCTGGGGGACAAAAAGGCAGACTGGAACTTCTTCCTGCAGGAGGAGTCCGCCCGCCCCGTGTTCCAGAGCTTTTCCGACACCGCCGCCTTCCCCCGCATTATGCTCGGCAAATTCGGCCTGAATATCTGCGTGATCCTGACCCTTATTATTGGCGTTTTGGTGTTTGTCTACCTGCGCTACACCAAGCGCGGTTACGAGATCAACGTGGTGGGCGACAGCGCCGGCACCGCTCACTACGCCGGCATGAAGGTCAACCGCATCGTGCTGCGCACCGTGTTCCTGTCCGCCTGCCTGATCGGTCTTGCCGCCGCATTTAAGATGGGTACCACCGGGGTCCTGTCCACCACCATCACCGGCGACGTGGGCTGGACCGGTATCATCGTGGCCTGGCTGGCCCAGTTGAATACCGCCGCCATCTTTGTGGTGTCCGCCCTGATCTCCATGCTGCACTACGGCTCTGTTCAGGCCAACACCATGTTCTCCAACGTGGACTCCAGCTTTGCCAATATGCTGCAGGGCGTGATTTTGTTCCTTGTCCTCACTGCGGACTTCTTTATCCGCTTCCGCATTGTGCGGACCAAGAAAGGGGGCAACCAGTGATGGAACTGAATAAACTGGACGTTATCTCTACCTTTATTTATAACATCGTCCTGTACAACATCCCCCTGCTCTACGGCACCGTAGGCGAGATCGTGGTGGAAAAGTCCGGCAGCCTGAACCTGGGTGTGGAGGGCATCATGGCCGTGGGCGCTATCTTCGGCTATGTCATCGGCTGCTATACCAACAGCCTGCTGGTGGGTATCCTCACCGCTTTTGCCATGGGCGCGCTGATGGGCCTTCTGTTCGCCGCACTTACCGTCAGCCTGCAGGCCAACCAGAACATCACCGGCCTGACCCTGACCACCTTCGGTTTGGGCGTATACTTCTTTGTGGGCAACGCGATCAAATCCGTGGGCTGGCCCACCATGAGCAACTATTCCAACATCAAAAACGGCTTTGCCGACCTGCACATCCCCCTCCTGTCCGACATCCCCATCATTGGCAAGGGCCTGTTCAGCCACAATATTTTGGTCTATTTGGGTATCGCCATCGCCGTGTGTATGTGGTGCTACCTCAAGCATACCACCCCCGGTCTGCGGCTGCGTGCCGTGGGCGAAAATCCCGGCTCTGCCGACAGCGTGGGCATCAACATCAAACGGTACAAGTACCTGCACATTATGCTGGGCTGCGGCATCATGGGCATCGGCGGCTACTACATGGGCCTGAATATGTCCGGCTCGTTCAACAGCGCCTGCTGGATCAACGGTTACGGCTGGATCGCCGTGGCGCTGGTCATCTTCGCCAACTGGAGTCCCGCCTTGGCCATCCTGGGTACCTTTGTGTTCGGCTTTTTCAACACTCTGCGGGTGTCCGGCTCCAGTTTGGCCATCGCCTTCCCGGAGGCGTTGGGCTGGCTGGCCAAGGTCCCTACTCAGCTGTATCAGGCTTTGCCTTTTATCATCACGGCGCTGGTGCTGTTTTTCTCCTCTATCAGCAAGCGCAAAAACTCCGGCCTGCCCGCGGCCTTGGGTCTGAACTATTTCCGCGAGGAGCGGTAATCAAAACGAGCAACGGGAGCGTCCCATCGGGACGCTCCCGTTTTGTTCTCACTATTCCTGCCACTCGTCGTCTTCGTCACTCAACTGCAAATACAGCTCTTCCAACTCCTGCTGCATCTTTTGCGCTTGCCCGGTCATCTGCACCAACTTGTTGAACGCACGAAAGTATAATTTTTTATACATCTCCTGTTCCAACCAATTCACCCCTTCTTTTTATTTTATCTGATTATCGAATAATTTCAAGAGAAACCGCAAATATAATTTGATAAACAGATAAAAGCGGGCGGTGATTTCCTTGCCAACGCGAAAGTCCATCGGCACAGAAAACTTAATTGGGCAAAATATTGTTCTGCTGCGCAAGCGCAAGAACTTGAAGCAGACCGATTTGCTGGCACACTTGCAGGTGCGCGGCATCGACATCAACCAATCCGCGCTGTCCGCCATTGAGGGGCAGCACCGCAAGGTATCCGACCGGGAATTGCTTGCTATTTCCGACATTTTGGGCGTTCCCCTTGAAGCGCTGTTTTCTCCCGACAATCTGTAACACCCCATACATGATGTATGGGGTGTTATATTTTTCCCAGCGTCGGGCTGTTCCGCCACCCCGGCGACGGGATGCTCCCGTTTTATGCGGCCTTACAAGGCCGCGATATGAAGATATGAGATAGGAGTTAATGTGTCCGCAAGCGGGCGATTTCAATCGTCCGGCTCTGCCGGACACCGCATCTCATATCTCTTATCTCTTATCTCCTTTCTTTTATCTCGTCAGTGCCTTGGCCGCCTCGCACACCGCCACCGGCGCCATCGCCAGCAACAGCACCGCCAGCCACTGCACCGGCCCGAGGCTCACCACCGAGAATACCCGCTGCAGTGGCGGCAGCAGCAGCACCGCCATCTGCATGGCAAAACCCACGGCAAAGGCCCGGTTCATGGTCGGGTTGGTCAGCACCCCAATGGACAAGATCGACCGTTCCTCGCTGCGGACATTGTAGGCATGGAACAGTTGGCACAGGGTCAGGGTTGCAAAAGCCATGGTGTTGGCGGTGGCGGCCCCTCCCGCCGGAGTCGGCATCACCGCAAGGCCCAAAAAGTACGCCAGCAGGGCAAGTCCCCCTACCATAAGCCCCTGCCAAAGCAGCCGCAGAACAAAGGGCCGGTCAAACAGACTGTCCCCCGCCCCTCTGGGCGGACGGGTCATGGCGCTGCGCTCCAGAGGTTCCACACCAAGGGCCAGGGCTGGCAGAGAATCGGTAACCAAATTCAGCCACAAAAGCTGCACCGGCATCAGTGGCATCTGCGCAAAACCCAGCACCGTGGCTGCAAAGACGGTCAAAATCTCCCCCACATTACAGGACAGCAGATAGTGGATCGCTCTGCGAATATTGGCATAGACGCCTCGCCCCTCCTCCACCGCCCGGACAATGGAGGCAAAGTTGTCGTCGGTCAGCACCATGTCTGCCGCCCCCTTGGCCACATCGGTACCCGCCATTCCCATGGCACAGCCGATGTCCGCGGCCTTCAGCGCCGGGGCGTCATTCACTCCGTCCCCGGTCATGGCCACCACCTGGCCCCGTTTTTTCCAGGCCCGGACAATGCGCATCTTATGTTCCGGTGTCACCCGGGCAAATACGGACACGGTTTCAATGCGCTCCTCCAGCTGCCGTTGGGACATAGCGTCCAATTCCCGCCCGGTCAGGGCCGTATCCCCGGGGCGCAGCATTCCCAACTGCCTGGCCACCGCCACCGCCGTGGCCCTGTGGTCGCCGGTGATCATCACCGGCCGCACCCCTGCCCGGACACATTGGGCCACAGCCTTGGCCACTTCGGGTCGGGGCGGGTCGGTCATGCCGAACAGCCCCACGAAGGTCAGCTCCCGCTCCAGCGCCTGCGCCGTCATGGGCGGCAGACTGTCCACGTCGCGAAAGGCCACCGCCAGCACCCGCAGCGCCCCTTGGGCCATGCCTTCATTGGCCGCGGCAATGGCCTTGCGCAGGGTGTCGTCCAGCATGATCGGGCCGCCCTTCCACACCCGATCGCATCGGGCCAGCAGCACATCCGGCGCACCCTTTACCAAAATGCGCCAGCCTCCTGCCGGCTTTTTATGCACGGTGGTCATTCGTTTGCGCCCGGAGTCAAAGGGTACCTCCCCCACCCGGGGCAACTGTCGCTCCAGCTCTCCCTGCAGCAATCCCGCCTCTGCCGCCGCCAGCACCAGTGCCGCCTCAGTCGGGTCCCCCCGGACCGTTTTGGGTGGTTCCGCCTGCAGCCGGGCGTCGCTGCACAGCGCCCCGATGGTCAGGGCGAGGGTGTTGTCCTCCCCCGCCGTCCAAACGCGCGTCACCGTCATGCGGTTTTGGGTCAGGGTCCCTGTTTTGTCGGAACAAATCACTCCGGCACAGCCCAGGGTTTCCACCGCCGGCAGCTTTTTCACTATAACTCCCGTCTTCGCCATACGGCCCACCCCAAGGGCCAGCACAATGCTGACCACGGCGGGCAGCCCCTCCGGGATGGCCGCCACGGCAAGGGAAACGGCGGTCAGGAACATATCCGCCGGGGCCTTGCCCTGCAACAGGCCCACGCCGAACATCACCGCGCAGACCCCAAGGCACAGCAGGGACAGGACCTTGGAGATCTCCTCCATCTTTCGCTGCAGCGGGGTTGTCTGCTGTTGATCGACCAGCAACAGACCCGCGATTTTCCCCATCTGCGTGTCCATACCGGTATCCACGATCACCGCCCGGCCCCGGCCAGCCGTTACGGTGGTGGAGGCCAAAACCATGTTGCTCCACTCCCCCACTGGCGTGGCCTGCTCCAGCCGGCGGGACAGCGTCTTTTCCACCGGGACCGATTCGCCGGTCAGGGCCGACTCATCGGTCCGCAACCCGACACATTCCAAAAGCCTGCCATCGGCGGGTATCCGGTCCCCCGCCTGCAGCAAAACCACATCTCCCGGCACCAACAGCGCGGCATCCATTCGACAGGCCCGCCCATCCCGCACCGCAACAGTCTGCGGCGGCGCCATCTGCTCCAGAGCCGCCAGCGCTCGTCGGGCATTGTCCTCCTGACAGACCGAGATCACTCCGTTGACCGCCACGATCAGCAAAATGATCACCGCGTCGGGCCAGTCCCGTCCGCCGCTGGCCAGCAGCGAGACCCCCGCCGCGGCCAGCAGTACAACGATCATGGGGTCCTTCAGCTGTCGCAAAAGCCGCAGAACGACCCCCTCCCCCTTTGGCTTGGCTATTTCGTTGCGGCCGTACTGCTTCAACCGCTGCTCCGCCTGCCTGCCGGACAGGCCGTCCGGAGTGCTGCGCAATTGCGCCAGCACCTCCGTTGCCGATTTTGTATGCCAATCTCCCACAGCGCCACTTCCTTTCTGCCCTCATTATATGGGCCTGTCCCTCCGGGTTTGCCCATAATCATGCGACAAAAGGCGCAAAAAAGCACCCGTTTCCGAAGAAACGGGTGCTTTTCGTTCTTATTCCGCGACGGAGCTGTCACCCTCGGCAGGCGCAGGTTCCTCCTCCACAGGGGGCTGACCGAAACGGGTACGATAGGCAGTCATGCGCTCGTACAGGTCCTTCACATCCACCTCATCATAAATTTTTGTGGTCTTGAGTTCCGCCTGCTCCACCAGGCCGGCCACCAGCTGCCCCATGGCCGCGTTGACGTAGTCCTCTTCATACTGGGCCGTATCCACATCCAGCGGCAGGCGCAGAATGATGTGATAGCCATAATCGCTGGTCACCACGTCGCTGAAAGTCCCCACCTCCAACGCCTGCGCGGTTGTTTCAAACTCCGACACCATCTGTCCGGGATAGGCCACATAGCCATCGGGGCTGGTGGCAAGGCCCGGGTCCTCGCTGTACCGGTGCATCAGCTCATCAAACAGGGCGATGGGGTCCTCCGCCGCCAGCAACTGGCTCAGCAGGTCCTCGGCCAGGGTCCGCTTTTCCTTGATCTTTTCCGCGTCGGTGATGCCCTGGGTGTTGATCAGGATGTGCTTGACGCGGTAGCAGCCCTGCTCCTCCTCCAGCCAGGACAAAATGTCCTCAGCCGTGGGGGCATTCTCCCCGCCAAACCGACTCTGCGTCAGCGTATCGTAGGCAAAGTCGCACTCCCAGTTCCAGCGGAACAGCTCTTCGTCCAGGGCAATGGACAGCTCCAAATACTGGTCCAGGGTGGCGCCGATCTGTTGTCCCTCCGCCGCAATGCTGTCCAAAACCTGCTGCACCTGATCCTGCTGCTCCGTGGTCATGGCAATGGAGTCCTTTTCCGCCATCTGACTCACCATACATTGGGTGACGGCCAGCTCCAACGCGCCCTCCCGGATGTGGGTTTCCAGCATAACGCCATCTCCCATATCCGCGTCCCAGGGGATGGTCAGGGAACCGGTGCTTTGGTAGGCACTCTGCTTGATACTGTCACAGTAGGCCACCAGCCAATAGACCAGCTCGTCCGCGGTGATGTCCACACCATCCAGGGTGGCAACCGCCGTATCGCCGGGAACGCCCATCAAAAACTCGGTCAGGTCGGTGATGGTGGTGGTATCCAGCGTATCGGGGTCATACTCCGGCAGCTTTGCCTCTATCTCTCCGCAGGCGGTCAGCCCGCACAGCAGCAACAGGCCGCACAGCAGCAGCCCAAGCAAACGCTTTGTCAGTTTCATATTCCTCTTCCTTTCCTCCCGCTTTGCGGGCAGCTTTCCGAATCAGTATATCTTATTTTTTGTGAAAAGAACAGTTCTTTCTTCCGTATTTACACATTATTTTCATTTTGGTCGGCAGCGTAATCGTCCACCAATCTGCGGGCGGCGTTCAGCACGTCCTCTCCCTTGCGCAGACGCAGGGACAGATAGGGCTTTTCCCCGGCGGCAAAGAGCAGCCGCCCCTTGTACCGGGGGTCGGCACACAGGTTGGACACCCGCTCCAGGTTGAATTGAGGCAGGGTGAAGAGCAGGCAGCCCTGCTTTTGATTGATTTCCGTGATACCGCAGTCGGCGGCGGCAGCACGCATGAGGGCCACGCTGATGAGGTTGTTCACCGTCCGGGGCGGCTCGCCAAAGCGGTCGATGAGTTCGTCCACCAGGTCGTCGGCGTCCGCCTCACTGCGGATACGGGCGATGCGGCGGTACAGGTCCATGCGCTGCTCGCCCACGCTGACGTAGCGGTCCGGGATGCTGGCCGCCACGGCCAGGTCGGCGGAACACTCGGGCCGCACGGCGGCCTGCTGCCCCTGCTCGGTCAGCACCGCCTCCTCCAGCAGCTTCAGGTACAAATCATAGCCCACACTCATCAAAAAGCCCGACTGCTCCGGACCCAGCACGTTGCCCGCGCCCCGGATCTCCAGGTCCCGCATGGCGATCTTGAAGCCGGAGCCGAACTCGGCAAACTCCCGCACGGCCCCCAGCCGCTTGGCGGCGATCTCGGTCAGCACCTTGCCCCGGCGGTAGGTCATGTAGGCAAAGGCCCGGCGGGCGGAGCGGCCCACACGGCCCCGGAGCTGGTGCAGTTGGGCCAGGCCCATTTTGTCCGCGTCCTCGATAATGAGGGTGTTGGCGTTGGGCAGGTCGATGCCCGTTTCGATGATGGTGGTGCAGACCAGCACGTTGATCTCGCCGTCGGTCATACGGCTCATGACCTCGTCGATGGCCTCCTGGCTCATCTGTCCGTGGGCCACCGCTACCTCCACCTCCTCACCCAGCATTTGCCGGATGCGGCTGGCGGTGCGGTCGATGGTCTCCACCCGGTTATGGAGGTAAAATACCTGCCCGCCCCGCTCCAGCTCCCGGCGCATGGCGTCGTTCAGCACGGACCAGTCGTGCTCCAGCACGTAGGTCTGCACCGGCTGGCGGTTTTGGGGCGGCTCCTCCAGCACGGACATATCCCGGATACCGCTCAGGGCCATGTTCAGGGTGCGGGGAATGGGGGTGGCCGACAGAGTCAGCACGTCCACCTGGGCAAAGCGCTCTTTCAGCTTCTCCTTGTGGGCTACGCCGAAGCGCTGCTCCTCGTCCACAACGAGAAGGCCCAAATTCTTGAACTGCACGTCCCGGTTAAAGAGCCGGTGGGTGCCGATGAGAATGTCGATCTTGCCCTCGGCCAGGCGCTGGAGGGTGTTTTTCACCTGGGTGGGGGTGCGGAAGCGGCTGACCACGTCGATCTCCACCGGGTAGCCGGCAAAGCGGCGCAGGGCGGTCAGGTGATGCTGCCGGGCCAGCACGGTGGTGGGGGCCAGGATGGCCGCCTGTTTGCCGTCCAGCACGCACTTCATGATGGCCCGCATGGCCACCTCGGTCTTGCCGTAGCCCACGTCGCCGCACAGCAGGCGGTCCATGGGGGTGGGATTTTCCATGTCACGCTTGATCTCCTGCACGCAGCGTAGCTGGTCGTCGGTCTCCACGTACTCGAAGCGGTCCTCAAATTCCTTCTGCCAGGGGGAGTCCGGGGCGAAGGCGTAGCCCGGCTGACGCCGCCGCTGGGCGTAGAGCTGGATAAGGCCCTTGGCAAGGTCCGCCACCGCGCGGCGGGTGCGGGTCTTGGCCTTTTCCCACTCCACGCCCCCCAACTTGGACAGGCGCTTGCTCTCCTGGTCCTCGCCGCCGCCGATGTACTTGCTGACCAGGTCCAGTTGGATGGCCGGGACGTACAGCACGTCGGTACCGGCGTAGGCGATCTTCACGTAGTCCTTCTCCACGCCGTCGGTGGGGATCTTCACCATGCCCTGGAACCGGCCCACGCCGTGGTGCTCGTGGACTACCAGATCCCCCACGGACAGGTCGGTGAAGCTCTCCAGCTTGCGGCGGTTGGTGGCTTTTTTTACGCTGCGGCGGGGGTTGCCGCCGCTCTTGCCCTCGGTCAGCACCGCCAGCTTCAGTCCGGGGTACTCCATGCCGCCGGACAGGCCGCCCACCGTCACGGTGATGCCGCCGGGGGCGGGCAGGTTCTTCAAATCATACTCCACGGCGCAGGAGATGCCCTGCTCCCGCAGGAGGGTCTGCAAATTCTCCGCCCGGGGCTGACTTGCCGTCAGCACCACGGTGGCAAAGTCCAGGCTGCGGTACTGGGCCAGGTCCGCCACCGCCGTTTCCAGGCTGGCGCCGAAGCCGGGCAGTTGCTTTGCCATCAGGGACAGCAGGGTTTTGGGCGGTGCGGGGTAGGTGGACAGGGTGAAGGAGTCCAAATAGGCCACCGGCCAGTCCTCCAGCCGGGCGCACAGCTTATCAAAGGGCAGGATGACCTGGCCGCACTCCCCGGCCAGCTCCCCCCGCTCCAGCAGGGTCTTCACGTCCTCCTCCAACTGCCACTGGTAGGTCTTGGCCCGCTCGGCCACCCGGCTGCTCTCGGAGAGCAGGATGCAGGCGTCCATGGGCAGGTAGTCTGCCGCCGTGGCCCCCTCCGGGCAGATGAGGGTCAGATAGCGGTCCAAAGCGGGCAGGCTGCGGCAGTTGGAGATGACCTCCCGGTCCGCCCGCAGGGTGGTGACCAGGGGTTGGTTTTGCTTTTTCTCCGCCTTTTTGATGAGTTCGTCCATCTGCCCCAGCAGACCGGCCAGGCCGCCGGGGGCAAGCTGGGGCAGCAGCTCCGCCGAGGGCAGCAGCTGCACTTTATCAATATTCTCCGTTCGGCGCTGGCTGACGGGGTCAAAGCTGCCCATGGCGTCCAGCTCGTCACCGAAAAACTCGGCGCGGACGGGCTGCTCCATCTCCGGGGAGAATACGTCCAAAATACCGCCGCGGACGGCGAACTGGCCCACGCCCTCCACCTGCTCACAGCGGGTGTAACCGGCGGCGGTCAGCGCCTCGGCCACCTCGTTCAGGTCGTAGCTCTTCCCCACCTCAAGGGTGCGGCACACCAGGTCCATGGCCCGGGGGGCCAGGGTGCGCTGCATCAGGCCCTCCACCGTGGCCACCAGCAGAGGGACTTCGTTACAGATCATGCGCCGCAGCAGGCTCAGCCGCCCATGCTCCCACTGGCGGGACACGGTGGCGGCGTTGTGGAAGGTGAAGCTGCGGGCGCACAGCACCGGCACCGGCTGACCGGACAGGGCAGAAAGGTCCCGGGCCAGCCGTTCCCCCTCCCCCTCGTCGGCACAGACCAGCACCACGGGGCGGTCGGTTTTGCGATGGATGGCCGCGGCAAAGTGGGCGCGATGGACCGCCGCCAGGCCGGACACCGCCGCCGGGCAGCGCCCCGCCTCCATGGCGGACAGCAGTTGTTCAAATTCGGGCAGTTGCTCCAGCGCGGACAGCAGCAGCTCCATTTTGTTCCCTCCCGGACACGACTTCAACCCCCTCTTTTGAAAAAGAGGGGGTGTGTTGGTTGTTTTGACTCTGTCAGTATAACGCATTTGGCTGTCGTTTTCAAGGGTGACGTGGGGAACAATTTTCGCCCTGCGGGGCGAGGTCGGGGTTGTTCCGCCCCCGGGCGGGTGTCTTTTGTAGCGCCACAAAAGACACGAAAAAGGCATTAAGAAACCCATGGTTTCTTAAAACTTCCTTTGGGCAATATCCGTGGGGTCACACCCACACGGTCGGCGGACACCTCTGACCCGTCCAGCGCCGATTAGGCTGCCGCACTCAGCCGACGATTGTGCAAACCTCCAGGTTTGTTGTAGAGGCGGCCTTTGGCCGCCCGCGGGCGCGCACAGCGCGCCCCTACACCATCGGCGTGGTGCACAGGAACGAAACACCTACCGCAGCAGGCGCCTTTGTACGATAGAAGTGCAACTTGGTCGATGCTTGGCAGGGCGGCAGCCCAAAGCCGCAACGTGGTGTCGTCACAGGTGCGCCGGACGCAAGGAATACCTACCGCTTACGAGCCGGTTTCTTTGGGGTCCGGGGTGCAGACAGTATGTGACACAGGCGCTTGCGCCAAGTCACATTTGCTGGCAAACCCCGGCGGCGTTTTGCCTCCTTTGCCGCCGCGGGCAAAGGAGGTCGCCCCGCAGGGCGAAAAGCACCCCCGGGCCGAAGCCCGGGGGTAGATAAATATTATTATGGTTCCCCCACCACGATGGCGGTGGGGCCGTCAGCGCCGCCGATGATGCCGAATCCGGCGGAGTTGGGGTCGAGGTTGACTCCGGTCAGCTCGCCGTATTTGGCCCGCTCCTCCTCATCCACGATCTCCCGATACAGCCGCAGGGTGGTATCCTCATCCAGCACGCCCAGCTCGGTCAGGGCGGCGATGGTATGCTCGGCCTGGGGAGTCAGGGTGACGGACACGCTCTTGGTGTAGTGATAGACCACGGACGTAGACTGATTGAACCCATCGGTGACAGACGGGCTTATCACATAGGCCGGATTTTGGGCGTAGTGACCCTTGGTTTCCTCGTCCTGCCAGTAGAGATACAGGTCGGTGGTGCAGGTATTGAGCTGCCGCTCCTCCTCCAAATCAAAGAGGTAGCGCTTGCCCAGGTTGCCTTCGGCAAAGTCCAGCAGCACCGCGTCGTACACCTTGCGCACGGCGGCGTAGCGCTCCTCCGAGGGAATCATCTCCGCGAAGTTGTAGTACTCGTTTTTCTTGGCGTCGGGGTTCCACAGGCTGCTGATCTCCACGTTGCCCAGCTTCTCCGGGTCGATGAGGTCCAGGTTATAGGTCTGCCTGGCCATCTCCGGATCGCAGTAGAAGTCCCGGGCCACCTGCTCAAACTCGCTGCCCGGCCACACGTGGTCGCCGTACTCCCGGCGCATCACCGTGCCGTTGTCCAGGATGTAGGTCACCCGCAGACGGATGTAGTCCGACTGTCCCTCCCGGCTCACAGCAGGATTTTTATGCCAGTCTACAAACCCCTGGTGCAGGGCCACGGTCTTTTCGATGATGGCCCGGTCGTCGGTTTCAAAGACGAAGTTGCGGCCCGCGTCGTAGGGGTAGCTGCCGTAGCCGTCGATGTAGACCTTTTCCACCCGGCCCACCGCCGGTACCCGGTCGGAGAAGCCGATCAGATCGGTCTGCAGGCCGACGATGAACAGGCCCATGGCCACCAGCAGCACCACGCCGCCCTTCCACGCCTTCCACACCCGGAAGGACTTTTTCAGCAGCATTTCCGCCGCGAAGTAGCCCACAGCGGACCACAGCAGGATGCTGCCCGTCAGGCCGCCCAGCATATCGTAGCCAAAGATGGCGTACAGCCAAAAGCCGATGCACAGTCCGGCGCAGACGCCCACGCCGTACTTGAAGATGGGGCGCACGATGGGTACCGCCACCACGTCGCCGGCGCTTTCAATATGGCGGCGGCGGTAGACCAGCAGGGCAAGACCCGCCAGCACGAGGCCGGCCACGGCGTAGATCACCAGCAGCGGCCAGCCAACCAGCCACCAGCCCCACAGGTCGGTGTTCTGCCAGCGGAGACCTTCCATCAGGTTGACCAGCGGGGTAAGCCAGTAGGCAGCCCGCTCCGCCCCGGCAGTCAGGCCGTAGTAGCCGTACAGGTACTGGTTGCAGAGCATATCCACCAGGTTGGTCAGCCCGATGATCAAAAAGTTCAGAATTCCGTAAAAGGCGGGCAGGGCCAGCAGATGTCCGGTAAACATGGCGCAGAACACAGCGAAGGAGTAGAAGAACAGGCACATGGCGCTCTGCCCTCCCAGCCAAATACTGATGGTGGCAAAGTTCACCGTGCCGCCGCACAGCAGCTCGGCCCCCAAAGTCAGCAGCCATACGAGAAGGTTGGGGCCGATCAGCATGACAAGGCCGGACAGATAGCTGGTGAGGAACAGACCCTCCCGCCGGATGGGCATGGCGTGCATCATGCCCGCCATGCGGCTTTTATAGAGGTAGGAGAACACGCCCATCACCGCCAGCACGCCGAAGAGAAAGGCGAAAAGGGGGCCAAAGCCCTCCAGCATATTGGGGACTTCCAAGGCAAAGGCCCGCACCTGCGCCTGGAGTGTCGTCCCCAGCCATGCCCGGTTTTGGGACACAACCATAATGCAGTTTATGGGCAGGGCGTAGATCCAAATCAGGGTGTAGGACACCCAAATGGGCCAAAAGCGGGTCAGGTTTTTCTTAAACAGGGTCCAATTAAAGCACGATGTCCCGGACTTCATAGTCCTCACCTCCCAATTCATAAATGAAAATTTCCTCCAGGGACAGAGGCAGCGCCTCCAGCAAAAGGGGCTGCAGGGCGGCAAAGCGGGATTTGACCTCCTCCGGCCGACCGCGGACGATGAGGGTATGGATGCGCCCGGTGTGGGCGGCGTGCAGCACATTCAAATCGGCGGTCAGTTCGGGGGCCTCGCCGTTAAAGACCACCTGCAGCTTGACCACATTGTCCTGCAGGTCGGACAAAGACCGCTGCAGCAGCACCTTGCCATGGGACAGGATACCCACGTGGTCGCACACGTCCTCCAACTCACGCAGATTGTGGGAGGACACCAGCACCGTGGTGCCGTGCTGGGCCACGTCACTCATCAAAAGGGTCCACACCTGCCGGCGCATGACCGGGTCAAGGCCGTCCACCGGCTCGTCCAGCACCAGCAGGTCGGGTCGGCAGCACAGGGCCAGCCAAAAGGCCGACTGCTTCTGCATACCCTTGGACAGGCGACGGATGGGGTGCTTTTCGTTGACGGCGGGGAATGCCTCCTTCAGGGCCTGGTACCGCTCCATGTCAAAGTTGGGATAAATGCCCCGGTAGAACTTCATCATGTCCCGGGTGGAGGCGGAGGCGAAGTAGGCCAGCTCGTCGGGGATGGAGAAGATACGCCGTTTGACGGCCGGGTTTTCGTACACCGGCTGTCCATCCACCAAAATGGCGCCCTCGTCCGGGCGATATACGCCGGTGATGTGGCGCAGGATGGTACTTTTACCCGCGCCGTTTGGTCCGACCAGGCCGTATATGGAGCCTTTGCTCACCTGCATGGTCAGGCCGTCCAGGGCGCGAAAACCGTCGAAGGTCTTGACCACGTTCTCAATTTTGATCATTTCTCATTCCCTCCTTGTTCACCGATAAACCGGCACAGCTCTTCCGAGTCCACGCCCAGGTACAACAGCTCCCGGGTGGCGGCCCGCCACTGCTCCAAAAGCTGCTGTTTGTGGTGGACGTCCACCCCGGTCTGGGGGGCCACAAAGCTGCCCTTGCCTGCCACGGAGTAGACGTACCCCTCCGCCTCCAGGGCCTCGTAGGCCTTTTGAATGGTGTTTGGGTTGATGGCCAGGCTGGCCGCCAGGGCCCGCACCGAGGGCAGCTTCTCCCCCTCCTGCATGACCCCGGTGACCATCAGCTTGCGCAGGCCGTCCCGGACCTGCTCATAGATGGGTCGGGCGTCCCGATAGTCCAAATGGAGCATAGCGCCCCTCCTTTCTCGCCACTGTACTGCGTGTATTAGTACAGTTAACATACCACAGGTTATTTTGGTTGTCAACAAAGATTTGGTAAAAATTTTCCGAATGGGTGAAATGTTGGCTCGTGTGTGTTATAATCGGAATAACACTTTGTAGGGGGCGGCCTCCGGACGCCCCGGGCCGTCGGGGACGCCGGCCCCTACACGACGCAATGCTGTTTGCAGGAGGCGTTTTTATGTTCACAACCATCGGATTTATCGGCTGCGGCAATATGGGCGGGGCGATGGCCCGGGCCTTCCGGCTGGCCTGCCCCACGGCGGAGCTGTTTTTCGCCAACCGCTCCCCCGAGAAGGCGGAAACCCTGGCCCAAAGCCTTGTGGGTCAGGTGTGCGACAACGCCACCGCCGCCGGGTGCAGCCTTGTGGTGCTGGGGGTCAAGCCCCAATTGATGGCCGACGTGCTGGCCGACCTGCGGCCTGTGCTGGCAGCCCGGCGGGACCGCTTCGTACTGCTGACCATGGCCGCCGGCCTGACCACCGGGCGCGTCCGGGAGATGGCCGGGGTGGACTGCCCCGTGGCCCGGATCATGCCCAACACCCCCGCCGCCATCGGCGCCGGGGTCATCCAGTTGTGCCACGAGGGTCTGACCGAGGTGGAGCTGGCCGAACTGGCCGAGCTGCTGTCCGGCGCGGGATTGGTAGATTTGATTGACGAGGACCTCATTGACGCCGCCTGCGCCGTGTCCGGCTGCGGCCCCGCCTTTGCCTATATGTTCTTGGATGCCCTGGCTCAGGGGGGTGAGGGCTGCGGTCTGTCCCGGGACAAGGCCCTGCTGTACGCCGCCAAAATGCTGGAGGGCGCCGCCAAACTGGCCGCCCAAAGCGATTTGACCCCGGAGCAGCTCAAACAGGCGGTCTGCTCCCCCGGCGGGGCAACCATCGAGGGCGTTCACGCCCTGGAAAACGCCGACTTTGCCGCCACGGTACAGTCTGCGGTGAAGGCATCCTACAAACGGACTTTGGAACTGAAGTGAGGGGTTTCACATGAGAATTGTAGTTAAAGTCGGCACGTCCACCCTGGCCCATCCCACGGGCCATCTGAATATCCGCCACGTGGAGGAGCTGGTCACCGTACTGAGCGACCTGCGCAACGCCGGGCATGAGGTGATTTTGGTATCCTCCGGCGCCATCGGCATGGGGGTGGGCAAGCTGCATCTGCCCGGCAAGCCCGCCGACATCCCCACCAAGCAGGCGGCCGCCGCCGTGGGTCAGTGCGAGCTGATGTACACCTACGACCGGCTGTTCACCCAGTACAACCACACGGTGGCGCAGATCTTGCTTACCGGCGAGGATGTGGACCACGAAGAGCGGCGGCAGAATTTTGAAAACACCATCAACCGCCTGCTGGAGCTGGGCGCCCTGCCCATCATCAACGAGAACGACACCGTGGCCACCGCCGAGATCAAGGTGGGTGACAACGACACCCTGGGCGCCATCGTGGCCTGCACGGTCAACGCCGACCTGTTGGTGCTGCTGAGCGACATCGACGGTCTGTACACCGCCGACCCTCACCAAAATCCCGGCGCCGCCCTCATTCCGGTGGTGGGCGCCATCACCCCGGAGATCGAGGCCCTGGCCGGAGGCGTGGGTTCCGGACTTGCCACCGGCGGCATGACCACCAAAATCCGCGCCGCAAAGATGGTCACCGCATCCGGCTGCGACATGGTCGTCGCCAATGGGGCAAATCCCACCGTCCTCTACGACATCGTGGAGGGCAAGGCCGTGGGTACTCGGTTTGTGGGAAAATAATGATTAAAAACAGGCTTCCCTTCGGGGGAGCTGTCGCCGCAGGCGACTGATGAGGGGGCAACCCAAGGCTGCACTGCATAAACGCCACCTCACCCGTCATTTGCTGCGCAAATGCCACCCCCCCTTGAGGGGAGGGCTTTATCGGGCGGCCAAAGGCCGCCCCTACGACAGGCCTGCAGGTTTTTCGCAATAGTCGGCGGGGCGGCGGAACGACTCCTTCTCCAGCTTTATCACACTTCGAAACGAGGGTGTTACTATGACCACACAGGAAATTCTGCTTCGCGCCAGGGGGGCCAAGCCCGCCATGGCCCTGGCCGATACCGAAAGGAAAAACGCCGCGCTGCGGGCTATGGCAGACTGCCTGCTGGCCGCCGAGGACGACATTTTAGCCGCAAACGTCTTGGATTTGCAGGCGGCAAAGGGGACCGTGTCCGACGTGATGCTGGACCGGCTGGCCCTGAACCGTGACCGCATTGCCGGTATGGCCGATGGCATCCGGCAGGTGGCCGGCCTGCCCGACCCGGTGGGTCAGGTGCTGCGCCGGGTGGAGCGGCCCAACGGCCTGGTCATTGAGCGCACCGCCGTACCCATGGGCGTCATCGCCATCATTTACGAAAGCCGGCCCAACGTCACCTCCGACGCGGCGGCTCTAGCCCTGAAGGCCGGCTCCGCCTGCGTGCTGCGCTGCGGTAAGGAGGCGCACCGCTCCGCCCAGGCCATCGTCACCGCCTTGAAGCGGGGGTTGGAGCAGGCGGGTCTGCCCACCGACGCCCTGATGCTGGTGGAGGACACCACCCGGGCCAGCGCCAACGAGCTGATGCGCGCCAACGGCCTTGTAGACCTGCTCATTCCCCGGGGAGGTGCGGGTCTGATCCGCGCCTGCGTGGACAACGCCACCGTCAACGTCATCGAAACCGGCACCGGCATCTGCCATATCTACGTGGACAAGGCCGCCGATTTGGACATGGCTCTGGACATCCTTACCAACGCCAAGTGCAGCCGCCCCAGCGTGTGCAACGCCGCAGAGGTCTGCCTTGTGCATAGGGACATTGCCCCCACCCTTCTGCCCCGGCTGCGTGAGCGGCTGGTAAACGAGCGCCTTGGGGCGGGTCAGGTCCCCGTGGAACTGCGGCTGGACACCGCCGCTGCCGCTATTATCGACGGCACACCCGCCGACGAGGCCGACTTCGACACGGAATTTTTGGACTACATCCTTGCGGTCAGCGTGGTGGACGGCGTGGAGGGGGCTATGGCCCACATTGCCACCCACTCCACCGGCCATTCCGAGTGTATCGTCACCGCCGACGCTGCTGCCGCCCGGACCTTCCTGTCCGGGGTGGATGCCGCCGCCGTGTATCACAACGCCTCCACCCGCTTTACCGACGGCGGCGAGTTCGGCCTGGGCTGTGAAATGGGCATTTCCACCCAAAAACTCCACGCCCGGGGTCCCATGGGACTGGAGGAGTTATGTTGTTACAAATACATCGTCCGGGGCGGGGGGCAAATTCGTTAAAAATATTTTCAGAAAAGGCTGAACATTCTGCCCAATGTATGGTATAATACATTTGGTTATGTACGCACCCTGCGTTGGGGTACTGATTTGCATGAGGAGGGCGCAGTATGGACGAATCTCTCATCACCAAGCGCAACGAACTTTTGGCCGCCGGTGTGGTCATGATGGACCCTTCCGCCGTTTGGGTGGAACCCCAGGTCACCGTGGGCAAGGGGACCGTGCTGCTGCCCGGTACCATCCTGCGGGGCAGCACGACGGTGGGCGAAAATTGCACCATCGGCCCCAACGTCATGCTGACCGATTCCCGGGTGGAGGACAACGTGACCATCAACACCGCCCAGGTGGAGGACAGCCTGATCCGTAAAGGCTGTGAGATCGGCCCCTACACCCACATCCGTCCCCACTGTGACGTGGGCGAGGGCAGCAAGATCGGTGCTTTCGTCCAGTTGAAGAACTGCAACCTGGGCGCCGGCACCAAGATGGCCCACCTGACCTACGTGGGTGATGCCGACGTGGGCGAGCGGGTCAACTTCGGCTGCGGCGTGGTCACCTGCAACTACGACGGCAACGCCAAGCACCGCACCACCATCGGCAGCGACGTGTTTGTGGGCTGCAACACCAATTTGGTGGCCCCCGTCACCCTGGCAGACGGCGTTTACACCGCCGCTGGCTCCACCGTGACCGAGGATGCCCCGGCGGACAGCCTGGTCATCGCCCGTTCCCGCCAGACGGTCAAGCCCGGCTGGGCGGCGGAACACCGGAAAAAGAAAGTCAAAAAATAAATAAATAGCGGGCGGCCCCGCCGCACCGAGAGAACAGAGAAAAAGTGGAAGGAAGTTGAGCTATGATCGCACACGGCAAGGACATCAAGATTTTCACCGGCAACTCCAACCCCGAGCTGGCAAAGGAAATCTGCAAGGAACTGGGTATCCCCCTTGGCAATTCTGAGGTTGGTAACTTCTCCGATGGCGAGAATTTTGCATCCATTTACGAGACCGTCCGCGGCAGCGACGTGTTTGTGGTGCAGTCCACCTGCTCCTTTGTCAAGAACGGCGTGGTACATACCGTTAACGACGCGCTGATGGAGCTGCTTATTATGATCGACGCCCTGAAGCGTGCCAGCGCCGGCCGCATCACCGCCGTCATCCCCTATTTTGGCTACGCCCGTCAGGACCGCAAGACCAAGCCCCGCGATCCCATCTCTGCCAAGCTGGTGGCCAACCTGATCACCCGCGCCGGCGCCGACCGGGTGCTGACTATGGACCTGCACGCCAACCAGATCCAGGGTTTCTTCGACATCCCCGTGGACAATCTGCTGGGTTCCCCCATCTTCGTGGACCACTTCTTCAAGAAGTTTGCCGCCGTCCACGCCGACACCATGGTCGTCTCCCCCGACGTGGGCAGCGTGACCCGCGCCCGGGCCTTCGCCCAGAAGCTGGAGATGCCCATGGCCATCGTGGACAAGCGCCGTCAGAAGGCCAACTCCTCCGAGGTTATGAACATCATCGGTGACGTGCGTGACAAGCACGTCATCCTGCTGGACGACATGGTGGACACCGGCGGCTCCCTGTGCCACGCGGCGGACGCCCTGGTCAAAATCGGCGGCGCCAAGGACGTCACCGCCTGCGCCACCCACGGCGTGCTGTCCGGCAAGGCCATCGACAACATCAACAACAGCGTGCTGGACGAGGTCATCTTCCTGAACACCGTCCCCGCCAAGCCCGACGTGAACTGCTCCAAGATCAAGTATATCTCCGTGGCCCACATGTTTGCCGAGGCTATCAGCCACATCTTCATGGAAACTTCCGTTTCCACTCTGTTCACCTGATACATACAACTCATAAGGGGCGGGACCCGGTCCCGCCCCTTATCTTCTGCGAGGTAGGTTATGTTTTTCAAGCGTAACACCGGCGGCGTGGACTGGCTGCTGGTCTGTCTGGGCAATCCCGGCGACAAGTACGAGAACACCCGGCACAACGCCGGTTACATGGTGGCCGACGAGATCGCCGACCGCAAAAATATCCCCATCCAAAAGCTGAAGTACAAGGCCCTGACCAACACCACCGAGTTGGGTGGACAGAAGGTGCTGGTGATGAAGCCGGTGACCTACATGAACCTGTCCGGCGAGGCGGTGCGTCAGGCGGCGGATTTCTACAAGATTCCCGCCGAGCGAATTTTGGTGGTCTCCGACGACACCGCCCTGGCCGTGGGCAAGCTGCGTATCCGCAAGGGCGGCTCCGCCGGGGGTCATAACGGCCTGAAGAGCATTATTCAGCAGTTGGGTTCCGACCAGTTCCCCCGGCTGCGGCTGGGCGTGGGGGAAAAGCCTCACCCTGATTATGATTTGGCCGACTGGGTGCTGGGCCACTTCACCGGCCAGGACAAAAAGGACATGGACGCTTCCGTTTCCCGGGCCGCCGACGCGGTGGAGTGTATTTTGGCCCAGGGACTTGACCGGGCCATGAACCGCTATAACGGATAATATAAAGGAGTGCTTTACATGAAGGAAATTTACGTTGTCAGTTGCTGCCGCACCGCCGTTGGCGCCTTTGGCGGCAGCCTGAAGGACATCCCCGCCGCCGATCTGGGCGCCGCCGTGGTCAAGGACGCGCTGACCCGCGCCAGCCTGAAGCCGGAGCAGGTAGACGAGCTGATGTTCGGCTGTATCCTCACCGCCGCCCAGGGTCAGAACGTGGCCCGACAGGTTGGGGTCAAGGCCGGTCTGCCCTTCTCCGTCCCCGCCTACACCGTGGGCATGGTGTGCGGCTCCGGTATGAAGTCCGTTATCGAGGGCGCCCGGGCCATCCTCTGCGGCGATGCCGACGTGGTGGTGGCCGGCGGCACCGAGAATATGTCCGCCGCCCCCTATGCCCTGCCCGACGAGCGCTGGGGCGCCCGCATGGGCGACAAAAAGGTGGTGGACACCATGATCCGGGACGGCCTGTGGGACGTGTACAACGACTACCACATGGGTACCACCGCCGAGAACATCTGCGACGTGTGGGGCATCACCCGGCAGGAGCAGGACGAGTTCGCCGCCGCCTCCCAGCAGAAGTCCGAGGCCGCCCACGCCGCCGGTAAGTTTGACGCCGAGATCACCCCCGTCATGGTCAAGCAGAAAAAAGAACTGGTGGAATTCAAAGTAGACGAGTACCCCAAGGCCGGCGTCACCGCCGAGGGTATCGCCAAGCTGCGGGGCGCCTTCCCCGTTGGCCCCGAGGGGATCGAGGACTCCATCGTCCACACCTTTGAGGTAACCGGCGTCCACACCGAGGACGCCCGCGCCCACACCCAGCGGGTCACCGCCGCCAACGCCTCCGGTATCAATGACGGCGCTGCCGCCATCGTGCTGGCCTCCGGCGAGGCGGTAGCCAAGTACGGCCTGAAGCCCATGGCCAAGCTGGTCGGCTGGGGCCAGGGCGGCGTGGACCCCAAGATCATGGGCGTGGGTCCCGTCCCCGCCTGCCGCCAGGCCATGGACAAGGCCGGCCTGACCATGGCCGACATCGACCTGGTGGAGGCCAACGAAGCCTTTGCCGCCCAGTCCATTGCAGTGGCCCGGGAGCTGGGCTTTGACATGGACAAGGTCAACGTCAACGGCGGCGCCATCTCCATCGGCCATCCCGTGGGCGCCTCCGGCGCCCGCATCATCGTCACCCTGCTGCACGAGCTGGCCCGCCGGCCCCAGGCCAAGCGCGGCCTTGCCACCCTGTGCATCGGCGGCGGCATGGGCGTTGCCACCCTGTTTGAGAAGTGCTGATATCATCTGCAAAACCGGGTTTTCCGACGGAAAACCCGGTTTTCTTTGCATTTCTCCGCCGTCTGTGCTATACTGGACCTGACAACCAAATACCTGCTTCGTGGCCTGTCCGGGGCAATGCACCGCACAGGCTGAACAAGACAATGGGGTGCAAATCCCCAACGGTACCGCCGCTGTAAGCGACTGTAGCCGTCCCATGGCGAAAGCCGGTCACTGGAGGCCTCTCCGGGAAGGCGGGACGGCGGACATTTGTCCAAGTCGCAAGTCAGAAGACCTACGGAGCAGTGTCTGTCCCCACCCCTGCGAGCAACAGGGTTTGGGATTATTTTGCGTGCGGAAAAACGGCTGCGGCGCCCTTTGGGGCGCCGTTTTTTTGCACGCGAAGGAGGAAATTATGAAAAGAAGCACCAAACTAACACTCGCCCTCGCAGCTCTGCTGATCGCTGCCGCCCTGCTGTTCGGCCTGTACCGGGTTACCCGGCCCACGCCGACCCAGGGCAAAAAGGCCATCGAAGTGGTGGTCGTCCACGCCGACAAGAGCGAAAAAGCCTTCCGCTACGAAACCCACGAACAGTACCTCGGCCCCCTGCTGCTGAAGGAGGGCCTTGTAAAAGGCGAGCAGGGCGCCTACGGCCTTTACATCAAGGAAGTGGACGGAGAAGTTGCGGATTATGCCACAAATGGTGCGTATTGGGCTCTTTATGAGGGCGAATTGTACGCAACGCAGGGCATCGACACCACCACGCTGGAGGACGGGGATCAATTCTCCCTGGTCTACACCCTTGGATAAGCGGCGCGTTGCCACCCAGGTGGCTTTGTTCGGCGTGCTGGGCGGTCTGACCTTTGCCGCTAAGGTAGCTATGATGGCCCTGCCCAATATCGAGCCGGTTTCTCTGCTCGTTATGGTCTATGCCGTTACTTTGGGCAAAAAGTGTCTGTTTCCCATCTATATTTATGTTATTTTGGAACTTTTGGTCTACGGTATCGGTATTTGGTCTGTGGGTTATCTATATGTCTGGCTCATTTTGGCCGCGACTGCATGGCTGCTGCGAAACATGAGATCCCCGCTCGGCTGGGCGCTGCTGTCCGGTGGCTTCGGTCTGCTGTTCGGCGGGCTGTTCACCCCCGTTTGCCTGTTGTCCGGCGGCCCCGGCTTCGCCCTGAGCTGGTGGCTGTCCGGTATCCCCTTTGACCTGATCCACTGTGGGGCGAACTTCGCCCTTGCCTTGGCTCTGTTCTGCCCTCTGCGCCAATTGATGACCCAGTTATTGGCAGAACGATTTTAACCCTCTGCTTTCGGCACCGCACCCCAGGGTGCGGTGTTTTTCTTTGAAATGCCAAGACTTTTTGAACTTTTTTGAATTTCTCGACCGAATACGCCGGAAAGCGATTTCCAAAATATGGTATTTTATGGTCACAACATCGAAAAGGGGTTTACCTGTGATGACTCTCTTCTCACGGCGGGAGCGAGAGGGTTCCCGAATTCTTTCTCTGCCTTTGGCGGAAATCCATCCCAACCCGGATCAGCCCCGCCGCACCTTTGACCCGCAGGCATTGGAGGAGCTGGCCGACTCTATCCGGGCCCTTGGTATTCTGCAGCCCCTGTCTGTCCGACAAACGGATTGCGGGTGGGAGTTGGTGGCCGGCGAGCGGCGACTGCGGGCAGCGGCTTTGGCCGGCTTGGAGCGAGTCCCCTGTCTGCCCCTTGCGGTGGACAGCCAAAGCTCATCTCTGCTGGCGCTGGTGGAAAACCTCCAGCGCCAGGATCTGGACTTCCTGGAAGAAATCCTTGCTTTGGACAAGCTCATGCGCACCTACTGCCTGTCACAGGACGAAGTGGCCCGACGCATCGGCAAGTCCCAATCCGCCGTCGCCAACAAATTGCGCCTGCTGCGACTCCCCTTGAATATCCTGCAAGCCTTGCGGGACAACGGTTTGACAGAACGTCACGCGCGAGCGCTCCTGCGTTTGGAACACGACCACCGGTTAACCTCCGCCACCGAGCAGGTAATAAAGGGTCACCTTACTGTCGCGCGAACCGAACAATATGTAGGCAGTTTGCTCGCCACCAAACCACGGGCCAAGCGGGCCTTCGTCATAAAAGATGTGCGGCTGTTTCTGAACAGCATTACCCGCGGCCTATCCATGATGCAATCCGCCGGGGTGGATGCCCACTGCCATCGTCATGAAACCGACGACGCCATCTGCCTGACCATCCGTATACCAAAATAGCCTCCCTGGCCTTCTCTTTGTTTCACGTGAAACATTGAGAAGGCTTTTTATTGGCAAAAACGTTTCACGTGAAACAATTTGCGCTTTTTCTTTGAAAACAGTTGAAAAAACACCCCTCCATTGATATAATAACTATATCTTTATTGTGGGGTGAAATGACCTATGGCAAAAATTGTCGCTGTGGTCAACCAAAAAGGTGGCGTGGGCAAAACCACCAGCAGCGTAAATCTGTCTGCAGCTTTGGCGGCCAAGGGTCACCGGGTTTTGCTGTGTGATTTCGATCCACAGGCCAACGCCACCTCCGGCCTTGGCGTGGACAAGGGACACGCGCCCAACGTATACGACTTGATTATCCGCTCGGTGGAACCCCGGAACGCCGTGGTTACCACGCCATACGGCGATGTGCTGCCCGCCAACAAAGATTTGGCTGGCGCCGGCGTAGAGTTGATCTCTTTGGACCGCCGTGAATACCGCCTGAAAGATGCTTTGGACAAGCTTTCTCCCGGGTATGATTACATCTTCATCGATTGCCCGCCCTCCCTGGAATTGCTTACGCTGAACGCCCTGTGCGCCGCCCACTCCGTGCTGGTCCCTGTGCAGTGCGAATACTATGCGCTGGAAGGTCTCAGCGACCTGATCAGCACCATTCGGCGCATGAAACAACGCCTAAATCCCGACCTGGAGCTGGAGGGCGTGCTGCTGACTATGTACGACGGCCGTACCAATCTGTCCATTCAGGTGGCGGAGGAGGTCAAGCGTCACTTCCCCGGCAAGGTGTATGCCACCGTTATCCCCCGCAACGTCCGCCTTTCCGAGGCACCCAGCCACGGGCGCCCCATCATGGCCTATGACCCCATCTCCCGCGGAGCCGAGGCTTATACCGCTTTGGCAGAGGAGTTCGCCGCGAAAACAAGGTAAACTCTGTTTTTGTTTCACGTGAAACATTCTAAATTATAAAGAAGGTGCTTTTGCATGGCAAAACGACCTCCCAACGCCCTTGGACGCGGCCTTGACGGCCTGTCCGGCATGGGGCAGGACGCGATTTTTGGCCGCTCCGAGGAAGTCAGCGCCGCGTCCACCGGCGCGGTTTCCTTGCCCATTTCCCAGGTAGAGCCGGGGCTGAACCAACCCCGCAAACGCTTTGAGCCGGAAGCGCTTGCAGACTTAACCGAGTCTATTCGCGCCCACGGTATTATCCAGCCCCTGACCGTTCGGAAGCTGTCCTCCGGCTATTATCAGATCATTGCCGGTGAACGCCGCTGGCGGGCCGCCCGGGCCGCCGGGCTGGACTCGGTCCCCGCTATCATCATTGAGGCGGACGACCGCAAGGTCATGGAGCTGGGCCTGATCGAAAACCTCCAGCGCGAGGATCTGAATCCTGTGGAGGAGGCCAAGGGGTATCAAGTTCTGATACAGGAACACGGCCTTACTCAGGAAGAAGTCGCCCAAAGCATGGGCAAGTCCCGCCCCGCCATTGCCAACACCCTGCGTCTGCTGGCACTGCCCGAGGCGGTGTTGATCCTGTTGGAGGAGGGTTCTATCTCCGCCGGTCATGCCCGGGCCATTTTGGCCGCCCCCTCGGAGGAGCTGCAAATCAAGGCGGCCCAAATGACCGCCACACAGGGTCTGTCCGTGCGCCAGACCGAGGCGCTGATCAAATCCCTGCAAAAGGCTGCGGCCCAAGAGGAAGCGCCCGCCAAGCCCACCTCCGACATTGCCATCTATTTGGCCGAGGTAGAGAAAAACCTGACATCCCGCTTTGGCCGCAAGGTCCGGGTGGTGGACAAGGGCAAGAAGGGCCGCATTGAACTTGAATACTACGACACCGACGACCTGAACGCCCTGCTGGACGTGCTGGAACAGGTGAAGGGAGGCTCCCGCTCATGAGTGAGGACCACAGCACCCCCGAAGCGGTGAAGCAGCCGTCCAAATCCCGCAAACCCAATCGTTCTACCCTGTTCGCCTACATTTTAGTTCTGTTTGCTGTTGCCTTTCTGCTGCTGCTCCTGTCCTACTTCATGCAGCAGCGCCGTAACGACCAGCAGGTGATCGAGGGTCTGCAGGAAAACGCCTCCGCCCTGCAAATTACGCGCTCCATTCAGGAGCAAAACCAAACCCTGCGCCAACAGGTGGCCGACCTGCAGGAGGCCAACGAAACCCTTGAAGCACAAGCGGAAACCCACTCCAAAACCGTCCTTGCCCTGGATTGGCTGTGGCGCATCGAGCGGGAATTTTTCCAAAATCGTTATTCCTCCGCCCGGCAGATGATTCGCCAGTTCGAGGCCGACGGCTTGAAGGAGTTTCTTCCCGCGCAACCCATTGCCGACCGAGGTTACCGCTCCCCCCTGGAGCAGTACGAGGCCATGTACGACGTGCTTTTCTGAATTTCGTGTTTCCTGTCTACTATAATTTGTAAATAAAGGGAGATTTTGCCAATGCTGGACATTAAGTTTGTTCGGGAAAACCCCGACGTTGTCAAAGAAAACATCAAAAAGAAGTTCCAAGACGCCAAGCTGCCCCTGGTGGACGAGGTTTTGACTCTGGATGAGCAAAACCGTGCCGCCATGACCCGCGCCAACGAGCTGCGCTCCGCCCGCAACAGCCTGTCCAAGCAGGTGGGTATGCTCATGGGTCAGGCCAAGAAGGACCCCTCCAAGCTGGCCGAGGCCGAGGCGGTCAAGGCCCAGGTCAAGGCCAACGCCGACGAGCTGGCAGCCCTTGAGGCTCAGGAGGTTGAGCTGGCCGAGAAAATTCGCCGCATCCTGCTGACCATCCCCAATATCATCGATGCTTCCGTGCCTATTGGCGAAAGCGACGAGTTCAACGTGGAAGTGGAGCGCTTCGGCGAGCCTGTCACTCCCGATTTCGAGGTCCCCTACCACACCGAGATCATGGAGCGCTTCAACGGTATCGACATGGACAGCGCGGGCCGCGTGTCCGGCAACGGCTTCTACTACCTCATGGGCGACATTGCCCGGCTGCACTCCGGTATTTTGGCCTATGCCCGGGACTTTATGATCGAAAAGGGCTTTATCTACTGTATCCCCCCCTTCATGATCCACGGCAACGTGGTGGAGGGCGTCATGTCCCAGACCGAGATGGACGCCATGATGTATAAGATCGAGGGCGAGGATCTGTACCTCATCGGCACCTCCGAACACTCCATGATCGGCAAGTTCATCGACCAGATCATTCCCGAGGCCAATCTGCCCCAGACCCTGACCTCTTACTCCCCCTGCTTCCGCAAGGAGAAGGGCGCCCACGGCATCGAGGAGCGCGGCGTCTACCGCATCCACCAGTTCGAGAAGCAGGAGATGGTGGTGGTCTGCAAGCCCGAGGACTCCATGGCCTGGTACGAGAAGATGTGGCGCTACAGCGTGGAGCTGTTCCGCTCCATGGACATCCCCGTGCGCCAGTTGGAGTGCTGCTCCGGCGACCTGGCCGATCTGAAGGTCAAGTCCTGCGACATCGAGGCCTGGTCCCCCCGCCAGCAGAAGTATTTTGAGGTCTGCTCCTGCTCCAACCTGGGCGACGCCCAGGCCCGCCGCCTGAAGATGCGTGTCAAGGGCGAGAACGGCACCTACCTGCCCCACACCCTGAACAACACCGTGGTGGCGCCCCCCCGTATGCTCATCGCCTTCCTGGAGAACAACCTGCAGGCCGACGGCAGCGTGAAGATCCCCGCCGCCCTGCGTCCCTATGTGGGCGGCATGGACAAGCTGACCCCGAAAAAGTAATTCCGCCCGGTATTATTCCAGCCGAATATTACCCTTCGTTTTCGTTTTCCCTAAAAAATAAAGAGAATTGAGAGGAGCAACCCAAGATGAAAAAGTTTTTTGAAGAGTTCAAGGCCTTTGCCATGCGCGGCAACGTGATCGACCTGGCTGTCGGTGTTGTCATCGGCGGCGCGTTCGGTAAGATCACCACCTCCATCGTCAACGACATCATCATGCCCGCCATTTCCATGCTCACCGGCGGCATCAACTTTGCCAACTGGAAGTGGGTGCTGAAGGCGGCCGAAACCAGTATCAACGAGGCCGGCGAAACCGTGGTGGATGTGGCCGAGGTCGCCATCACCTACGGCAACACCATCGCCATCATCATCGACTTCATCATCATCGCCTTCGCTGTGTTCTGCATGGTCAAGGCCATCAACTCCATGCACCGCAAGAAGGAAGAGCCTGCTCCCGAACCCGCCCCCGAGCCTGAGCCTTCTGCCGAAGAGAAGCTGCTGACCGAGATCCGCGACCTGCTCAAGGAGAAGAACTGATGTCCGACGTCAACAACAAGCCCGAATCGGAGTCCCAGCAGCCCGAGCGCCGGGAATACACCCCCGCGCCCCCGGCCAAGCGCGTTTTGGCGTGGGTCGGTGTTGTGTACATGGTCATTGTAACCGCTCTGACCACCTATATGTACTTTGCCGACGGCAACGCCCTGACCGGCCTTGCTCCCCTGCTGACCATCCCCGGTTTGGTGGGCCTTGGCGTTATGGTACTGTTAAACCACCGCTCCACCGGCGCGCCCCGCAAGGGGATCGCCTGGGCGATTGCCGTGGTTTGTTGGTTGGCGGCCGTTTGGTTCCTGTTTCCGGGCATTGCCGGCCTGCTGGCCAACTTTGCCTGAAGCGTTAGGAGGGCGACCCCTTGAAGGATATGATTTCCGCCGGTCTTGATTCGCTGGGTCTGACCGGACGCGTCCCCCCCGACGCCGCCGACATCCTCACCAACTACGGCAAGCTCCTGTTGGAAAAGAACCAGGTCATGAACCTGACCGCCATCCGGGACCAGGCGGGGGTGGCCCGGCTGCACATGCTGGACTGCGCCGCGCTGGTAGGCCTTGTGGATCTGGAGGGCAAGACCCTTGTGGACGTAGGTACCGGCGCCGGGTTCCCCGGCTTGGTTTTGAAGTCCCTGGTCCCCTCCCTGCAGGTCACTTTGCTGGACAGCCTCGGCAAGCGGGTCAACTGGCTCAACGAAGTGGCCGGACAGCTTGGGCTGGCGGGTGTTTCCGCCATCCACGCCCGGGCCGAGGAACAGGCCCTTGTCAAAGGCTTCCGGGACGGTTTTGACTTTGCCACCGCCCGGGCCGTGGCGGACCTGCGGCTGTTGTGCGAGCTGTGCCTGCCCTACGTCAAGGTGGGCGGCGCGTTTTTGGCCATGAAAAGCACGGATTGCGACGACGAGCTGTCCGGCGCCGCCCACTGCATCAAGCTGCTGGGTGGTCGGGTGGAGGGCTGTCACGACTACACCATCCCCGGCACCGACGTGACCCACCGGCTGGTGGTCATTCGCAAGGTGGCCCCTACCCTGAAGGGCTATCCCCGCAAGTGGGTAAAAATTCAAAAAGACCCGCTGTGACCTGCGTAAAAAATTCCCCCAAACTATTGACCCATCTCGGTTTTGTGATAAACTATTGATGTGATTGGAGGCCGTTATGGCTACTGGTACCGCCATCGTTGTCGCCTCCGGTAAGGGAGGCACCGGAAAAACCTCTCTCACCGGCGGAATTGCCGCGTGCCTTGCCCGCCTGGAGCGCAAGGTGCTGTGCATTGATATGGATATCGGTCTGCGCAATCTGGACATCAGCCTTGGCATGAGTGATCGGGTGCTGATGGACTTCTCCGACGTGGTGGAGGGCCGCTGCACCCTGGACCGGGCCGCCGTGTCCCACCCGGACCTGCCCGGCCTGCACCTGCTCACCGCCCCCATCCGTCTGCCCGACAGTGTGGATGAGCGGGGCATTGCCGCCCTGCTGGACGAGGCGCGGCAGCAGTTTGACTACATTCTGCTGGACGCCCCCGCCGGACTGGACGCCGGGTTCCGGCTGGCCGCCTGTGCTGCCGACCGGGCCATCGTGGTGGCCACCAACGACGCCTCCTCCCTGCGGGACGCCCAGCGTGCCGTGGGCGAGCTGAATCATATCAAGCAGGTGCATTTGGTGGTCAACCGGGTACAGCCCAAGCTGCTGCGCCGCCTGCGCACCACCATTGACGACGCCATGGATACCGCCGGCCTGCCCCTGCTGGGCGTGGTGCCGGAGGACCCCAAGGTGGTTTTGGCCGCCAATCGGGGCAAACCGTTGATTTTGACCGGCCGCCGGGGCGCGGCCAACGCCTGTCTGAACATCGCCAAACGAATTGAGGGCCATCGCGCCCCCATTATGAGGATCCGCTGACAGAAAGAGAAAGGAAAGGGATGATTTCGTATGAATATCGCATTGATGAGCCACGACAATAAGAAAGAGCTGATGATCCAGTTCTGTATTGCCTACTGCGGCGTGTTGGCCCGCCATACTCTGTGCGCCACCAACAGCACCGGCCGTCAGGTCAGTGAAGCCACCGGTCTGCCCATCAACCTGTTCCTTTCCCACGAACACGGCGGTATTCAGCAGGTGGGCGCACGTATCGCCTATAACGAGATCGACATGGTCCTGTTCTTTGACGACCCTGCCAACAACGATCTGGAGGAGGAAGTCCGCCACATCTGCCGTCTGTGCGACCAGCACAACGTCCCCTTCGCCTCCAACGTGGCCACCGCCGAGGTGCTTATCCACGGCCTGTCCCGCGGCGACCTGGATTGGCGCGACATCGTCAACCCCAAAACCGCACCCTTTGCGGTATAAACATCCCGGTTTCACTTGACTTTTCCGCCTTTTTAGGCTAAAATCGACCCAAACCGCCCTGACGGCGCATGAGTACCCGAAACACCCTGCTACAGAGAGAGCCTCCCTGGCTGCGAGAGGCTTGCGTGAGGAGTCGGTGAAGACAGCGCTACCAGCGGCCCCGGAGACGGGGGCGGTCCCCTTCCCGCAACAGAAGGCAAAAGGGGCGCTTTGCGCCTGAATTTGGGTGGCACCACGAAGCGTTTTCCCACGCTCTCGTCCCAAACCACGGGACGGGAGCGTGTTTTTATTCCCGACCATCTTTGGGTAGGGGCGGTCTGTGGCCGCCCGCGGGCGCGTACAGCGCGCCCCTACAAAAACGTTGCCTTAACATCCTCGAAAGGAACTGATATTATGCCTATCGTACAACCCCGCACCCTGTCCGGCTTTATGGAGCTGCTGCCCGCCCGACAGGCCCAGTTCGACCGCATGGCGGACACCCTGAAAAAAACCTACGCCCTGTACGGCTTCACCGGCCTGGACACTCCTCTCATCGAGGCATCCGAGGTGCTGCTGGCCAAGGGCGGCGGCGAAACGGAGAAGCAGATCTACCGCTTTTCCAAGGGGGACACCGACCTGTCCCTGCGCTTTGACCTGACCGTCCCCCTGGCCAAGTACGTGGCCCAGAACTACGGCCAGCTCACCTTCCCCTTCCGCCGCTTCCAGATCGGCAAGGTCTACCGGGGCGAGCGGGCCCAGCGCGGCCGCTTCCGTGAGTTCTATCAGGCCGACATCGACATCATCGGGGACGGCAAGCTGGACATCAGCAACGAAGCGGAGATTCCCTCCATCATCTACAAGGCCTTCACCGCCATGGGTTTGAAGCGGTTCCAAATTCGGGTAAACAACCGTAAAATCCTCAACGGCTTCTACGCCATGCTGGGCCTGACCGAACAGTCCGGCGACATCATGCGCACCGTGGACAAGCTGGACAAGATCGGCGCCGACAAGGTCCGCGCCCTGCTGGTGGACGAAGAGATTGGCCTGACCGATGCTCAGGCGGATGAGATTTTGAAATTCATCGCCATCACCGGCTCCAATGCCGAGGTTTTGACCGCCCTTGAGGGCTACCGCGGCCGCCACGAGCTGTTCGATCTCGGTCTGGACGAGCTGAACACCGTCACCAAGTATTTGGCCGCCTTCGGCGTGCCCGAGAGCCACTTCGCCGTGGACCTGACCATCGCCCGGGGCCTTGACTACTATACCGGCACCGTGTACGAGACCACCATGCTGGACCACCCGGAGATCGGCTCCATCTGCTCCGGCGGCCGGTACGATAACCTGGCCGAGTACTACACCGACAAGCAGTTGCCCGGCGTGGGCATCTCCATCGGCCTGACCCGGCTGTTCTTCGTGCTGGAGGATCAGGGCTACCTGAACGACGCGCTGAACACCGCCCCCGCCGACGTGCTGATCCTGCCCATGACCGAGGATCTGTCCCCCGCCATCGCCCTGGCCACCCAGCTGCGCGCTGCCGGCATCCGCACCCAGATCCACGCCGAACAGAAAAAGTTCAAGCAAAAGCTGTCCTACGCCGACAAGCTGGCCATCCCCTACGCCGTCTTTTTGGGTGAGGACGAGATTAATGCCGGCGTTGCCGCCGTCAAGGATTTGAAGACCGGCGAACAGGTCAAGCTGCCCGCGGAGGAAGCCATCGCCCACATCACCGCCGGCCTTGCCGCCCTGAACCAGGGCCTGCCCATCCTCGATAAGGGCGAATAACCATTCCTTTTTGTAATATCATCACCCAATTATACGAACTGGAGTTGATTTTCATGGATAACATTCAGAATTTCAAGCGCACCAACTACTGCGGCGAGTTCCGCATGGCCCACGTGGGCCATACCGCCAGCGTGTGCGGCTGGGTCCAGCGTCAGCGCGATTTGGGCGGCCTGATCTTCGTGGACCTGCGTGACCGCACGGGTCTGGTGCAGCTGTCCTTCGATGACAGCACCGCCAAGGACATCTTCGACAAGGCCTCCACCCTGCGGGGTGAGTATGTCATCGCCGCCACCGGCACCGTCCGGGAGCGTGAGGCCAAGACCGACAAGATCCCCACCGGCGACGTGGAGATCTATGTCACCGAGCTGCGCCTGCTGGCCAAGGCGGAAACTCCCCCCTTCGAGATCGTGGCCAACTCCAACGCCAACGACGTGCTGCGCCTGACCTACCGCTATCTGGACCTGCGCCGCCCCGATATGCAGCACGCCATCGCCACCCGTCACAAAATCTGCAAAATTGCCCGGGACTACTTCGACGAGCAGGGCTTCCTGGAGATCGAGACCCCCATTCTGACCAAGTCCACCCCCGAGGGCGCCCGGGACTACCTGGTCCCCTCCCGTGTCCACCCCGGCAAGTTCTACGCCCTGCCCCAGTCCCCCCAGCAATACAAGCAGCTTCTGATGCTGTCCGGCTTTGACCGCTACTTCCAGATCGCCCGCTGCTTCCGTGACGAGGACCTGCGCGCCGACCGCCAGCCCGAGTTCACCCAAATCGACCTGGAGATGTCCTTCATCAACGAAGACGACATCATGTCCATTCAGGAAGGTTTCCTGAAGCGGGTGTTCAAGGAAGTGCTGGACGTGGACGTGCAGACCCCCTTCCTGCGTATGCCCTGGCAGGAGGCCATGGACCGTTTCGGATCCGACAAGCCCGACATCCGCTTCGGCTTTGAGCTGACCGACATCAGCGACATCGTCAAGGACTGCGGCTTTGGCGTGTTCTCCGGCCCCGTGGCCGAGGGCGGCTCCGTGCGCCTGATCAACGTCAAGGGCGGCGCCGCCGCCTTCCCCCGCAAGAAGATCGACAAGCTAGGCGACTTCGTCAAGACCTACCGGGCCAAGGGCCTGGCCTGGACCCGCCTGACCGAGGAGGGTACCACCAGCTCCTACGCCAAGTTCCTCACCGAGGAGGAGAACGCCGCCATCCTGCAGCGGGCCGGCGCCGAGACCGGCGACCTGGTGCTGATTGTTGGTGACGCCAAGAACGAGGTGGTCTGGGCCGCCCTGGGCGCCCTGCGCTGCGAGGTTGCCAAGCAGATGGAACTCATTGACCCCATGGACTTCAAGTTCCTGTGGGTCACCGAGTTCCCCATGTTCGAGTACAGCGAGGAAGAGGGCCGCTATCAGGCCATGCACCACCCCTTCACCGCCCCCATGGTGGAGGACGAGGACAAGATTTTGACCGACAAGGCCAATTGTCGCGCCCGTGCCTACGATATCGTCCTCAACGGCTGCGAGCTGGGCGGCGGTTCCATCCGTATCAACACCCCCGACCTGCAGGAGAAGGCCTTCCAGGCCCTGGGCATCTCCGCCGAGGACATTCAGGAGCGCTTTGGCCACCTGGTCAACGCCTTCAAGTACGGCGCGCCTCCCCACGGCGGCCTGGCCTACGGTCTGGACCGTCTGTGTATGCTGATGGCGGGCGCGTCCTCCATCCGCGACGTTATCGCCTTCCCCAAGGTGCAGAACGCCAGCGATCTGATGATGTCCTGCCCGGACGTCGTCGATGCAAAGCAGTTGGACGACCTGTCCATCGCCTGCACCCGTGTGGAAGAAGCTACCGAGGAATAAAACAAACGCACACCCTGTTCGATTTATTCGAGCAGGGTGTGCTTTTACTTTGATTGATTTGAATAGCGGTTTCGCCCCTACGCACGGCCGCACCCCTTTGCCTCCCTCTGATGAGGGAGGTGGCCGAGCGCAGCGAGGTCGGAGGGAGAGAACGCAAAAGGGGCTACCCCTCAGTCAGCCTTGCGGCTGACAGCTCCCCTGACAAGGGGAGCCATATCTCATATCGCCCTGCCCCCTCATCCGACCTCGCTTCGCTCAGCCGCCTTTCACCCGCAAGGGGCACGCCATATCCGTAAGGCGGCAAGGCCGCCAACGGCTATGCAGCCCCCAAGGGGAAGGCATATCGTGTGGGGCGGGGCAAAATACCCTCAACTAACAGAAAACCCCCGGGGCAGGTGGTCTGCCTCGGGGGTTCGTTGCTTTACTGCTGAGGTGCCTGTCCCTCGCCCTTGTTGCCGGGGCGACGGTGACGGCGGTGACGGTGGCGGCTGCGCTTTTTCTCGCCGCCCTCCTGCTCGGGGGCCTTTTCCCTCTCGTTCGCAGGTGCAGGCGCCGGTGCCGGAGTGGGCTTCTTCTCGCCATTCTCGCTGCGCTCGCCACCGTGGCGGCGACGGCGATTGCGGCTGCGCTCCTGATTCGGCTGAGGGGTAACCGGCTCCTCCGTACCCTTGTCCAGTACCCGGGCAAGGGCAGCACCCATGGGATCGGTGGGCGGGGCGGGAAGCTCCTCCGGGTCGGTGGGACGACGGCGCTTGGCCAGCTCCTCCGGCGGGGGGGCCACATAGCCCTCGGGCCGCTTACCCTTGCCGCTGCGGACCACGCAGATCTCGCAGTTGTGGTAGCAGCGGGGGGTTTCGGGGTCGTCCTCCAACCGGACATTCACCTTCTGCCGCAGCAGGTTGACGCCGCATACGGTACCCACGCCGTCGGGAGTTTCCACAAAGGACTCCGCCTTGGGTGCGTGCTTGACCAGGTCCTCATACGCGTCCTGCTCGTACTTCAAACAGCACATCAGTCGGCCGCAGGTGCCGGAAATTTTGGTGGGGTTCAGGGACAGGTTCTGGGTCTTGGCCATCTTGATGGACACAGGCTGGAACTCGTCCAAAAACTGCGAGCAGCAGAAGGGCCGGCCACAGATACCCAGACCGCCCAGGGTCTTGGCCTCGTCCCGGACGCCGATCTGCCGCAGCTCAATGCGGGCATGGAGGGCGCCGGCCAGGTCCTTGACCAGGGCGCGGAAGTCCACGCGGCCCTCCGAGGTGAAGAGGAACAAAATTTTATTCCCCTCAAAGCTGCACTCTGCCTCCACCAGCTTCATGTCCAGGCCGTGCTGGGCAATTTTCTCCTGACAGACGGCAAAGGCCTTTTCCTCTTTTTCGCGGTTGCGCTCGGCGGTCTTGTAGTCCTCCGCCGTGGCGGCACGAATTACCGGGCGCAGGGGGGCCAGCAGCTCGGTTTCATCCACCATGCGGTTGCCCTCCACACACTCACCCAGCTCCACGCCGCGGCTGGTTTCCACCACCACGCCCTGCCCGGGCTGAAAGGTAAGTCCGTTGGGAGAGAAATAATATGTTTTTCCCCCGCTTTTGAAGCGGGCAGCGATAATTTCAGTCATAATTACGATTGCCTCCGGGATATTAGGTTATTTTTGCCCCTTTACTTCGGCACACAGCCACCCCAAAAGGTGGCCCGTACCCACATTGCGCTGTGTTGCCTGCAGCAGCCAGTCCAACAACTGCACGCCCCGCAGCACATTTCTGCGGTCCGGATGATCAGCCAACCGATCGCAGAATTGCCCGCGCAGCAGCTCCAACAGCGTGACCACCTGCTGGCGGTCGCTCTTCTCCAGGGGAACACACAGGTCCATCATGGCCTGCTCATCCCCGGACAGCCAACATTCCGCCAGCCGGTCCGCCTGTTCTGCCAGCAACCGGTCCACCACCTGCTCGTCGGTAGAAAGGCGCAAATGGTCACAGCGGGACCGCACCGTGGTCAACAGCGCGCCGCTGTTTCGAGCCAGCAGAATGAAGGCCGCGTAGGCAGGCCCCTCCTCCAGCAGTTTGAGCATGGCATTTTGCCCCTCGCCCTGCATACGGTCGGCACCCTCTAAAATGTAAACCTTTCGGGGTGCCTCATTGGGGCGGATATGGGCATCGGCACGCATTTGGCGGATTTGGTCCACACTAACGGCCTTTTTATCCGGCTCCGGCCGGATGGTAATGATGTCCGGGTGGATGTCCGCCGCCGCTTTGCGGCAGTCGGCGCAGGTACCGCAAGGAGCGCTGCCCGTACCGGAGCATACCAATCCCCGGGCCAAAATTTTGGCAAGGCTGTGGGTCCCGCTGCCCTCCGGTCCGGACACAATGGTAGCATGACTCAGCCGACGGCCGGTCAGCCGGGGCAGAAGCTGCTGTTTGAGCTGCAGGTTGCCCTCAAGGGAAGACAGTGGCATATCAGATACGCATGAACTGCTCTACATCCACCACAAAGATGGTGGCGCCGCCCACATTGACCTCCACAGGCATACCGACCATAAAACCCTGACCCATGCCGGTGGTAGCGGGGATCATCTGCTTGCGGCTGTGAGAATGTTCCTTGATGATGTCGATGACAGCGGGGACCTTCTCCTCATCCACACCGATGAGCAGGGTGATGTTCTTGCGCATCAGAAAGCCGCCGGTGGTGGCCAGGCTGGTACTGGAGAACCCGTTCTTGGACAGGTTGCGGGTGACGGCGGAAACGTCGTCACTGTTTACGATGGCGATGACCAGTTTCATAAAAACACTCCTTTTCCAGGGACGTATTTATACTAATACATAGTTATTATACTCCAAAAAAACCAAATAGGAAAGATATTTTTTTCTTGTTCTGCGGTGAAACAAAAAAAGTACCACAAGCAGGCTGCTTGCGGTACTTTTATGACGGATTTAGCGGTGTTCGCCGGGGGCGTAGGCCACCACGGTGCGGCGGTTAGGCTCGGTACCGGTGGAGTAGGTGGTCACGTCGGGGTAGTCCTGCAGCGCGCTGTGGATCACATGACGCTCGTAAGCGTTCATGGCCTCCAGCGTGACGTTCTTGCGGTACTTGACCACCTTGCCGGCCACCTTGCGGGCCAGGGCCTCCAGCGCGGCCTCGCGCTTGGCGCGGTAACCCTCGGCATCCACATGGATGCGGGTGCGGTTGGACTGGCCGCGGTTGACGGTATAGTTGGTCAGCTGCTGAATGGCGTCCAGGGTTTCACCACGGCGACCGATGATGGCGCCCAGACCGGTACCCTGCAGCACCACCTGGTAGCCATTCTCGCCCCGGGTGATCACGGGGGTGGCATCCACCTGCATCTGTGCCATCAGACCGGTGATAAACTCACGGATACGCTGTGCCTTGGCGTCATCAGCCTGAGCAGCCGGCTCCTGAGCGATGATGATCTCATCCTCGGGCAGCAGGCCGTCCTTAGCGGGGGCGACGGGCGCCTTCTCCGGGGCGGGGGCGGGCTGCTCCTCATCGGGCTGGTCGTCGGGACCGTAGCTGACGCGGACCTTGGCAGGGTTGCTGCCAAAGCCCAAAAATCCGGACTTGGCGCGCTCGATCACTTCCACAGAAACGTCATCCCGATCCAGGCCCAGCTGGATCAGAGCGGCGGCAATGGCATCCTCTTCGGAGCGGCCGGTAGTTTCAATCCATTTGCGCATCTTATTCACGCTCCTCTGTATCCTGCTTTTGGTCGGCAGGCTCGTTCTTATCCTTCACGTCGGTCAAGTCAACCTTGTCGGACACGGTCTTGTTCTGCTTTTTCGCCTTCTTGTCCTGGGGGTCAACCAGCGTATCGGGGTCGGTATACTCGGTCACACCGCCAAAGCGGTCGGGAATGTAGGCCCGGCCGCGGGCGTGGGCGCGCAGCCCCTCGCGGCTGTCGTCCTTGTTGACGCCGTCGCTCTCGGTTTCGGACTTGATACCCTTCTTGCGGGCCTGCTTGGCCTCCTCCGCACGGCGCTCCCGCTCCAGGCGGGCCTGCTCCTTGCGCTCTTTTTCCTCTTCCTTCAGGCGCTTGGCACGCTCCTCAGCCGCCACGCGGGCCTTCTCATAGTCCTTTTTCAACAGTTTGGCCGCCAAAATTTCCTGCAGCATGGAGAACACGCTGTTGGCGATCCAGTAAATACACATGGCGGCAGGCATGGCAAAGCCGATCCACAAAGACATGAGGGGCATCAGCAGCATCATAGTCTTATTGGTAGAGTTGTTCTGCTGGTTGCGGCTGAGCTGGTTGGTCTTGTTGGACACCATACCCATAACCACGCTGAGCAGGGTGGAGAAGATGACCAGCACAACGGGGCCGATGACGGCCGCCCAGCTGAAGCTCTCCAGGGTCCAAAGCTTCCATTCGGGGATGGCGGCCAGGTCAATACCCAGGAAATTAAAGTTGATGGCAAAGAGGTTGGCACCCTCACCCACGGTGGCGGACAGGGCCTCCACACTCTCTTCCTTGATAAGGGAAGCCAGATACAGCTGGTTATAGCCACCGGCCGGGTCAAACGCGGCAGCCTCCTTGATCCAGCCATTCTTGGCCGCAATCTCGCCCCAATTGAGGGCATCGGCCAGCCTCACCATCTGTGCATCGTCCATACCCATCATGTACTTCAGGGGCATACGGATGATGGAATACAGAGGCAGCAAAATCAACAGGGGCAGGAAGGACCACAGGCAGCCGCCCATGGGGTTGACCTTCTCCCTCTCGTACAGTTTCTGCATCTCCTGGTTGTAGCGGGCCTGATCCTTGCCGTACTGCTTTTTCAGCTGGTCCAGCTGACCGGACAGCATGTTCATCTGAATCATGCTCTTTTTGCTCTTCATGCTGGTGGGGAACAGGACGACCTTCACCACAAGGGCAAACAAGATGATGGCCAGACCGTAATCACTGGTAAAATTGTAAAAGACGGTCAGCAACCAGGAAAACGGAGTAATGATAATGTCGATAAAACCCATATTTTCCTCCAGTATAATATTAAACTGTCATTTCCGTCCAGGCGGACGGGCCAACGCTACGGCACGGGGTCGTACTCGATGGACTTCTGTCGGTGCAAGGGGTGACAGCGACACAATCGTTTCAGGGCAAGCCAGCCGCCCTTCCAGGCGCCGTACTTCTCCACCGCCTCCAGCGCGTACTGGGAGCAGGTGGGGATAAAGCGGCAGCACGGGGGCCGATTTGGAGAGATGTAAGACCGGTAAAGCCGGATCAGCCAAAGCAGCAGCGCTTTCATTTGTTCTGCTCCAACAGCTCCAGCTTTTGGGCCAGGGCCAAAAAGCTGCGCTCCAGCTGGCCGTACTCGGCGTAAACCGCCTTGACCCGGGCCACCACGACCACGTCCCAGCCGGGGGCAAGACGCCACTCGTTGGTGCGGTAGATTTCCCGCAGACGGCGGCGGACCCGGTTGCGCCTGACCGCCTTGCCCAGCTTGACGCCGGTGGTCAGACCAAGCCGGCTGTAAGGCAGACGAGTCTTGCGGCAGTAGACCGCCATGTATGGGCTGGCAGCCGTGCGACCCTTGTTGTAAAGACGGCGGAACTCATGATTCAGTTTCAGGGAAACCGTGTGTTTCATCCGTCTTCACCCTCCAAAAAGGCTGAGATGCTCACGCAGGGGCGGGGGATTTCTATCCCACGCCCCTACTAATTAAACGATGTCATCGCTTGTTGGCGCCACCTCAGTGGGTCAGACGCACGCGACCCTTGGCGCGACGGCGGGCCAGAACCTTGCGGCCGTTGCGGGTAGCCATGCGCTTACGGAAGCCATGCTCCTTAGAACGCTGACGCTTTTTGGGCTGATAGGTACGAAGCATACGGGACACCTCCTGATAGAATACTCAGGCCGCCGGAGCGACCCACCACAACAGCCGAAACAAGTCGGCTGCGGTCGTCAAAAAAGCTATGCCGAAACACAGCGTGCCACTCATTATAGTATATAAAAACGTGTTCTGTCAACCAATTTTTTTAGGAAAATGCCGTCTTTTCCCTATGCCACAATATGTTGTGGCTTCACACCGGGCCGCACCACAGTTTTTACACATTTATAAATAAAATTGTGCATTATTTTCTTGCTCTCGGGGCGGATTTTTGCTATAATGAGTTAGAGTGGCTCGTCCTGTTTTTTCCTTGCGCCTGCAGGGCGTTTTCCCTTTTTCCGCGGGGCTTTTCCCATCTGTCCGGCGGCAAAAAATAATCAACGTAGGAGGTTGCATTTTTATGGTAAATTCCGCCGCAGATGTATGGGCAAAAATTTTGCTCCTGATGCAGGCAGATATGACCCCCGTCACCATCGAGACCTGGTTTTCCGATGCCACCGCCGTGGCAATCGAGGCAGATCGTTTTGTTTTGTGTTCCCCCACGGACTTCAACCGGGGGATGATCAAAAAATTCTATATTCCCAACATCCAAAAGGCACTGAAAGAGCTGTTCTCCGTCGAGTTCGATGTACAGATCCTCTCCCGGGAGGAGGCGGAAACCCTCAATCGCCCCAAGACGGTCAGCTCCGTCCCCGGCACCGACGACTACACCTTTGACAAATTCGTGGTTGGCTCCTCCAACAAGTTTGCCCATGCCGCCGCCCAGGCGGTAGCCGACAACCCCGCCGAAAGCTATAACCCCCTGTTTATCTACGGCGAGTCCGGTCTGGGTAAAACCCACCTGCTTTATTCCATCGCCCACACCATCCAGCAAAACCATCCGGATTACCGCATCGTGTACATCAAGGGCGATGACTTCACCAACGAGCTGATTCGTGCCGTGCGCGAGGGTCGAAATCAGGAGTTTCGCAACAAGTATCGCGCCGCCGACGTATTTTTGATGGACGACGTGCAATTCATCGCCGGCCGTGAAGCGACCCAGGAGGAATTCTTCCATACCTTCAACACACTCTACGAGTCCAAGCGACAGATCGTGCTTACCTCGGACCGGCCGCCCAAGGAAATGCTCCGGCTGGAGGACCGATTGAAAACCCGCTTTGAGTGGGGTCTGCTGGCCGACATCCAGCCGCCGGACTATGAAACCCGCATGGCCATCATCAAAAACAAGTGTATCCGCCGGGGCATCGACCTGCCCGACTTCCTGCTGCAGCTCATCGCGGAAAATATCACCGCCAACGTCCGCCAGCTGGAAGGTATCATAAATAAAATCCTGGCCTATCAGCAGCTCATGGGCGACAACGTAGACAAGGACACCATTGTTAAGGCCATCAAAGATATGTTCAAGGATCGGGCCGACATCCTGCCCACCGCCGACGTCATCATTGAAGAGGTCTGCAAATTCTACAACATCGAACCCGAGCAACTGCGCGGTCAGGGCCGCACCAAGGATATCACCATGGCCCGGCACATCTCTATGTACCTGATCCGCTCCATGACCAGCCTGGCTCTGAAGGAGATCGGCCGTGAATTTGACAACCGGGATCACAGTACCGTACTCCACGCCATTGAGCGCATCGAAAAACAAATCAAAACCCAGCCGGAGCTGGCCGAGATCGTCAAGGATATCACCGCCAATATTAACGCACGCTACGAATAACCATTTTCCACAAAAAACGTGGAAATGTGCAAAACCCCCTGTGGATAATTTTGGTCCGTCCGGCGGCCTGTGGAAAGCCGGCCCGCCCGTACACATACCCTGTGGACGCCCTGTCCATTCTGTCCCAGCGGATTGCCGGGTTTGTCCACAAAAAAATCGCCTACTACCACCACCACGAAAGAAATATAATTCTTTTCTCTCTTTGAAAGAGAAAAACGAAGGAGGTTTTCCCTCATGAAATTTTCCTGTGAAAAAGCCCTTTTGCTGAATGCGGTTGCCACCGCTTCCCGTACCGTTTCACCCAAAAGCTCCATTCCCGCTCTGGAGGGTCTGCTGGTGGAGGCCACCGGTTCAGTGCGCCTGACCGGCTACAATCTTGAAACCGGGATTCGTACCGTGGTCCCCGCCGATGTGACCGAGCCGGGCAGCCTGGTGCTGTCCGCCCGGCTGTTTGGCGAGATCGTGCGCAAGCTGCCCGACGATGTGGTGTATTTCTCTTCCGATAACTACATGGTCAAGGTCCGCTGCGGTATGAGCGAGTTCAACATTTTGGCCACTGATCCCGAGGAGTTTCCCGAGCTGCCCACCGTGGACGACGTGAACACCCTGACCCTGCCCCAGGAAACCCTGCGGGCCATGATCTCTCAGACTCTGTTCGCCGTCAGCGATAATGAGAGCCGTCCGGTCCATACCGGCTCCCTATTCGAGGTGGAGGACAACCAGCTTACCGTGGTGTCCGTGGACGGCTATCGCCTGGCCCTGCGGCGGGAGCAGCTTTCCGCCAAGAAGGGCGGACAGACTTTCTCCTTCGTGGTACCCGGCTCCGCCCTGAGCGAGGTGGAAAAAATCTGCTCCGGTGGCGATGCCCCCGTCACCGTTATTCAGGGCGCCCGCCACATTCAGGTGGATACCGGCGACACCATTTTGGTCAGCCGTCGGCTGGAGGGTGAGTTCCTGGCCTACCGCAACGCCATTCCCGCCAACAGCGCCATCAAGGTGGAGGGCGACAAGCGCTCTCTGCTGGCCTCCATCGACCGTGTTTCCCTGATTATCAGTGACAAGCTGAAAAGCCCCCTGCGCTGCGTATTTGAGGACGGTCTGCTGTCCATCACCACCAAGACCGGCATTGGCGACGCCTTTGACCAGTGTTCCATCGACGGTGATGGCAAGGGCCTGGAGATCGGCTTTAATAACAAATACCTGATGGACGCCCTGAAGGCCGCCCCCGCTGACCGGGTCCGGCTGGAGATGTCCTCCGGCGTGGCCCCCTGTATCATCCTGCCCGCTGAGGGGGAGCAGAATTTCGTGTACATGGTTCTGCCCGTGCGCTTGAAAGCCAATTGATCGGCTTTCAGCTGGATATGAGATAACTCCAGATTCTCTCATTCTTATCTGTCTCATATCTTATAACTCATATCTCATATCTTAGCCGGAGGCTTTTTATGGACTCTCATAACATTCAAATTCACACTGAATTTATCAAGTTACAGGACTTGCTGAAGTTTGCCGGCGCTGTGGAGACCGGCGGCGACGCCAAGCTCATCATTCAGGAGGGCCGGGTCACAGTCAACGGCGAGACCTGTACCATGCGGGGAAAGAAAATGCGTCCCGGTGACCGCTGCGCCATCGATAACGAGCTGGAGTTGGTCGTGGAATGATCGTTCAGAAACTGGAGCTGGATTTTTTCCGCAACTATCCCCATCTGCAGGCGGAATTTGACCCCAGAGTGAACCTGATTTACGGCGAAAACGCCCAGGGAAAGACCAATTTGCTGGAGGCCCTGGCCTATCTGTCCACCGCCCGGTCCCATCGCGCCCGGTTCGATAAGGAAATGATCATGCTGGGGGTGGACGACGCCTTCATCAAGGCCGACGTGTCCGCCCGGCAGCGCACCTTTACCCTGGAGGCACGGCTGTCCCGGGGAAAGGCCCGGCAGCTCTATTCCAACGGCGTCCGGCTGAAAACCGCCGGGGAACTGGCGGGTATCGTGACCAGCGTGCTGTTCTGCCCGGAGGATCTGTACCTCATCCGGGAGGGTGGCGCCGCCCGCCGCCGTTTTTTGGACACCGCCATCTGCCAGCTGCGGCCCGCCTATGCCCAGGCCCTGGCGGAGTACAACCGCCTGTACGAGCATAAGACCCGCATTTTGCGGGACTGGCCGGAAAATCCGTCCCTGCTGGCCACCCTGGACGACTTTAATCTGCGTATGGCGCAGACCGGGGCCATGCTGATCCACTATCGCGCCCACTATATCCGCCGGCTCATGGAACACGCCCCCGCCATCCACGCCGACTTCTCCGGCGGACGGGAACAGTTGGGCCTGCAGTACGAAACAGTGTCCACCGTTGCCGACCCCATGGCTCAGCCGAAAGTCATCCTGCCCCAGCTGCTGGACCATCAGGAGAGCCACCGTCAGGCGGAGCTGGACAGCCGCCAGTGCCTGACCGGCCCCCACAAGGATGATGTGCAGGTCACGCTCAACGACCTGTCGGCCAAAACCTACGGCTCCCAGGGTCAGACCCGCACTGCCGCCCTGTCTTTGAAGCTGGCCCAGCGTGAGATCGTGCAGGAGGAGACCGGTGAGTGGCCGGTGCTGCTGCTGGACGACGTATTAAGTGAGCTGGACCCCAGGCGCCAGGCCTTCGTCCTCAACCGCATTCAGGGCGGACAGGTGTTCATCACCTGCTGCGAGGAGGAAAAGCTGGAGGGGTTGGAGGGCGGAAAGGCCTTCCACATCAGGGACGGCAAGCTGGTTTAATAGCCTTCCCCTTGGGGGGAAGGTGGCATTTGCCAAGCAAATGACGGATGAGGGGGCAGGGTAGGTAAGACGCTCAGGAAGTCGCCCCCTCATCAGTCAGCCTATGGCTGACAGCTTCTGCCCGCAAGGGGTACGCCACATCCGTAAAGCGACATAGTCGCTAACGGCTGTGCAGCCTCCGAGGGGAAGCCAAAAGGAGTTTTTTATGTATTTGCATCTCGGTCAATCCACCGTGGTCCCCTACCGGGACGTGGTGGGGATATTTGATATGGACAATGCCAGTTGGGCCTTCAAAACCCGGGAGTTTTTGGAGCTTGCCCAGGAGGAGGGCCGGGTCATTTGGCTGTGTGACGACCTGCCCCGGTCCTTCGTGGTCACCGACAATGGCAGTGAAAACTGGCAGGTCTACGTCACCCAATTGTCCTCCGCCGCCCTGCAGGGCCGGGCGGAGCGCGGTACATTTGAGTTAGATTAAGTGTTTATTTTAAGTACATCGCATAGCGAAACAGCGGAGGTAAACTATGTCTGAAGAACTGGAACTGAACTCCACACAGGTAGAACACGAATACGGCGGCTCCGAGATCCAGGTGCTGGAGGGATTGGAGGCAGTCCGCAAGCGCCCGGGTATGTATATCGGATCCACCAGTGAGTCCGGTCTGCACCACCTGGTGTATGAAATTGTGGACAACTCCATCGACGAGGCCCTGGCCGGCTACTGTGACGAGATCACCGTCACCATCAACGAGGGGAACTCCATCACCGTCACCGACAACGGCCGCGGTATCCCCGTTGACATCCAGCCCCAGACCGGCAAGCCCGCACTGGAGGTCGTCTTCACCATTCTCCACGCCGGCGGCAAGTTCGGCGGCGGCGGCTACAAGGTGTCCGGCGGTCTGCACGGCGTGGGTGCCTCCGTGGTCAACGCCCTGTCCGAGTGGCTGGAGGTGCAGGTACACAAAAACGGCAAAATTCATCAGATGAAGTTTGCCCGGGGCCATATTACGCAGGAAATGACCATCGTCGGGGACACCGACCGCTCCGGTACCATCGTGACCTTCAAGCCCGACCCGGAGATGTTCGATACCACCGAGTATAACTACGAGACCCTCCACACCCGTATGCAGCAGCAGGCGTTTTTGAACGCCGGCCTGCGAATCTCCATTACCGATGCCCGGGCGGCAAGCGCCGACAAGCCGGAGGAGGACCGCTGCCACTCCATGTGTTACGAGGGCGGTATCCGAGAGTACGTTACCTGGCTCAACAGCAATAAGGCCGCCGTCCATGACGAGGTCATCTACGTTTCCGGTGCCAGGGAGGACTCCATGGCAGAGATCGCCATGCAGTACAACGACGGCTATCAGGAGAACATGGTGTCCTTCGCCAACAACGTGCGCACCCCCGAGGGCGGTATGCATGAGGAGGGGTTCCGCCGCGCCCTGACCACCGCCCTGACCAACTATGGCCGCCGCATGAAGATTTTGAAGGAGGACGACAAGCTCTCCGGCGAGGACTGCCGCGAGGGCCTGACCTGCGTTATCTCCGTCAAGCTGACCGAGGCTCAGTTCGAGGGTCAGACCAAGGCCAAGCTGGGCAACGCGGAGATCCGCACTCTGGTCAACAACGTAGTCAGCGAAAAGCTGGACGTCTACCTGGAGGAAAATCCCCAGGTGGGCAAGGCCATTTTGGAAAAGGCCCTTATGGCCTCCCGCGCCCGGGAGGCGGCCCGCAAGGCCCGTGAGAACGTCCGGCGCAAGAACGGCCTGGAGTCCGGCCAAATGCCCGATAAGCTGCAGGACTGCAACGAGCGAGACCCCTCCCTGTGCGAGCTGTACATCGTCGAGGGCGACTCCGCTGCCGGCTCCGCCATTCAGGGTCGGGACTCCCGGTTCCAGGCTATTTTGGCCATGTGGGGCAAGATGCTCAACGTGGAAAAGGCCCGTGTGGACAAGGTGTACGGCAACGATAAGCTCTCCCCCCTCATCGTGGCCCTGGGCGCCGGTATCGGGGAGGAATTCAACATCGAAAAGCTGCGCTACCACAAGATCGTCATCATGTCCGATGCCGACGTGGACGGCGCCCATATCCGCACCCTGCTGCTGACCTTCTTCTTCCGCTATATGCGGCCCCTAATCGAAAACGGCTACGTCTATTCCGCCGTACCCCCCCTGTACAAGCTGACCCGGGGCAAGAACGTGCGCGTGGCCTACTCCGACGAGCAGCGGGACCAGATCTCCGCCGAAATGCGGGAGGATAACCCCAACGCCAAGGTGGTCATCAACCGCTTCAAGGGCCTGGGCGAGATGGATGCCCACGAGCTGTGGGAGACCACTATGGACCCCGAGCAGCGTACCCTGCGCCGCATCACCCTGGACGATGCGGTAAAGGCCGACCAGATCTTCACCATTTTGATGGGTGAAGAGGTGGAACCCCGCAAGCAGTGGATCGAGAAAAACGCCCAGTACGCAGTCAATTTGGACTTCTGATGTGGAGTACGGATTCCCACGCCGGTGTGCGCACCGGCTCGGAATGACGAGAAACGGTGGCTTGCGCTGTCATTGCGAACCAGTCCGCAGACTGGTGCGGCAATCCGTTCTTTGTGCGGAGGTATTATGGACTATTTTGTCTATATTTTAAGCAACAAGACCGACGTGACGCTTTACACCGGAATGACCAATGATCTTGAACGAAGAATTTGGGAACATCGCAACCACGCAGACCCGAACAGCTTTACTGCAAGATATCATGTTACAAAGCTGGTTTACTTTGAGGCAACGCCAAGCGTAGATGCTGCCATTACAAGAGAAAAGCAGATCAAATCCTGGAGCAGAAAGAAGAAAAACCGGCTGATAGAGATGCACAATCCCCAATGGAAAGACCTGTGGAGTACGGATTCCCACGCCGGTGTGCGCACCGGCTCGGAATGACAACCAAAGGAGACATACACTATGGCACATAACCGCAGTTATAAACCCGAAGACATCCTCTTCCCCGACCAGGTCATTACCGAATCCCACCTGGTGGAGGAGATGGAGAAATCCTACATCGAGTACGCCATGAGCGTTATCGTAGGCCGCGCCCTGCCCGACGTGCGGGACGGCCTGAAGCCCGTCCACCGCCGTATTCTGTACAGTATGTACGAGTCCGGCCTGACCAGCGACAAGCCCTTCAAGAAGTCCGCCACCTGCGTGGGTGACGTGCTGGGTAAGTACCACCCCCACGGCGACACCTCCGTGTACGACGCCATGGTTCGTCTGGCCCAAAACTTCTCCATGCGCTATATGCTGGTGGACGGCCACGGCAACTTCGGTGACGTGGACGGCAACCCTCCTGCCGCCTACCGTTATACCGAGGCCCGCATGAGCAGGATCTCCGACGAGATGCTCCGGGACATCGACAAGGAAACGGTCAACTGGGACCCCAACTTTGACGAGAGTATGCAGGAGCCTCGCGTTCTGCCCTCCCGCTTCCCCAACCTGCTGGTCAACGGCTCCAGCGGTATCGCCGTGGGTATGGCCACCAACATCCCGCCCCACAACCTGAGCGAGGTCATCAACGCCTGCATCTGCGTGCTGGACAATCCCGAGGCGGAGCTGGCGGATCTGATGGAACATATCAAGGGTCCCGACTTCCCCACCCGGGGCATCATCATGGGCCGCAGCGGTATCCGTGCCGCTTACGCCACCGGCCGGGGCAAGGTCATGGTCCGCGCCCGGACAGAGTTTGAGGACTTCGGCAACGGCCGCACCCGCATCATCGTCACCGAGCTGCCCTATCAGGTCAATAAGCGCCAGCTTATCAAGGCCATCGCCGACCAGGTCAAGGAAAAACGGTTGGAGGGTATCTCCGACCTGCGTGACGAAACCGACCGCAACGGTATGCGTATCGTCATTGAGCTGAAGAAGGACACCAACGGCCAGGTGGTGCTGAATAACCTCTTTAAGCAGACTGCCCTGCAGTCCAGCTTCTCCATCATCATGCTGGCGCTGGTCAACGACCAAAAGCAGCCCCGCATCCTGTCCCTGCGGCAGATCTTGGACGAGTATCTGACCTTCCAAAAGGATATCATCGTCCGCCGCACCCGCTTCGACCTGCGCAAGGCCCAGGAGCGCGCCCACCTGTTGGAGGGTCTGCTCATCGCCCAGGATAATATCGACGAGGTCATCAGAATTATCCGCAGCAGCTACGACAACGCCAAGCAAAACCTGATGGACCGCTTCGGCCTGGATGACGTGCAGGCTCAGGCCATCTGCGATATGCGCCTGATCGCCCTGCAGGGCCTGAACCGGGAGAAGCTGGAAAACGAGTTCAAGGAGTTGCAGGAGAAAATCGAATATTACAACCGCGTCCTGTCCGACGACGGCCTGGTCCGGGACATCCTGAAGGAGGAGCTGACCGCCATCCGGGACAAGTTCGGCGACGACCGTGTTACCGAAATTCAGGACGTGGCCGACGAGATCGATATCGAGGACCTCATTGAGGAAGAGGAGTGTGTATTCACCCTGACCCAGGCCGGCTACCTCAAGCGTACCCCTGTCAGCGAGTACGTGGCCCAGGGCAAGGGCGGCCAGGGTAAGCGGGGCATGACCACCCGGGACGAGGACTGCGTGGCGGACGTGTTCACCGCCTCCAGCCACGACTACCTGTTCTTCTTCACCGACACCGGTAAGGTCTACCGTAAGAAGGGCTATCAGATCCCCGAAAGCGGCAAGGCTGCCAAGGGTACCAACATCGTCAACATTCTGCAGGTGGAACCCGGCGAGCGGGTGCAGACCATGATCCACACCCGCACTTTGGACGACGCGGCGGAGCTGTTCCTGGTCATGGTCACCCGCAACGGCACCGTCAAGCGCCTACCTGTGTCCTCCCTGAAAAACATCCGTCAAAGCGGTATCCGCGCCCTGACTTTGGACGAGGGCGACGAGCTGATCGCCGTGCGTGAGACCGACGGCAAGCAGAAGATCCTGATCGCCACCCACGATGGTATGGCCTGCTGCTTCGACGAAAATGACGTGCGCGCCATGGGCCGCACCGCCGTCGGCGTCCGGGGCATCAAGCTGCGTCCCGGCGACTACGTGGTAGGCGCCGCCCGTGCCATCCCCGGTAAGGACGTGCTGACCATCACCGAGCGGGGCTACGGCAAGCGTACCCCCGTGGAGGAGTACCGCATCACCAACCGCGGCGGCATCGGTATCAAGAACTACATGGTCACCGAGAAGACCGGAAAGATCGTGGGTGTCAAGGTGGTGGACGGCAGCGAGGACCTGCTGCTGGTCACCCAGGCGGGTATCCTCATCCGTACCCCCGTGGAGAATATCAAGGTCACCAACAACCGCGCCACCCAGGGTATCATCGTCATGCGCTTCAAGGAAGATGGCGACAAGGTCATCTCCATGGCTCTGACCGAGCACGAGGTGCAGGAAGAGGCTGAAACCGCTGAAACACCAGCCGAAGAATAAGCCTTCCCCTGGGGGAAGGTGTCCCCGAAGGGGACGGATGAGGGGGACAGTCACGGATATGGAAAAAGAAATGTTGACACGAACCCGCGCCCAGGAACTGAGAAAGAATGCCACAAAAGAGGAAAACCATCTGTGGTATGATTTTCTGAAAAATCACCCCCTGCAGTTTCGCAGGCAGAAGCCGTTTGGCAGATACATTGTGGATTTTTACTGTGACCGCGCCAAACTTGTTATCGAGTTGGATGGTTCGCAGCACTTTGAAGAGGACGGACTGCAGTATGATGCAGCCCGGACGGAGTATCTGCAGCAGGTGGAAAAACTGCGCGTCATCCGCTTTACCAATTTGGATATCAAAACAAATTTTGAAGGCGTATGCGCCGCAATTAATCGGGAGGTGGAATTAAATGTCCCCTCATCCGTCGCGGCAGCGCCGCGCCACCTTCCCCCGGGGGAAGGCTTAAAGAAACCGCATACATAAAAAACGACACCGTCACACACGTGACGGTGTCGTTTTTTGTCATTCTTTGAACTCAAACAGCTTGTACAGGGGGATACCCAATGCCCGGGCGATGTTGATAAGCGTGTCCAAACTGCAAGAGCTGGCGGCAGTTTCAATGCGTTGGATGTGGTTGCGGCTCATTCCGTCTTCGCCACACAGGTCGGCCAGTTGTTCCTGTGTCAACCGCTGTTCTTTCCGGTAATGGAGAATGTTAAGGCCAATTTTTACCCAAACATCATAGTGCCGAATATCCATTTGCATTCACCTCAGGGATATTCTACCCAAACCGAGTGAAATAGTTAGCAACGGCGAAAAGGGCAAATACACAGCAACAAGGTGCATTAACAAACAAAGTGTGTTAATATACAAATTAAGGGGGTGTATTATGAACTTGTCAGAGGGGATTTTGGTGGGTGTTGGTGCGGCGATACTGCTTTGGCTCGCGGTTCCGTGGGTGGCCTTTTTCTTGGTCGGCTGTCTTTCCCGTTTTCACAATCAAAGGGCCATGTTTCGGGCATTTGACTTTTGGGCCAATATCCTGTATCCTTGGAACTGGAATTGGAAACTGCGCAAGCGCAGAAAGAGGAATTGTATGAAAACCGTAACCATCTACACCGACGGAGCCTGCTCCGGCAACCCCGGCCCCGGTGGTTGGGGCGCCATCCTGATGTACGGCCAGCACAAAAAAGAGTTGTCCGGGGGCGAAGCGCAGACCACCAACAACCGCATGGAGCTGACCGGGGTCATCACCGCCCTGGCCGCCCTGACCGAACCCTGTATCGTGGAGCTGTATTCCGACAGCAAGTACGTCATCGACGCCCTGGAAAAGGGCTGGGCCAGGGGATGGAAGGCCAAAGGCTGGATCAAGGCGGACAAAAAACCCGCCCTGAACCCCGACCTGTGGGACCGGCTGCTGACCCTGTGCGACCGCCATCAGGTCAATTTACATTGGGTCAAAGGTCATGCGGAGAATCCGTACAACAACCGCTGTGACCAACTTGCGGTTGCGGAAAGTCAAAAGTATAAATAACCAAAAACGCCGCACGGATTTCCGTGCGGCGTTACATTTCGTGTGTCAACACCGCGAGGAAACCCAAGATGTGGTATAGGCTGAAAAAAGGCAAAAAATTCCCACAAAAACGGCATTTTTTGCTTTACACCGGGGGAAAACTGTGGTATAGTAACCGAGCATGAGATTTCATGCGCATCTGCCCGTCCGCTTCGTTTCGGGATACCGGCTCACCCAACAGGGTGGGGCTCTACCCGCCCGTTACGCAGCCACAGGGAAATAATTTGAAAGGTGGAAACAACTATGATCCGTAAGGACGAAAAGACGGCCGTTATCGAGGCCAACCGCACCCACGCTACCGACACCGGCTCTCCCGAGGTCCAGGTGGCCATTCTGACCGCTCGCATCAACGAGCTGACCGAGCATCTGCGCGTGCATAAGCAGGACAACCACAGCCGCCGCGGCCTGTACAAGATGATCGGTAAGCGCCGCAAGCTGCTGGACTACCTGATGGCCAAGGATATCGAGCGTTACCGCACTCTGATCGCCAAGCTGGGCATCCGTAAGTAATTTTGAGAATAGAGGGTGGCGTGGAACGACCATGCCACCCTTTCTTCCCATCTGTACCAAACCATTTGCCGGAGCGCACAGCGCTTTTTTAGCAGTTGAATAAGCGTCCGAGCCGTCGCGAACAGCGGGGAATGCGGTTGTTTATTCAAGTGCTAAAGGGCGTGCTCCGGCCAACCAAAGAAAAGGAGTGTAATTATGGCTACTATCATCACCCAAAAGCAGTTCCCCAAGAACAAGAAGTGGACCATGGACCTGTGCGGCCGCCCCCTGACCATCGAGGTGGGCAAGATGGCCGAGCTGGCCTCCGCTTCCGCCATGGTCACCTACGGCGAGACCTCCGTCATGGTGGCTGTCACCGTGGCCCCCCGTCCCCGCGACGGCATCGACTTCTTCCCCCTGTCCGTTGACTTTGAGGAGAAGCTGTACGCCGTGGGCCGCATCCCCGGCTCCTTCATGCGCCGTGAGGGTCGTCCCTCCCTGCCCGCCGTGCTGGCCAGCCGCCTGATCGACCGCCCCATGCGCCCCCTGTTCCCCGCTGACTTCCGCAACGACGTGTGCATCCACTGCACCGTCATGAGCGTGGACTATGACTGCTCCCCCGAGGTGACCGCCATGATCGGCGCCTCCGCCTGCGTGAGCATGTCCGAGGCTCCCTTCGCCGGCCCCATCGGCTGCCTGGAGGTGGGCTACTGCGACGGTCAGATCGTGCTGAACCCCAACCAGGAGCAGCGCAAGACCAGCCGCATGGACGTCACCGTGGCCGCCACCCAGGAGAAGGTGGTCATGATCGAGGCCGGTGCCGACGAGATCCCAGACGAGATCATGTACGCCGGTATCGTCAAGGCCCATGAGGAGATCCGCAAGCAGATCGCCTTCATCAACCAGATCGTGGCCGAGGTGGGCAAGCCCAAGATGGACTACGAGCATGCCGCCTTCAACCAGGAGCTGTTCGACGACATCGTGGCCAACTTCATGGACGAGGCCAAGGCCGCCATGGACACCGACGACAAGAACGTGCGCGAGGAGCGCTGGAACGCCATGATCGCCAAGTGGCGTGAGAAGTACCTGGAGCAGTACCCCGACCTGGACAGCTATCTGGAGGAGTTCACCTACAAGTTCCAGAAGAAGATCGTCAAGGCCTGGCTGCTGGAGGGTCACCGCGTGGACGGCCGCGCCAAGAACGAGATCCGTCCCCTGGCCGCCGAGGTTGGCCTGCTGCCCCGTGTCCACGGCTCCGGTATGTTCACCCGCGGTCAGACTCAGGTGCTGTCCATCGCCACTCTGAATACCCTGGCCGCCAGCCAGAAGCTGGACACCATCTGGGAGGAGGAGGACAAGCGTTACCTCCACCACTACAACTTCCCCCCCTACTCCGTGGGCGAGGCCAAGCCTCCCCGCAGCACCAACCGCCGCGAGTTCGGCCACGGCGCCCTGGCTGAGCGCGCCCTGATCCCCGTGCTGCCCAGCGTGGAGGAGTTCCCCTACGCCATCCGTGTGGTGTCCGAGGTGCTGTCCTCCAACGGCTCCACCTCTCAGGGTTCCATCTGCGGCTCCACCCTGGCCCTGATGGACGCCGGCGTGCCTATCAAGGCTCCCGTTGCCGGTATCTCCTGCGGCCTGATCCAGGACGACGAGGGCGGCTTCACCACCTTCATCGACATCCAGGGCGTGGAGGACTTCCACGGCGAGATGGACTTCAAGGTCGCCGGCACCAAGGCCGGTATCACCGCCATTCAGATGGACCTGAAGAACGACGGTCTGTCCCACGAGATCATCAAGGAGGCGCTGGACATCACCCGCGATGCCCGCTACGCCATCCTGGACGAGATCATGCTGCCCTGCATCGCCGCGCCCCGTCCCGAGGTCAGCAAGTACGCCCCCAAGATGATTACCATCAAGATCGACCCCGACAAGATCCGCGAGGTCATCGGCAAGGGCGGCAGCGTGATCCAGAAGATCACCGCCGAGTCCGGCGCCACCGTGGACATCGAGGACGACGGCACCATCCATATCGCCTCCCCCAATGCCGAGGCCTGCGACGCCGCCAAGAAGATGATCGAGACCATCGTCTTCGTTCCCGAGGTGGGTCAGCTGTACTACGGTAAGGTGGTGCGCATCCTGCAGTTCGGCGCCTTTGTGGAGCTGGCTCCCGGTAAGGACGGCATGGTGCATATCTCCAAGCTGGCCGAGCATCGCGTGGAGAAGGTGGAGGACGTGGTCAACATCGGCGACATGATCTGGGTCAAGGTCACCGAGATCGATGACAAGGGCCGCGTCAACCTGTCCTACAAGGACGCCATCCGCGAGATCAAGGCCAAGAAGGAAGCCGGCGAGGAAATCAAGTAAGGCTTCCACCCATAAGACAAGAAAAACCCCCGTTTGCGTAAGCAAACGGGGGTTTTGTTATGGAATTTAGAGTTTTGCCAGCAAATTCAGCAAGCCGTCCACAATGACGGCGCCGGCGCCGGGGTCCACACGGCTGCCGCCGCAGGGGGTTGCCTCGTAACCGCCGTGCTCGTAGGCCTCCGGCGTGCAGACGTAGCCCACCATGCCGTTGGTGTAGGCGGAGATATAGGTCTGATCTACCTTGCGGCCCAGCTTGACCTGCATGCCCAGCTTGACAAACAGCTCCGCCGGGACGCTGGCCCATGCGGTGTTGCCAATCTGCAGGGCCTGCAGCGGGGCACGGAGCAGAGGCTCTTTATCGCAATCCTCCCGCAACTCTACCAGCTTGGCGGCAAAGACCTTCTTGTCCATGCTGGACACGGGGTGCCAGAATGGCTCGATGACCACATCTTCCCCAGCCAAAACCCGCTTGGCGCGGGCAATCTGCTCGTCGGTCAGCACCCGCTTGGGCAGCTGCACATCGGCAGCCACGCCCTTCAGGGTCACCTCGTCGCTGTACTGGGCGGCGAGGGCCACCTCGTAACTGCGCTGGGCCAGACGGGTGCCTACCGATTCCATGGTGGTGCGGGTGCGGTCGAAGGGGTTGCTGTGGCTGATATCCCCGGCGGCACCCTGCAGGAACACGGTGACGCAGTTGGGGTTTTCCAGCTTTTTCAGCTCCCGGCGCAGCACACCGGGGAAGTTGGCCGTGGCAATGCACTGCCCGCCGTAAAACAGGGGGTGGCAGGCGAAATTCACCACGTAGCCCACGGCGTTGCCGTCCATGTCACGCACACAAAGTACGCCCACCTGCGGGTCGATGGGGCCCTCGGCATAGAGCACCTCCATCTTGTCCAGTTGGGGGTGTGCCCAAGCGGAACCGTCCCGCAGGAGATAGCGGCGGTTCCAGGTGATGTCGGTTTCGTAGGTGAAGCCACTGCCCAGCACCGCCGGCTCCAGCTTGGCATAGGTCTGCTCGGCGCAGGTCACCAACAGCTGCTTCAGCTGGGCGACGAAGGGGTGGTTTTTGGGCGCATCGTACTGCTCCGTGGCCGCAGGGGCGCAGTGGGTGTGGGTTGTGGAAATCAAAACGTGCTCGTAGGTGGTGCCTGCTACCTGCGCCACCTGATGGCGCATCTCGTCTGCATCCTCAATATCAATCATCAGCAGGTCCAGGCTAATGAGCACCAAGGTGGCATCGTCATTTTTCAGAATGGCTACATTGGCCTGCAGGGGATCCAGCTTCATGCGCATGGGCCGCTCCGGGGGAATCCAACCGCCAATCAGGGTCCCGATGGGGCAGGGCAGTTCGATTTCGCCAAAGGCCGCAAACAGTTTGCTCATGGTTTTTTTCCTCCCTTTTATACGGTCTGAATCAGGTAGTACATCTGGGCAAATTCCTTGCCCACTTCGAAAATCAACTCGCCGTTCTCGTAACGGCTGGGAATTTTGCCGGTGATAAAGCCATCCTCGTCGATGGACACCACACGCATGTTGTGGTGGGGGGTTCGGATGCGGATTTCCGCCTCGATGACCTCCACCAGCACCGGCGCGGTGCCGTGGTTGGTGACCTTGCGGTGTCCGTTGGGCAACTCCTCATCGGTGTAGCCGGTGTTTTTCGCCCGACCCACCGTGGTCAGCAAAATGTTTTCCGACTTGCAGATGGGGTCGTCGGTCAGGGTGGACAGGGCGATGACGGCGAAATCGGTCTCCCCCCGGATGGTCACGTCGGTCAGCTTCAGCTGGTGGTTGCCGATGAAGCCGTAGGCCGCCTTGGTGTTGGGGCTGTCCACGGTGCCGATGGAGCGCTCCAAATCCCGCACCAGCTCCCCGGTGTCGGAGACCAGCACCTTGGGCCGCTGGTAGCTCTCGTCGGTGACGATGGTCAGGTCGCCGGCGTCGGACAGCTCCATGCGGGAGCCGGCGGGCATATCGTAGGGAATTTCCCGGTCAGCAAAGGGCTCCATACCCTCCAACCGGGTGGAAACCTTGTGCCGGTAGATGTCCCCGGCCATGTGGCCCGAGATGTCCTTGGGGTAGACGATGGACTCGGGCTGGGTGTGGTGGGGGAATTTGATGCTGACCCACTCTTTCGCTTCCTGAACGTCATGGCGGCGCATCATCAGCGCGGCGTGGTAAAACAGGCCGAACTTGGCCGGGTCGTTGTAGGTGTCGAAGGTGCCCCGGTAGTAGCTGCCGCCGATGACGATGTCCCGGCCCAGCCGCCCGGTGGTATACTCGTCCTCCCGACAGCCGTAGCGGTAGGTGTGGACGGTCATGCCGGAGGTGCCCTGCAGACAGGCGTAGGCGGGCAGGAAGATGGGGGCCTCCGCCCGGTAGTGGTTGGGCCAGGGGGCGTCCCACTCAGAGATGAAGTGGGCATTTTTGCCCAGGCGGGTGATGGCAAAGCTCTCGGCCATGGTGTTGAAACTGCCGCTGAGGTTCTTGCTCATAAAGTCCCGCTGGTCGCCGGACCACCAGTACAGATGGTTGTCGCTGTAGTCCGCGCCGTTCAGGGCAGTCAGGTGGTCCAGACAGAACATGGGCGCGTCCCGGATGATAGGGACTTTTACGCCGTCAGCCCGCAGGGCGGCGGTCATTTCCTCATAATAGTCCCGTTCCAGCTGTACGTAGAAGGCCCGCAGAGATCGGTTGGTCTTGGAGTCCAGATCTACCGGCTCCGGGCCCACCTCGATGCCCTGCCGGGCGGCCCAGGCCCGGTAGCGGCTCTCCAGCTCGGTGCAGTAGGGTTCCACCCCGTTGATGGGCCACTTGTCGGCGGTGGGCAGCTGGAACATGGTCAGCTCCGGGGCCAGCTTAAAGGCCATCACCGCCGGGTCGTTGCACCAGCGCAGGCCGGTGTAGGGGTTGACGTGGGTCATCAGGTCGTGGTTGAACTTCTTTTCCAGCTCAATCATGGTGGGGTCAAACAGGCAGAAGGGCCGCCCGGCCCGCTGATCCACCAGATGGGCGCTGCGTACCCCGTCGCCGGAGCGGAAAATCCGGTGGTTGATGCCGTCCACGTAGACGTAAATGCCCTCTTTTTTCAGGCAGGCCTGCAGATAGTCCAGCCGGTCCAGGCTGCGGGGGTCGAAGGACCGGGTGTTGTTCTCGTGGGCACCCCGGGTGAAATTAAACAAATTCGGACAAGCGGAATCGGCATCCATCTGATGCAAGCGTACCACATTGATGCCGAACTTGGCAAGGCGGCGGGCCACAATCTCCGCGTGCTCGTGGGAGCAGAAATTCATCCCGCTGTTGAACAATGTGCCGAAGAAGCGGCCCACCGTGCCGTCCTCAAACACCATTTTGTCCCCCTGAATGGTCAAAAAGCCGTGTTTTCCGGCAGGCTTTTCCTGCTCAAACACAAAAGAAATATCCAGCGGGGCATCGTCCCAATGCAGGGAAAAGGGAATATAGCGCGACATCTTCATACCTCCCCGGGGAAGATTTGGCCGACAAAGGCCGGTCCTTAGAGTCACTATAGCAAAAAGATGCCATGCCGTCCTTGACTTTTCGGCCATATATTAGTACAATTCGGACATGAAGAATGTAAAGTTTTCCGGCATGCTGCGCTATGAGGATTTGGGCTTCTCCCTGCACCGGGTAACTCCCGCCCGGGACTACCGCCCCCACACCCACGATTTTCACGAGCTGGAAATCATCCTGTCGGGCAGCGCCATCAACTCCATAAACGGAAGAGAGTTTCCCATCGGCCCCGGCGATGTCTTTATTGTTGAGAAAGGAGCAACCCACGAGATATCGCAAATCGATGGACTGACCCTCTATAATCTGGGCTTCAACGGCCACGCCATGCGCGGCATTGGCAACGACCTGCTGAAGCTGCCGGGGTTTCACGCCCTGTTTCGTATGGAGCAGCCGGAGGACCCCACCGTCCGGCGGCTGAAGCTGGAGCCAATGGAGCTGGAACGGGCACAGGCACTCTTGGACGAAATGCAGGAGGAGTACGCCCGGGCCCACCCCGGGTTTCAGACCGTCCTGCTCAGTGGCTTTGCCCAGCTGATTGTGTTGCTCTCCCGCAATTACAGCCGTTCCATGCCGGAGCGCGGCACATGGCAGATGGCCGCCGCCCTTGCCAAAATGGAGCGTGACTATGCCGAACCCCTTTCCATCGCGGCGCTTGCCGACTCGGTGTGTCTGTCGGAGCGGCACTTCCGCCGGCAGTTTGAGGCGCTCTATCAGCAGACTCCCAAGGACTACCTGCGGCGGCTGCGGTTGAACGCGGCCGCGGAGCTGCTGCGGAAAAAGGAGTTGTCTGTTACGGAAATCGCCCTTGCCTGTGGCTTTTCCGATTGCAACTACTTCAGCCGGGTCTTTCGACAGACGGTCGGCATCTCCCCCACGCAGTACCGAAAACGAGTGGTTTCGCTGGAATAAAAAACATCCCTTCGCATGGCGAAGGGATGTTTTTACGCTTTCAACTTGTTCAGTACCGCCTCAAACCATTGGGGCAGAGGACATTCCAACTCCACCGGCTTTCCGGTGGAGGGGTGGATAAATTTCAGCTTTCGGGCGTGGAGACACTGTCCCACAAGGCCGGGATAGGGCTTTTTTGCCCCATAGACCACATCGCCCAGCAGGGGGTGGCCAATGCTTGCCATGTGGACACGGATCTGATGGGTGCGGCCTGTTTCCAGCCGACACTCCACCAGCGTATAGCCGGAATACCGCGCCAACACCGACCAGTGGGTGATGGCCTCCCGGCCGTTTCTGCGGTCGATGGCCATTTTCTTGCGGTCGATCGGGTGGCGGCCAATGGGGGCGTCCACCGTCCCCTCGTCCTCCCGGAAACCGCCCACCGCCACCGCGGCGTAGGTCCGGGCCAGGGTATGGTCCTGCAATTGGGCGGCCAGGGCCAAATGCGCCGCGTCATTTTTCGCGGCAATGATGAGGCCCGAAGTGTCCCGGTCAATGCGGTGGACGATGCCGGGTCGCAGCTCACCGTTGATGCCGGATAAGCTGTCGCCGCAGTGATGCAGTAGCGCGTTGACCAGGGTCCCGTCCGGGTGTCCCGGGGCGGGATGGACTACCATACCCACGGGCTTGTTGACCACGATGACGTCATCATCCTCAAAAACCACATCCAGCGGGATGGCCTGGGGGAGGATGTCCACCGCCTCCGGCTCGGGCAGCAGAAGCTCCAGACGTTCCGTCCCGGTCAGTCGGTAATTCTTGGCCACCGGCTTGCCGGCCAGGGTGATGTGTCCCTGCTCCAGCAGCCGCTGGACGGCGGAACGAGTCAGGCCGTCTGCGTGGGCGCATACCCATGCATCCAGCCGCTGACCTGCATCCTCCTTATTCGGTTGGAGTATCAGCATCTCCATTCAACGGCTTCCTCGCATCGTGTTTTTCATACAGGAACAGGTAGTAAATCGCCGCCAGCAGGCCGCCCAGCACAATGCAGATGTCCGCTACATTGAATACGGGATAGCTGGGCCAAAATTCAAAGTGGAACATATCCACCACGTAGCCAAGGCGGACCCGGTCGATCAGGTTGCCAATGCCGCCGGCGGATATCAGGGTTGCCGCGATCAGGCCGAGAGGGTGGCGGACGAAGCGCTTGAACACCACGAACAGCACAAGGCCGACCACCAGGATCGAAACCGCGGCCAAAAACCAGCGCTGCCCGGAAAAGCTGGACCAGCCGGCACCGTAATTATGTACCCGGGTCAGTTCCACCACGCCGGGCCAAAGGGCTTTGGCGCTGTCCACGGTGGTGCTGAGTCCCGGGGCGGGGGCGGAAAAGGCGGCGGTGGTCCACCACTTGACCCACTGATCCAGGGCGATCAGCAGGGCGGCGACAATGAAATAAGGCATAAAAATCTCCTTCGGTCGTGTACTGTCCCCTATTATAACACGACCGGAGGAGTGTGTAAATTACGATTTATCACCCATTTGCAGCATAAGCTCCTCCAGCTCCCGCATGGCGGCTTCTGCCTGTCCGGCAATATCTGCCAGCCGTGCAAAGGCCTTGACGTACAACTCATGATACTGTTTTGCCGTCAGCGTTTCTTTGTTTTCCATATTTATCCCTCCCGTTGTGTATATGCATAGCATACCAAAGACCTGCAAAGAATGTCAACCGCAATGTGATGCAATGCGGTATGATGTTAGTCAAAGGAGGGCTGGATATGGCAAAAACAGATACGCAAATCAGTATCCGCATGACATCTGAATTTAAGGCCGAATTGGAGGCCCAGGCGCAGAAAGAGCGCCGCAGCGTAGCCAATCTAGTCCTCAAGGTCATGGAGGAGTATTTGGAAGCGCAAAATAAATCCGAATAAGCGTAATAAACACCCCTCCCGGAAACCGGGAGGGGTGTTTTGCTTCGGACTCTTTTTCCGCAAGCGCGTTTGCCTTCCCCTTGAGGGGAAGGTGGCCGAGCGCAGTGAGGTCGGATGAGGTGGCGACAACAGAATGCCCCGATACGCCCCCTCATCAGTCAGCCTTGCGGCTGACAGCTTCCCCCCGAGGGGAAGCCGGTTCACCTTCCTGGCGGTTTGTGCTTGAGGAACGCGGCCTTCGCTGCATTTGAAAACCCGCCGACCAAAAACTGGTCAGCGGGTTTGTTTGTAACTTATTCGGCCAGCAGAGCGGGGTCGATGGCGGCAACTCGGGGTCCCCGGGCGAACCCAGCGCAAGCGATTCGTCTGGGGAAGCGGCAGCGCAAGGAAACGGATTTGAAGTACTCGTCAGAGCGCTTCAAAAGAAGTGAACTTTGCGATGACGCCGGCACATCGGGGACACAGGCCGGGATGGTCGGCACAGGCGCCCACTTTGATGTGGTTCTTCCAGCAGCGCTCACACTTCTCACCCTCGGCGGGGGCCACGGCCACGGCCAGCGCGCCGCCTACGGTCACCTCGACCTGGGACACGATAAGCAGGTCGGCCAAATACTCAGCGTCCAGCTCGGCCAGGTCGGCGTCCTCGGCGGTCACGGTCAGGGCCACCTTGGCCTCCAGACTCTTGCCAATGGTTTTCTCGTTGCGGGCGGCCTCCAGCGCGCCGTTGACGGCGTCCCGGATGGCGATGATGCGCGCCCACTTGGCCATCTGCTCGCCGGACAGGGCGTAGTCCGCGAAGGGCTTGTTCATCTCGTTGAGTACCACGTTGCGCTCGTCATCCCCGGCCTTGTGGGGCATGGCCTGCCAAATCTCGTCGCAGGTGAAGGCCAGAATGGGGGCAAACAGCTTGGTCATGGTGTCCAAAATCAGCCACAGGGCGGTCTGGGCGGAGCGGCGGCTCAGGCCGTCGGTGTCCTCGCAGTACAGGCGGTCCTTGATGATGTCCAGATAGAAGCTGGACAGCTCCACCACGCAGAAGTCGTTGATGGCGTGGGACACGGAGTGGAACTCGTACTCGTCGTAGGCATTGAAGCACTTGTCGATCAGCTCGTTGAGCTTGGTGACGGCCCAGCGGTCCAGCTCCAGCATTTCGGCGGGAGCCACCAGTTTGTCGGCGTTGAAGCCGGCCAGGTTGCCCAGGCAGTAGCGGGCGGTGTTGCGGAACTTCAGATAGCTCTGGGAGAGCTGCTTGAAGATGTTGTCGGAGCAGCGCACGTCCACGTGGTAGTCGGCAGAGCCGGCCCACAGACGCAGCAGGTCGGCGCCGTACTTCTTCACCACGTCGGCGGGGTCCACGCCGTTGCCCAGGGACTTGTGCATGGCCTTGCCCTCGCCGTCCACGGTCCAGCCGTGGGTCAGGCACTGCTTGAAGGGTGCGCCCTGCCCCAACGCGCCCACGGCGGTCAGCATAGACGCCTGGAACCAGCCGCGGTACTGGTCAAGACCCTCGATATACATATCGGCGGGCCAGAAGCCCTGGGTCTTTTTCATGGAGGCGAAATGGGTGGAGCCGGAGTCGAACCAGCCGTCCAGGGTGTCCTCCTCCTTGAAGAAGTGGGTGCCACCGCAGTGGGGACACTTGTAGCCGGCGGGCAGGATGTCGGCAGCCTCGTTCTCGTACCAGGCGTTGGAACCCTTGGCGGCGAACAGCTCGCTGACGGCGGCGATGGTGGCGTCGTCACAGACGGGCTTCTTGCAATCCTCGCAGTAGAACACGGGGATGGGCAGGCCCCAGCGGCGCTGGCGGCTGATACACCAGTCGGCGCGCTCGCGGATCATGGCCTTCATGCGATCAATGCCCCAGGCGGGCAGCCAGCGCACGTCGTCACAGGCGTTACAGGCGTCCTCCTTAAAGGCGTCCACGGAGCAGAACCACTGGGGAGTGGCCCGGAAGATGATGGGGTGCTTGCAGCGCCAGCAGTGGGGGTAGGAGTGGATGATCTCCTCGCTGGCCAGCAGGGCGCCGGACTGCTTCATATCCTCCAGAATGACAGGGTTGGACTCGTCGGTCTTCATGCCGGCGTACTTGCCGGCGTAATCGGTGTGGCGGCCCCGGTCGTCCACAGGGACTACCATCTCGATCTTATAGCGCTTGCAGGTTTCGTAGTCGTCGGCACCGAAGCCGGGGGCGGTGTGGACGCAGCCGGTACCGGAGTCCATGGTGACGTACTCGGCGGTGCAGAGCTGGCTGGTCTTATCCAGGAAGGGGTGCTGGGCCAGCATATACTCGAAGTCCTGACCCACAAAACGCTCCACGATCTCAAAGTTCTCGATGCCGCCCACGGACATGACCTTGTTGCACAGGGCCTCGGCCACGATGTACATCTCGCCGTTATCCGCCTTGACCAGCACGTAGCTCTCGCGGGGGTGGACGGCGATGGCCAGGTTGCCGGGCAGGGTCCAAATGGTGGTGGTCCAAATGACGAAGAACATCTTGTTCAGGTCGCCGTACTTGGCCAGCTTACCCTGGTCGTCCTTGACGGCGAACTTGACGTAGACGGTGGTACAGGGGTCGTCCTTGTACTCGATCTCGGCCTCAGCCAGGGCGGTCTCGTCCTTGGGACACCAGTACACGGGCTTCAGACCCTTGTAGATGTAGCCCTTCTTGTACATCTCACCGAAGATCTTGACCTCCTCGGCCTCGAACTCGGGGGCCATGGTGGTGTAGGGGTGGTCCCAGTCACCCAGGGCGCCCAGCCGCTTGAAACCCTCGCGCTGGATGTCGATGTACTTCTGAGCGTAGTTGTGGCAGGCGGTGCGGAACTCGGGTACGCTCATGGCCTTGTGGTTGAGCTTTTGCTCCTTGATGATGGCGGACTCGATGGGCATACCGTGGTTGTCCCAGCCGGGGACGAAGGGGGTCCAGTAGCCGCGCATGGCGTGCATACGCACGATAAAGTCCTTCAAAGAGCGGTTCATGGCGTGGCCCATGTGGGGGTTGCCGTTGGAGAAGGGAGGGCCGTCGTGGAGGGAGAAGCGGGGCTTACCCTCGTTCTTTTTCAGCAGCTCGTTGTACAGGTCCATCTCGTACCATTTCTCCAGCATACCGGGTTCCCGGTTGGGCAGACCCGCGCGCATGGGGAATTCGGTCTGGGGCAGATTGATGGTCTTGTTGTAATCCATATCTGTTTCCTCCTATATCAAATGACATTGTGTATAAAAAATAAAAAAACCCTTGCCTCGTTAAGAGACAAAGGAGAACCCTCTGCGGTACCACTCTTATTGCCGGCTGTGCCGACCACTCAAAGCTATGCCCGGTAACGGGGGCTGCCGGAGGGGCTTACTGTCCCGTGGGAGTTCAGCTCTCTGCTCCGAGGTGATATTCGCCAGGACCGCCCGCTGCCTTGCACCAAACGGCAGCTCTCTGTACGGCGGAAACATGGGTACTCGTCCTCGTCCATGCATTTTCGTATGCCCCTGTATCTTATCTGCTTTTGTTCCGAATGTCAAGCAGAAAAATCCGGGAGAGGTGTTTTTTCCTCTCCCGGATGCGCAGTTTTGGTTCGGTTTGTCACGCTTCGCCTGCGCAGCCGTTGGCGGTTTTACTGCCTTGCGGATGCGGCGCGCCCCTTGCGGGTGCTGCTCAAGACGGTTCGAACGCTTACTTGATCTCGTAATCCTTCCCGAACTCCAGGGGGCCGAAATCCCGGTGGATGACCCGGGTCTTGTCCAAATCCTCGTCCTCGATGGCGTCGGCGTCCACCTCTTCGAAGAAGTTGTCCTCGTCATCGAACAGGGGGGCCTTGCGATCCGGGGCAAACTCGGTGGTCCGGTCCGGCTTCAGGTCCAAATCGGTGGTAGGCTCTTCCACCTCTTCCTCCGCGTCCAGCTCCTGCCGGACGGCGGAGAGCTGAGCCTCCAAAATGCGCTGGACGCTGTCCTCGATCTCCTGGGCGGCCTGCTCCTCGCGGGTGAGGGGGGCGGGTTCCACATCGGGGGTGATCTCGTCCAGGCGGTCCAGGTAGCCAAGGGCGTTGGCCTGTAGCTGGCGCACCTGCTGCACATAGGCGGCGGTGGCCTGCTGGGCGGCGACCAGCCGGGCCTGCTCCACCTCGATCTGACGGCGGATCTCGGCGGTCTGCTCGGCGGCCTCCTGCTCGGCCTCCTGCAGGATGGACTGCTTCTTCTCCTGAGCCTCCTGCACCAGTTGGTCGGCCATGCGCTGTGCGCTCATGAGGGCCTTGCGCATAGCCTCCTCGGTGGCGCGATATTCCTCCACCTTGTCCACCAGCACCTTCATCTTGCTTTTCAGCACGGCGTTTTCATTATAAAGGGCGGTGTAGTCCGCGGTGAGAATGTCCAAAAACTCGTCCACCATGGCCATGTTGTAGCCACCAAAGGTCGCTTTTGCAAATGCGTGCTCGGATACTTCCTGGGGAGTCAGCATGGTAATTACCTCCTGCGGGCCGCAAGGCGGCCGGATTTATCTGTTTTCAGTCAATTAAAAGTAGAGTCCGTTGTTCTCCAGCTCGTCGATGAGGTCGCCCAAAATATCCACGTTGTAGGGGGTGATGATGTAGGTGGACAGGGCGACTTTTTTGATCTTGCCGCCGTGGGCGTAAGTCACGCCGGACAGGAAGTCCAGCAGACGGCGGGCCACATCCTTGTTGGTGGACTCCAAATTCAGCACCACAGTGCGCTTTTCACGCAGGTGGTCGGCAATTTCGCTGGCATTCTCATAGCGGTCGGGCTTGACCAGCACCACCTGCAGCTGGGTGGTGGTGTGGATATTGACCACCTTGTTGCTGCGGCGCTCCTGCTCGGCGGCGTAGACACCGGCCTCGCTGCGTTCGGTACGCTCGGCACGGCTGCCCCGCTCCCGGCGGCTTTCGCTGCGGGTCACAGGCTCAAATTCGTCGAAAACTTCCTCATCCTCGTCCTCATAGGAGCGGGTCAGGCGCTTCAGCTCGTCAAAAATTCCCATAACATTTCCTCGTTTCTTCCGTGTTATACCTGTCCGGGGGCGGGGCGCGGGCCAAACAACGCGGTACCCACGCGTACCAAGGTGGCCCCATGGGCGATGGCGTCCTCAAAATCGCCGCTCATACCCATGGACAGACAATCCATACTACACCTATTATGTGGCATTTTGGCCTGTGTGTCAACAAAAAGCTGACGCATTTTCACAAAATAATGTGTATTTGCCCCCGGTTCATACGCAATAGGTGGTATTGCCATCAATCCGCGCAGGCGCACGTGTTCCATGGAGCAGGCTGCGGCGGCCAGCGCTTCCAGCGCCTCCGGTTCCACGCCGCCCTTGCTCTGCTCGATGCCGATGTTGACCTGCAGCAGGATGTCCTGCACAAGGGCCAACCTGGCGGCCTGCTTGTCAATGGCCTGCAGCAGGTGCAGAGAGTCCACCGAGTGGATCAGCTCCACACGGCCCACCACCTTGTTGACCTTGTTGGTCTGCAGATGGCCGATGAAATGGACCTGCTCCGCCCCGGCGTAGGCGTCGGACTCCAGGTGGGCGCACAGCTCCTGCACCCGGTTTTCGCCGCACACCTGCAGCCCCGCTGCGATGGCGGCGCGAATGGTATCGTCGGACTGGGTCTTGGTGGCCCCGCACAGGGTGATGTCCCCGGGGTCGCGACCGGCGCGGCGGGCCGCCTGCGCGATTGCTTCCTGCACCGCGTGCAGGCGATCTTCCATCAACATAAGCGTCCCTCCTTTATCCGGCCAGCACCTTGCCGTCGTGAATGTCCTTGCCCCGGACGACGACCTGATCTCCGGTCCGCAGGGTGGTTTTGCCCTCATCCAAAGAGCGGACCACGTAGAACTGCCGACCTTCCGCCAGCACTTCCACCTTTCGGAACTCCGCCTGACCGTTGACCACGGCGTACACGCCGGTGGTGGTGGTCTGTACCGTGTTGCCCGCCTCGTCCGTGGTCTCCTTCATCAGGATGTGTACGGCGGCCTTGGGTACGCGCAGACCCTCCTGCCGGTCAAAGATGATCTCCAGCGTTTGGGTGCGCAGCAGGGTGGTGTCGGACAGATGGCGATCGGTGGACAGGGTCACGGCGCAGTGGCCGTCCTCTACCCGGCTGATGTGGTCAATGCGCATTTCCACCGTTCGCTCAAAATCGCCGGTGAAACCCACCAGCAACGTGCCGCCCCGGTACAGCTTGTCCACCCGCGCTTCCGGCAGGGAGATCACCACGTACCAGCGGTTGGCGGTGATCAGTTTTCCAAGGCAGTTTTCAGTTGTGGGTGGGTCCTGCTCCAGCAGGCTTTCCAGGGTGGAGGGGGTCAGCACCAGTGCCACGTCGGGGGTAAGACGGTCCTCGTAGCCATCCACCTGGGCGGAGTAGATGCCCGCCTGCTCTGCCAGCACGCGGCTGGTATCCATGGCGGCCTGGCTGCGCAGCTGGCGCAGGCGTTCGTTCAACTGACCCAGGCGGCCGGCATCGATGCTCTGTCCATACGTGTAGTCCCGGCGCAGCACCGAACGTTTCAGCTCCAGCACCTGCTCCTCCAGCCGGCCGAACTCCCCGGCCGCCGTGCTGGCGCGCAGGGCCACAGCGGACTGGAATACCTGGTCCTCCAACTGAGCCGTGCCGCTGGTCATGGAGGGTTGGGACATGGCGTATTCCAGCAGCTCTATCTCCATGGTCAGGGCCTGGATCTCGTCCTCCCGCGCCTGGGCGGCGGCATCCCGGTAGATGACGGCCACCGTTTGGCCGGAGCCAACCCGGTCCCCTTCGCCGGGAACCACGTTCACAATTCCGTCGTAGGAGGGCAGCACCTGCTCCTGCCGGACCAACAGGCCGTCGGTCTCCACACTGTCGTTGACCGTGTAGGTGTAGACCACGGCGGTGGTCACTTCGTCGGTCAGGCCCTGCGCGATGTAGATGCCGAAATAGGCCGCAAGACACGCGACCAAAAACAGCATGACCAGTTTTGTGATGGTGGTTCCTTCTTTCATAGGGACGCTCCTTTACGCCGTTACCTCCTCACGCTCCAAAGGGATGGGCCGCTCCGGCACGATGGTGGAGATGGCGTGCTTGTAAATAACTTGTTGCTTTCCGTCGGTCATCAGGACCAGGGTAAATGCGTCAAAACCCGACACAAAGCCCCGCATCTGAAAGCCGTTCATTAAAAAAACGGTGACCTGCCGCCGCTCCCGGCGGACTTGGGTGAGGAAGATTTCCTGCAGATTGTTTGCTTTTTGCATAATGATGCACTCCTTTTCTTTCTTGGACGGTGTCCCCGCCCCAGTGCATCATATACCAAATTCTTCCATTTTTTCTGTCGAATACCGTAGGCAATCGTGAATATTCGGTTCCCTTCCCCAGCTATATCGACAGGCGGTCTTATTCCGGGCAAACCAGGTCAGCTGCCGCTTGGCGTACTGGCGGGAGCGGAGCTTGACCTCCTCCGCGGCGGCCTGCAGGTCGCCCCCCTGGGTCAGGGCGGAGGTAAACTCCTTGTAGCCGATGGCCTGCATGGCGGTGCAGCGGGGGTCAAGGCCGCTGCTGAGCAGCGCCCGCACCTCGTCGGCAAGCCCCGCCGCCATCATTTCATCCACACGACGGTCGATACGCGCCCACATATCCTCCCGCCGGTCAAAGGCGAGGGTGATGGTCAGGGCCTCGTACCGGGGCGGGATGCTTTGGGTGTGCAGATTGTGCTGGGTAATGGTCGTGCCGGTGGACTCAAAGACCTCCAGCGCCCGGATGATACGTTTGGCATCGTTGGGGTGGAGCCGTGCGGCGGAGTCCGGGTCCACCTGTGCCAATTTGGCAAGCATGGCCTCGCCGCCCAATTGGGCGAAGTCGGCCTCCAGCCGACTGCGCAGGTCGCTGTCCGGGTCAAAGGCGGCAAAGTCCCGCCCTGACAGCAGGGAGTCGATGTACAGCCCCGTACCTCCGGCCACGATGGGCAGCTTGCCCCGGGCGAGAATGTCGTCCACGCAGGCGGCGGCCATGTCTACGTAGCGGGCCACGGAAAAGTTCTCGCCGGGGTCCACTACGTCCAGCATATAGTGGGGGATGCCCTGCATCTCTTCCGCCGTAGGCTTGGCGGTGCCGATGTCCATGCCCCGATAGATCTGCATGGAGTCGGCAGATACCACCTCGCCGCCCCGGAGCTTGGCAAGCTCCACCGCAAGGGCGGTCTTGCCCGAGGCGGTAGGTCCGGTGATAACTAAAATTTTAGGTGGCACATTCTCACCGCCTTTCAGAAACCCGTTTGTAGGGGCGCGCTGTGCGCGCCCGCGGGCGGCCGCAGGCCGCCCCTACGAAAAGGTGTGCGCATTTTACGCCCGCTTGAACTGCTTTTCCAGATCCTTGCGCGTCAGCTCAATGGCCACGGGCCGGCCATGAGGACAGTACTTCACGCTGCCGTCCATGACCGCTTTGGCCACCCGCTCCAGCTCCTGAGGGCCGGACTTCCAACCGCCCTTGATGGCCGCCTTGCACGCCATGGTGTGCAGCAGGTGGTCCCGGGCCGCCGCGGGGTCGGCCCGGCCGGTGGTCAAAAGGCCGGCGGCCAGCTCGGTCAGGGTGTTGACCACCTCCGCCGCGTCCACGTCAAAGGGGGCCTGCCGGACGATGAGGGCCTCGGCACCGAACTCCTCCACCTCAAAGCCGAACTTGGCCAGCAGGGGAAGATTTTCCGCCAGTACCTGTCGCTCCTGGGCCGCGGGGGTAAAGACTGCGGGGGTCAGAAGCTGCTGGACCATAGGTTCATACCCCTCTGCCTTCAAGCGGTCGAAATTCATTCGTTCGTGGGCGGCGTGCTTGTCGATGAGCAGGGCGCGCTGGCCCTGCTGCACGATGATGTAGGTGTCAAACAGCTCCCCGGTGATCTTCCACGGCTGCTCCTGGGGTTCCTCGCTGACCTCCGCCTTGGCGGGAACGGAGTCTGCCTTGGGGGCCGGAGTCGGCTCCGGCTTTACGACGGGCGCGAGGGCCGCCTTGGGGGCGGGCTTCTCCGCCGGAGGTGTCCAGGTGACGGATGTGGGGGGCGCTGTCCGTGCGGGGGTGGGCGTCACGGGCTTTTGCACCGGAGACTGCACCGGCGCGGCCTTGGGGGCGGTGAAGTCGTGCAGGGGCAGGGATGTGGGCGCCGCCTTGGGTTCCGGTCTGGGAATGGGGGTGGCGTTGAACTTGATTTGGTTGGGGGTGACGGTGTCGTGGGGGCGCGGCTTGTCCATCACGGCGGCGGGATGCTGCTTTTCGCCGTCCAGAGCGGCCATCACCGCGTGGTACACGGCGGAAAACACCTGCCGCTCGTCCACGAATTTCACTTCCGTCTTGGCCGGGTGGACGTTGACGTCCACCTTGTTCAGTCCCGTCTGCAGATGAATGACGCAGCCGGGGAACTTGCCCACCATCTTGCGGTTGGCATAGGCCTCCTCCACGGCGGCAGTCATGGTGCGGGACTTGATGTAGCGCCCGTTGACGAAGAAATGTTGATAATTCCGGCTGCCCTTGCAGCAGGTGGGCAGGGTGGCAAAGCCGGTGACGGTCATATCCTCGCCGCTGCCCCGGACGGGCATAAAGCCCAGGGCAAATTCCCGGCCCATGACGGCGTACACCGCGCTCTGCAGCTGTCCGTCCCCGGGGGTGAGCAGCTCCTGCCTGCTGTCCCGGATAAACTTGACGCTGACCTCGGGGTGGGCAAGGGCAATGCGCTGGACCATGCCGAAGGCCGCCGCGCCCTCCGCCGCGTCTTTCTTCATAAACTTCAGCCGGGCGGGGGTGTTGAAAAACAGGTCCCGGACCTCCATCTCCGTACCAAGGGGACAGCCCGCCTCTTCCACCATAGCGGCAATGCCGCCCTCCAGCTTCAGCACGGCGCCCAGTTCGGCGTCGGCGGTGCGACTGGTCACCCGGATGCGGGCCACGGCGGCGATGGCAGCCAAAGCCTCGCCACGGAAACCCAACGTCCCGATGGCCTCCAGGTCGTACTCCGTGCGCAGCTTGCTGGTGGCGTGGCGGACGAAGGCCCGCTCCAACTGGTCGGCGGGGATGCCGCAGCCGTCGTCGGTCACCCGGATGAGGGTCATGCCGCCGCACTCGATTTCCACGCTGACCTTTTTGGCGCCGGCGTCGATGGCGTTCTCCATCAGTTCCTTGACCACGCTGGCAGGCCGCTCCACCACCTCGCCGGCGGCGATCAGGTCGGCCACATGGCTGTCCAGTATGCGAATGTCGGGCATAAAATCACCCCTTGAAATCAGTTTTGCCCTCCCCCTGGGGGAAGGTGCCCCCGGAGGGGGCAGATGAGGGGGCAAGGTCGGAACCTTGCGCGTAAGTCGCCCCCTCATCAGTCATGGCTTCGCCGTGCCAGCTTCCCCCGAGGGAAAGCCTTATTTCAGCCGTTCAGGTCGCTTTTCAGCTCCGCCAACAGGTTCAGCGCCTCGATGGGCGAGAGAATGTTCACGTCGGTCATGCGCAGTTTGGCAAGCACGGTCTGACCGCCCATATCCCCGAGGGATACCTGACCGTCCGTCGGTGTGCAGGGGGCGGCGTCCCCGACGCCCCGGCCCTCGCCGCGCTCCAACTCGTCCAAAATCTCCCGGGCGCGCTTGATGACCCGGTCGGGGACACCGGCCAGCTTGGCCACTTCCACGCCATAGCTCTGGTCAGCGCCGCCCCGGACGATCTTCCGCAGGAAGATCACGTCGTCCTTGCGCTTTTTGGCGGCGATGTTGTAGTTTTTCACCCCGGGCAACTGGCCCTCCAACTGGGTCAGCTCGTGGTAGTGGGTGGCGAACAGGGTCTTGGTCCCCAGCCGCTTTTTGTCCACGCAAAACTCCACCACCGCCCGGGCGATGGCCATACCGTCGTAGGTGCTGGTGCCACGGCCGATCTCGTCCAAAATCAGCAGGGAACGGCCGGTGGCGTGGCGCAAAAGCTGGGCCACCTCGCTCATCTCCACCATAAAGGTGGACTGGCCGGCGGCCAGGTCGTCGCTGGCGCCGATGCGGGTAAAGACCCGGTCCACGATGCCTACCCGGGCGGACTTAGCCGGGACAAAGCTGCCCATCTGGGCCATCAGCACGATGAGGGCCACCTGGCGCATATAGGTGGACTTACCCGCCATGTTGGGGCCGGTGATGACGGCGCACAGGTCGCCGGTGCCGTCCATGTGGGTGTCGTTGGGGACAAAAGGCGTCCCCTTGAGCATCTTTTCCACCACGGGATGGCGGCCCTCCACAATGGTCAGCACGTCGCTGTCGTCCACCTGGGGCATACAGTAGCTGTTGGCGGCGGCCACGGAGGCGAAGCTGCACAGCACGTCCACCTGGGCCACGGCGGCGGCGGACTGCTGGATACGGGCCACGTGGGCGCACACCTGTTCCTTCAACTGGCAGAACAGTTGATATTCCAGGGCCACCACCTGGTCCTGGGCGGACAGGATGGTGTGTTCCAGCTCCTTGAGTTCCTGGGAAATGTACCGCTCGGAATTGACGGTGGTCTGCTTGCGCACCCACCCCTCGGGGACAAGGTCGATCTGACTCTTGGCCACCTCGATGTAATAGCCGAATACCTTGTTATAGCTGACCTTCATGTTGCGGATACCGGTCTGCTCCTTGGTTTCGGTTTCCAGTTGGGCCAGCAGCTCGCCGCCGTGGTCAATGACGTTGCGCAGACGGTCCACGTCGGCGTGGTAGCCGGGCCGGATGAATTTACCCTCCCGCACGGAGAAGGGCGGCTCGTCCACCAATGCGCGGCCCAGTTCCTCTCTCAATTCGGGCAGGTCGTCCAGCTCCTGCCGCAGGGTTTGCAGCAGGCTGGAGGAACAGCCCTCCAGCAAATTACGGATGTCTGGCAACCTGCCAAGGCCGTTGGCCAGTGCCACCAGGTCCCGCCCGCCGGCGGAGCCGTAGACCACCCGACCGATGAGCCGCTCCAGATCGGTGACCTCACGCAGAACGAGAGCCAGCTCCTCCCGGGTGATGATGTCCTCCACCAAATCGCCCACCGCCTGCTGACGACGGCCGATCTGCACCGGGGACAGCAGGGGCCGCTCCATCCACCCGCGCAGCAGGCGGCTGCCCATGGCGGTCTTCGTCTTGTCCAGCACCCACAGCAGGGAACCCCGCTTTTCCTTGGCCCGCAGGGTCTCCGTCAGTTCCAGGGTCTGTCGGGCGGTCAGGTCCAGCTCCATAAACTGGCCGGTGGTGTAGTAATTGAAGTTTGCGATGTAGGACAGGTCGGTCTTTTGGGTTTCGTACAGATAGCTCAGCAGACCGCCGGCGGCGCAGACGGCAGCCGGGTCGTCCGTGGGCAGACCCTCCTGACCAAACTGGCGGCAGGTCAGCGCCCACGCGCTGTCGAAGTCAAACCGCTCCCCGCCCATTTGCTGGGCGGTGCAGTCCAGGCGGGCGGACAAAAAGTCGCACAGACCCTCCACCTGCGTGGCCCCGGGGGACAGGACCGCCTCCGCCGGGCGGTAGCGGCCCAGCTCGTTTTCCAGATGGGCCGGCTCGTCAGACGCGATGGAGGTAGCATACACCTCGCCGGTGGAGATGTCGCACAGGCACAGGCCCATGCGTTCCCCCTCGGCGCACACGGCGCAGATGAAGTTGTTGCGCCCCTCCTCCAGCATGGAGGCGGCGGTGACGGTGCCGGGGGTAATGATGCGCACGATCTCCCGCTCCACAAGGCCCTTGGCAAGGGCGGGGTCCTCGGTCTGCTCGCAGATGGCCACCTTGTACCCCTTGGCGATGAGCCGGGCAATGTAGCTGTCGCAGGAGTGGTAAGGCACGCCGCACATAGGGGTGCGCTCATCCTCGGGCTTGTTGCGGTCCCGGGTGGTCAGGGTCAGGTCCAGCTCCCGGGAGGCCGTCTTGGCGTCCTCGTTGAACATCTCGTAAAAGTCGCCCAGACGGAAAAACAGGATGCAGTCCGGGTGCTTTTCTTTTATTTCAAGATATTGCCGCATCATAGGGGTCAGTTCCGCCATAACGGCTCACCAGCTTTCTTTTATACAAGTTCTCCGTACAGGGACCACTTATTGGCGTCGGTGATTTTGACGTCCCGGAATTGGCCCACGGCATCCGTGGGGCCGTCCAGCCGGACCAGGCGGTTGCCGGGAGTGCGGGCGGTCAGGGTCCAGCGGGGGTCGTCGGAGGTGCCGTCGATTAGACAGCGGACGGTCTTGCCGATATACGCCCGGTGCTTTTCCTCGGAAATTTGGTCCTGCAGGGCCACCAGGCGGTTGAAATTTGCCAGCTTCTCCTGCCGGCTCATGGGGTCGTCCATTTCGGCGGCGGGGGTACCCACGCGGGGGGAGTAGATAAACGTAAACAGGGCGTCGTACCGCACCGCCTCCAGCACGCGCATGGTGTCCTCAAACTCCTCGGTAGTTTCCCCGGGGAAGCCCACGATAACGTCGGAGGTCAGTACGATGTCGGGAATAAGCTCTTTCAGCCGGGCGATTTTGGCCAAATACTCCGCCCGGGTGTGGCGGCGGTTCATGACTTTCAGCACCCGGTCGTTGCCCGCCTGGAAGGGCAGGTGCAGCACCGGGGCCACCTTCTCACACTGGGCCATAGTCATGAACAGTTTGTCAGTGGCGTCCTTGGGGTGGGAGGTCATAAAGCGGATCAGGAAGTCGCCGGGAATGGCGTTCACTTCCCGCAGCAGGTCGGCAAAGTCCATGGCGTTGTCCAAATCCTTGCCGTAGGAGTTCACATTCTGCCCCAGCAGAGTGATGTCCTTGTACCCCTCGGCCACCAACTGACGGACCTCGTCCAAAATCAGCTCCGGGTCGCGGCTGCGCTCCCGGCCCCGGACGTGGGGTACGATGCAGTAGGTGCAGAAATTGTTACAGCCGTACATCACAGACACCCAGGCCTTCACCCCATCCTGACGGACCACGGGGATACCCTCGGCAATGGAGCCGGCCTCGTCGGGGATCTGGAAGATGCGGCCCCGGCGGCTGAGCAGGCCGTGGATGAACTGGGGGAACTTCCACAGCACGTGGGGGCCAAAGACCAGGTCCACGTGGCGGAAAGACTGCTTGATCTTATCGGCCACGTGCTGCTGCTGCATCATGCAGCCGCACAGACAGATGAGCTGGTCGGGCTTTTTGCGCTTGGTGTGGACCAGGGCGCCCACGTTGCCCAGCACCCGCTGCTCGGCGTGTTCCCGCACGGCGCAGGTGTTGATGACGATGATGTCGGCCTCGGCCTCTTTGTCCGTAAACCCAAAGCCCATCTGCCGCAGATAGCCCCGGATGCGCTCGGAATCGGCCTCGTTCTGCTGGCAGCCGTAGGTGTCCACAAAGGCCAGGGGCTGCACGCCGCGACTTTGGTAAACCTCTTTAACTTCCAGGCAGTATTGCAGCTGGCGGTCAATGTCCGCCTGCGGAATGTGCGTGGTTTTACGTTCCATAAATCGTCCTCCGACGGTGTTGTTTCGGCGGACAAAAACCGCCATTTTTACAAATAATTATTTTATCATTTTTTGTCCAAAAGAGCAAGGCATACGGCGGCAATTTGTTTTTATACAGCAGCGAAAATTTAGGCCCAACAGTGGAAATTTCACGGTTGTGTGATATAATGGTCTGCAGCAAGCTGTCGCGGGTGCGTTGCTCACCGCGCTTTACAGAGAGAAGGTTGCCTATGAATGTCCAAAACAAATTGCGCAATATGGTTCTTGCCGCCCTGTTTTTGGCCCTGGCCTACGTTATGCCCTTTCTGACCGGACAGGTTCCGGAGGTTGGCAATATGCTCTGCCCCATGCACATTCCGGTGTTGCTGTGCGGTTTTATCTGCGGCTGGCCCTGGGGCCTGGTGGTGGGGTTTGCGGCGCCGCTGCTGCGTTCGGTCATCCTTGGTATGCCCCCGCTGTTCCCCAAGGCGGTCTGCATGGCCTTTGAGCTGGCGGCCTACGGCGCGCTTTCGGGCCTGATGCACCGGTGGCTGCCCCGAAAAAGGCCGTATATTTACCTTTCCCTGGTTGCTGCCATGCTGTTTGGCCGGCTGGTTTGGGGTGTTGCCATGTTCGTGTGCATGGGTGCTACCGGCGGCAGCTTTACCGTTGCCGTATTCCTTACCGAGGCCTTTACCAACGCAATTCCCGGCATCATCGTGCAGCTTGTGCTGATACCGGTGCTGGTCATGGTTTTGGAACGGCCCAAAGCGTTACATCAAGGCAATTGAACCGGAGGTCGCCATGGAACAACGATCCCATTCCCAAACACGCGGCCAAGACCTCTTTCAGCCCCTGTTCCGATGCCTTGATACGCTGCTGCGGAGCGGGGAAGTCGTCATGGCCATTGACGGCGGCAGCGCAAGCGGCAAGACGACCCTGGCCGAGGCGCTAAGGGCACGGTACGACGGTACCGTCTTCCACATGGACGATTTCTTTTTGCGCCCGGAACAGCGCACGCCGGAGCGGTTTGCTCAGCCCGGCGGCAACGTGGACCGGGAGCGGTTTTTGGAGGAGGTCCTTGTTCCCCTGCGTAAAAAACGCCCCATCCGGTATCGCAGATTTGACTGCGCCACATTTACCATGGCGCCCGCGATGGAGGTGGTCCCCAAGAGGCTGACCATAATCGAGGGCGCCTACTCCATGCACCCGGAGCTGGCGGAGTACTACGATTTCTCGGTGTTTTTGGCCATTTCGCCTGAGCTGCAGAAAAAGCGCATCGCATTGCGCAATTCCGGGCAGGAGGCGGAGCGGTTCTATACCCGATGGATCCCTCTTGAGCAGGTCTATTTTTCCCGGCTGAATGTGGAGGCGCGCTGCGACCTCTCCATTCCCATCCACGAATAAGAAAACCCGGAAGCTGTGCAGCTTCCGGGTTTTTACCTTATTTCTTTCCGAGCAGGTGCTTTTGCACCACCTGCTCCTCGGAGAAGAAGTGCTTGACGCCACGGATTTCTTGATATTCCTCGTGACCCTTGCCGATGAGGGCGATGATGTCGCCGGGCATGGCGGTGTCCATGACCCAACGGATGGCGTCGCCCCGGTCGGTGATGGTGACGTACTTGCCGCTGTGCTTGGCAAGGCCGATTTTGATGTCCTCGTTGATGGCATCCACTTCCTCGTCCCGGGGATTGTCCATGGTCAGCACGGTCAGGTCGGCGTACTTGCCGCTGATCTCGCCCATGTCCCAGCGTCTGGCCCGGGCCCGGTTGCCGCCGCCCCCGAACACACAGATCAGCCGCCCGGGCTTATAGGAGCGCAGCATGTGCAGCAGATTTTCCATACTGACGGCGTTGTGGGCGTAGTCAATAAGCATGGTGTAGTGGTCCGGCGTGTCCAGCACCTGGGTGCGGCCCTTGACCCGGACCTGTTTCAGCCCCTCGGCAATGGCGGGAAGCTCCACCCCCACCATGTCCGCCGCCGCCAGGGCGGCAAGGGCGTTTTCCACATTAAAGCGCCCCGGCATATTCAGCAGCAGTTGACCTGTCAGCCGCCCCTTGAGGGTAAAGCGGCTGCCCAAAAAGCCGGCCCGGCGCTCTTCCACAATGTCCGTGGCGGTATAATCCGCCCGGTGGGTCATGCTCACCGAGGACAGCGGGCAATGCGCCCCGGAAGTCACCGCCTGCCAGTGCTGATCGTCGGTGTTGACAAGACCCTGCCTGCACTGGGCAAAGAGCATACTTTTGCACTGAAGATACTCGTCAAAATCCGCGTGTTCCCCGGCGCCGATGTGGTCGGGGGACAGGTTCAGAAACACGCCCACGTCAAACAGGATGCCCGCCGTGCGGTGGAGCTTGAACCCCTGGGAGGAGGCCTCCATCACCACGTGGGTGCAGCCCTCCTTCGCCATCTTGTCAAACAGGGCGTGCAGTTCGTAGGACTCCGGAGTGGTGTTGCGGGTTTTCAGCAGCTTATCACCGATGACGGCACCCACGGTGCCGATCATGCCCACGGTGTGGCCCGCCGCCTCCAAAATCGCTTTGATCATGTGGGCGGTGGTGGTCTTGCCCTTGGTGCCGGTCAGGCCGATGACGCACATCTTTCGCGCCGGGTGGTCAAACCACGCCGCCGCCAGCAGGGCCAGGGCGTAGCGGCTGTTCTCCACCCGGATCACGGTCACGCCGTTGGGGACAGCCACCTCCCGCTCCACCACCACGGCGGCCGCGCCGGCGGTGACGGCGGCGGGGATGTAATCGTGTCCGTCGGTCTGAAACCCGGTCAGGCAGACGAACAGGCTGCCCGGCTCCACCTTGCGGGAGTCGTAGACCAGCCCGGTGATCTCTGTCTGAACGCTTCCGGCGTCCAAAGAGTATTCCAATTCCTTCAGCAGGGCTTCAAGTTTCATCGAACAGGACTCCTTCAAATACGGTGTGGGAGGGGCCGGTCATGCGCACGTGGCCGTCCTCCTCACGCCAGTCAACATACAAATTGCCGCCGATCTGCTCCACCGTCACCTGCCGGTCGCAGTAGCCAAGCGTAGCCGCCGCCACCGCCGCCGTGCAGCAGCCGGTGCCGCAGCCGATGGTCTCGCCGGTGCCGCGCTCCCACTCCCGGATCTTGATATAGTCCCGGGCCACCACCTGGGCAAAGGTCACGTTGGTCTTGTTGGGGAACAGGGCGGTGTAATGCTCGATGGCCGGGCCGTACTTGGCCACGTCAAAGCCGTCGGTGTCATCCATGAACATCACGCAGTGGGGGTTGCCCCAGGATACGGCGGTGATGTGGAACACCCGGTCCAAAATCTCCACCGGCTGGTTGACAAATTCCGGCAAATCCGTGTTGACGGGAATAACCTTGGTATCCATGCGGGGCTGGCCGATGTCGGCGGTGATGTTGACGGCTTTGCCGTCCTTTACGTCCAGCCAAATGTGCTGAATCCCGCCCAGGGTTTCGATCTCAAACTCGGTCTTATCCGTCATGCCGTGGTCGTAGACGTACTTGGACAGGGAGCGCAGGGCGTTGCCGCACATCTCCCCCTCGGTGCCGTCGGGGTTGAACATACGCATACGGAATTCGCCCCGGTCCGACGGGCAGACCAGCACCAGCCCGTCGGAGCCGATGCCGAAGTGCCGCTCGCTGACCCGGCGGGCCAGGGCGTTGGGGTCGTCTATCTGCTGGTCCACGGCGTTGATGTAGACGTAATCGTTGCCGTAGGCCTGCATTTTGGTGAATTTCAGGTCCATACTCGTCGCCTCTTATGCCAAGGCCTGCTCCAGGTCCGCGATGATATCCTTGACGTTCTCGATGCCGATGGAAATGCGGATAAACCGCTCGTTGATGCCCAGCTTCTCCCGCACGTCGGCGGGGATGGACTCGTGGGTCTGGGTCATGGGGTAGGTGACCAGAGTCTCCACACCGCCCAGGCTCTCGGCAAACAAAATCATCTTCACACGGCTTAAGAGGTTCATGGCCGTTTCCAGGCAGTCCAGCTCAAAGGAGATCATACCGGAGAAGCCGGTGGTCTGCTTGCACATCACATCATAGTCCTTGTGGTCCTCAAAGCCGGTGTAATAGACCTTCTTCACCTTGGGATGGTTGCGCAGCCAGTGGGCCACCTGCATGGCGTTTTCGTTGTGGCGGTCCATGCGCAGGGCCAGGGTCTTGATACCCCGCAGCAGCAGCCAGCAGTCCATGGGGGCAAGGCCGTTGCCGTGGCTCTTGAGCTGGGCGTGGAAGAAATCGGCCATCTCCTGGCTCTTGACTACGGCGATGCCGGCGATGGTGTCGTTATGGCCGCCCAGATATTTGGTGCCGCTGTGGACCACCACGTCTGCGCCGTGGTCCAGAGGCCGCTGGAAATAGGGGGTCATAAAGGTGTTGTCCACCACCATCAGGGCGCCGATGGAGTGGGCAATGTCGGCCAGGGCCGCGATATCCGCCACCTTCATCATGGGGTTGGTGGGGGTCTCGGCGTAGATCATCTTGGTTTCGGGACGGATGGCGGCCCGGACCGCCGCCAGGTCGGACAGGTCCACCCAGGAGAAGGTGCAGCCGAACTTGGAGAAGATCTCATCGCAAATGCGGAAGGTACCGCCGTAAATGTCGTCGGACAAAATCACGTGGCTGTTGTTGGGCAGCCAGGTGAACAGGGCCATATTGGCCGCCTGACCGCTGGAGAAGGCAAAACCCTCGATGCCGTTTTCCAAAATGGCCATAGTGCGCTCCAGCTCCTGCCGGGTGGGGTTCTGCACCCGGGTGTAGTCGTAGCCGGTGGAGATGCCGAAGGCACGGTGACGGAAGGTGGCCGTCTGGAAAATGGGGAAGCTGACCGCGCCGGTAATGGGGTCGCAGCCCATGCCGCCGTGGACCACCTTGGAGTCGAAGGCCAAGTTTTCCTTGCGGTCAAATTCGTCGTAATAGCATTCGTTTTTCATATAAAAACCTCCCGTTTCCGGCGACAGGGTCGCACTTCCTATCTTACTATATCAGTATATCGCAACTTTTTCCAAGTAGTATCGCATTTTCTGCTTTCTTTTTTGCAAAAAGTGCTGTATAATGCCCTTGAAAGGGGGGTGCGGGCATGAACGTGGCATCCGGGTATCAGAAAAAAGGCTATCTGCACGAGCCGTTCCGGCTGTTCCACCTGCGGGACGTGGGAGTGGAGGAGATGGAGTACCACTACCACGAGTTTGACAAGATCGTCATCTTCCTGTCCGGCACCGCCAGCTATATGATCGAGGGGCGGGAGTATTTTTTGGAGCCGTGGGACGTGCTGCTGGTGCGCCACCACCTGATCCACAAGCCGGTCATCGATCCCGACGACCCCTACGAGCGGGTGGTCGTCTATGTAGACCCCGGCTTTCTCCGCTCGGGCAGCACCGAAAAAACCGATCTGTCCGCCTGCTTCCGGCTGGCCCGGCAGCGGCAGTTCGCCCTCATGCGCCCGGACGGGGGGCAGCGGCAGGTGCTGGAGCGGCTGCTTGGTGAGCTGGAGGGCGCGGTGTCGGACAAGGGGTTCGGCGCCGATCTGCTGGCCCAAAGCTGTTTTCTCCGCCTGCTCATCCAGCTCAACCGGGATATGGGCCACGACCACACCGACCGGGACGTGGCCGCCAGCGTTCACGACCCGAAAATCGAGCGGGCCTTATCGTATATCAACGACAATCTGTCCGGGGAGCTGTCGGTGGACACCCTGGCCGCCCAGTCCTACACCAGCCGCTACCACTTCATGCGCCGGTTCAAGCAACTGACGGGCTACTCCGTCCACCAGTATATTTCCCAAAAGCGGCTGCTGGCCGCCGCCAGTATGCTGCGCCGGGGGGTCCCGGCTCAGGAGGCCTGCGCCCGCTGCGGCTTTCAGGACTACTCCGCCTTCCACCGGGCCTTCCGGAGGGAGTTCGGCGTGACCCCGCGGCAGATGCAGCCGTAGGGGTGAACTGGTGAACCGATGACGAAGCATATTGCAAATATACTAACCGGTTGCCGTATGTTCGGCAGCCTTTTGCTGCTGTTCTTTCCCGCGTTTTCCTCCGGCTTTTATATCACCTATCTCCTGTGCGGGTTCAGCGATATGGTCGACGGAACCATCGCCCGGAAAACAGACAGCGCCGGCGAGTTCGGAAGCCGACTGGATACGGCTGCCGACCTCGTTTTTGTAGTGGCAGCTTTGGTTAAGCTGTTGCCAGCAATCCATATGCCACAATGGCTGTGGATATGGGGCGGTGTGATTGCCGTTATCAAAATCGGCACAATCGCAGGGGGATTTGTTTTGAAAAAACAGTTTGTGGCGCCGCACACGAGGATGAACAAAATCGCGGGACTTCTGCTGTTCCTGTTGCCGTTGGCCCTACCCTTTACGGGATGGAAGCACATCGCCGCAGCGGTGTGCTCCATGGCGACACTTGCCGCAATACAAGAGGGGTTTTATGTTGTAACAAATCGCAAACCCATGTAGGGGCGCGCTTTGCGCGCCCGCGGGCGGCCACACGGGGACGCCCCTACGGCAAACCCGATGGTTCGCAGCAATAGTCGGCGGGAATTCGTTAGACGAGCCATGCTACAGATGGTACAATGTGCGGCAGCCTAATCGACGCTGAATGGGTCAGAGGTATCCGCCGACCGTGTGGGTGTGACCCCACGGAGGTCACCCAAAGGAAGTACATAGAAACCATGGGTTTCTATGCGCCTTTTTCGTGTCTTTTGTGGCGCTACAAAAGACACCCGCCCGAGGGCGGAATATCTCCACACTGCAAAAAACTCGGTCTGTGCCCTCGTCACAGACCGAGTTTTTCCTTATTAAATCACAATCGCAAAATCGACGCGCTTCTCGGGGGCAGGGCCAGCTCCCCGTCCCGCACCACGCCGTCGCCCAGCAGCAGTTTTGCCTTGCCGGGTAGGGGCAGGATGGCCACCTCGTCCCCGGCGTTGGCGGCGCAGAGGATCTTCTGCCTGCCCTCGGTACGGACAAAGGCCAGCACCGTTCCCTTCGCCGTCCAATACTCGATCCGCCCTTTCCGCAGGGCGGGCAGGGTCCCGCGCAGCTTGCCCAACGCGGCAAACCACGCCGTCAACGGCTTGTCCTCCTTCCCCCAGGGGAAGGTGCGGCGGTTGAAGGGGTCCTCGTAGCCCTCCATGCCCGCCTCGTCCCCATAATAGACCGTGGGGGAGCCGGGGAAGCAGAACAGCACCGCCGCGCCGGCCATCAGCAGATCCCGGCCCCGCTTGCGCTGGGCGGGGGTCAGGCGGCTGTCCGACTTTTGCTGTCGGGTCAGGCCCGCCCCATCGCCGTGGCCCAGCAGGGTCAGCACCCGCAGGGTGTCGTGGGTACCGAGCGCGTTCATGGCGGAATAGTAGGCAAAGGGCGGGTATTTCTCCCGCAACGTTTCCATGGTTTCCATGAAATTGGCGGCATCGCCCCCCCGCAGCCAGTCCAGCAGGGCGGTACGGAAGGGATAATTCATCAGTCCGTCGCAGTGGCCGCCCAGCAGGTGGCGGCGGCGGACGTCGTAGGCAATTTTGGTGCTGCCATCCTCCCACACCTCACCGATGACCACGGCATCGGGTTTCTCTGCCCGGGCGGCGGCGTGGATCCCCGCCACGAAATCGTCGGGCAGCTCGTCCGCCACGTCCAGCCGCCAGCCGTCGGCCCCGGCCCGCAGCCAGCGGCGGACTACGCTGTCCTCCCCGCCGAAGATGAAGTCCCGGTAGCCGGGGTCGGACTCGTTCACCGCGGGCAGGGAGTAGATGCCCCACCAGCTTTCGTACTTATCCGGCCATTTTGTGAAGTTGAACCAGCTTCGGTAGGGGGAGGCCTCGCTTTGGCAGGCACCAAGGCAAGGGTAAGCGCCGTCGCCGTTGAAGTAGCGGCTGACGTAGCCTGTGTGGTTGAATACGCCGTCCAGCATCAGGCGCATCCCCCGCTCATGCAGACCGTCGCACAGGGCCTTGAAGTCCCCCTCGTCCCCCAGCATGGGGTCGATGCGGCCGTAGTCCGCCGTGCCGTAGCGGTGGTTTTCCGCCGCCTCGAAAATGGGGCAGAGGTAGAGGGTCTCAACCCCCAAATCCTTCAAATAGTCCAGTTTTTGGGCAATTCCGGTCAGGTTTCCACCGAAAAAGTCCCGGTTTCGTATTTCGCCCTTGTCGTTGGGCAGGTAGACCGGCTCCTCGTCCCAGCTCTCATGGATGCTCCGCCCACCCACCATACCGGCGGGGTCGGGGGTGCGGGTGCGGAAAAAGCGGTCGGGGAAGATCTGATAGGTCATGCCCTGTCCGAACCAGTCGGGGACGACCTCTTTGGCATCATAGACGGTAAGCTGGTACTCGCCCAGCTCCATGTGCCGGCCGTCCAGACCCTCCAGACGGAAGCTGTACCACACAAGGCCCACGTAGTCCCCGGTGTCCAGCCTGCCGGCAAAGCAGTCGTAGCCAAGGTCGGTGTCCGACCAGGGCAGGGTGATTTCGGTCACCCGGTTGCCGTCCATTTCGAAGCGTGCCTGCAGCACCGCCCGGGAAAAGCCAAGCTGCCGCCGGGGGCGCAGGCAGAACTCCACCCGCGTCCCGGAGGGCACGGCTCCGTATGGCTTTTTATACCGCAGGTCGCGGCTGTCGAAGATGGGTTGGTTCATTGGATGCTCCATTCCACGTTGCAGGGGGCGGCGTCCTTAGCATAGCCGTTGGCGGCTTTGCCGCCTTACGGATATGGCATACCCCTTGCGGGTACGACGCCCCACACCTTAATGATACTTATAGCTTCCGCCGCCGATGAACTCCCGCAGCAGGGAGTCCCGGGGTACCAGCGCCGGGTCGATGGGTTCGAAATGCTCGAAGGCGGCCATCAGGTCCAAAATCTCGGCGTAGCGCTCGTTGTCCTCGGACACCCCCTTGAGAATGGGGGGCGCGAAGTTGCGCATGACGGACACCTCATAGGGCAGGGAGGAGTCAAAAATGATATCCGCCCGGTTTTTGAAGGGGGAGATGTACAGCTTCTCCCCCCGGCGCACGTTGGCCCACATATCCAGGGTCTGATCGGCGTCGGTACCGCGGAACTGGAAGTCCCGCACCGTGCGGCGGGTCAGCCGCATCCAGGTGCCTTTGAAGCGCAGCTCGGCCCCCTCGTTGACGTTGGAGCGGGCGGAGATATACAGCTTGGTGGCCTCCGGGTGGCGGCCGGCGATGTCGTCGTTCAGGGCGTGGATGCCCTCAAAGATAGCGATCTCATTCTTGCCCAACTGCAAAGGGGTTCCGGCGGCGTCATTGCGCATCTGCCGGGCGAATTCAAACCGGGGGACCATGACCTCCTCCCCCCGGGACAGGCGGGTGAAATGGTCGTCCAGCAGCTCCATATCCATGCACAGGGGGGACTCGTAATCGATGCTGCCGTCGGGGGTGCGGGGGACGGTGCGGGGGTCCAGGGTGTGGAAGTAGTTGTCCATGGCCACCGCGTGGGACTCCACGCCCCGGCGGCGCAGCTCCTCGGCGATCTTCAGCGCCGTGGTGGTCTTGCCCGAGCCGGAGGGTCCGGACAGCAGCACGATGGGGCTGCGCTCCAGATTGCTTAAAATCTTATCCGCGGCCAAAGACACCCGCTGGGCGTATACCTGGTCGCACTCGGCCAAAAAGCCGTGGACGTCCTTTCGGATGCTGTCATTGATCTGCTGGAGTTGATAGGACATGGTTTTACCTCCTGTTTTATTACTCGGTCCACATGGTCCGTTTCTGCGCTAAAATGTCTGGCAACTGCTCCATGTATTCGTATGGGAATTTGGGGTTGGCTATGCGCCGGATGGCGCCGGTTTTGCGGTCCACCAGCTTGGTCACGCCGCCGGCACCCAGGGACAGGACGCTGTGCAGCTCCTCCATCATGCAGATGTTGTAGACATTCTCCCGCCCGGGCAGGGTCCAACCCACGTTTTCCAAACTGCCCGACATATACTTCTGCCGGTAGAGGTAATAGGGGGCGTAACCCGACCCACGCAGGGCTTCATTGCTGAAGTCCAGCATCCGGGACACCTGGTCGCCGTCGGGGACGGCGCCCCCCTGCTCCATGAGGCGGGAACCCTTTTTCAGGGCCAGGGTGTGGACGGTGATGTTCTCCGGAGCCATGGCCAGCACACCGTTCAACGAGCGGCAAAAGCCGTCCAGGCTGTCCCGGGGCAGGCCGGCGATCAGGTCCATGTTGATGCAGGCAAAGCCCACCTGTCGGGCCAGCTCGTAGGCCTGCGCAATGTCCCCGGCGGAGTGCTGTCGGCCAATGGCGTCCAGCACGTGGTCCTCCAGGGTCTGGGGGTTGATGGAGATGCGGTCCACGCCGTACTGCTTGAGTACCTGCAATTTTTCCAAATCAATGGTGTCCGGTCGGCCCGCCTCCACGGTGAATTCCGTGCAGCCCTCCAGGGGCAGGTGGCGGCGCATACAGCCAAGCAGGGCGTCCATCTGCCCGGCGTTCAGGGTGGTGGGGGTGCCGCCGCCGACATAGACGGTGCGCACCCGTTTGCCCGCCTCGCGCAGGCCAAGGCCCGCCTGTTCCACCTCCTGCAGCAGGCCGTTAAGGTACGGCTCCACCAGCTTCAGGCTGCGGCCTACGTCGGCGCTGATGAAGGAGCAGTAGGCGCACCGGCTGGGGCAGAAGGGGATGCCCACGTACAGGGATACCTCCTCCGGCTTCAGGCTTCGGTCTGCCGCCATGCTGGCCCGGGCGCAGTCCATGGCAAGGTCCACCTTGTCCGGGGCCACGAAGTAGTCCCGAGCCAGGATCCGGCGGGCCTGTGCCGCCGTCTTGCCCTGCTGCATGGCCCGGGTGGGCAGCTTCACCGGGCGCACCCCGGTCAGGGCGCCCCAGGGAGGACAGGAACCAAGGGCCTGGGTACCCGCCTGAAAGAAGGCCAGCTTCAAGATCCGCTGACAGGCCCGATCACGGGCCAGCTCGTCCCCCTGCAGCTCCGCCGCCGGACAGCGGCGGGTGGCGGTATGGCACACGCCCTGCCAAACAAGCCGCGCCTGGGCAGTGACCCACTTTTTGCCCTGAAACAGGGACAGGTGCAGGCCGTCCTCCCCATTGGCCGGCGCGTCGGGATATTCCGGCCGCTGGGCGGGGAACAGGGTCAGCAGCATCTGCTCGGCGGCGTATTTGTAATCATGTCCGTGTAGATATAGTTTCATGCTCTTATTTGCGGCCCAAGGCCTGGATCATATAGCTGTTGTAGCTGCGCTCCCGGCTGAGCTGGGACAGCTCACCGTGGCCGGGCAGTACGTGGTACTCCCCCTCCAGCCGGCCCAGGCGGGCCAGGCTGTGGCAGATCTGCCCAAAGTCGCCCCCGGGCAGGTCGGTGCGGCCGCAGCTATCGGCAAAGAGGGTGTCCCCGGTGAACAGCACGTCGGCCACCTGCAGCACCACGCTGCCCCGGGAGTGGCCCGGGGTGTGCAGCACCCGGATGGTCAGGCTGCCCAGGGCCAGCTCGTCCCCCTCGTCGTAGAGTTTCAAATCCTCTACCTGTCCCGCCAGAGGGAACAGGCGGCTGCCCGCCCCATGGGCATCCCCCTGGTGGATGTAGATGTCCGCTTCGGGCAGGGCCTGGTGCAGCTCGGGTACGGCGGTGGTGTGGTCGTAATGGCCGTGGGTCAGCAGGATATAGCGCGTGTCGGCACCGTCCTGCCGCAGTTGGGCCAAAATGCGCCCGGCCTCGTCACCGGGGTCGATGACGGCGGCCTGTTTGGTTTCCTCGTCCAGCAGGATATAACAGTTGGTCCCCAGCCCGCCTACGGGCAGAATTTTGATTTCCATACCACACACCTCCGTATCTCATATCTCGTAAAGTATGGTCACCGGGCCGTCGTTGACGCTGGTCACCTTCATATCCGCGCCGAATTGGCCATGCTCCACGACAAACCCCCGTTCACGGCACTTGTCCATGAACCGCTCGTAGAGGGGAATGGCAAGGTCCGGCCTGGCGGCCCCGGAGAAGCCGGGGCGGCGGCTGGAGGTGTCGGCGTACAGGGTGAATTGGGACACCACCAACAGGGCGCCCTCCACCTGCTCCAGGCTGCGGTTCATCTTACCGTTCTCGTCCTCAAAGACCCGCAGGTTGCAGATCTTCTCCGCCAGCTTGTCGCACACCGCTTCGGTGTCGTCGGGACCGACCCCGAGCAGGACAAGAAATCCCTGTTCAATTGCGCCCTCCACCGCGCCGTCAATGGTGACGGAGGCGGAGGAAACTCTTGTGACCACTGCTCGCACGTGGGTTCACTCTCCTTTTCGTGGGGCGCGACGACCCCGGCGCGCCATCTTAATTTCCGCTGTTGCGCTTGACCAGATAGACGCTCTGGATCTGGTGCAGGCGGTTGATGACCGAGGTCAGCTCGCTGCGGTCCTTGACCTCCAGCACCACGTTGATGTTGGCGTCCCCCTCGTCGGTGGTGCGGGCGGACAGGGCGTTCACCTTCACCTTGGCGGTGGACAGGGCCATGGTCACGTCCAGAGCCAGGCCGTCACGGTCCTTGGCAAACAGCTCCAGCGCCGTTTTGTAGGTGGGCAGGTTGTCCTCCAGCCAGGTCACCCGGACCCAGCGGTCCTCCTCCTCGGGGCTGCGCCGCTCCGGGGCGGCGTTGGGACAGTCCAGCCGGTGGACGGACACGCCGTAGCCCCGGGTGATAAAGCCCACGATGGGGTCGCCGGGGACGGGGGTGCAGCACTTGGCAAACTTGACCATGCAGTTGCCCAGCCCCTCCACGATGATGCCGGAGTCGGAATGTTTGTTGGACCCCTTCAGGGTATCGGCCTGCACCGTGGTGTTGCCGGGATGCATAATGCTTTCGGTGGCAGCCTTGGCGGCAGCCTGCGCCTCCGCCAAGCGGTCCAGCCGCAGCAGCTCGTCCTTGATGCGGGCCACGGCCTTGTTGGCGGTGGTGCCGCCGTAGCCGATGGTGGCGCACACCTCGTCAAAGGTGGGGCAGCGCAGCTTGCGCAGGATGTTGGGAAGCACGTCCTCGTCCAAAATGGTGGACAGGGCGATTTTGTTGTGGCGCAGCTCGGACTCCAGCGCTGCCCGGCCGGTGGAGATATTCTCCTCCCGCCGCTCTTTCTTGAACCACTGGCGGATCTTGACCCGGGCCTCGTTGGATTTGCAGATGTTCAGCCAGTCCCGGCTGGGACCCTTGGCGCTTTTGGAGGTGATGACCTCCACAATGTCGCCGTTGGACAGCTTGAAGTCATAGCCCACCATGCGGCCGTTGACTTTGGCGCCAACCATGCTGTTGCCCACGGCGGAATGGACGGAGTAAGCAAAGTCGATGGGGGTGGCCCCGGAGGGCAGGCTCTTCACGTCCCCCTTGGGAGAGAAGACAAACACCTCGTCAGAGAACATATCCACCTTCAGATTGTGGACAAACTCCTCCGCGTCGGAGTTCTGCTGGTTTTCCAGCAGTTTGCGCACCCACTCAAAGTCCCCCTCGGAGCCGAGCTGGCGATTGGCCATGCCCTGTTTGTATTTCCAGTGGGCGGCCACGCCGTATTCGGCGGTCTGGTGCATTTCCCAGGTGCGGATCTGCACCTCGAAGGGGATACCCTCGGTGCCGATGACGGTGGTGTGCAGGGACTGGTACATATTGGGCTTGGGGGTGCCGATATAGTCCTTGAACCGACCCAGCACCGGACGGAACATATCGTGGATGCAGCCCAGCACGTTGTAACAGGCGGAGATGTCGTCCACAATGACCCGGAAAGCGTACAGGTCGAAAATCTCGTCCAGGGTCTTCTGCTGGGAGTACATCTTGCGGTAGATGGAATAGACGTGCTTGACCCGGCCGTACACCTTGCACGGAATACCCTCCTGGGACAGGCGCTGAGCGATGCGGGTCTCCATGGCGGCGCGGAACTCCTCGTGGGCGGCGGAGCGGGAGGCCATCTCGTCCTGGATCTCCTTATAGCCTACCGGGTCCAGATACCGCAGGGAGATATCCTCCAGCTCCCACTTCAGCCGCTGCATACCCAAACGGTGGGCGATGGGGGCGTAGATCTCCATGGTTTCCAGGGACTTTTCCCGCTGCTTTCGGGGCGTTTGATACTCCATGGTACGCATATTGTGTACCCGGTCGCAAATTTTGATGAGGATGACCCGGATGTCCTGGGCCATGGCCATGAACATCTTGCGCAGATTTTCCATCTGCTCCTCTTCCTTGGACACATACTGCATTTTGGTCAGCTTGGTGACGCCCTCCACCAGCTCGGCCACAGTGGGGCCGAATTTCTTGGCGATGTCGTCGTGGGTGGCCTCGGTATCCTCCAGGCAGTCGTGGAGCAGCGCGGCCACCACCGAGTCCGCATCCAGCCCCAAATCGGCCACGATCTCGGCCACGGCCAGGGGATGGATGATATAGGGTTCGCCGCTTTTACGAAGCTGGCCGTGGTGGGCGCTGTCGGCGTAAGTAAAGGCCGTAAACAGCCGCTGGGCGTCTAGGTTGGGGGTATACGCCCGCACCCGTTCCTCCAGTGCCTGATAGCGTTCTAAAATTGGGTCCATATACTCACCTGCTTATTCCTGCCCGGCCAAGCTGCGCAGACGGCGCAGAATGTCCGAGGCGTCTAAATCTACTTTTTCCGCCGTGGGGATCAGCTCCACCCGCAGGCGGTCCTCCGCAGCGCTCACGCGGGCCAGGCCTCGCTCGGCCAGCACGTCCAGGCACACCCGGGTGTGCAGCGGGTCTGCTTTCGTTCCCGCCGCCCGGGCCACGGCCGCGGCCATGGCCGCCGCAGATTGAACCGGGGGACCGGCCTGCTCGCTCTGCCGCTTTAACCAGCGCCACAGCAGCACAAATTCCTCACGCACGGGCAGCAGGCGGCGGGCCTGCTGTGCGGTCAGCTCCAACCCCTGCAGGTAGCGCCGGTACAGCTCCTGCTCCTGCTGGGACGGGCGCAGATCCACAAGCTGCAGCTGGACGGACCGCTGACCCCGGAACTCGTTGATCTGGGGGCTGAAGGCCGCGTCCACAAGGCTGTCCTGTTCGGGCAGCCAGTCGCCGGCGGAGAAGAAGATGGCGTCCAGGCTGATCCCCTGCTTGTTCAGCTTCAGCTTCAGGTGTCGGCCGCCGCCCACCATGGAGCGGCTGACCACCCGGGCGCCCATTACGGCCAGCACCGGGCGGGGATTGCCCGCGCCGTAGGGTTCCAGCTTTTCCAGTTGCTCAACCCCGGCGATGTCCAGATCGTGCAGTTCGTCCAGTTGTACGTCCACGTCCAGGGTGCTGTCCGCGCTGTCGCCGGTCCGCTGGGCGCGGACCAGTTGGGCCACCCGCTGACGCAAAGCGGCGATGTTCTCCTCCCGCACGGTAAAGCCCGCAGCCAGCTCGTGGCCGCCAAAGGCCTCCAGCAGGTCCTGGCAGCCCTCCAGCAGGTTAAACAAATTGATGCCGCCGTAGCTGCGGCAGGAGCCTTTTCCCATGCCCTGGGACAGGCAGATCATCATGGCGGGGCAGTTGTACTGTTCGGTCAGGCGGGAGGCCACGATGCCCACCACGCCCTGGTGCCAGCCCTCGTCCGCCAGCACGATGGCATCGGGCTGGGGCGATCGCTCCAGGCGGCGGACGCACTGCTCGTAAATGCCCATTTCCACGCCCTGGCGCTCTTTGTTCAGCCGGCACAGCTCGCTTGCCAGCTCCTCGGCCCGGGCAAGGTCGTCGGTGAGCAGCAGCTCCACCGCGATGTCGGCGCAGCCCATTCTGCCCGCGGCGTTGATACGGGGGGCCAGGGTATAGCCGATGGTGACGGAATTGACCGCCCGGCCCTCCAGCCCCGATTGGGCCACCAGGGCGGCAATGCCGGGACGGGGTCGGCACTCCAGCACACGCAGGCCCCGCTGGATGATGGTGCGGTTTTCACCGGTGACGGGCATGACGTCGGCCACCGTGCCGATGGCGGCAAGGTCGGCATAGGTGTCCAGCATCCGTTCCTGCTCCTGCGCTCCGGCCAGTGCCATGACCAGTTTCAAAGCCACGCCCACACCCGCAAGACCCTTGAAGGGGTAGTCGCAGTCGGGACGGTGGGGGTCCACCACCGCGCAGGCGGCGGGCAAAACGTTTTTACATTCGTGGTGGTCGGTGATGACTACGTCCACCCCAAGGCTGGCTGCCCACAGCACTTCCTCCACGGCGGTGATGCCGCAGTCCACGGTGACGATCAGCTTTACCCCCTGTCGGGCAAGGGTGCTGACCGCGCCCCGGTTCAGGCCGTAGCCCTCCTCCAGCCGGTCGGGGATATAGGCGGTCACGTCGCCGCCCTGCTGGGTCAGAAAGCGGGTCAGCAGACAGGTGGCGGTGATGCCGTCCACGTCATAGTCGCCGTAGACCGCGATCTTTTCACCACGGTTCAGGGCCTGACGCACCCGGGCCACCGCCCGGTCCATGTCCCGCATGAGCAGGCTGTCCTCCAGCGGTGCGTCTGCCATGGACAGATACTGCCGGGCCTGCTCCACACTGGTCATACCCCGGGCGGACAGCACTGCCGCCGTCAGGGGGTGCAGACCCTCCTGTTCCAGATGTTTGCGGCCCTGATGGTCGGGCTGCGCCACGGTCCAAATCTTATATCTCATAACTGCAGCCCTCCTTTCCGGCCGGTAAATGAAAATTTGACTTCTTATTATATCACGCTATCCGTGCAAACACAAGAAAAACCGCACATTCCTTCCCCTTGGCTTCCGTTCCCCGGCAGGGCGACCATACGGGACCGCAAGGGGTATACCGTATCCGTAGGGCGCGACGACCCGGCGCGCCGCCCGCAGCCCCTCGCAAGAAATCAACGTTGGGGCTGTCACCGCAGGTGACTGGGGGAGAGACTTTTTTGCGTTCTCTCCCTCCGTCACGGCTCCGCCGTGCCACCTCCCTCATCAGAGGGAGACTTTATCGGGCGGCCACAGGCCGCCCCTACGGAAACCTTGCCGGTCTGTCGTAGGGGCCGGCGCCCCCGACGGCCCCATGACATTCCTCATTCCTAACTCATATCTCCATCTCCTCCCCGCCTCCCCTGCGGCGTTGGCGTGGTCCTATGCAGACAACCGAAAAGGAGCGCCCTCACACGAGGGCGCTCCTTCTTTGGTTTTATTTTAGTTGCCGTAATAGGCCTTCAGGTACATATCCCGGATCTCGCTCATCAGGGGGTAGCGGGGATTGGCGCCGGTACACTGGTCGTCAAAGGCCTGCTCCACCATGGCGTCCAGGCTGGCCAGGAAGTCCGCCTCCTCAATGCCGTAGTCCCGGATGGTGGCCTTGATGCCCACCTGCGCCTTCAGCGTTTCGATGGCGGCGCACAGACCGTCCAGCAGCGCCTGGTCGGTATCGCCTTCAATGCCCAGGGCCTCGGCCACCTCGGCGTAGCGGGCCAGGGTGTGGGGGTGGTCATACTGGGGGAAGGTACCCATCTTGGCGGGGGTCTCCGCCGCGTTGAAGCGCAGCACATGGCAGATCAGCAGGGCGTTGGCCACGCCGTGGGGCAGGTGGTGGAAGGCGCCCAGCTTGTGGGCCATGGAGTGGCACACGCCCAAAAAGGCGTTGGCGAAGGCCATGCCCGCCATGGTGGCGGCGTTGCCCATCTTCTCCCGGGCCACGGGGTCGTTGGCACCGTTTTCGTAGGCACGGGGCAGGTACTTGAAGATCATCTGCAGGGCCCGGATGGCCAAGCCGTCGGTGTAGTCGGTGGCCAGCATGGAGGCGTAGGCCTCCAGGGCGTGGGTCACCGCGTCAATGCCGGAGGCGGAGGTGAGGCCCTTGGGGGCGTTCATCATCAGGTCGGCGTCCACGATGGCCATATCGGGCATCAGCTCGTAGTCGGCCAGGGGGTACTTCACCCCGGTCTGCTCGTCGGTGATGACGGCGAAGGGGGTGACCTCCGAGCCGGTACCGGCGGAGGTGGGGACGGCGATGAAGTAGGCCTTCTCGCCCATCTTGGGGAAGGTGTACACGCGCTTGCGGATATCCACAAAGCGCATGGCCATGTCCATAAAGTCCACCTCGGGATGCTCATACAGCACCCACATGATCTTGCCCGCGTCCATGGCGGAGCCGCCGCCCAAAGCGATGATGCAGTCGGGGGCAAAGCCGCGCATACGCTCGGCGCCGGCCTTGGCACAGGCCAGGGTGGGGTCGGGGGCCACGTCGTAGAACACGTCGTAGGCGATGCCCATTTCGTCCAGCTTGTCGGTGATGGGCTTGGCGTAGCCGTTGGCATAGAGGAACTGGTCGGTGACGATAAAGGCGCGCTTCTTGCCCAGCACGTTTTTCAGCTCGTCCAGAGCCACCGCCAGGCAGCCCTTTTTGAAGTACACCTTATCGGGGGCGCGGAACCAAAGCATATTCTCTCTCCTCTCGGCCACGGTCTTGATGTTCAGCAGGTGCTTGATGCCCACGTTTTCGCTGACGCTGTTGCCGCCCCAGGAGCCGCAGCCCAAGGTCAGGGAGGGGGCCAGCTTGAAGTTGTAGAGGTCACCGATACCGCCCTGGGAGGAGGGGGTGTTGACCACAATGCGGCAGGTCTTCATACGCTGGGCGTAGGTGTCCAGCTTGGCCTGCTGGGTGGTGGTGTTCAGGAAGATGGAAGCGGTGTGGCCCATACCGCCGTCCAGCACCAGCCGGTCCGCCTTGTCAACGGCGTCGGCAAAGGTCTTGGCCCGGTACATGGCCAGCACGGGGGACAGCTTCTCATGGGCGAAAGGCTCGCTGAGTTCCACGCTGTCCACCTCGCCAATGAGGATTTTGGCGCTCTCGGGTACGTCCACCCCGGCCATAGCCGCGATCTTGTGGGCGGTCTGGCCCACGATGCCGGCGTTCAGGGCGCCGTTCTTCAAAATCACGGCCCGGACCTTATCCAGCTCTTTCCTATCGAGAATATAACAGCCGCGGCGGGCAAACTCCGCCTTGACCGCGTCATACACGCTGTCCAGCACGATGACCGACTGCTCGGAGGCGCAGATCATACCGTTATCGAAGGTCTTGGAGTGGACCACCGAGTTCACCGCCAGCAGCAGGTCGGCGCTGTCGTCGATGATGGCGGGGACGTTGCCCGCGCCCACGCCCACGGCGGGCTTGCCGGAGGAGTAGGCCGCCTTGACCATGCCGGGGCCGCCGGTGGCCAAAATCAGGTCCACTTCCTTCATCAGCAGGTCGGTCAGCTCCAGGCTGGGCTGGTCCACCCAGCCGATGATGTCCGCGGGGGCGCCGGCGGCCACCGCCGCCTCCAGCACCACACGGGCGGCCTCCACCGTGCAGCCCTTGGCCCGGGGATGGGGGCTGATGATGATGCCGTTGCGGGTCTTCAGGGCCAGCAGGGTCTTGAAAATAGCGGTAGAGGTGGGGTTGGTGGTGGGAATGACCGCGCCAACCACGCCCACGGGGGCCAAAATCTTCTTGGTGCCGAAGGCCGGGTCCTCCTCCACCACGCCGCAGGTCTTGGTGTTCTTATAGGCGTTGTAAATGTACTCGGCGGCAAAGTGGTTCTTGATGACCTTGTCCTCCACCACGCCCATGCCGGTCTCCTCCACCGCCTGCTTGGCAAGGGGAATCCGGGCCCGGTTAGCCGCCATAGCCGCCGCCTTGAAAATCTCATCCACCTGCTCCTGGGTGTAGGTGGCGTACTTCTCCTGTGCCGCCCGCACCCGGGTCAGCAGCGCCTGAAAGCTGTCTTGATCCGTAACCGGAACGTTCTTGGTCTTTGCCATGATCTTCTTCTCCTTTCGGCCCTTTCCACGGGGCTAATGCGTTAATTTATTAACGAACCATTGTCAATACTTTAACAAAATTCTTCACGGAAGTAAATTGGCCGGTTGGACAGTTTGTCAATTTTTTAACTGCTTTTCTTGTGTAGGTTGCACAAGCAACCACTGTTCCATTCCCCCTTGTCCCCCGGGGACGGCTGTGGTAAAATATTGGTGATTTTCCCAGTTGGAGAGGGTACTGAAATGACAAGATACAACGCCGGACAATACGATATCGCCGTCATCGGGGCGGGCCACGCGGGCATCGAGGCCGCCCTGGCCGCCGCCCGGATGGGTCTGCGCACCCTTTGTTTCACCGTCAACCTGGATGCGGTGGGCAATATGCCCTGCAACCCCGCCATCGGCGGCACGGGCAAGGGCCACCTGGTGCGGGAACTGGACGCCCTGGGCGGCGAAATGGGCCGGGCCGCGGACCGCGCCTGCATCCAGTACCGCCTTTTGAACCGGGGCAAGGGCCCCGCCGTGTGGTCCCTGCGGGCCCAGGCCGACCGCCGGGAGTACCAAAAGGTGATGAAGCACACCCTGGAGCGGCAGGAAAACCTGTGGGTCAAACAGGCCGAGGTGGTGGAGATCCTCACCGAGGACGGCGCCGTGTCCGGGGTGGTCACCCACACCGGCGCCACCTACGCCGTCAGGGCCGCCGTCATCGCCACCGGCACCCACCTGGGCGGCCGCACCATTGTGGGCGAGGTGGTCCGGGACAGCGGTCCCGACGGTCTGGCCGCCGCCCTGCCCCTGACCGAGAGCCTGATTTCTCTGGGTCTGTCCATCCGTCGGTTCAAGACCGGCACGCCCCCCCGGGTCAACGCCCGCAGCGTGGACTTCTCCAAAATGGAGGTCCAGCCGGGGGACGAGGACGCCCTGCCCTTCTCCTTCTCCACCCGGGCAAAACCCGAAAACCGGGCTGTGTGCTGGCTCACCGCCACCACACAGCAGACCCACGAGGTCATCCGGGCCAACCTCCACCGCTCCCCCCTCTTTTCCGGGGTCATCGAGGGCGTCGGCCCCCGCTACTGCCCCTCCATCGAGGACAAGGTGGTGCGCTTTGCGGATAAGGAGCGGCATTTGCTCTTTGTGGAACCCATGGGCCTTGCCACGGAGGAATTGTATATTCAGGGCTTCTCCTCCTCCCTGCCCGAGGAGGTGCAGCTTGAAATGCTGCACACCATCCCCGGCCTTGAGAGGGCGGAAATGACCCGCTGCGCCTACGCCATCGAGTACGACTGCGTGGACCCCACCGAGCTGCACCCCACCCTGGAATGTAAGAAAGTCCCCGGCCTGTTCGGCGCCGGGCAGTTCAACGGCTCCTCCGGCTATGAGGAGGCGGCGGTGCAGGGCTTCGTGGCCGGCGTCAACGCCGCGCTGAAGCTTTTGGGCCGCCCCCCCTTCATCCTCCGCCGGGACCAGGGCTATATGGGTGTGCTCATTGACGATTTGGTCACCAAGGGCACCAACGAGCCGTATCGCATGATGACCAGCCGCACGGAGTACCGTCTGCTCCACCGGCAGGACAACGCCGACCGCCGCCTGGCCCGGTTGGGCCACGAATTGGGCCTTGTGACCGACGAACAGCTTGCCGCCGTGGAGGAAAAGTACGCCGCCGTCACCCGGGAGCAGAAGCGCCTGGAGCATACCGGAGTGGCCCCTACGGCGGAGTTGGCCGACTTTCTGACCCGAAAGGGCGAAGTCCCCGCCGCCGACGGCGCCCGGCTGGCCGACCTGCTGCGCCGCCCCAGCGTAACCTATGCGGATCTCGCCCCCTTTGACCCCAACCGCCCCGACCTGCCCCCCGAGGTGGTGCAGGCGGTGGAGATCGACACCAAGTATCAGGGCTACATCGACCGCCAGCTTCGGCAGGTGGCCGAGCTGCAGCGGCTGGAGGAGCGCACCCTGCCCGCCGACGCGGATTATCTGTCCATCGCCGGCCTGCGTATCGAGGCCCGGCAGAAGCTGGATAAGATCCGACCCCTGAATCTGGGCCAGGCCGGCCGCATCTCCGGCGTCTCCCCGGCGGACCTTGCCGTGCTGATGGTGTGGTTGAAGCAGAGGGAGGACACTTGATGGAATTCCTATTGGACAAAATCGAAGAGCGGGACATGGATTTCGTTGTCATGCGTGCCTTCGTCGAACTGCCTGCCTTTGCAGACTTCTTTCTGAACAAACTCGGACTCCCCGGCGGTGAAGTGGTGCGCGTAGAACACTCCGTTATGGACAACGAGCTGGGCGAGTCGGATATTGTCGCTGTTATCTCCCTCGCCGGACGGCGGTTTGCGCTGCTCATCGAAAACAAAATTGACGCCCACGCCATGCCGGAGCAGTGTTCCCGCTATTCCCGGCGCGGTTTGCGTGGCTGTATAGATGGCCTTTACGACGATTTTGCCGTATTTATCATCGCCCCCAAAGCGTATTTGGACAGCAACGAAGAGGCGCAGAAATACGAAAATCGAATTTCCTATGAAGAATTGTTGACCCTTTTTACTGCCAACAACCGGGAGATGGATGTGCAAATCACCCAAGCCGCCATTACAAAGCAGATTCAGGGCCACACGGTGCAGGAAGTTCCTGCCATAACAGAGTTTTGGAAAAAGTTCTACGCTTTCTGCTGTTCATGCGGGCAGAACATTGAGATGTACCCCGCGGCAGGCCCTAAAGGAGCGCGCTCGACCTGGCCTCAATTCAAGAGCGCATTAAAAGGAACCGAGTTGTTTTATAAAGCCAATCAGGGTTTTTGCGATTTGCAGTTTGTCGGAAAACTACACGACCACGAACGGCTAAAAAACGCTTTGCGGGACTTCAAAGATGAAGATATGCATTGGGCCGAGGCGGGGAGATCCGTGGCGCTTCGCATCCGAGTCAAACCGATGGACTTCAAACAGCCTTTTGAAACGTATCCCCACGAACTGGCGTTGATGGTCGATGCCATCGAGCGCTTGACCAAACTGTCGTTCCTGCTGAACGACACCGGTTTTGTAGTATAAAGCCTCCCTTGTACCCGTAAAGGGTATGTCGTATCCGTAGGGCCCGATACCCTCATCAGGCCCTACGGATACGCAATGTAAAGGGAGGTGGCATTTGCGCAGCAAATGACGAAGGGATCGTTTCGCCCTGCGGGGCGGGATGGGGCTGTTCCGCCCCCGGGCGGGTGTCTTTTGTACCGCCACAAAAGACACGAAAAAAGCGTTAAGAAACCAATGGTTTCTTAAAACTTCCTTTGGGCGGCCTCCGTGGGGTCACACCCGCACGGTCGGCGGACACCTCTGACTCCGCCTACTTCGATTAGGCTGCCGCACGTTGTACCATCTGTAGCATTGCTTGTCTAACGAACTCCGCCGACTCTTGCTACGAACCATTAGGTTTGGCGTAGGGGGCGGCGCCTTCGACGCCCCACAACAGCAAAAAAGCTGTCCTGCTTTCGCAGGACAGCTTTTTCTTTCAATTCACACCGCTAACGGCTCCCCTGTGTAAGGGGAGCTGTCAGCCGTTAGGCTGACGGAGGGGTTGCTCCGGCGAAGATCAATCCCTCCGTCACGGCTGTAGCCGTGCCACCTCCCTTTGCACAAGGGAGGCGTTTTTATCCCTTTTTCTTGGACGCCTCACGCATACGGGCGGAGTGGTCCAGCAGGCGCTTGCGCAGGCGCAGGTTCTCCGGGGTGCACTCCAGCAGCTCGTCGTCGGCCAGGAACTCCAGGCACTGCTCCAGGCTCATCTTGCGGGGAGTGGTCAGGCGCAGGGCGTCGTCGGAGCCGGAGGCGCGCATATTGGTCAGTTGCTTTTTCTTGCAGACGTTGACGGAGATATCCTCCTGCTTGGGGGACACGCCCACGATCATACCCGCATAGACCGGGGTGCCGGCGCCGATGAACAGCACGCCGCGCTCCTGGGCATTGAACAGGCCGTAGGTGACGGCCTCGCCGGTCTCGAAGGCCACCAGAGAGCCGGTGGCACGGCGGGAGATCTCGCCCTTCAGGGGGGCGTACTCCTCAAAGACGCTGGCCATAATACCCTCGCCCTTGGTGTCGGTCAAAAACTCATTGCGGTAGCCGAACAGACCCCGGGAGGGGACCAGGAACTGGGCCTTCATCCGTTCGCCCACGGGGTTCATATCCAGCAGGTCGCCCTTCCGGGCGCCGATCTTCTCAATGACCGCGCCGATGCAGTCGGCAGGCACGTCCACCACCATGTGCTCGATGGGCTCGCACATCACGCCGTCGATCTCCTTATACAGCACGCGGGGGGGAGAGACCTGCAGCTCGTACCCTTCACGGCGCATGGTCTCGATCAGAATGGACAGGGACATCTCGCCGCGGCCGGCCACGTTGAACGCCTCGGTGCTGTCGGTGTCGCTGACCCGCAGGGACACGTCCTTCATGGTCTCCCGGTACAGGCGCTCCCGCAGCTGGCGGGAGGTGACGAACTTACCCTCTTTACCGGCGAAGGGGGAGTCGTTGACGGAGAAGGTCATCTCGATGGTGGGGGCGGAAATCTGGATGAACTCCATAGGCTCCACACAGTCGGCGGCACAGATGGTGTCGCCGATGGTAATTTCACCGATACCGCTCATGGCGATGATGTTGCCGGCGGTGGCCTCGGTCACGGGGACTTTGGCAAGGCCATCGTACTGGTAAAGCGCGGTGGCCTTGGCCTTCTTGGGTGCCTCGTCCGCGGCATGGTAGTTGCACACGGCGATTTCCTGGTTCTGCTTGATGACACCCCGCTCGATGCGGCCGATGGCGATACGGCCCACGAAGTCGTTGTAGTCGATGGCGGACACCAGCATCTGGAAGGGGGCATCCTCCTCGGCCTCGGGGGCGGGGATATAGTCCACGATGGTGTCGAACAGGGGCTTGAGATCCTCGCCCGCCACGTCGGGGGAGTAGGAGGCGGTACCCTGTCGGCCGGAGCAGAACAGGGTGGGGGACTCGAACTGCTCCTCGGTGGCGTTCAGGTCCAGCAGCAGCTCCAGCACCTCGTCCATGACCTCGTGGACCCGCTGGTCGGGGCGGTCGATCTTGTTGACCACCACGATGACCTTGTGGCCCAGCTCCAGCGCCTTGGACAGGACGAAGCGGGTCTGGGGCATGGGACCCTCGGCGGCGTCCACCAGCAGGATAACGCCGTTGACCATCTTCAAAATGCGCTCCACCTCGCCGCCGAAGTCGGCGTGACCCGGGGTGTCCACGATGTTGATCTTGATGTCGCCGTACTGGACGGCGGTGTTCTTGGCGGTGATGGTGATGCCGCGCTCCCGCTCCAGGTCGTTGGAGTCCATCACGCGGTCCTCCACCGCCTGGTTGTCGCGGTAGACGCCGGACTGTTTCAAAAGGCCGTCCACCAGGGTGGTCTTGCCGTGGTCAACGTGGGCGATGATGGCTACATTTCTTAACTTCTCATTTTTCATACAGACAGCTCCTCTGTCAACAGGATTACATTTTGTGACAGAGTATTATACTCCCGCACAGCGCAAAACGCAATCCCCGAGCCGAAAAATTCACCGGTTATGACTCGGCTTTTGGTGTTTTGGGTGAAATCAGCTCAAAAATCCGCTCCGACTGGGGCGGAGTGCCTCCCGCGGCCTTCCAGCCGGCCACAAAGGCCAGCCGAATCATGGAAAACAGGGAAGCCTCCGCCTCGTCATACTCGTGCCGGTCCAAAAAATCGCTGAAGGCTTTTTCAAATTCATTGCTCATCATAAAAATCACCTCACCACTAATTTACACGATTTGCCACTATAAATCAATGTGTTATCGCAAATTATAGTATGATGATGTCGATATGAGGTGATTTTATGAAGCCGTTAAAAGAATCCATCAGCATTACTTTGGATGTTCCGGTTTTGACCGCAGTTAAAACTCTTTCCGAACAGGATGACCGCTCGGTGTCCAGTTACATCAACCAAGTGTTGAAAGCGCATTTGGAAAAGCTGGAACAGCAGAAGCAATCATAAGCGATAAGCCCCGGCGCGCCCAAGTGGTGCGCCGGGGTTTTGTTTGGGCGTTTCGCCCTGCCAAGCGGCAACCAAGGTGTACGCCTACCGCACAAACGTGCCTGCTGCGGCGGGTATTTCGTTTTCTGCGCACCACGCTGATGGTGTAGGGGCGGCCCCGTGTGGCCGCCCGCGGGGCGTCGAGGACGCCGCCCCTACGACAAACCTGCAAGTTTCAGCAACCGTCGGCGGTTTTCGTTAGACAGATTTACAGAGGGTAGGCTGGATGGTTTGCGTAGGGGCGCATATTATGCGCCCGCGGCGGGGGCAAGCCCCCGCCTGCCCGATCGTGGCGGAACAGCCCTAACCCCGCCCCTGCAGGGCGAACTCCCCCACAGAAGTAAAAACACCGCACGGAATTGCTCCGTGCGGTGTCGCGTTTTTTACAATCCAAGCAGCTCCACGGCGATGCCGAAGTAGATCAGCAGGGACAGCACGTCCACCACCGTGGTAATGAAGGGGGAGGCCATCACCGCCGGGTCGATGCCCAGCTTGTCCGCCGCCATAGGCAGCAGACAGCCCACCACCTTGGCGCACACCACGGTAACGGCAAGGGTCAGGCATACCACGGCAGACACCATGACCGTCACCTCGGGATTGTGCAGCAGCCAGCCGTCCACCAACAGCATTTTGCCGAAGTTGACCGCGCCCAAAGCGATACCGCACAGCACGGACACCCGAATTTCCTTCCAAATAACGCCCCACAAATCCCGGCTCTCCACCTCGCCCAGGGACAGGGCGCGGATCACCGCCACGGAGGACTGGGCCCCGGCGTTGCCGCCGGTGCCGGTGAGCATGGGAATGAAGGCGGTCAGCACCACACAGGCGGCCAGGGCGCTTTCAAACCCGGTGAGAATGACCCCGGTAAAGGTGGCCGACAGCATCAGCAGCATCAGCCAGGGCAGTCTTGCCCGGGCAGTCTCGAACACGCCGGTCTTCAAGTAGGGTTTATCCGAGGGGAGGATGGCGGCCATCTTCTCGAAGTCCTCGGTGGCCTCCTCTTCCATAACGTCCATGGCGTCGTCCACGGTGATGATGCCCACCAGCCGGTTTTCCCCGTCCACCACAGGCAGGGCGGTGAAGTCGTACCGGCTGAGCAGTTGGGCCGCAGCCTCTTTGTCATCCGTGGTTTTGACGGACAGGACGTTGGTTTCCATGATGTCGGAAATTTTGGTTTCGTAATCGCTCAGCAGCAACTGGCGCACGGTAACGACACCCTGCAAAATGCGGCTTTTGGTGACGTAGCAGGTGTACACCGTTTCTTTGTCCAGGCCCACCTTACGGATGCGGGCGAAGGACTCGGCCACCGTGTCCTCCGGGTGGAGGAAAACATACTCCGTGGTCATAATGGAGCCGGCGGAGTCCTTGGGGTAGTTCAAAAGCTGGTTGATCTGATGGCGGGTGGACGGGTCGGTGTTGCGCAGGATACGGGTGACCAGATTGGCGGGCATATCCTCGATGATGTCAACGGCGTCGTCCACGTACAGCTCGTCCAGCACCTCACGCAGCTCCTTGTCGCTCAGGGAGCTGACCAGGCGCTGCTGGCTGTCGATGTCCTCCATGTAGGAGAACACGTCGGCGGCCAGGCCCTTGGGCAGCAGACGGAAGACCACGATGAGCTGCTCGGGCTTGAGTTCGTCCAGGAACGAGGCGATGTCCACCTCGTTCATCTCCTGCAAAATTTCCCGCAGTTGGCGCAGCTTTTTCTGCTCCACCAGCTCCAGCAGCAGGTCCAAATCAAAATTTTCGTGCATAGCGCATATCCCCTTTCTCATGGTTTGAAAAAGGGACACAAAAAAGCCACGGGTAAGTCCCGTGGCTGCCATCACTATGGAGAAGGGCGCGAAGAGCCACTGCCCCCGTTAAAGGGCAGGGTCGGGCCGCGCGGTCCGGCATAAGTGATAACAGCTGTCTGTGTCCCGGCAACTTCGGCTTTCCACGCGGCTTCCACCTCCTGAAAATTTAAGGTACGCTTATTATAGCACCGGAAAAATAAAAATTGCAACCCCGGGAGAAATTTTTCTCCCGGGGCCGTTTGCTTAATCCTCGCTGTCCAGTTTAAGCACCGCCATGAACGCCTCGGTAGGCAGTTGGACGGAGCCGAGGGAACGCATTTTCTTTTTGCCTTCCTTCTGCTTTTCCAGCAGCTTTTTCTTGCGGGTAATGTCGCCGCCGTAGCACTTGGCCAGCACGTCCTTGCGCATGGCCTTGACCGTCTCCCGGGCGATGACCTTGCCGCCGATGGCGGCCTGCACCGGCACCTCAAAGAGCTGGCGGGGGATGTTCTCCTTCAGCTTTTCGCAGATGCGGCGGGCCCGGCCGTAGGCCTTCTCCCGGTGGGCGATGAAGCTCAGGGCGTCCACCTGGTCGCCGTTGAGCAGCATATCCACCTTCACCAGGTCGCTGGGGCGGTAGCTGTCCATCTCGTAGTCCAAAGAGGCGTAACCCTTGGTGCGGGCCTTCAGCGCGTCGAAGAAATCGTAGATGATCTCACCGATGGGCATATAGTAATGCAGCTCCACCAGGTTGGTGTCCAAATACTGCATATCCCGGAACTCGCCCCGGCGGTCCTGGCACATAGGCATGATGTTGCCCACGTAGTCCGGGGGCGAGATGATGGATACCTTGGCGTAAGGCTCCCGGGCCTCCACAATGGTGCCGGGGTCGGGGTAGTTGTGAGGATTGTCCACCCGGACCACGGTGCCGTCGGTCTTGGTGGCCTCGTAAATAACGGAGGGCAGGGTGGTGACCAGGTCCAGGTCAAATTCCCGCTCCAGCCGCTCCTGAATGATCTCCATGTGCAGCATACCCAAAAAGCCGCAGCGGAAGCCAAAGCCCAGGGCCACGGAGGACTCCGGCTCGAAGGACAAAGACGCGTCGTTGAGCTGCAGCTTTTCCAGGGCGTCCCGCAGGTCGGGGTACTTGGAGCCGTCCTCGGTGTAAATGCCGCAGTAGACCATGGCCTGGGCCGGGCGGTAGCCGGGCAGAGCCTGGGCGGTGGGGGTGTCGGTCTGGGTGATGGTGTCGCCCACCCGAGTATCCTTCACATTCTTGATGGAGGCGGTGAACCAGCCCACCTCGCCGGCGGTGAGCTTTTCGCAGGACTCCATACCGATGGGCCGCAGATAGCCGCAGTCCAGCACGTTGTACTCGGCGCCGGAGGCCATCATTTTGACCCCCATGCCCTTTTTCAGGGTACCCTCCACCACGCGGAAGTAGACGATAACGCCCAGATAGGGGTCGTACTGGCTGTCGAAGATCAGCGCCTTCAGGGGGGCGTTGGGGTCGCCGGTGGGGGCGGGGACGTTGTGGACGATGTCCTCCAGCACGGCGGGGATGTTGATGCCCATTTTGGCGGAGATCTCCGGCGCGTCCATGGCGGGCAGGGCCAGCACGTTCTCCACCTCTTCCTTCACCCGCTTGGGGTCGGCGGCAGGCAGGTCGATCTTATTGATAACGGGCAGGATTTCCAGGTCATGCTCCATGGCCAGGAAGGTGTTGGCCAGGGTCTGCGCCTCGATGCCCTGGCTGGCGTCCACGATAAGTACCGCGCCCTCGCAGGCGGCCAGGGAGCGGGACACCTCGTAGTTGAAGTCCACGTGACCCGGGGTGTCGATGAGGTTCAGGTGGTAGGTCTGACCGTCCTCGGCCGTGTACTCCATGCGCACGGCCCGGGCCTTGATAGTGATGCCGCGCTCCTTTTCCAGGTCCATGTTGTCCAGCAGTTGGGACTCCATCTGCCGCTGTTCCACCGCGCCGCACAGCTCAATGAGCCGGTCGGACAGGGTGGATTTTCCATGGTCGATGTGAGCGATGATGGAAAAATTGCGAATGTTGCTTTGGTCTGTCATAATCATAAACCTCCTGGGAAAATCCACCCGGGCCCCGCAAGGCGGGGCGCGCCGGATGGCGCGTATTATAAAATAAAAAGGGGACTCCGAAGCATTGCGGAGCAATGGTTTGGGGAAAGAAGGAGCCACGAAATGATGGCGCGTTTGCCGTTAGGCGGACGCAACGGATATGAAGTGGGCGACGACCTGGTCGATGTGAGCGATGATGGAAAAATTACGAATGTTGGATTGATCTGTCATAAGTATTACTTCCGCTCCGGCGGGTTATTTGTCGTTGCGCCCGTCGCTCAGTTGGTTGACCCGGGCGCCGGTGTGGTGGATGATCTGCAGCAGAGACTGGTACAGTACCGGATAGTCCCGGGCAAGGTCGTCGTTGCTCATGGGGGGGAACTCGCCCTTGGCGGCCCCGTGGTCGGACAGTGCCTCCACAAATTCCACCCGGCTGCAGCTCATATCCGCATCGGTCAGACCCGCGGAGAAGCGGGTGGAGGATACGGAGAAAAAGCCCGGATTGGTACCGGAGGCCCGGTGTAGCAGGCGGAACAGGTTGTAAACGGCGGTGGACAGGTAGGCGCAGGCGGACCGGATGGCCCGGCGGTCGCCCACCTTGCCCAGCAGGTCGAACAGCAGACCGATGGAGTTGACCAGCAGCTTTTTGTTCAGCAGGGCAAGGACGCTGCCGCGCATGGAGGTGTCCCGCTCGCTGCTGGCGTCGTACAGCTCGTCCGGCTCGATGATGGTGGTGCCGTCCCGGCTGAGGGTGCGGCCCAGCAGAAAATCGGCGGACACGTTGTAATAGTCGCAGGCCCGGACCACAAAGGCGAGGCCCGGCTCGCGGATACCCTTTTCATAGTGGCTCAGCAGCGCCTGGGAAATGCCCAGGGCCTGGGCGGCGGAGCGCTGGCTCAGCCCCTTCTCCTGTCGCAGCAGGGACAGGGTGCGGGAAAATTCAGCATTCATTTATGTCACCTCAAAGTGGAGTGTTCGGACAATACGGTTAGTATAGTATAACGGAAAACAATACAGTTTGTAAAGGGCTTTGTGCAAATATGTATGGGCCAAAGGCCCCTCAGGACAAAAACAGCTCCAGGTCCTCGATGGTCAGGCCCGGCTGCAGGGCCAGGTCGATGCCGAAGCCCACCACCTTGGCAAGCTCTGCCACCCGGGCGTCGATGTCCCGGGGTGTGACCATCAGGGACTTGGCCTCCTCCGCGGGGTGGGCGCCGGTCAGGTCGGCGGCCAGGGTGGCCCCATCCACCACCGTGGGGACCCCCACGGCAATGACCGGCACACCGAGGGTCTCCCGATTCAGGGCGGTGCGGTGGTTGCCCACCCCGGAGCCGGGGACGATGCCTGTGTCGGACAACTGCACCGTGCGGCAGACCCGGTGGATGCCGCGGGCGGCCAGGGCGTCCACGGCGATGACGCAGGCCGGGTCGATGGACCGGCACACGGCGGCGATGAGGTGGCCGCTTTCCACCCCGGTGGTGCCAAGGACCCCTGCCGACAGACCGGACACCGGGCGGAAGGAGCCGAACTGCTCCGGCGCCTGGGACACGAGATGGCGGGTGATAAGGGTGTTTTGATGGACCAGGGGGCCGATGGCGTCGGGCGTGATGGCCCGGTTGCCCAGGCAGGCCACCAGTACCGGGGCCCGGGGCGGCAGATGGGCCACAAAGGGGGCCAGCTGGTCGGCCACCGCCCACACCGCCCGACGGAAGGCATCCTCCTCCCGTTGGGCAAGTCCGTCCAAAGTCAGGGTAATGTAATACCCCTCCGGCTTGCCCAGCGCCCGGGCGCCCTGCTGGTTTACAATGCGCACCCGGTCCACTCCAAAGCCGTGGCAAAGATGCGTTTCCGCCTCCACGCCGGGCAGCAGATCGGTGGCCCCCGCGCTTTCCTGCCATAATTCTTTTGCCTCCAAAGCCAGATCCGTGCGCTGTTCCCACATGGTTATTTTTCCCTCCGACCCAAGATGTGGTGGCGCGTTGCGCCCTGTGGCCCTATTTTTTGCGGCGGAGGGAAAAGTATGCCGCTGCCGCAAAAAAACTGAAAAAAACTGTTGATTTTTTTGACTTTCGGTGGTAGAATACATATCTGCATGGGCGTACTGTCCATAAAATCTTAAACTATTCGGAGGAGGTGTTTGGTTTGCCCAATATCAAGTCTGCCAAGAAGCGTGTGCTGGTCAACGAGACCAAGGCCGCTCAGAACAAGGCCGCTAAGTCCGCACTGAAGACCGACATCAAGAAGTTTGACGCCGCGGTGGCGGAAGGCAACCGCAGCGAGGCCGATGTCGCTTACAAGGTGGCTGTCAAGGCGGTGGATCAGGCTGCGGCCAAGGGTCTGCTGCACAAGA
>SVLO01000003.1 GCA_015067885.1 Oscillospiraceae bacterium | reverse complement strand
GGGGCCGGGGCCGTCGTGGACCGCCAGCTCCTTGATGTCGAAAATCAGACCTTTCATAGACCATAGGCCCGACGGGCGATGACGTGGTCCTGATAGGCCTTATCCAGTTCCACAAAGTAGGCGCTCCAACCCCAGATACGCACCACCAGACGGCGGTACTGCTCCGGGTGCAGCTGGGCATCGTGTAGCTGTTCGGCGCTGACGGCGTTGAGTTGGAACTGATGGCCGCCGCTGTGAATGAAGTAGCGCACCAGCTGGGCCACCTTGCTGCGGCTCTCCTCACTGCGGAACAGCGTGGAGTCAAACTCCATCGTCAGGGGGCCGCCGTTGCACACCCGGGCCAGATCGGGCTTGGTAAAGGAGCGCACGATGGACACGGGACCGCCGGTTTTGGCATACAGGCTGGGGGCGTAGTTGGCACCGAAAGGTTCCCCGTGGCTGCGGCCGTCGGCGGTACAGGGGGTCTCGGCGGCGTGCTGCAGATAGAACATGGCCGAGCCGGTACCGGCACGGAAGATGCCGTCCCGCTCGTTGCGCCGCCCGGCCACCGCGTCGGCAAAGGCGTCCAGCAGGAACACCGCCTCCCCGTCCACGTAGTCGTCGTCGTTGCCCATCTTGGGCATCTCGGTACGCAGACGCTGACGCAGGGACTCGTAGCCTTCAAAGTTGGCGTCGATAGCGGCAATCAGCTCGTCGGCGGTCAGGGACTTCTCTTCAAAGACCAGCTTACGGATGGCGGCCATGGTGTCCGCGGCGGTGGACACGCCGGTGCCGTGGACGCCGTAGTTGTTGTACTTACAGCCCAGAGTAACGTCCCGGGCCTTGTCGATGCAGCCGTCCATCATCATGGACACGAAGGGGGACGGATAGATGTACAGATTCTTCACGCTCTGCTCGATCTCGTCGCAGCTGGCCACGATCTTCTTGACTACCTCGGCACGGAAGGCGTCGAAGTCGGCACAGTTGGCCAGACTTTCGTGCATCGCCTCGTCAATGCACTTGGAGAAGGACACACCGGCGATGTTGTCGATGTCCATGCCCTTGTGGGGGATGATAAACTCCCAGCAGGCGGCTACGGTGTAGTTCACCGCGTCCTCCGGAGCGTAGCCCATCTCGATGAGGGCGGGAATGACGACGTCGTCGTTGGAGTACTGGGGGAAGCCCAGACCCTCCATGGTCAGGCGAGTACCCTCTTCATAGCGCTCGATGGGCGTATCCTTATCCACACGCAGGTTGATTTTGGGGTCGATGACCTTCAACTCCCGGCTGGCGGTCAGGCACAGGGAGGACAGCGGGTTAAAGGCGTCCTTGCCGTCCACCGTACGGCCGCCCAGCATCATGCTCTGGCCGTCGTCGCCCTGCTGCACGCCGGGGTACATATCGCTGTCCATATTGAAGGACAGGAAGAACTCCTCCAGCAGTTCCAGAGCTTTCTCCTCGGTCAGCACACCGGACTGCAAATCCTTCTGCAGATAGGGCCACATATACTGGTCGAACCGTCCCACACCCACGTGGTACATACCCTCCGCCCAGCAGGTGTAGTGCAGGATGCGGAAGAACTGCAGCGCCTCGGCAAAGGTGCGAGGGGGATTGTACGGCACGTTGGCAAGGCGGTCGGCCGCGGCGGTGTTGCCGGCCCACTGAGCGGCGGCACGGTAGCGCGCGCACAGATCATAGACCGCGTCGATGCTCATCAGCAGGGCGGTGAGGAAGTCCTCCCCCTCTTTGTCCTGCTCAGTGCGACAGCGGTCCAGCCTCTGCTGTACCCGGACCTTAATTTCGTCCAACCCCACCTCCATCACGCTTTGATAGCTGGGACAGATGTTGGACAGATTGCCCAGTTCGTGGATGAAGTGAGTTTCCTTCAACTTCGCCTGCTCTGCCTCAGTAAAAATGCCGGGCACGTCGGTTACGGTGCGGACAAACAAAATCTCCCGCCCGGTCAGTTCCGAAGGATGCTCCGCAGCCAGCAGGGCGCGCAGCCGATGAGCACTGCGCAGCACAGGGGCAAGGTCCTCCTGCTGCCAATCCACCGCCCCGGCAAAGGGTTTACGATGGCCGTGGTGGGCGTAAGCCAAACAGTTTTGCAACATCATTTCAATTCGCTGTGTCATGGTATGACCTCCTTCGCGATAATTTTCTATCTCAAAGGTATCAAATTTCTTCCGGATTTACTGGCCACACCCCCGCTAAAACCGGCCAAATATTGCGCACTTTTGCCTTTTCCCCCGGCGGCACAAAAATATAGAGCGGAGAACACAGTTCTCCGCTCCGAAATCACTCTGCAATTGTCCCGACTTCGGCCAGTAACCGCTCCCGGGTGTTTGCTGCGGGATGCTCCGCCACCAGGGTCAGCAGCCGCCGCTGCATCCGACCGATTTCCGGTCCGGAAAGGCCCAATTCCGCCAGTTCTCCGCCGGTAATCGCCAGCTGTTCCACCCGGACGCAGGGGTGCTGCGCCAGTACCGTCTCCAGCCGGCGCAGCGCACACTCCCCTGCCATTGCAGCAGCGGCACGGCAGCCGTTTTCCCCGTGGCAGACCAGCGCCCGGCGCCATTCTTCATCCGTTTCAGGCACGGCTTTTTGATACAACGCCCACCCAGACCCACAGGCACGAATGGTGGTTCCGTCCAGCTTCAGGCCGCGTAAAAACGCCTCCACATCGCCCACGTTCAGGCAGGCGCACAGCGCCGCCCAGCGCAGCAGTGGCACGGCAGGCAGCGCCGCCAAGCCTTCGGTTCCCGTCGGGCGTGTCTCACTCCACGCCTCCATCAATCCCAGTTCAAAAAGGTCGCCTACACGCTCCGGACGGGTGGAACACAGGGTCTTTTCCACCTCTACCCTCACCCGTTCACAGGCAAGTAGTTTCGCTTTACTGGCATTTTGTTTCAACGCTTCCAACGTGTTCTGTTCAATTGCAAATCCTAACTGGGCCCCAAAGCGCACCGCCCGGAGCATTCGCAGCGCGTCTTCGGCAAACCGGCGCCCCGGCTCCCCCACACAGCGAATGATCTCGGCCTTCAGATCCGCCTGTCCGCCGAAAGGATCCACCAGCGAGCCGTCTCTTGCCAATGCCATTGCGTTAATGGTAAAGTCCCGACGGGCCAGGTCCTGCTCCAATGTGGCATCGAAGCGCACCCCATCGGGGTGGCGCCCATCGGAATACTCCCCCTCGGTACGGAAAGTGGTCACCTCAATCGCGGCGCCATCTATGATAACCGTAACGGTGCCGTGTTTTATGCCCGTAGGAGCAGTGTGGTCAAATACCGCCATTACCTGCTCCGGCAGGGCGTTGGTGGTCACATCCCAGTCACCGGGGGTACGCCCCAGCAGCAGATCCCGGACACAGCCGCCCACAGGGTAGGCCTCAAACCCCGCCCGCCACAGCGTTTCACAACAATTCCGCGTGCATTTGTCCACGCTCTGCCAAAGCATTTTCCCACCTCCCCGGTATGATTTGAGGCAGGGCTGCTTATATTTAAGCACACCCCTTGTCATTTTGCGTTTACTGTACTATAATAATGCCATTATAAACCAAATTAAAGGATGTGTAAACCGCATGGTTGCTCACCACATCGAAGAATATCTCCATCCCGGCTGCCGCGCCCATCTGGTAGGCATCGGCGGCGTTTCCATGTCCCCTCTGGCGGAAGTGCTGCTGGGCGCGGGTCTTGTGGTCTCCGGTTCGGACATGCAGCGCAGTCCCACGGTGGAACGGCTGGAGTCCCTCGGCATCACCGTGACTATCGGTCACCTGCCCGAGAGTGTGCAGGGCGCCGATTGCGTCATTCGCACCGCCGCCGTCCATGACGACAACCCCGAAATTGCCGCTGCCCGCGCAGCCGGTATCCCCGTGTTCGAGCGGGCTCAGGCCTGGGGTGCGCTGATGAAGCAGTATGAAAACGCCCTGTGCGTGTCCGGAACTCACGGCAAAACTACCACCACCTCCATGTGCACCCACATCTTTATGGCCGCCAAGGCAGACCCCACGGTCATGATTGGCGGCCATCTGCCCCTGCTGGGCGCCGGCCATCGTGTTGGCAAGGGCGACACCGTCATTATGGAGTCCTGCGAGTACTGCGACTCCTTCCTGTCCTTCTTCCCCACCGTGGCGGTTATTCTGAATGTGGAGGCCGACCATCTGGACTACTTTGCCGACCTGGCCGCCGTGCAGCGCTCCTTCCTTGCCTTTGCCAACTTAGTGCCTGCCCACGGCTGGGTGGTTGCCAACGGCGAGGATGCCAATACCGTGCAGGCCCTTGCCGGTTACGAAGGCAATATCATCACCTTCGGTGTGGAGACCGGCGTGGTCCATGCAAAAAACCTGACTTTCACCAACGGAATGGCCGACTTTGACATCGTGGCCGACGGCAAACTGTACGCCCACGCCGCCCTGCAGGTACCCGGTATGCACAACGTGAAAAACGCCCTTGCCGCCGCTGCTGCCGCCTATGTGATGGGCATTCCCGCCGCCGCTGTGACGGAGGGTTTGGGTGCCTTCACCGGTGCCGGCCGCCGTTTTGAGTTCAAGGGCGAGTACAACGGCGCAAAGATCTATGACGACTACGCCCACCACCCCAGCGAGGTGGAGGCGCTACTCACCGCCGTGAAGCCGCTGGGCTACAAGCGCATTGTCTGCGCCTTCCAGCCCCACACCTACACCCGCACCAAGGAGCTGTTTGACGATTTCTGTCGGGTGCTGAAGCTGGCGGATGTGACCCTGCTGGGCGAAATCTACGCCGCCCGGGAGAAAAACACCATCGGCATCTCCTCCCGCGACCTGCTGCCTCATATCCCCGGGGCGGCCTACTATGAAACATTAGACGAGTTGACCGACGCTCTGGCAGACCTTGCCCGACCCGGCGACCTCATTTTGACGGTGGGTGCCGGCAGCATCTACACCGTGGGCGAAAAACTGGCCCAACGCAAGTAATCATCATACAAAAACCCCGGACGGAAATCCGTCCGGGGTTTTATTCTGCAACTTAGCCGTTGGTGGTAACTGCCTCCAGCACATCGTAGCGGTCCATGGGGAACTGCTTGGTCATGGTCAGGGCTTCTTCAATGTCAATGGTAACGATTTTGCCGTCCTTGGTGGCAACCACGCAGTTGCCCTTGCCGGCCAGCAGAGTCTGCACCGCCTCGTACCCCATGCGGGTGGCCGTTTCCCGATCCCGGGAGGACGGAGATCCGCCACGCTGAATGTGACCCAGCACGGTGACCCGGGGATCAAGGCCGGTGGCCTCATGAATCTGGGCGGAGATGTCCATGGCACTGCCGGCGCCCTCGGCCACCACCACCATAAAGTGGGTGCGGCCGGCCAGACGGGCCTGACGTATCTTCTCCACCACGTCCCGCTCGATGTCCACGGGTCGCTCGGGGATCAACACGGCAGTAGCACCGGTGGCAATACCTACATACAATGCAAGGTAGCCGGCCTGACGGCCCATGACCTCCACCACAGAGCAGCGCTCGTGGGACTGCATGGTGTCACGGAGCATATCGATGGCATCCACCGCGGTATTGCAGGCGGTGTCAAAGCCGATGGTGTACTGGGAGCATCCGATGTCGTTATCAATGGTGGCGGGGATGCCAACCACGGGAATGCCGTGGCGGGACAGGGCCAGCGCACCGCGGAAGGTACCGTCGCCGCCAATGGCTACCACACCGTCCAGCCCCAGCAGACGGCAGGTGTCCACCGCCTTCTTCTGCCCTTCCTCCGTCCTGAACTCCTCGCTGCGGGCGGTGTACAGCACCGTGCCGCCCTTTTCGATGATGTGGCTGACGGTACTTGCGTCCATGCGGATGAAGTCACCCTTGATCAGGCCGTTGTAGCCACGGCGGATACCGATGCACTCCACGCCCCGGCTCATGGCGGTACGGACCACCGCGCGGACCACTGCGTTCATACCGGGAGCGTCGCCGCCGCTGGTCAGCACGCCGATGCGTTTGATTTTATGTTCCATACAGGTCACTTCCCATCTGTTATATTCCGCCTATGTTATACCATTTTATCACACCGATTGTCAAGGAAATCACAGGTGTTCCCTCTATTTTACCCGGCAAAAAACTTTTTCAAAAAAAGATGATTTTCCTGTTGACATCTTTGTTTGTTTCCATTATAATAGCACCTGCCGTTCGAGTTGACGGCACAACAGGGGAGCATAGCTCAGCTGGTAGAGCGCATGCCTTACAAGCATGATGTCACAGGTTCGAGCCCTGTTGTTCCCACCATTAATCCTTTACCATCTGGCTCGGTAGTTCAGTTGGTTAGAACGCCGGCCTGTCACGCCGGAGGTCGAGGGTTCAAGTCCCTTCCGAGTCGCCATTTGCCTCTGTAGCTCAGTTGGTAGAGCAGAGGACTGAAAATCCTCGTGTCGTTGGTTCGATTCCGACCGGAGGCACCAACAACAAAGCCCCTGAGAGGGTCCTCCCCTTTCAGGGCAAAATGCGAGTGTAGCTCATCTGGTAGAGCGCCACCTTGCCAAGGTGGAGGTAGCGAGTTCGAGCCTCGTCACTCGCTCCATTTTTTTGGGGCGGAATACCGCTCCATGTGGTGCCATAGCCAAGTGGTAAGGCAGAGCTCTGCAAAAGCTCCACCCCCAGTTCAAATCTGGGTGGCACCTCCAATTAACTCCCGACTCATTCGAGTCGGGAGTTTTTGTTCCTCTCTCACCTTTTCCCTTGATATACCAACTGTTTGATGGTATACTGATACCCGAACAATCAAGGAGGCGATTCGCTATGACCGAAGTCAAAATAATTGCCGGTGAACTGGTGGGTGTCAAGTATAAACCCGGTTTCAAATTCAACTTCACCCTCTCCGTTCCTCAGGTTGATGTAAAGGAATTCGCTCTGTTTCTGGAGCATGACCGCCAGAACGATGCCAACCACAACGCCATGCTCACCCTGGCTGACGAAGGGAAGGCTCCCTACTGCATCTACGTTGGCATAAACCCCGGCAAGCTGACCATGCCCGACGGAACCGTGCGTGGCATGCGCATGAACAGCTACGATCTGTTCGACCGGGAATACGCCGACTTTGTTGTGTATGAGTTGATTCCTTATATTACAAAGACCTACGAATTGAACCTTTCCACCTCCCCTGATATGCATATGATCAGCGGAGGCTCCTCCGGCGGCATCTCCTCCCTCGTGATGGCCTGGTTCCACCCCGAATATTTCCGCCGGGTCTATATGTGCTCCCCCTCTTTCCTTGCCATGGGTCGGGGCAACGAGCTTCCCTACCTCATCCGCAAATACGAAACCAAGCCTCTGCGCATCTATCACGAGTCCTCGGAAAACGAGCCGAATGATTACTTCGGTTGGAGCCGCGGCATCGATGAAGAAACCGACAAGGGTCTGGTGTTTGCCGGCTATGATTACCGTTTCGCGCAGTTCAAGGGCGAGGGCCACAGCAGCCGTTACCGAAACCAGGCCGAGGCCTACCAGCGGTTTGAATGGCTTTGGAAGGATTATCAAACAAAGCCCATCACCGCACCCGCCAATTCTCCCCGGGTGAATCAGGTCATTCCCTTCGGCAGCCGTTGGGAACTGTGTGACGAATTCCCTGTCAAAACCTCCCCGGAGGTCCCCACCGCAATCCGTACCTATGACCACGTCCTCCCGTCCTTCGACAGCCTGACATGGTACGCCGCAGACCGCGACGATGACATAGTATATATGTATGTTGCGGACGATGCGCTCGCGGTCGAAAAGCGAATCCTCCACGCAACCCTCCACACCATCCCCAGAATTTACCCCAAGGGTGCCATCGCCATGGCCACCGACGCCGTCGACCGGCTCTATGTACTGACCGCCATCGGCGTTCAGTGTGTGCGCTCCTTCGGTCTGATCGACGTCATCCTCGACCTCCCCGATGACACCATGCCGATCGATATCGCCGTTACCGACGCTCTGTATGTAAAAACCGAGCGCGGCGTTTACCGCAGACCCCTGTGCCCGGATTGCACCGATTTCGAGCATCCGACGAGAAAGTATACCAGCTATTACGATTGATGCTCCCACAACATCCCGGCTCATGCGAGCCGGGATGTTTCATAATAAATATTTTTCATTTTCCTGTTGACAAAGCGCGCTCATACTGGTATACTACTCAAGCAAAACAAAGCAGGAACGGTTCCCGTCCTCACCCCAAGCCATTGGGCCCAAGGGTCAACATCGTATCACTTCACCGGGTCACCGGTGGTGTTTCGTTGTGCGGGTGCCGTTTCGGCAGCCGCAATTATTTTTGTCTGGAGGTGCTTTCCCATCGCTAACACAGATCATCAGCTCAACGAGGAAATCCGCGACAAAGAAGTTCGCCTGATCTCCGAAACCGGCGAGCAGCTGGGCATCATGTCCGCGCAGGACGCCCTGAAACTGGCCGAGGAGCAGGGTCTTGACCTGGTCAAGATCTCCCCCAACGCCGTCCCCCCTGTGTGCAAGGTCATGGACTACGGCAAGTTCCGGTTCGAACAGACCAAGCGCGAAAAGGAAGCACGCAAGAACCAGCGCGTGGTCGAAATTAAGGAAGTTCGTATGTCCCCCAGCATCGATGTGAACGACTTTAACGTCAAGCTGCGCAGCGCCCAGAAGTTTCTGGGCGAGGGAAACCGTGTCAAGGTCACCGTCCGCTTCCGCGGCCGTGAGATGGCCCACACCGAAATCGGTCAGGACCTGCTGGTCAAGTTCGCCGATGAGTGCGGTGAGAGCGCAGTCCTGGACAAGGCTCCCAAACTGGAAGGTCGGCATATGTCCATCTTCCTGTCCCCCAAGTCCGCCAAAGAAAGCAAAAAATAAGAAAAGGAGTTTTCTGTTATGCCGAAGATTAAGACTCACAGCGGCGCTAAGAAGCGCTTCTCCCTGACCAAGACCGGTAAGGTCAAGCGTGCCCACGCCAACAAGCGTCACCTGCTGAACGGCCACGGCAAGACCACCAAGCTCAAGCGCGGTCTGCGCAAGGGCGCCTACGCTGACAAGACCAATGAGGCCGCTGTCAAGCGTCTGATTCTGTACAAGTAAGAGGAAAGGGAGGTAGACAACAATGGCAAGAGTTAAGGGCGCGATGATGACGCGCAAGAGAAGAAACAAGATCCTGAAGCTGGCTAAGGGCTACTGGGGCGCCAAGTCCCGTCACTTCAAGATGGCTAACCAGGCTGTCATGAAGTCCCTGACCTACGCTTACACCGGTCGCAAGCTGAAGAAGCGCGACTTCCGTCAGCTGTGGATCACCCGCATCAGCGCCGGTGCCAAGATGAACGGCATGAACTATTCCACCTTCATGAACGGCCTGAAGAAGGCCGGCATCGCCATCAACCGCAAGATGCTGGCTGAGCTGGCCGTCAACGACAAGGCCGCCTTCGCCCAGCTGGTGGAGACCGCCAAGAAGGCTCTGTAATTTCATCTCGTCAAACAACCGTGTTTCGTTTGAAACACGGTTGTTTTTTTATTCTCCCCTGCCCTATCCATTCGTGTTCGCCCCTCAATATGGTTTTAATTATTATATTTAATCGTATTTTGTATTGACTTTCATCGTTTTGCAGAGTACAATGTGGTTCGTAAGATTTGTTTTGCGTAAAGGAGCCGACTATGAACCACCAAAACCACCCGCAAGTCCATTCCCCTCACTCTCCCCGCCGCACAAAGGGCGGGCGCGACCCCTACGATGCCCTGCGCCCCTGGTCCGCTATCACCCACGGCATCGGCGCGGTCCTTGCGCTGGTGGGTACGGTGTGGCTGCTGTGGGGCGCCAGCTTTCCCTTCCAGGTGTTCGGCTTCGGCATTTACGGTTTTTCCATGATCGCCCTGTACACCGCCAGCACCCTGTATCATTGCCTGCGCACCTGCGTTAGCCTTCGGCTCTTCCTGCGCAAGCTGGACCACAGCAACATCTGCCTGCTCATTGCCGGCAGCTATACCCCCATCTGCCTGCTGGTGCTTTGGGACTGCTGCGGCCCGATTTTGCTTGGCGGAGTCTGGCTGTTCGCCCTGGCGGGCATCGTGCTGTCCATTGCTTGGATCGGCGCCCCCCGCTGGCTGTCTTCGGTGGTCTACCTGGCCATGGGCTGGCTGGCGATTTTCGCCCTCAAGCCTCTGTTCACCCTGATGCCCCCCGCCCCCCTGTTTTGGCTCGTTTTCGGCGGAGTGATGTACTCTGTAGGCGCGGTCCTGTACGCGCTGAAGTGGCCGGGACGAAATAACACCCGCTTCGGCTGCCACGAAATCTTCCACGCATTCATCCTTTTGGGTACTATTTGTCAGTACGTAACCATGCTGTTGCTCAAGGTATCGTGAGCAGCCTTCAGGCGTTCTGTCCCGCGGACACCACACCGGACGCTTGCAATTTTGTCAGCACCGGTGTATAATACGAACAATTCCTTTCGTTGGGAGGAACACCATGGAAGACATAAAGAGCGTGGTTGCCAAAAACATAACCGAGCTTCGGCTCATGAATAACATGACACAGCTGGAGCTGGCGGAACGACTCAACTACTCGGACAAAACCATCTCCAAGTGGGAGCGCGGGGAGTCCTCCCCCGACATTGCCGTGCTGGCTGAGATCGCCACTGTGTTCGGCGTGTCCTTGGACTATTTGGTCGGCTTTGAAACCATCGACAAAGCGGTTCAGGAGAACAAACAAAAGGAAATAACCTACAATCGACGGGCCATCGCCTACCTCTCCGAGGCTATCGTGTGGTTTGTGGCGCTGTTCACCTTTATCATTATGGCCCTCGTGGCACAGCAGGCGACCTTTCAGTGGTTCTGCTTTGTGTACGCGCTCCCGGTCACGTTTATTATAAAGCTGATTTTCAACTCCGTTTGGTTCAACCGCCGGAACAACTACTATATCATCTCCGCGCTGATTTGGTCGATCTTGGCGGCCATACATATCACGTTTCTGTACTTCGGCATCAACGTTGCTCTGATTTACCTTCTGGGTGTCGCGGGGCAAATCGTAATTATTCTTTGTTCGCTTATCAGTAAGCCAAAAACGAAATAAATCCCCAAAACCGTCCTGTTTCAGCACGAAACAGGACGGTTTTTTCACTCTCCGAATCGTAGAACGGCCCGTAGAATCTCTCTACGCGGGTCGGAGAGCGGTAGAGTCGAATTTCTCCGATTCTTCGGTTTACTTTGCAGAAGAAACTACCTATAATCCGGGCAAAGAGCGAGGTGAAAGCGGTTGAATATCCTTTTTTGCGGCGACGAAAACGTGTGCCAGGGCATCTTTCTGTCGGCTCTCTCCCTATGCAAGCACACAACCCGGGCATTGGATTTTTACATTCTGACCGCCGACATCGCCGGCCACACCCCTATTAGCCAGTCTTACGCGGAAAGGCTGCGAAAGGCCGTGCAGGCCAGGCACCCCCAAAGCACGGTCACTCTGTTTGACATCAGCGCGCTGTTTGCCCACTATGTTCCAAGGGCAAACATGAACACACGCTTCACACCCCTTTGTATGCTCAGGCTGTTTGCCGACATGGTGCCGGAGCTTCCGGACCGGATCTTATATCTCGATGCCGACGTGCTGTGCCGTGCCGATTTCAGTCCGCTGTACGATCAAGACCTCTCCCACGTGGAGATCGCCGGTGTACCCGACCGATACGGCAAGTGGTTCTTCGGCAACCTTTTCAAGCACGATTATCTCAATTCCGGCGTGCTGCTGATGAATATGGCGAATATACGGAAAAGCGGCGTGTTTCAGCGCTGCCGGGATATGTGCCGGGACGTCAGGATGTTCATGCCCGACCAGTCCGCGCTGAACAAAACCGCGCGCAAGGGGAAGCTCCCCGCCCGATACAACGAGCAGGGCCGCATCAAGCCGGACACGGTATTCAAGCATTTCACGACCTTTTTCCGATTTTTCCCCTATGTGCGGGCGGTCACCGTAAAACCCTGGCAGACGGACCGGATGCACCGGGAACTGGGCATTTTTGAGTTTGACGACATCTTAGATGCATATCAAAGGAGTATTGACCATGAAACGAGAAATTCCGATCTTCTTCACCATTGACAACGCTTACGCGCCCTTTTTGGCGGTGGCCCTCAATTCCGCCGTCAAGAACGCGGACCCCACCCGGCAGTACCGCGCCATCGTCCTGCATCAGGATCTGTCCCAGGCAAACATGGCAAAGCTGCACGCCCTGCAGACGGACAACTTTCAAATCGAGTTCACCCCCATGAAGGCAAACTTTGAGGCGCTGGATGACCGCATGAGCAATCGCCTTCGCTGTGACTATTTTACCCTGACCATCTATTTCCGCCTGTTTATCCCCGCCATGTTCCCCCAGTATGACAAGGGCATCTACATCGACAGCGACGTGGTGCTGACCAGTGACATTGCCAAGCTGTACGACACCGACATCGGCGACAACTTCATCGGCGCCTGCAACGACCTGTCCATTGCCGACATCCCGCCGCTGGTGGCCTACACGGAACGAGCCGTGGGCGTAAAGAAGGAGGAATACATCAATTCCGGCGTTCTGCTGATGAACCTTGCGGCCATGCGTCAGCACGATCTGGAGCAGCATTTCCTGACCCTGCTGAACACCTACCACTTTGACAGCATTGCCCCGGATCAGGACTATCTCAACGCCATGTGCAACGGAAAAATCCACTATTTGGACGCATCCTGGGACACCATGCCCAACGACGCCAAGCCTCCTCTTGCGCACACGAATCTTATCCACTACAACCTGTTCTCCAAGCCCTGGTGCTATGACGGCATCCAGTACGCGGACGAATTTTGGCACTACGCCTCCGACAGCGGTTATATCGACGAAATCAGGGCGTTTAAGGCCGCCTATTCCGATGAGAAAAAAGCAGAGGACCGGGCCTGTTTGGAGCTGCTGATACGCCGCGGCACGGAAATCCCCGAAAACGACATCACCTTCAAAAAAATGCGCGCCAAGGGGGTTAAAATCAGACTATGATCATTGGTGAAAACCGGCTGGCCGTTATCCAAAACATAAAAGAATTTGCCGAAAGCGGTCAATTTCACAGCAAAGTTGAGCTGAATGACCCTGTTCTTACCTCCGAGCAGAGCCGGGCCATTACAGATGCCTACTTCGAACACAGAAACCACCTGTCCTTCAAGCTGAAAACCGCCCTGGGTGTGCTGATTGCAAAAACGGCCACCCGATTGATCAACCGGGACACAGAAATCGTCGGCCTTGATAAGATACCCGGGGACCTGGGCGGCGTACTCATAACCAGCAACCACTTCGGACCCCTGGAAAACACCGTGATCCGCCACCTGACCGATCAGTTGGGCCGGCGCAAGCTCGGCATCATCAGCCAAACCTCCAATTTCGCCATGACAGGTATCCTGGGCTTCATTATGAATTATGCCGACACCATTCCCATCTCCACCGACCCCCGCTACCTGGCGCGGAACTTTCTGTCCATACTCAGAGAGCGGCTGGTAGACAAGCGGCACGCCGTTTTGCTTTATCCGGAGCAGGAAATGTGGTTCAATTATCGCAAGCCACGCCCGCCCAAGAACGGCGCGTACTTTTATGCGGCCAAGCTGAACGTCCCCATCATCTCCTGCTTTGTGGAGATCGTTGACCGGGAGGAGGATGCCACGCCGCAGTTCAAACGGGTGCGCTACGTGCTTCACGTTTTGGATGTGCTGTACCCCGATCCAAACAAGACGGTCCGGGAAAATACCGAGGCACTCGGTGTAAAGGATTATTCCTTGAAGAAGTCCTGTTACGAGTCGGTTTACGGTAAGGAGCTGACCTATGCCTTTGACCGTTCCGACATCGCAGGCTGGAAGGAGACCCCATGAAGCGGGTCCGCTACTACTCCTCTTTCCAGGACGATTTTGAACGCAGCGCCAACCAGGATTTTCGCCTGCCCGACGACTACCAATGGGTGAAAAACGACGTCGGTTCCAAATTCCTGTCCGGACTCATTTACGGCCTGGCTGTCATTTTTGGCGGCCTGTATTGTCGCTGCTTTCTGCACATGAAGGTCACCGGCCGCAAAAATCTCAAGGGAATGAAGGACGGCTTTTTCCTCTACGGCAACCACACCCAGCCCGCGGGCGACGTATTCATCCCCGCCCTTTGTCTTCTTCCCCGGCGTATTTTCACCGTGGTCAGTCCCGCCAATTACGGCATCCCCGCCATCGGGAAGCTCCTGCCCTATTTGGGCGCGTTACCCACGGTCAATTCCATGCACGGCGTGAAGGAGCTGACCCGGGCCATGGAGCAGCGGCTCGGGCGGCGACACCCCATCGTCATTTACCCGGAGGCCCACGTATGGGAGTATTACACCGGAATTCGCCCCTTTCCGGACACCTCGTTCAAGTTTCCGGTCAAGTTCGACAAACCCGCCTACGCCATGACCGTCACTTATCGAAAAGCCAAGCTGTTCAAACGTCCGGTCATGGAGGTGTTTCTTGACGGCCCCTTCTACCCCGCAGGCAACACCGTCAAGGACAAAGTCCGCGACCTGCACCATCAGGTTTCCCACGCAATGACCCGGCGCAGCCGGGCAAGCACGTATTCCTACATCGAGTACCGCCCTCAATCCTCAAAGGCATAAAAAGACAGCGAAGCAGACCTGCTTCGCTGTCTTTTTGTTTTCTTATCGTCTCTTGCGCGACGTGCCGAGGATCTTTCCCATGATCCAGGCAGCAAATATACCAACGATCGCCCCGGCCAGCACGTCTGTGGGGAAGTGTACGCCCAGGTACAGCCGTGACAAACCCATCAGCACTGCCGCAACCATCCCTATGTGTCCCATCCAGCGGCGGGGCAGCTGCCTGCGCCAGGTCCAGGCCGCGGCGAAGGCGGCACAGGTGTGGCCGGAGGGGAAGGAATGTGTGTCGCCGGGAGTGACCAAATGCGTCAGCCCCTCCACCACCAGCCAGGGTCTTGCACGGTGGAGCAGCGGCTTCAAAAGTCCGTTGCACAGCAAAAATCCCATGGCCAGGGCCGCAAGGCCCAACGCCCCCGCCCGGCGGGTGCGGGGAAAAATCAGCATGAGGGCGCACAGCACCAGCCACAGCATCCCCGCATTGCCCAGGGTGCTGAACACGGTCACCGGACCATCCAGCCAATCCTGCCGCAACCAGTTTTGGACCCAAAGCAAAATCGGCCCCTCGACCTTAGCCAAAAACTCAAATACAGCATCCAACAAAATCGTGGCCCCCTCCCAAGATTATGCGCCCTCGCTCTTGACCGGGCAGGCGCGGTTGTTTATAATAAAAGGAGTTATAGTATAGCGTTCCCTGTTCCTTAGCAGTATATCCCATTTTTCACTTACACACAAGTGCCTGCTTGTGTTTTCGTTGGGAGGTTTTTTGTTGAATTACATCGTCTGTCTTTCCGGCAAACCCTGGAGCAGTGTCCCCTCCCGCACCCAGCATCTCATGACCCGGATGAAGGGGGCCCACGTGCTGTTCTTCCAGCCTGCCGCCCACCGTCGGGACCGAAGCTGGCGCAAGCCCGGCCAAAAGGTCCGGCCCGAGGTAACGGTCTATACCCTGCCTCCCCTTGCCACCGGGGAAGAGCGGCTGTCCCTGCCCTTCCGCTGGGGTCAGCGCCGTCAGGCCCGGTTCATCCAGCGTCAGTTGGACCGCCAGCGGGTGCGCAACTACCTGCTTTGGGCCACCTCCCCTGTCCACGTCCATCTGCTGGACCGCCTGTCCTACGATACGTTGGTCTATGACTGTGACCGGGATTGGGTGGACCTGCCCGCCCAGTGGGAGGGCAGCCTTGCCCAGGCCGCCGATTTGGTCTTTGCCGCCTCCCCCAACCTGCTGGAGCAGCTTTCCCCCTGCAGCGGCAACATCGCGCTGCTGCCCAACGGCGTGAACTATTCTCTCTTCTCCAACGCCGGCAGCACCGCCACCACCCTGCTGCCCAAGGTAAATACCCCCATTTTCTGCTGGTCGGGCGTGGTCCATGCCGAGCTGGACCTGTCCCCGGTGGTGTATACCGCCGCCCAGCACCCGGAATGGACCTTCCTGTTTGTGGGCCGCACCGAAAAGGAAAACCCCTATCTGGAGCGCTTGCGTCGCTTCCCCAACGTCATCTTCGCCGGAGAGCGCCCGCTGATGGAGCTTCCCGACTGGCTGGAGCGCAGCGACGTATGCATCAATCTGCTGCGCACCGACGCCCCGGACAGTGACATCATTCCCAGCCGTGTCTACGAATACCTGTCCACCGGAAAGCCTGTGGTGTCCATGCTGTGGCCCGAGCAGGTGGAGCAGTTCCCCGACGTGGTCTACGCCGCCTACACCGAGCAGGATTTCTCCTCCCTCTGCCAGCGCGCTTTGGACGAGGACCGTTCCTGGGTGGCCGGCCGTCGCCGCGCCTATGGGGAAGAGGCCTCCTGGCCCAAGCGGGCGGAGAGCGTTCTGCAACTGCTGCACACCGCCGGCCTGTTGTGAGTTTCACCATGCCTCGGCCTAAATTTCAACTCCCCTTGTTCAAGCCTACGAATTTTCGTTCTGCCCTTGCAAATTTGTACTTTTTTCGATAGAATATGAGCCAGGATATTGTGAGGAGGCTGCTGACATTGATGGTTTTGTTTTCCTGTATGAACTGCCTGTCCGCCCGGGGCCTCTTTGCGCCTAAAATCACCCTGTGACCTTCGGCTGTCCGCACCCTCTGCGGGCAGCCGGTTTTATTTTCACAACACTGCCACGGAGGTATCGTTATGAGCAAAAAAGTCGCTGTTATCATGGGTTCCGATTCTGATTGGCCTGTGGTAAAGGCCGCCTGCGCCCAACTGGAGCAGTTCGGCATCCCCTTTGAAGCCCACATCCTCAGCGCTCACCGCACCCCCGCCGCCGCCGCGGAGTTCGCCAAGAACGCCCGAGCCAACGGCTTCGGCGTGCTGATCTGCGCTGCGGGCATGGCCGCCCACCTGGCCGGTGCCTTCGCCGGCAACTCCACCCTGCCCGTCATCGGCATCCCCATGAAGGGCGGCGCCGTGGACGGACTGGACGCCCTGCTGGCCACCGTTCAGATGCCCAGCGGCATCCCCGTGGCCACCGTGGCCATCAACGGCGCCAAGAACGCCGCCGTGCTGGCCGCCCAAATGCTGGCCATCTACGATGACGATCTGGCCGCCAAGCTGGACGCCGCCCGCGTGGACATGGCAAACCAGATCGCAGAAAAGGAAGCAAAGCTTCAGGCCGAGCTCAACGGCTGAACCTATCAATCTTTGTAAACCAAATTTCGGGAGGAATTATTTATGAATTACGAGCTGCTCTACACCGGCAAGACCAAAAACGTCTACGCCCTGCCCAACGGCAACTGCCTGCTGAAGTTCAAGGACGACTGCACCGGCAAGGACGGTGTGTTCGATCCCGGCGAGAACTCCGTGGGCCTGACCATCGACGGCGTGGGTGACGTGAACCTGCGTATGTCCATCTACTTCTTCGAGAAGATCAACGCCGCCGGCATCAAGACCCACTATGTCAGCGCGGACCTGGCCAACACTACCATGGAGGTCCTGCCCGCCAAGGTCTTTGGCAAGGGTTTGGAGGTCATCTGCCGCAACAAGGCCGTGGGTTCCTTCATCCGTCGCTACGGCGACCTGATCGAGTCCGGCGCCGACCTGCCCTCCTACGTGGAGACCACTCTGAAGGACGACGCCAAGGGCGATCCCCTCATCACCAAGGACGCGCTGGTGGCCATCGGCGTCATGACCGACGAGCAGTACGAGGATCTGAAGGACATGACCCAGAAGATCACCAAGATCGTGGCCGACGACCTGGCCGCCAAGGGCATGGAGCTGTACGACATCAAGTTCGAGTTCGGCTACGCTCCCGACGGCAAGGTCATGCTGATCGACGAGGTCGCCTCCGGCAACATGCGCGTGTACAAGGACGGCGAGTACGTGGATCCCCTGACCCTGAACAAGCTGTTCTTCGCCTGAGCCAATCCATAGGAGAAACGATACATGGGTGGCTTTTTCGGCGCAGTTTCCAACCGAGATGTAACGCTCGACGTGTTCTTCGGCGTGGACTACCACTCCCACCTGGGTACCAAGCGGGCCGGCATGGTCAGCTACGATCCCCAGGCTGGTTTCCACCGCGAGATCCACAGCATTGAGAACACCCCCTTCCGCACCAAATTTGAAAAGGACCTGCACGAGTTCCGGGGCAATATCGGTATGGGCTGTATCAGCGATACCGACCCCCAGCCGCTGCTGGTCCGTTCCCACTTGGGCCTGTACGCCATCAGCACCGTGGGCATCATCAACAATGCCGAGGAGCTGGTGCAGACCTACTTCTCCGACCACGGACACCAGTTTATGGCCATGAGTTCCGGCAAGGTGAACGCCACCGAGCTGGTGGCCGCCCTGATCAATCAGCGGGAAAACCTGGTGGACGGTATTCTCCACGCGCAGACACTCATTCGCGGCTCCGCCACCATCCTGCTTATGACCCAGGACGGCATTTTGGTGGCCCGTGACCGCCTGGGCCGTCTGCCGGTACTCATCGGCAAGCACCCCGACGGCAGCCATTGCGTGTCCTTCGAGTCCTTCGCCTACCACAAGCTGGGCTACGAGGACGCCTACGAGCTTGGCCCCCGGGAGATCGTGGCCCTGACCAAAAGCGGCTTTGAAACCGTGTCCCCCGCCGGCAGCGAGATGAAGATCTGCGCCTTCCTGTGGACCTACTACGGTTACCCCAACTCCAATTACGAGGGCCGCAACGTGGAGGTCATGCGCTACCGCAACGGCGAGATCATGGCCCGGGACGAGCTGGCGGCCGGTACGCTCCCCGACGTGGACTTCGTGGCCGGCGTGCCTGACTCCGGTGTACCTCACGCCATCGGCTATTCCAACCGCAGCGGCAAGCACTTTGCCCGTCCCTACGTGAAGTACACCCCCACCTGGGCCCGCTCCTTCACCCCTGCCGACCAGCGTCTGCGCAGCCAGACCGCTAAGATGAAGCAGATCCCCGTACCCGAACTCATTCAGGGCAAAAAGCTGCTGTTTGTGGACGACTCCATCGTCCGTGGCACCCAACTGCGCGAGACCGTGGAGTTCCTCTACGAGTCCGGCGCGAAAGAGGTGCACATGCGCTCGGCCTGCCCCCCCATCATGTACGGCTGTAAGTACCTGAACTTCTCCAGCAGCAAGTCCGAGATGGAGCTGCTGGCCCGGGCCACGGTGCAGGAGCTGGAGGGCGACGAGGGCCAAAAGCATTTGGCCGAGTACGCCGATTCCGGTACCGAGCGCGGCAAGTGCCTGCTGAAGACCATCTGCGACAAGTTCGGGTTCGACTCCCTGGGCTACCAGTCCCTGGACGGTATGCTGGAGGCCATCGGCCTGGACCGTGACAAGGTCTGTACCTATTGCTGGACGGGAGAAGAGAACTAACCCCCTGCGACGAACTTCTGAAAAGGAGCGATCATTATGGATCACAAGAATTCCCACTCCGAATCCTACGCCGCTGCCGGCGTGGATATCGTGGCCGGCTACCGCGCCGTAGAGCTGATGAAAAAGCACGTGGCCCGCACCCGGAACGAGGGCTGCCTGGACGACGTGGGCGGCTTTGGCGGCTGCTTCGGCCTGCCTATGGCCGGTATGGATGAGCCGGTGCTGGTCTCCGGCACCGACGGCTGCGGCACCAAGGTCAAGCTGGCCATTTTGATGGACAAGCACGACACCATCGGCATCGACGCCGTGGCCATGTGCGTCAACGACATCATCTGCGTGGGCGCACGCCCCCTGTTTTTCCTGGACTACATTGCCTGCGGCAAGAACGTCCCGGAGAAGATCGCCGAGATCGTGGGCGGCGTGGCCGAGGGCTGCGTCCAGTCCGGCGCCGCCCTCATCGGCGGCGAGACTGCCGAGCATCCCGGCCTGATGCCCGTGGAGGACTACGACCTGGCCGGCTTTGCCGTGGGTATCGTGGACAAGAAGAAGATCATCGACAACACCCGCATGAACGAGGGTGACGTGGTCATCGCCCTGCCCTCTACCGGCATCCACTCCAACGGCTTCTCCCTGTGCCGCAAGGTGTTCGACATCGACAACAACAACCCCGAGCTGTACGTCCCCCGGGATGAGCTGGGCGGCAAGACCATTGCCGAGGCTCTGCTGGTCCCCACCAAGATCTACGTCAAGCCCGTGCTGGCTCTGCTGGAGAAGGTGGACGTGAAGGGCATCAGCCACATCACCGGCGGCGGCTTCTACGAGAACATCCCCCGCTCCATCCCCGACGGCCTGTGTGCCAAGATCGACCGCAGCGCCGTCAAGGTGCTGCCCATCTTCGACGTCATCGCCAAGTGGGGCAACGTACCCGAGCGGGATATGTTCAACACCTACAACATGGGCGTGGGCATGAGCATCGTGATCCCCGCCGACCAGGTGGACACCGCCCTGTCCGTATTGAAGGACAACGGCATTGACGCCTACGCCATCGGCACCATCGTCCGTGGCGAGGAAAAGGTGATTTTGGAATGAAACGAATTGCCGTTCTCGTTTCCGGCGGCGGCACCAATCTGCAGGCGCTGATCGACGCCCAAAACCGGGGTGAGATCGTAGGCGGCCAGATCGCCGCCGTCATCTCCTCCGCTCCCGGCGCCTTCGCCCTGGAGCGGGCCGCCAAGGCCGGCATCCCCGGCTATGTGTTGGCCCGGAAGGAGTTTGACTCCAACCGCGCCATGACCCTTGCTCTGGTGGACAAGCTCAAAGAGCTGAACATCGACCTGGTGGTGCTGGCCGGCTTTATGGTCATCCTCACCGAGGAGATGGTGGAGGCCTACCCCAACGCCATCATCAACGTCCATCCCGCCCTCATCCCCTCCTTTGCCGGCCCGGGCTGTTACGGTCTGCACGTCCACGAGAAGGCGCTGGCCTACGGCGTGAAGCTGTCCGGCGCCACGGTGCATTTCGTCAGCGCCGAGTGCGACGGCGGCCCCATCATCAGCCAAAAGGCGGTGGAGGTGCTGCCCGACGACACCCCCGAGGTGCTGCAGCGGCGCATTATGGAGCAGGCGGAGTGGAAGCTGCTGCCCCAGGCCGTGTCCCTGTTCTGTCAGGACCGCCTGCAGGTGGAGGGCCGCACCGTCCGGGTGCTTTAACCGACAATTTAACCGCGTGCGATATGACTGACGGAAGTGGAATTGACCACAGGGAGTACCGCATAAAACTTGCCGACCGTCTGGGCGCACCGTACATTTGCGTGTATCGGTGCGCCCTGTTTTAACTGAAAGGAGAAACGACTATGCAGCTTTTGGACTTCAACAACATCCTGCAAAACCACGCCTACCCCGGCCGGGGCATTATGCTGGGCCGCTCCGCCGACAACAAAAAGGCGGTCATCGCCTACTTCATCATGGGCCGCAGCGAGAACAGCCGCAACCGCATCTTCGAGACTACCGAGGACGGTATCCGTACCAAGGCTTATGACGAGAGCAAGATGGTGGACCCCTCCCTCATCATCTACCACCCCGTCCGGGTGCTGAACGGCGACACCATCGTCACCAACGGCGACCAGACCGACACCATCCGGGACTTTATGCTGGAGGGTAAGAGCTACATCGAGGCTCTGCGCACCCGCTGCTACGAGCCCGATCCCCCCAACTACACCCCCCGCATTTCCGGCGTGGTGAACAAGGACGGCTCCTACTGCCTGTCCATCCTCAAGTCCGCCGACGCTGACCCCGACTGTAATCACCGTTTCTTCTACGAGTACGACGCCCCCGTGGCCGGCACCGGCCACTTCATCCACACCTATCAGGAGAACCTGGACCCCCTGCCCTCCTTCGAGGGTGAGCCCCGCAAGGTGGCCGTCACCGCCCCCGACGCCAAGACGCTGGCGAACGAGCTGTGGGCCAACCTGAACGCAGACAACAAGGTGTCCCTGTTTGTGGAGTATATCGACCTGTCCACCGGCGCGCGCGACAGCGTTATCATCAACAAGCACAACTGATTTTAGGAGGAGAAGGAAATGACCGAACTGGAACTGAAGTACGGCTGTAACCCCAACCAGAAGCCCGCCCGCATTTATATGGAGGGCCGCGAGCTGCCCCTGACCGTTCTCAACGGCAAGCCCGGCTACATCAACTTTATGGACGCTCTGAACTCCTGGCAGTTGGTCAAGGCACTGAAGAAGTCCACCGGCCTGCCCGCCGCCGCCTCCTTCAAGCACGTGTCCCCCGCCGGCGCCGCTTTGGGCAAGCCTCTGACCGAGGTGGAGCGCAAGATCTACTTCGCCCCCGAGGGTGACCTGTCCCCCATCGCCTGCGCCTATATCCGCGCCCGGGGCGCCGACCGCCTGTGTTCTTTCGGTGACTGGGCCGCCCTGTCCGACACCTGCGATGCCGACACCGCCCGCTACCTGGCCGCCGAGGTGTCCGACGGTGTCATCGCCCCCGCCTACACCGACGAGGCGCTGGAGATTTTGAAGTCCAAGCGCAAGGGCGGCTACAACGTTGTGCAGATCGACCCCGATTACGAGCCTGACCCCGCCGAGCGCCGCAACATCTACGGCATTTGGTTCGAGCAGGGCTACAACGACCTGGCCATCGACGAGACGATGCTGGAGAACATCGTCACCGCCAATAAGGAGCTGTCCCAGGACGCTAAGAACGATATGCTGCTGTCCCTCATCACCCTGAAGTACACCCAGTCCAACTCCGTGTGCTACGTCAAGGACGGTATGACCATCGGCGTGGGCGCCGGCCAGCAAAGCCGCATCCACTGCACCCGCCTGGCGGGCAACAAGGCCGACATTTGGTGGCTGCGCCAGCATCCCAAGGTGCTGGGCCTGCAGTTTGTGGATGGTATCCGCCGCCCCGACCGTGACAACGCCATCGACATCTACATCTCCGACGAGCATGACGACGTGCTGGCCGAGGGCGTGTGGCAGAACACCTTTAAGGTCCGTCCCGAGGTGCTGACCGAGGCGGAGAAGAAGGAGTGGATCGCCAAAATGTCCGGCGTGACCGTGGGTTCCGACGCTTTCTTCCCCTTCGGTGACAACGTGGAGCGGGCCCGCAAGTCCGGCGTGCAGTACATCGCCCAGCCCGGCGGCTCCATCCGTGACGACCAGGTCATCGCCACCGCCGATAAGTACGGCATGGTCATGGCGTTTACCGGTATCCGGCTGTTCCACCACTAAAAGGGTCGGGCAAATTCTGCGGAATTTGCTTGTGCTTCGCACTCCGCCCCTTCCAGGGGGAACCAGTTCCCCCTAGATACGCGGCTTTGCCGCGATACCCCCTCCGGCCTCCGGCGGGGTAAAATGTATGAGGTGTTATGATATGAAAGTATTAGTCGTCGGCGGTGGCGGCCGTGAACACGCCATCTGCTGGAAGCTGGCTCAGTCCCCCCGGGTGAGCGAGCTGTTCTGCGCCCCCGGCAACGCCGGTATCGCCCAGGTTGCCACCTGTGTCCCCATCAAGGCCACCGCGGTGGATGAGATGGTCCAATGGGCCAAGGACAACGCCATGGACTTTGTCATGGTGGCCCCCGATGACCCCCTGGCTTTGGGTATGGTGGACGCCATGGAGGCTGCCGGCATCCCCGCCTTCGGCCCCCGGGCCAACGCCGCCATTATCGAGGCCAGCAAGGCGTTCTCCAAGGAACTGATGAAAAAATACAACATCCCCACTGCCAAGTATGAAACCTTTACAGACCTTGATTCCGCTCTGTCCTACATCCGTAAGCAGGGCGCCCCCATCGTGGTCAAGGCCGACGGTCTGGCTTTGGGCAAAGGTGTTGTGGTCGCCGCCACCGTGGCCGAGGCGGAGCAGGCCGTGCGCGAGATGATGGAGGACAAAAAGTTCGGCGCCTCCGGCTCCACCGTAGTCATCGAGGAGTGCATGGTGGGTCCCGAGGTCACCGTGCTGGCCTTCTGCGACGGCGAGCATTTGGTCCCCATGCTGTCCAGCCAGGATCACAAGCGCGCCTATGACGGCAACAAGGGTCCCAACACCGGCGGTATGGGCGCCTTCTGCCCCTCCCCCAACTACACCGCTGATGTTGCCGCATTCTGCGAAAAGAACATCTTCCTGCCCACCGTCAACGCCCTGAAGGCTGAGGGCCGCCCCTTCAAGGGCGTGATCTACTTCGGCCTGATGCTGACCAAGGACGGCCCCCGGGTAGTGGAATACAACGCCCGCTTCGGCGACCCGGAAACTCAGCCCATCCTGTCCATGCTGGACACCGACCTGCTGGACATTTTCCAGGCCTGCGTCAACGGCACCCTGGACAAGGTGGACATCAAGTGGAAGGATGGCGCCGCCTGCTGCATCGTGCTGGCCTCCGGCGGCTACCCTGTGGCTTATGAGAGCGGCTATCCCATCTCCGGCCTGGATGAGGCTGCCAACCTGGCCACCGTGTTCCACGCCGGCACCAAGGTCAATGACAAGGGCGAGATCGTCAACGCCGGCGGCCGTGTGCTGGGCGTGACCGCCACCGGCGCCAGCTTGAGTGAGGCCATCGAGAAGGCCTACGCAGGCTGCAAGCCCATCTCCTGGACCGATATGCACTTCCGCACCGACATCGGCAAGGTATGATACAAACAAAAAACCGCTCTGTCCCATCGGACAGAGCGGTTTTTTGTTTATGTGGTTTAGTTGTCTTCCTTTTCCGCGTTGCGGACAAACTGATCCATGGCATTATTCTGCCGATCCATACTCAGGGAGATATTACCAAGACTTTGGCGCACCCGGTCCAAATCGCCGGCGGCGTGGGAAACGGTAGTTTCCACCAGGCCGCGCAGCTCGTCATACTCCCGGCGCACCTGCAGCACCCACTGACGGGTCTGCTGACGCACCTGATCGGATTGGGCGTGGGCCTGATCGACAATGCCCTGGGCGCGATGATGGGCCTCCAGCTCGATACCGGCGGCCCGCTCCTTAATGGCAACGTAGGCGGTGGCATCGGGTTCCAGCTCGGCAACCCGGCGGCGCAGCTGCTCCAACTCCGCCTCCAACTCAGGGACACGGTCGGCGCGGGTGGCGATCTCCTGCTTTTGACGCAGGCACTCGTCCCGCTCGCCGGTCAGCTCCGCAAGGGCATTCTCCGCCCGGTCGGCACGAGCCAGCGCCTCGTCCCGCTGGGCGGTCACAGCGGCAAGCTGGGTATTCAGCAGCTCCAGCTTGTGGTTATGCTCAGCTGCAGAACTCTCCAAGTAACGGATAACATCCTTGCGGTTAAATCCGCCGAAAGCCGAACCTCTGAACTTATTGTCCATAGGATACCTCTCTCCCGCCCTAAAAGGGCGCAAAAATCATATTCTTTGATTATTCTATCACACTCTGTCGAAAAAAACAATCACTTTTCTTTCGCTGAAAAAAGGGCATTTTTCTCCTCTCAATGGTTGAAACAGTCTGCCCATTCATGGTAAAATGTACTGATTATATATACTGTCGGGAGGTGGGGCCATGGGTGGCCGGAAAGACAATGCTTCAAAAACCATCAGCATCGTCATGATTATTACGTTACTTGGCAAGGTGTTGGGTCTGCTGCGGGACCGCCTTTTGGCCATCAATTACGGCATGGGGATGGAGGCAAACGCCTTCCTGACCGCAAGCCGTATCCCCCGGGTCTTTTTTGACGCGGTGTTTGCCAGCGCCATTGCCGCCTGTTTCATCCCCGTGTTCAGCGAGCATCTGACCCGCCACGGAAAGGGCAAGGCCATGAAGTTTGCCGGCACCTTCCTGACCGTGATGGCAGCCCTGACCGCACTGCTCAGCGTGCTGGGCGTGGCCGGCTCCGGTTTGCTGGTCAGGCTGTTTGCCGACGGCTATGATGCCGAAACCACCCGCCTGGCTGTGGAGCTGACCCGCATCATGTTCCCCACCATGCTGTTTACCGGCATCGCGTTCTCCTTTGTGGGCATTTTACAATCTTTGGACGAGTTCAACATCCCCGCCCTCATCAGCACCATTTCCAACCTGGTCATCGTGGGCTATTTCCTGCTGTGCAACGACCGGTTCGGTATCTACGGCCTTGCCATCGCCTATCTGTTGGGCTGGTTTTTACAGGCCGCGGTCCAGGTTCCCGCCCTGCACCGCCGTGGCTTCCGCTACCGCCCCGGCTTTGACCTGCGCAGCGAGGGGATGAAAAAGGTCTTTGCCCTGATGCTGCCCGTCATGGTTTCCACCTGGGTGCAGCCAATCAACCTGACCATCAACTCCCGGTTTGGCTCCCACCTCTATGAGGGCGCCGGTGTGGCTGCCATTGAGTACTCCACCAACCTTTACCTCATCGTTGCCGGCGTGTTCGTGCTGTCGGTGACCAACGTCATCTTCCCCAAGCTGTCTCGGCAAACCGCTCAGGGGGATGCCGAGGCCTTTCGCGAGACCCTGCGCCAAACCGTCCACTCCACCCTGTTTTTCGTGCTGCCCATGTCCGCGGGCCTTGTGACCCTGGCCCGACCACTGATCTCCTTTATCTACGGCGGCGGTGCCTTTGACACCCAATCCGTTGACCTGACCTCTCAGGCACTGGCCTGGGTCTCGCTGGGCATGGTGGGCTATGCTGTGCAGAACATTCTCAGCCGGGCCTATTTCGCAAAGCAATCCGGTCGCGTCCCCCTGCTGGCCGGTGGAATTTCCATTGCTGTCAATTTGGTTTTGTGCCTGTTGTTGACCAACCGGTTGAAGGTGTCGGGCCTTGCCATCGCCTCGGCCGTTTCCTCCACGGTGTACGCCCTGTGCCTGCTGCTGCCCTTGGAGCGGCAGGGCCGCATCTTCCATGGCCGCTTTTGGCTGGACATGGGCAAGATGCTTGTGGCCACGATGGCCATGGCGGCGGTGGTGGTGGGCCTGAGCCATGTGCTGACCCCCTTTGCCACCGGCAAGCTGGGACTGCTGCTCCTTCTTGGCGGGTGCGCCCTTTGCGGTGTGCTGGTTTATTTTGCGCTGGCCGCCCTGTTCGGCCTTTCCGAGGTACAGCCCCTGCGTCGGCTGGCCGCACGCTTTTTGAAACGAGGTTGATGCTATGCAGCGTATAAAAAGCATTTTACGGGCCAGTCTGCTCTGGCGCGCTCTGTCCGCCTGCTGCGACTGGCTTGGGCGGCAGTGGGCGGCCAGCCGGGTGGTGCAGGCCTATCTCTCCCCCTCCGACCTTAGTTGCCGCACCTCGGGCAGCAGTGTGTTTGCCCTGCTGTGGGACAAGCTCCACGGTCTTGTCTGCTGGGTCTATGACAGGCTGCGGCTGGAAAAGCTGTTTGCCGGCAGTGTGTTCACCCGGCTTTGGTTTTGGTGTGCCGTGACCATTGCCCTGGCCCCCCTGCTGCCCACCATGGCCACAGCGGGCCTTGCCTGTCTTTGCTTCGTTTCCCTGCTGCTGGCCTTTGCCCGCGACCGGGCCCGCCGGCTGCAATTCACCGCTGTCAACAAGTATATCATGCTGTACGCAGTTGTGTTTGCCGTGGGTACCGTGGTCTCTGTCACCCCCCGGGCCAGCCTGCCGGTGGGTCTGCTGACCGTGTTGTTCACTCTGTTCGCCCTTATCCCCATCAACACCGTGGACAGCCGAAACAAGCTGCTTATGCTGGTCCGACTGCTGGTGCTGGTAGGTGCCGCGGTCAGCCTGTACGGCCTGTACCAGTTCATCTTCCGCACGGGCTATCAATCCGACGCTTGGGTGGACAGCAATATGTTTGCCGGCATCAGCTTCCGGGTGGTGTCCACCTTCAGCAACCCCAATATGCTGGGTCAATACCTGGTACTGATGATCCCTTTGGGCGGTGCGTGTCTGCTCAATGATTTCGCCAAACCCCGGCTGCGCTGGCTGTGGCTGGTGTGCTGCGGCCTGATGTGTATGTGCATGGTGCTGACCTTCTCCCGGGGCGCGTGGCTGGCCCTGCTGTGCGCGGGTCTTGCCTTCTTCGTGCTGATCAATCCCCGGCTGTTGATTTTGGCTCCCTTCGCGCTGGTGGCGCTGTACTTTGTTCTGCCGGACACCATCATTCAGCGCTTTACCAGCATCGGTGACCTGTCCGACCACTCCACCTCCTACCGGGTATCCATTTGGCTGGGTTCCCTGCGAATGTTGAGTGACTATTGGCTGTGCGGCGTGGGACCCGGTCCCGATGCCTTCAACACGGTCTACCCCGTGTACAGCTATGACGAGATCGTCACCCCCCACTCCCACAATCTGCTGCTGCAGATCACCTCGGACGCCGGCGTATGCGCGCTGATTCTGTTCTGCGTTATTCTGTGGGTGTACTTCCGCCGCCTGTGCGCTGCCATCCACGCCACCACCTGCAAAACCGGCAGGCTGCTGCAGATCGCCTTCCTGTCCGGCACCGCCGGGTTCATGGTGCAGGCTATGACCGACTACTCCTTCTATAACTATCGGGTCATGTTCCTGTTTTGGGTATATCTGGCATTGGGTATGCTGGCCGCCGGGTGGAACGACCTGAAAACGGAGGTAAAGGCATGATCAAAGTACTCAATATCATCAGCGACACCAACATCGGCGGTGCGGGCCGCGTGCTGCTGAACTATATGCAAAGCAGCGACCGCGCCAATTTTGACACCGCCGTGGCGCTGCCCCGGGGCAGCCTGCTGAAGGCACCGCTGGAGGAACTGAACACCACCGTATACGAGGTGGACGGCCTGTGTGACCGCTCTTACCACAAGGACGATGTGAAGGAACTGATGGCCCTCATCGACCGGGTACAGCCCGACATCGTCCACACCCACGGCGCGCTGTCCGGCCGCATTGCCGGCCGGCGCTGCGGCAAGGTGGTCATTTACACCCGCCATTCCGCCTTCCCTGTCCCTGCCAAACTGAAATATCCCCCGGGCCGCTGGGTGAACAAGTGGATCAACGAGTACTACTCCGACCACATCATCGCCGTCAGCCCCGCCTCGGCGGAAAACCTGACCGACGCGGGCATCTCCCCCAAGCGCATCACCACCATGATGAACGGTGTCACCCCCGTCCTGCGCCGTCCCGCCGAGCGGGCCGCCCAGTTGCGGGAGCAGTGGGGTGTCCCGCAGGACGCCTTTGTGCTGGGTATCCTGGCCCGTATCGAGCCGTACAAGGGCCACCTGCACATTTTGGAAGCGATGGAACTGTTGACCCAGCAAGGCAAGCTGCCCCATCTGCTCATTGCCGGCACCGGCACTTTTGAGGATGATCTGCGTGCCAAAACGCAGGAACTGGGCCTTGCCGAGCGGGTACATTTCCTCGGTTTCCAGAGCGAGGTGGCCGACTTCCTGTCCGTGCTGGACCTGCAGCTCAACGCCTCCTACGGCACCGAGACCTCCAGCCTGTCCATTCTGGAGGGCTTGAGCATGGGCCTGCCCGCGGTGGTCAGCAGTTACGGCGGCAACCCCTGGCTCATTGATGACAACGAGGACGGACTGCTGTTTGAAAACCGCGACAGCGCCGACCTGGCCCGCTGCATCGCCCGGTTGATGGATGACCGGGACACCCTGAGCTATATGAGCCGCCGGGCAGTGGAAATTTTCCGCCGCCGGTTCACTTCCGACATCTTTGCGCAGAACATCGAAGCTGTATATTACGCTGTACTGGAGGGCAAGCATCATGCGTGAAAATCAGAAAAAAATCAAGTGGAAGCTAAATCTGTTTGACATCATTCTCATTGCCGTGGTTTTGGTGGCCGCTGGCGCCTTTGCCGCCATCAAGCTGGGCAGCTCCCCCTCCCCTGTGGACCCGGTGGAGGGTACGCCTGTCCAAACACCCCAGTCCGTGCGCTATGTGGTCCAGCTGGAGCAGGTGCTGCCCCAGACCGCCGAGCTGGTGGAGGAGGGTCAGCATCTCTACGAGCGCACCAAGAAAGAGGATATGGGCGTGATCGAGACCGTGGAGGTCACCGCCGCCCGAACCCTTACCAAAAACGAGCTTGACGGTACCTTCCACTTTGTTGAGGTACCCGACCGGATGGATGTGACCATGACCCTGTCCTCCCCTGCCACCTTCAGCGACTCTGCCATCGTTTTGGCCAGCGGTCTGGAGGTACGGGCCGGCAGCTCTGTGCGTGTGCTGGGTCCCGGCTATTACGGTTCCGGCTATGTTCTCCAGGTGGAAAGGGGTTGACGGATATGAAGAAAATCATTGACAAAAACGGTCGTCTGTTCGGCCTTGTAAGCCTGATCGACCTGGCCGTCCTCGCCATCGCCGCCGTGCTGGTTGCCGCCCTGCTGATGAAGGATACCGCCTCCCCCATCGTCAATATCGCCGCTCCCATGGACGACATCTCTTACGAGCTGACCATCAGCAATATGCCCGAGGGTCGCCTGAATAGTCTGAAGGTGGGCGACACCCTCTATGACAACGAAACCTACAACCCCGTTGGCACCATTGCCGACATCAAGACGGAGGATTGCGTAATTTCCATCTTGAAGGCCGACGGCACCTTTGACTACGCTACTGTGGAGGGTCGATACAATGTAGTTCTGACCGTCGATGCAAAGGCCATCACCGACGAGCGGCAGCACATTTATGTAAACCGTTCCAGCCTGGTGGCCCTGGGCTGGTCTCTGAACGTTTACACCCAGGCCAGCACCTTCAGCGGCCTGATCACGGGGCTGACAAAATGAGCAGGCGCATTTTGATGGTCACAATGGGGCTTGACATCGGCGGTGCCGAAACCCACATTGTGGAACTTTCCAAGCAGCTAAAGGCCATGGGGCATGATGTCGCCGTGGTTTCCAACGGCGGCGTTTACGTGGACGAGATCACCGCCGCCGGTATCCGCCACCACAGCGCGCCGCTGAATCGCCGCAGCATCCCATGTATGCTGCGCTCCCTTGTGGCTCTGCACCGCATCATTCGGCGGGAGCGGCCGGATGTGGTCCATGCCCACGCCCGCATCCCCGGCTTTCTGTGCGGCCTGCTGCGCCCGGTGATGCGTTTTCCCTTCGTCACCACCGCCCACTGGGTCTTTGACACCGGCGGCGGTCTGCGCCGACTGACCAACTGGGGCCAGCGCACCATCGCCGTATCCGACGACATCAAGGCCTATCTCATGCGGGAATACGGCGTACCAGAGGAACATATCCGCATCACGATCAACGGTATCGACACCGACAAATTCTCCCCCGACGTGTCCGGTGCGGAGGTGCAGGCGGAGTTTGGGCTTGACCCCGCACGGCCCATCGTATCCTATGTCAGCCGCATGGATGCCGACCGGGCGCTGGTGGCCCGGCAGCTCATTGAAGTCGCCCCGCAGCTTAGCAAGCAGGTTCCCGGGGTACAGCTTCTCATCGCCGGCGGCGGTAACGTATTTGACGAGCTGAAGGCCATGGCGGACAAAGTCAATGCGGATTTGGGCCGCACGGTGGTCACCATGACCGGCCCCCGCACCGACATCAACCGCATCGTAGCCGCCGGCCACATCTTCATCGGTGTGTCCCGGGCCGCGCTGGAGGCTATGGCTGCCGGCAAACCCGTCATTGTGGCGGGTAACGAGGGCTATCACGGTCTGTTCACTCCGGAAAAACTGGAGCAGGCCCGCTTGGGCAACTTCTGCTGCCGCGGCCTGCCCTTGTCCGAGCCGCAAACGCTGCTCGATGACGTGGTTCAGGCCATCTCCCTGCCTCAGGAGCGGCGCCAAGGCCTTGGCCAATACGGCCGACAGGTCATCTTTGATTATTACTCCGTGCGCCGCATGGCCCAGGATTGCCTGGATATGTATCTGCAGGTCGTTCCGCCCCGCCGAGTGCTGATGAGCGGCTATTACGGCTTCTCCAATGCCGGTGACGATGCCATCCTGCAGTCCATCCGGGACAGCCTGCAGGTGGACGATGAGCGCATCGAGATCTCCGTCTTGTCCAACGACCCCGCCCAGACCGGCAGCCGCTACCACGTGACTGCCATCCCCCGGTTCAACCTGCCCGCCCTGTGGCGGGCGGTGGGACGGTGCGACGTGCTGCTCAGCGGCGGCGGCAGCCTGCTGCAGGACCACACCTCCACCCGCTCCCTGCTGTATTATCTGTCCGTCATGGCTCTGGCCCGGCTGCGGGGCAAACGAGTCATGCTGTATGCCAACGGCATCGGCCCGGTCACCCGTCCCGCCAATCGCCGCCGGGTGCGCCGCGCCGTGGAAAAGGCCGACCTCGTCACCCTGCGGGACCACAATTCCCGCCAGGAGTTGGAGGCCATGGGTGTGGCCCGGACCGATCTGCACGTCACCGCCGACCCGGTCTTTTCTATGGACCGTGCGGACGACTCTGCCGTTGACAGCATCCTACAGGACATCGGCCTGACGGCCGACCGCCCCTTCGCCGTGGTCTCGGTGCGCGGCTGGTCCGGCATGGGCGCGTTTCCCGCCCGGCTGGCACAGGTTTGCGACCATCTGTACAACACCCACGGTCTGACCTGTCTGTTTGTATTGATGCAGCCCCACCACGACCGGGACATCAGCCGGCAGGTCATAGCCCAAATGCAAGCGCCCGCGCTGCTGTTGGACAAGGTCCTCTCCCCCGCCGACATCATGGGGGTCATTGCCCGCAGCCGCCTGTGCCTTTCCATGCGTCTGCACACGCTGATTTTTTCCGCACGGGTCGGCGTGCCTTTGGCCGGTCTGGTCTATGACCCCAAGGTCAGCAGCTATTTGGAAGAGCTGGAAATGCCCTGCGCCGGCGACGTGACCTGCTTCGACCCCGACAGCGCCATGCGGCAACTGGACGAATTGATGACCCACTACGACTCCCGCAAGGCGGAGCTGATCCGCCGCTCCGAACAACTGTCCCAGGCCGCCGCCGAGAACCGGCGTCTGCTGCTGGAGCTTTTGGAGGGCAACCAATAAAATCAAATGCTGCAGTGATTCCCTTTCGATTCACTGCAGCATTTATTTTTGTTTGCTTGTTGACATTTCAACATCTTTGTTTTATAATCCACTTGTTGAAACTTCAACAAATTAGGAGGTATCTTTGTGGAAGCACGTTTTGAAACCTTTACGGTGCTGATCAACCGCATCAGCCGTAATATCCGCAAAATCAAAAACCAGGAGATGGCAGACTACGAGCTGCGCAGCTCTCACGTTTCCTGCCTGTTTTTTCTGTACGCCTGCGGCGAGCTGACCGCCACCGAGCTGTGTGAGCGGTGTGAGGATGACAAGGCCACTGTGTCCCGCGCCCTTGACTTTTTGGAGCAGAACAGTTATATCACCTGCCGCGGCGAAAGCGCAAAGCGATACAAAAGTCCCCTTGTACTGACAGAGAAGGGCATTCAGGCCGGCAAAATCATTTCCGATAAAATCGACACTGTCCTGAATATCCTGAACGAACAGTTCTCCGAAGATGAGCGCGCCACCCTCTACCGCTGCCTGTCCATCATCAGCGATAGCCTGGATGCCGTGTCAAAGAAGGGAGAACTGTAACCAACCATGTTTTTCTGAAGGCTGTTTACTGCCGCGTGTTTCAGGCGGCGTTTCGAATTGCCCTGCCTGTGCTGCCCTATCGCCAGCCGGACATCATCCCCTCCTGCGCGCAGCTGAGTGGGGTGTTTCAGGCCGAAGGGGTCAAATCCGTCCTTTTGGTGACGGACAAGGGCATTGTCAATGCCGGTCTGGCAGCGCAGGTGGAGTCGGTTCTGCGTGCAGACAACATCCCCTATTGTATCTATGACGACACCCTACCCAACCCCACGGTCCAAAATGTGGAGGATGCCCTGTCCCTGCATCGGTCCAACGGCTGCAACGCTCTGCTCGCCATCGGCGGCGGCTCCGCCATGGATTGCGCCAAGGCGGTGGGGGCCCGGGTAGCTTACCCCCGGCGCACCTTGAAGCCGCTGGGCGGCAAATTGAAGGTGTGGCGCAAGCTGCCCACCCTGATTGCCATCCCCACCACCGCAGGCACAGGGAGCGAAGCCACCCTGGCCGCTCTGGTCACCGACCGGGATTCCCACCGCAAATATGCCATTATGAGCTTTCCCCTCATTCCCCACTATGCTGTGCTGGACGCCACCCTGACCTATTCCCTGCCCCGGCACATCACAGCTACCACAGGCATCGACGCCCTGACCCATGCGGTGGTGGCCTTTATCGGCCGCTCCACCACCAAAGAGACTCGACATCTTGCTTTGGAAGCCACCCGGCTTGTCTTTCAGAACGTGGAGCGCGCCTGCACCGACGGTTGCGACCACACTGCCCGGGAACATATGCTCCACGCCGCCTATAAGGCCGGCATCGCCTTTTCCAAGTCCTACGTGGGCTATGTCCATGCGGTGGCCCACTCCTTGGGTGGTCGCTACGGCACGCCCCACGGCCTTGCCAACGCGGTGGTCCTGCCCTATGTGCTGGAGGCCTACGGAGAAACCATCCACAAAAAGCTGCACCGGCTGGGCGTGGCTGCCGGGGTGTGCCAACCCGACGACAGCCCCAAGGTGGGGGCGGAGGCCTTTATTCGCGCCGTCAAAGAGCTTAACGCCGGACTGGGCATCCCCACCAAGCTGACCGGAATCCGGCAGGAGGATATTCCCGACCTTGCAGCCCATGCCGAGAAAGAGGCAAATCCCCTCTACCCCGTCCCCAAGCTTATGACGCGCAAGGAGCTGGCGCAGTTTTACCATCAAATCGCAGATTGGAGCGAACAAGCATGACCGACACGCAAATTAAGGCCCTGCTGGACAAGCAGCGTGCCTATTACAACAGCGGTGCCACCATCCCCGTGGAGTTCCGCATCCGGCAGCTGAAACGGCTGTATGCGGCCATCAAGGACCATCAGGCAGAAATCAACGCCGCCCTGACCCGGGACCTGGGCAAGAGCGCCTATGAGGGCTTCATGTGCGAAAGCGGCCTTGTACTGAGCGAGATTTCCTACATGATTCGCCACACCCGCCGCTTTTCCAAGAGGAAAACCGTGTACACGCCCTTGGCGCAGTTCGCCTCTCGCAGCTTTGTACAGCCCATCCCCTATGGCAATACGTTGATTATGAGTCCGTGGAATTATCCCTTCCTGCTGGCCATGGACCCTCTGACCAATGCCATCGCCGCAGGCAACACCGCCATCGTCAAGCCCAGCGCCTATTCCCCCGCCACCAGTCAAATTGTGGCAAGCATTATCAGCCAGTGCTTTGACCCGGAGTACGTGGCGGTGGTCACAGGCGGTCGGGAGGAAAACACCGCCCTGCTGGCCCAGCCCTTCGACTTCATCTTCTTCACCGGCAGTCAGGCGGTGGGCCGGGACGTGCTGCGCCACGCGGCGGAGCATCTGACCCCCTGCGTGCTGGAGCTGGGCGGCAAAAGCCCCTGCATCGTGGACGAGAGCGCAAACATCAAGCTGGCCGCCCGGCGCATCGTATTCGGCAAATATCTCAACTGCGGCCAGACCTGTGTTGCCCCGGATTATATTCTGTGCCACCACAGCGTGAAGGACCGGCTCCTCACCGAGGTCCAAAAGCAAATCGCCCTGCAATTCGGTGATGAGCCGCTGAAAAACCCCGATTACAGCAAGATTATAAATGAAAAGCACTTTACACGTTTGTGTTCTCTGATCGACCCGGAAAAGGTGGTCGTGGGCGGGCAGATCTGCCCCGACACCCTCCAAATCGCCCCCACTGTCATGGACAATGTGACCGCGGAGGACGCCGTCATGGGCCAGGAGATTTTCGGCCCCATTCTGCCTGTTCTCACCTTTGACTGCTTTGAACAGATGGTGGAGAAGCTGAAGGACCACGACAAGCCCCTGGCGCTCTACCTGTTCTCTGGCGACAAAAAACACATCCGCCGCGTCACCCGGGAGCTTTCCTATGGCGGCGGCTGCATCAACGATGTGGTCATCCACCTGGCCACCAGCGAAATGGGCTTTGGCGGCGTAGGCGCCAGCGGCATGGGTGCCTACCACGGCAAGCGCGGTTTTGACGCCTTCTGCCACCACAAGTCCATTGTGGACAAAAAGACCTGGCTGGACCTGCCCATGCGCTACCAGCCGTACAAAAGCCGGCTGTATGAATCCCTGCTGCACATCTTCCTGCGCTGACACGAAAGGACAAACACCATGAACACAAGAATTATCGTGGACTCCACCGCCGACCTGCTCTCTCCCTTCAAGGAGCGGGTCCATGTTGTCCCCCTCACCCTGCGCTTTGGCGAGGACGAGTTTGTGGACGGCGTGACCATCGACCACAGGACGTTCTATGAAAAGCTGGTGGAGTGCGACGTGCTGCCCACCACCAGTCAGGCCACTCCGGACGCCTTTGCCAAAGAATTTGAAGCTGCAAAGCAGGCCGGCGAGGCCGCCGTGGTCATCACCATCTCCTCCAAGCTGTCCGGCACCTACCAAAGTGCTGTGATCGCCGCCGAGGACTACGACAACATCTATGTCGTGGACAGCGGCACCGGCGCCATGGGCGGCGGTATCCTGACCGAGATGGCCTTCCGCCTGCTGGACAGCGGCATGGAGGCCCCCGCAATTGCCAAAGAGCTGGAATTTCTCAAGGAAAATATCATCATCGTGGCCCTGGTGGACACCCTGGAGTACCTCAAGCGGGGCGGGCGCATCTCCAAGACCGCCGCCCTGGCGGGCATGATGCTGAATATCAAGCCGGTGCTTTCCGTCATCGGCGGCGAAATCAGCGTGCTGGGCAAGGCCCGGGGCTCCAAAATGGGCAACAATTTGCTGGCGCAGGAGATCGAGAAGGCCGGCGGCGTGGACTTCACCAAGCCGGTCCTGCTGGGCTACAGCGGCCTGTCCGACGCTCTGCTTCAAAAGTACATCGAAGACAGCCGCCACATTTGGGACGGCAATCTGGACGAGGTACGCTACACCACCATCGGCAGTGTCATCGGCACTCACCTGGGACCCGGCAGTGTGGTGGTCGCCTTTTTCAAGCGCTGACAAAATACGGCAGAAGGATACTCACATCCTTCTGCCGTATTTCTATTTACGGGCGGAAAAATTCCTCCGCCCGCTCCGGTTCCGTCAGGCCACAGTAGCAAAGCTGCTCGTACCACTCCAGCCATTGCCGCTGCGCTTGGGTCAGGTCGGCCGGGTCGTCGGTCACACGGCCGTCCTGTGTGACATAGCCCGCAGGGCTGACCACGGGTATCTCATCACTCAACCGGGACAGGAAGTTCATCCAGCCGCTTTTGGGCAAGCCCGCCGTTTCCACCACAAGCGGTCCCAGGAAATTGGAGCTGAGGACCACATCCCGCTGCTCCGGGATATCATAGTTGGTCCAAATGAAGAAGGGCACCGCGTAGCGCTGCAGAGTTTGCTCCGTCGTCAGCTCGCTCCCCTGCTCCACCCCGGAGATCGCATCGAGAAACGCCTTTTTCAAGGAGGGCTGGTGGTCCCCGAAAAAGACCACCATTGTCGGCTCGTCCACCTGTTCATAATGCTCGATAAGCATACGCAGGGCATCATCGCTCTCCCGCATGAGCGCAACATACTGCCGGGCGTCCGGGTCCAGCTTGTCCAACTCGTCGGACAGGGTCACGGAGTCGGACAGATTGCGCCAGCCCTGGGCGTAGCCGGAGTGGTTTTGCATGGTCACATTGAAGATGAAGGTTGGCTGACCGGCCGCCTGCTCTGTCAAGCTGAACACCTTTTCATAGCTGCTGCGGTCTGAGATATAGCCTCTTACGTAGTGCGGCTGCTCTACATCCTTGTTGTACAGCTGGGTATCAAACTCCATGTACTCGTACACGATGGGGCGATTCCAGCCGGAGGCCCGGTAGGGGTGAAACGCCGTGGTCCCGTACCCCTGCGCCCCCATCCGTTCGGACAGCGCCGGCACGTCCTCATTCATATACAACTGGTACGCCACGCAGTGGGGCGGCAAAAAGCCATTGGACAGGCCGGTCAGAACCTCAAACTCCGTGGCGGCGGTACCACCGCCCGTAACAGGAGGGATCAGCCAGCCCCGGATGGTATTTTCCTCCATGCTGTGCAGGAAAGGGGTCGGGTTCTCGGACACCTCCAGCCCCTCGTAGATGGTCAGGTCCGAAAAGGCTTCGTTCATCACAAGGATGAGATTGGTGGGGCGCACCGCCTGCTCATTTGCCTCCACCGCCGGGAATTGCTCCGCCAGCTCCAACAGTCCCGCCCGGGAATAATCCTTCGGTTTTTCCACCCGGCTGTACCGCAGGGCAATGGAGAAGTTGAACAGAAAACCGTTTTTCTGTGTGTTCCACTGTTGGGTGTAAATATTCAGCGCCGGCAGCATATTGGTGCAGAAAAAGGCTATGGTGTAGGCCGCCATGACCAGCACCAGCACCGCGCCCCCGACCCGGGGCAGGCGTTCCCGCTTTTTCTGGGCCGGACAGACCGCCACCAGGAACAGGTAGACCACCAGCACGATCGCCGCCTGCCTGACCCATATATCCGGAGTCAGGTCAAAACCGTCCAGCACATTGGCCGCCGTGCGCCAGCCGCTCAAGTCCGCCGGGAACAGGATCCGGCCCCGGAAGCGCAGTACGTAGTGGTTGACCAGCCCGAACAGAAAGCACAGCACCGCCGCGCTGACGGCCGCCCGCCGCAGTCGCCCCAGCAACAGGCGCAGCAGCGCAAAAATCATGTAGTACCATATCAGGTTGAACAGCAGCTGCCACGCCTCGAAATTCTCGGTCAGGCTGTTTTGATTCAGCAGCTCCACCGCCGCAAAGGCGAACCACGGTCCCAGCAGAAACACCAACCGGCTCAGCCATCGGCCCGGGTTGCCACGCATATCCTCCCACAGTTGGGGAAAATCTTTGCCAAACAAAAGCTTGTACATAATTCCTCCGTGTCACCTGTTTTCCTTAGGATACTCCCTTTTATCCCTTTTTGCAAGTTTCATGTTTTTACATGAATATTCATCAAATTATGCATAAAACGTGTTTTCTTCCCGCTTAATCGCGGATTTTTTCGCTCTTTGGTGATAATTATGAAAGAAAATCTATTGACACCATATAGAAAGGGGAGTATAATCCATTCGTTATTTAAGTGGCGGTGTATCCGCCCAACAAAAAGGAGAGTTATCATTATGAAGAAACTGTTTGCTGCTATCATGGCTTTGGCCATGGTGCTGGCCCTGGCCGCCTGCGGTGGTTCCGAGAAGGTCACTTTGAAGATCCTGGACACCGAGTACGCTATCGAGGACTACGCCATCTGCATCGCCAAGGAGAACACCGATCTGCTGGAGAAGGTCAACGCCGCTCTGGCTGAGCTGACCGCCGACGGCACCGCTCAGAAGATCGTTGACAAGTACATCTCCGGCACCGCTCACGACCTGACCTTCCAGGCCAACGCCGAGGGCAAGGAGGAGCTGGTCATGGCTACCAACGCCTACTTCCCCCCCTACGAGTACTACGAGAACGACACCATCGTCGGCATCGATGCCGAGATGGCCGCTGCCATCGCTGACAAGCTGGACATGAAGCTGGTCATTGTGGACACCGAGTTCGGTTCCATCATCGGCGGCGTCCAGACCGGTAAGTACGACATGGGTATGGCCGGCATGACCGTCACCGAGGAGCGTCTGCAGTCCATCAACTTCTCCACCACCTACGCCACCGGCGTTCAGGTCGTCATCGTGCCCGAGGGCAGCGAGATCGCCACTGTTGACGATCTGCTCAACCCTGAGAAGAACTACAAGGTCGGCGTGCAGCAGGACACCACCGGCGACATCTATATGTCCTCTTCCTACGAGGATGGCGGTGTTGGCGAGGATAACGTCGTCCGCTACAAGACCGGCAACGAGGCTGTTCAGGCCCTGCTGACCGGCAAGGTCAGCGCCGTGGTCATCGACCAGGAGCCTGCCAAGGCCTACGTCGCCACCAACAACGGCTAATTTACTCCTCATAAAAACCGGGGGCGGTTCGCCGCCCCCGGTTTTCCGCTGAAATAACAAAAAGGAGAACGCCAAATGAATGGATTTTTAGTGTGGTGGAACAACCTCGTCATCCTCATTCAGGATTGGTGGAACGTTTCCGTCGTGACCGAAGTTTCGGCCTGGTGGGCTGATTTCCAAAACACGTTTTATCGTTGCTTTATCGAGGATAACCGCTGGCGCTATCTGACTCGTGGCTTGGGCAACACGCTGTTGATCACCCTGTTCGCCCTTATTATCGGCGTGGTCGTCGGCGTGGTGGTTGCAATTATCCGCTCCAGCTATGACAAGAATAAAGAGGATATGCGCCCCGGCTTCGGCAAGACGGTCCTCGCCCTGCTCAACGCCATCTGCAAGGTTTACCTGACCGTGGTCCGCGGCACTCCCGTTGTGGTCCAACTGCTGCTGGGCGTGTTTGTCATCTTCCTGTTCCTCGGGGATGTGACGGTCGCCTGCATTATCTTCGGCTTTAACTCCGGTGCCTACGTCGCGGAGATCATTCGTTCCGGCATTATGTCCATTGACCAGGGACAGTTCGAGGCTGGCCGCAGCCTGGGGTTCAACTACGTGCAGACCATGTGGCACATCATTATTCCTCAGGCCTTCAAAAACGTGCTGCCCGCCCTTGCCAACGAGTTTATCGTTTTGATCAAGGAGACCTCCGTTGCCGGTTACGCCGGTGTGATTGACCTGACCAAGGGCGGCGAAATCATCCGTGGCCGCACCTTCGAGGCCTTTATGCCCTTGATCGCAGTTGCCATCATCTATCTGGCCGTGGTCATGTTCTTCACATGGCTGGTCGGTATTCTGGAAAGGAGGCTGCGTACCAGTGAGCGATAATGTCATCATCAGCGCCCAAAACGTACAGAAGTATTTTAAGGGCGGCCAAATCAAAGCGCTGGACGGCGTATCCACCGACATTCGCCGCGGCGAGGTGGTGGTGGTCATCGGCCCCTCCGGCTCCGGTAAATCCACCTTTCTGCGCTGTCTGAACCTGCTGGAACGGCCCACCGGCGGCAGCATCCTGTTCAACGGTGTGGACATCACCGACAAAAAGGTGAACATCAACCACCATCGGCAGAAGATGGGCATGGTGTTTCAGCATTTTAACCTCTTCCCCCACAAGACCATCCTGCAGAACATGACCCTGGCCCCCATCACGCTGCTTGGTAAGAGCCGCGCCGAGGCCGAAAAGCGGGCCATGGCCCTGCTGGAGCGCGTGGGTCTTGCCGACCGCGCCAACGCCTATCCCAGCCAGTTGTCCGGCGGCCAGAAACAGCGCATCGCCATTGTCCGCGCCCTGTGCATGGAGCCGGAGGTCATGCTCTTTGACGAGCCCACCTCCGCCCTGGACCCCGAGATGGTGGGCGAGGTGCTGGACGTCATGAAGGAGCTGGCCCAGGAGGGTATGACCATGGTGGTGGTCACCCACGAGATGGGCTTTGCCCGTGAAGTGGGCAGCCGTGTTCTGTTCATGGACGAGGGTAAACTGGTGGAGGAAAACACCCCCGACGAATTCTTCGCCAACCCCCAGCACGACCGCACCAAGCTGTTTTTGAGCAAGGTTCTGTAATCCCAAATCACCCCGGACATTTGTCCGGGGTGGTTTTCATCGCCGAGGAAGGAGGGTCTCTTATGGACTACCCGGAGCAGACTCGTACCGTCCGCACCGATCGCGGTCCCGTGACCTATACCCTGACCCGCAAAGTCATTCGCAACTGGAACCTGCACGTGCGCGGGGAGCAGGTGCTGTTGTCCGCTCCCCTGCGCATCAGCAATCTGCAGGCAGATCTATTCATCCAAAGCCGTGCCGACTGGATTTTTGTCGCTCTGGACCGTCAGCGGCAGACCGCCCGGCGCACCCCGGAGCAATTGCCGCGCGCCGAATGTATGCGGGTTCTGTCTGCCGCCCTTGGTCGGATGCTGCCCGTCATTCACCCCCTTGGCGTGGCCCGTCCGGAGCTGCGCCTGCGCAAGATGCGCAGCCAGTGGGGCAACTGTCACTACCAGCAGGGATACATCACCCTGAACGTGGCCCTGGCCGGCTGTCCGGAGCATTTGCAGGACTACGTGGTTCTCCATGAGCTGGTCCACTTCCTCCACCACGATCACGGCCCGGAGTTCAAGGCCACTATGACCCGGCTGATGCCCGACTGGAAGGATCGCCGGCGGGAACTCAAGCTCTATATCCTCTGACAGAACACCCCGCACATCTCGCGATGTGCGGGGTGTTTGTTTCCTTCACTTTACCCCCGGCTTTTGTTGACGAGCTGTTGAAAAAATGGTATACTGATGGATACGAATTATCGTGGAAGGGTGTGTCTATGTATGTGGATCGCCGACGGTTGGAAAGACTATGAACTCATCGACTGCGGACGGGGCGAAAAGCTGGAGCGCTGGGGTGACCAGCTTCTGGTGCGGCCCGACCCTCAGGCTATTTGGAACACCCCCCGTTCCCACCCGGGCTGGAAGCACAACGCGGGCCGCTACGCCCGCTCCTCCACCGGCGGCGGCGCGTGGGACAATAAGTCCATGCCCCAACGGTGGACCGTGGATTACAAGGGCCTGACCTTCAACATCAAGCCCATGAACTTCAAGCACACGGGCCTGTTTCCCGAGCAGGCGGCCAACTGGGACTGGGCCGGCGAGATGATCCGCTCTGCCGGCCGGCCTATCAGCGTGCTGAACCTGTTTGCCTACACCGGCGGCGCCACCGTGGCCTGTGCCGCGGCGGGGGCCAGCGTGTGCCACGTGGACGCGGCCAAGGGCATGGTCCAGTGGGCCAAGGAGAATGCCAAAAGCTCCAGCCTGGAGGACTCCCCCATCCGTTGGATCGTGGACGACTGCGCCAAGTTCGTGGAGCGTGAGATCCGTCGTGGTCGCCGGTACGACGCCATTATCATGGACCCCCCCAGCTATGGCCGCGGCCCCACCGGTGAGGTGTGGAAGCTGGAGGAAAACCTGTACCCCTTTGTGGAGCTGGTCAGCGGCGTGCTGAGCGACGATCCCCTGTTCCTGATTTTGAACTCCTACACCACCGGCCTTGCCCCCAGCGTGGTGACCTATATTTTGGAAACCATCATTTCCAAGCGCTTCGGCGGCCATACCGAGAGCCAGGAGCTGGGCCTGCCCGTAAGCGAGACCGGCCTGGTGCTGCCCTGCGGCGCCACGGGCCGTTGGATGTGCGATTGAGGTAATACAATGAACGACCCCATTATCAAAACCGAAGCTCTGCGCTTTTCCTATACCAATGCCGAAGGCCAGTCCCCCGTGGTGCTGGACGGCGTGGACCTGCAAATTGAAGCCGGCTCCTTTGTGGCGGTGCTGGGCCACAACGGCAGCGGCAAATCCACCTTTGCCAAGCACATGAATGCCATCCTGCTGCCCTCCGGCGGCAAGGTGTATGTGACCGGCACCGATACCGCCGACGAGGAAAAGCTGCTGGACATCCGACGTGCGGTAGGCATGGTGTTCCAAAACCCGGACAACCAGATCGTCGCCAACGTGGTGGAGGAGGACGTGGCCTTCGCCCCGGAAAACCTGGGCGTTCCCCCGGAGGAGATCCGCCGCCGGGTGGACGAGGCGCTGCAGGCCGTGGGTATGTACGAGTACCGGGAACACGCCCCCCATCTCCTGTCCGGCGGACAAAAGCAGCGCATCGCCATCGCCGGCGTCATCGCCATGGAACCCAAGTGCATCGTGCTGGACGAACCCACCGCCATGCTGGACCCCGTGGGCCGGGCCGACGTGCTGCGCACCATCAAGCAGCTCAACCGCGCCAAGGGCATCACCGTGGTCATCATCACCCACCACATGGACGAGGCCGCCCAGGCCGACCGCCTTGTGGTCATGGCCAAGGGCCGCGTGGTGGCCGACGGCACACCCAAAGAGGTCTTTCAGGATGTGGAGGGGTTGAAGGCCGTCGGCCTGACCGTCCCCGACACCACCGAGCTTTTGTGGCAGCTGCGCCAAGCCGGGCAGGATGTCCCCTTGGACGCCCTGAGCGACGAGGAGTGCGCCCGCGCCCTCTACGACCTTTTGAACCACTGACCCTCTCCCCTTTCGGGCGCGACCCCCTGGGCGTGCACCACACGAAAAAGGATGGAAGCTATGCAGCCTATCATCGAAACCAAACAACTCACACACATCTACTCCGAAGGCACGCCCTTTCAGCGGGCCGCCCTGAATGCCGTGGACTTTACCGCCTACCCCGGGGAGTACCTTGGCATCATCGGCCATACCGGCTCGGGCAAGTCCACCCTCATCCAGCATTTGAACGGCCTTTTGAAGCCAACCTCCGGCCAGGTGCTGTACGAAGGACAGGACATTTGGGCCGACCCCAAACTGACCCGGCAGACCCGGTTCAACGTAGGACTGGTGTTTCAGTACCCGGAGTATCAGTTGTTTGAGGAAACCGTTTACAAGGATATCGCCTTCGGCCCCGGCAACATGGGCCTTAACGCCGACGAGATCGACCAGCGCGTGCGCCGGGCCGCCGCCTTTGTCGGCCTGAAGGAAGACCTGCTGGACAAGTCCCCCTTCGAGCTGTCCGGCGGCCAAAAGCGCCGGGTAGCCATCGCCGGTGTCATTGCCATGGAACCCAAGGTGCTGATTTTGGACGAACCCACCGCCGGTCTTGACCCCGTGGGTGTAGAGTCCGTTCTTTCCAATATCCGTGACTACCACCTGGCCCACAACGCCACCATCATTTTGGTGTCCCACTCCATGGAAGAGGTGGCCCGCTCCGTGGACCGTCTTGTGGTGGTCAACGACGGCGGCATCCCCTTCCAGGGCACCCCCGCCCAGGTGTTCTGCCACGGGCAGGAACTGGAGGACATGGGCCTTGGTGTCCCCCAAATGACCCGGGTATTCAACCGTCTGCGTGCCATGGGCGCGGACATCGACCCTTCCGTCTACACCGTGGAGCAGGCCAAAGCCGCCATTCTTCGGGCAAAGGGGGTGGTCTGAGTGGCGCTGAAAGATATTACGCTGGGCCAGTACTTCCCCGGTAACTCCCCCCTGCACCGCATGGACCCCCGCACCAAGCTCATGGGCCTTGTGCTGTATATTGTGGCTCTGTTTTTGGCCAAAAGCGTGCTGACCTACGGCATCATGTTTGCCGTTTTGGCCACGCTGATCGCCATCTCCCGTGTCCCCCTGAAGTCTATTCTGCAGGGCATGAAGCCCGTGGTCTTTATTTTGGTTTTCACCGCCGCGCTCAATCTGCTCTATACCCCCGGCAAAACCGTTTTGTGGAGCTGGTGGATTTTAACCGTTACGCTGGAGGGGGTGCGCACCGCCATCTTCATGGTGCTGCGTATCGTGATGCTCATCAGTGCCACCTTCCTGCTGACCTACACCACCTCCCCCATCCTGCTCACCGACGGTATCGAGCGGCTGCTGCGGCCCCTGAAACTCATCCGTGTTCCCGTCCACGAGCTTGCCATGATGATGTCCATTGCCCTGCGCTTTATCCCCACTCTGATCGAGGAAACGGACAAGATCATGTCCGCCCAGCGGGCCCGGGGTGCCGACTTTGAAAGCGGCAGCCTCATTCGCCGGGCCAAGGCGCTGATCCCCCTGCTGGTCCCTCTGTTCATCTCCGCCTTCCGCCGGGCCGACGAGCTGGCGGTGGCAATGGAGTGTCGCTGCTACCACGGCGGCGACGGCCGCACCCGTATGCGCCAGCTAAAGCTTCGGGCTTTGGATTGGGTCACTTTGGTCCTGGCGCTGCTGCTGTGCGTGGGTATCTTCGTCTTGGGCCGTTTGAACCTCTATCCACCATACCTGTAAAAGGAGGCCGGTGCCTGTGAGAAACATTGCCCTGAAACTGATGTACGTAGGCACCGCCTATCACGGCTGGCAGGTGCAGAAAAATGCGGTTTCCGTGGCGGAAACGCTGGAAAAGGCCCTGTCCACCGTAGTGTGCCACCCGGTAAAGTGTACCGGCGCGGGCCGCACCGACGCCGGCGTCCACGCGGAGGTCTACATCGCCAATTTCCGCACCACCTCCACCATCCCCTGCGACCGCATTCCCCTGGCGGTCAACACCCGCCTGCCCAACGACATCGTGGTGGTCAAGGCCACCGAGGTCAGCGAGGAGTTCAACGCCATCGGCTCCTGCAGGCAGAAGGAATACACCTACCGCATCTACAACACCCGCCTGGGCAACGCCTTTTTGGTGGACCGGGCGTGGTTTTATCCCAAGCATTTGGATGAGTCCGTCATGCAGCGGGCCGCCGACCAGTTTGTAGGCACCCACGACTTTCGGGCCGTGCGCTCGGTGGGAACGGAAACCAAAACCACGGTGCGCACCGTCTATTACTTCAACATCCACCGGGACGGAGATATGATCGAGTGCCGGGTCAGCGCCAACGGCTTTCTCTACAATATGGTCCGGGCCATGGTTGGCACCGTGGTCTATGCCGCCGAGGGAAAGCTGGCCCCGGAGGACATCCCCGCCATTCTCAGTTCCGGCAACCGCACTTTGGCCGGCCCCACCGTCCCGGCAGGCGGCCTGTACATGACCAAGCTGTGGTACGACGAGGACGTTTTATGATCACCCTGCGGTACTGTCCGCACAGATGGGAGCATAGGTATGAAACAGCCTGACCGCGCCAAGAAGGCGCCCAAAAAACAGAATTTCTTTTTGCGGCTGCTGGCCCTTGTGCTGACAGGCGCTCTTGTGCTGGGTGCCGTGGCCTTGGTCGTCTTTCGGGAGCATCTGAATTTGGACGCCCTGCGCCGGTGGCTGCACTACCGCTCCATCCAGACGGGGCAAACCGGTCAAACCGAACCCTTTACCCACGGCGGCGGCGACAGCCTGGACATCGCCTGCTTTGAGGACGGCTATCTCTTCTCCTCCACCGCCGGCACCCACCACTACGCCTTCAACGGCAAGGAGGTGGACAGCCTCATCACTCATACCGAAAAGCCTGTCCTGTCCGTTTCCGAGCGCTTTGGTGTGACCTACAACGCCGGCGGGGACTCACTGCATCTCTTTGGCGGCGGGCAGCAGCCCCGCACCTATTCCCCCGAAAGCGGCGGCATCCTGTCCGCCCGGGTAAACAACGGCGGCTGGCTGGCTGTCACGGCGCTGCAAAGTCACTACCGCGGCGCTGTCACCGTCCTGGACGAGGATCAGCAGCCGGTCATCCGACTGAATTATTCCAGCGCTTTCGTCACCGACGCGATCCTCTCCCCCGGCGGTGATACCGTGGCAGTGGTCACCCTGACGCAGACCGACGGTACCTTCCAAAGCACACTGCACCTGCACCGCACGGACCGCGCAGACCCCTTCGCAACCATCGACTTGGGCAGTTTCGTTGTGCTTGACATGGACTTCGACTCCAAGGGCATTTGGCTGCTGAGTGAATCCTCCCTCATTACCCTGAATAAAAACGGGGAAAATCGGTGCGAGTACGCCTTTGACCCGAATTATCTCAAGGGCTATACTTTGGACGGCGACGGTTTCGCCGTGTTCCTGCTGGGCAAGTACCGCGCCGGCTCCGCCACCGTGGCCGTCACCGTGGACCACGAGGGCGCGGTATTGGGCGGTATGCCCCTGACCCGACAGGTGCTGTCCCTGTCTGCCCGTGGCCGCTATGTGGCCCTGCTGGACGGTCACGAGCTGAACATCTATACCAAAAATCTGTCCGTGTACGACACCTTGGAGGACACCCAGGGCGCTCGTCACGTAGCCGTTTGCGAGGACGCCGGCGTTCTGCTGGCCGATAGTCAGGAGGCCTGGTTCTACATCCCCTCCTGATATGTGCGGAAAGGAGTCTGACATGGCATATCTGCATTGGATATTTGATGCCGCGATTTTAGTCATTCTGTTTCTGTTCTACCTGCACGGACGCAAAAAGGGGTTCATTCTGACCCTGTGTGGCCTTTTGGCCTTCTTTGTCGCCCTATTCGGCGCCCGTATCCTCTCCCAACATCTGGCACCTGCAACCGCGGATATGTTGTCCCCGTATTTTTCCACCCTGATCGAGCAAAATGTGGATGCTGCCATACTGGACCGGGCCGGGCAGTTTTTGACCGCGGCAGAGGGTACCGACAACCCGCTGATAAGTGTTTTGGAGTCCGTGGGTCTGTATGCCCCCTTTGCCGACTCCGTCCGTGAGCTGCTTTCCCAGCAGACTGCTCAGGCCGCGGCCGACACCGTTGCCGCGCTGGCCCACGCCATCGCCCAGGTGGTGGCGCGCGTGCTGCTTTTTATCGTGGCCTTTTTGCTGATTCTTCTGCTGTGGTACATCCTGTCCCGGTTGTTGAATTTGGCCGCCCGCCTGCCCGTCATCCGGACCCTTAACCGTTTGCTGGGCGGCCTGTTGGGCCTTGGCCAGGGTGTGTTGCTGCTGTTTTTCGCTGCCTGGATTTTGCGGCTGTTTGGTGAGATCATCCCGCCGGAAACCGTGGCCAACAGCTATCTTCTGCGTTTCTTCCTTACGTTCAACCCCATTTCCATTCTTACCGGGATTTAACTCCACCCTATTCATCACAAGTTCACAATTATGGGTTATGGTTTGATATGGCTACCACACTCTCCTGAAAGGAGCATTTACTATGCAACCCACAATCTGCAGCCGCTGCCAAAAGAATGTAGCGGTAGTCTTTATCACAAAAGTTGAAAACGGCACCACCAGCAACGAGGGCCTGTGCCTGAAATGTGCCAAGGAACTCGGTATCAAGCCCATTGATGACATGATGCACAAGATGGGCCTGACCGATGAAGATTTGGACGGCCTGACCGCCGAGATGATGTCCGCCTTTGGCGGCGCGGAGGGTCAGGACGGCCTGCTGCCCCAGCCCACCGAGGACAGTGATGAGGACGACGGCCGCACCGCCACCTTCCCCTTCCTCAACCAGTTGTTCGGCGGCGCCAATGCTCCCGCCCCCCAGGACTCCGCCCCCAACGAGCAGCGTCAGGCCCGCAACGGCGAGGGAAAGAGCCAAAAAAACAAGCGCAAGTTCCTGGAAAGCTACTGCATCAATCTGTCCCAGCGCGCCGCCGAAGGCAAACTGGACAAGATGATCGGTCGTGACCGGGAGCTGGAGCGGGTCATTCAGATTTTGAACCGCCGGCAGAAGAACAACCCCTGCCTGATCGGCGAACCCGGCGTGGGCAAGACCGCCATTGCAGAGGGGCTGGCCACGCGCATCTGTAAGGGTGATGTGCCTTACAAGCTGCGCGACAAGGAGGTCTACCTGCTGGACATGACCGCACTGGTGGCCGGCACCCAGTTCCGGGGCCAGTTTGAAAGCCGCATGAAGGGCCTGATCGAGGAGATCAAAAAGCTGGGCAACATCATCCTTGTCATCGACGAGGTCCACACCATTGTGGGCGCCGGCGATGCCGAGGGGTCCATGAATGCCGCCAACATCCTCAAGCCCGCCCTGTCCCGTGGCGAGGTGCAGGTCATCGGCGCCACCACCCTGACCGAGTACCGCAAGCACATTGAAAAGGATACCGCTTTGGAGCGTCGGTTCCAGCCCGTCATTGTGGAGGAACCCTCCATTGAGGACACCGTAGCCATCCTGCGCGGCATTGCCCCCTACTATGAGAGCTTCCACCACGTGACCATCTCCCCTGAGCTGTGCCGTTTGGCCGTGGTGTTGTCCGAGCGGTACATCACCGACCGCTACCTGCCCGACAAGGCCATCGACCTGATCGACGAGGCCTGCTCCACCGTCAACCTGCAAAACGTAGCCCTGGCCCGCAAGGCCGACGTGGAGAAGGAGCTGGCCGACCTGGCCAAGGAGCGGGAGGTGCTGACCGACAACACCGAAGAGGCCGCCTACCAGCGTCTTGCGGTCATCCGAAGCACCGAGCTGCGCCTGCAGGAGGAGCTGGAGCGACTCGATTCCGAGGATGCACCCGCCCTGACCGACGAACATCTTGCCCGGGTCATTGAGCTTTGGACCAACATCCCCGCAAGCCAGATTTGCCAGCAGGAGTATGAGCGCCTTGCCAAGCTGGAACAGCGCCTTGGTGAGCATATTATCGGCCAGGACGAGGCCATCCGTGCCGTGTCCGCCGCTGTGCGCCGTGGCCGGGTGGGCATCAGTCCCAAGCGCAAGCCCGTATCCTTCATCTTTGTGGGTTCCACCGGCGTTGGTAAGACCGAACTGGTCAAGCAGTTGGCCCGTGACCTGTTCAGCACCCCGGAGGCGCTGATCCGCCTTGATATGTCCGAGTTTATGGAGAAGCACGCCGTGTCCCGCATCATCGGCTCTCCCCCGGGCTATGTGGGCTACGACGAGGCCGGTCAACTGACCGAAAAGGTCCGCCGCAAGCCCTACAGCGTGGTGCTGTTCGACGAGATCGAAAAGGCACACCCCGACGTACTGAACATCCTGCTACAGATTTTGGATGACGGCCGCATCACCGATGCCCAGGGCCGCACGGTGAACTTTGAAAACACCGTCATCGTCATGACCACCAACGCCGGCAGCAATACCAAGGTGGGCAGCGTGGGCTTTGGCCGCACCGCCAACGAACAGAACAAGGACCGGGCTATGAAGGCCCTGCAGGACTTCCTGCGCCCGGAGTTTATCAACCGGGTGGATGAGATCATCTGCTTCAACCAGCTTACCGAGGAGGACTTCCGCCGCATCGCCCTGCTGATGCTGAACGAGCTGAAGGACTCCATGGCCCAAACCGGCATCACCCTGATGTGGGAGGACAGCCTCATCGACTACCTGGTGCGCAAGGGCTACTCCGTGACCTACGGCGCCCGGAACCTGCGCCGGCTCATCCAGCGGGAGCTGGAGGACGCCATCGCCAGCCGCATCATCGAAAGCTACCGCGACCCCGTCACCCATTTGAAAGCCGCAGGCGGCGAGGATAAAATTGAGTTGTTCAGTCTGTAAAACGCTACAACGCCCCGGGCAGCAACGCTGTCCGGGGCGTTTTCACGTAAACTTCCGCTTGAGCTGTTCCCACAGCTCCATGGCCTTAAATTTGACCACGTAGCCGCCGCTCTCGCCGGTGATGAGGGCAGTTTGACCGGAGGTGAAGCTGCCCGCCTGCTCCGCCGCCTCCATCTCCTCAGTCACGCAGCCAAGACACAGGGGCGGAAAGACCACGCACCACCAATTTTGTCCGCCTCCCTCCCCGATGACGATCTGCAGGGCGGTATAATTGCCGGCAGGCAGCGCAAACCCCTCATATTGCTTGGTTGGAAACCAAACCTCCTTTACAGCGGCAGACACCGGATAATCATATCCATGCTCCGCCACCACCCGCTGTCCCACCTGGGCCAAGCTGTCTAAACTGTCCTCAATACATTGACGGGCGCTCTGTACGTCCGCGCCTTCCGGGTACAAGTCTTCCGCCTGTTTCAGTATCTCGTCCCGGACCCGCAGTTTCAGGGCCTGGTCCGCTTCACTGTCCGAGTTGGCAATGACGTGCAGACGGATCACGCTGTCGGCCAGGGCCGTCTGCTCCCCGTTTAACCACATTCCACACAGCATGGCCACCGCCACGCCGATCATAAGCGCCGTCTCCCAGCGGCGAAGCCTGTAAGGCATAAAAAATCACCGTCCACTGCGTATTTGTTACAGTGTGGACGGTGATTTGATTACTTATACACTCTGTGCCAAAAAAGTTTCGGGATACAGCGCCAGCAGTTCTCTTTCAGCCTGTCGGGCCGCCTGTTCCTGATCGAACAGGCCGTACACCGCCGAGCCGGTACCACTCATGACTGCCCCCAAAGCGCCGCAGTCGATCAGCACGCTCTTGACCTGATTGACCTTGTCGGCACAGCGCTCGGGCAGAGCATCCTCGAATACGTTGTACAGCCGCCGGGCCACGCCGGGCAGGTCCCCCTGCCCCAGCGCCCGCAGCATCCCCTCCGTATCCGGATGACAGCGCAGACGCACCGAGTCGATTTTGCCAAACAGCGCGGGGGTGGATACGGAGAAGTCCGGCTTGCACAGTACCACCCAGCATTGGGGCAGTTTGGGCAATTCCCGCAAAACCTCCCCCCGCCCCTCGGCCAGGGCGGTGCTGCCCAGCACACAGTAGGGTACGTCGGAGCCAACCTGCTCCCCGATTTGGGCAAGCTCGGTCAGGGACAGGCCCGTATCGTGCCGCAGGTTCATGCCACGCAGCACCGCGGCGGCATCACTGCTGCCACCGCCAAGGCCCGCGCAGACCGGAATGACCTTGTTCAGGGTAATGTCCAGGGGCTGGGCGGGTATGTTCAAAGCCCGCCAAAAGGCCAGTGCAGCCGCCGCGGCCAAATTGCGCTCGTCACAGGGCAAAAAGTCAAGGTTGCTGCTGACCCGGACCCCCTCTCCCCCGCCGTCAGCAAGGGTAAGGGTGTCACACAGGCTTACCGACTGCATGACCATGCGCAGGTCATGGTAGCCATCCTCCCGCTTACCAAGCACATCCAGGGTCAGGTTGATTTTGGCAGGTGCCTTTACCTCGATGGTACGCACACGCTCACCTCCGTTGTGTCAGCGGATTTTCCGCGCCTCCAGATAGAAACGCTTGTCGTTGGCATGGCCCATGGAGAAGGTCTTGCGGGGCAGCACGCCGTCGTGAATGACCGTGGGGAACAGTTCCTCCTTGCCCATGGCAGGCAGCAGGAACCCAACCGCATCGGCCCGACGGGACAGGTCAGCCACCACATCCTCGCCGTGTATGTAGTCGATGCCCGCCTTTTTATTGGCCACCATCCACTCATCCAAAAAGCCCTGCAGGGTACCTACCGGCAGTTGGGCCGTGGGGTTGGGGACCGTGATGGCACCCGCCCCCTCCCGGGTAATATACTTCAGCACATGGCCCTCACCCTCTCCCTCGTGAGCGCCGGGGAAGGCAGCCTTCAGGTCGGCCAGCAGCTTCTTGGGATCCACGTTGAACAGCACCCGATGGATGGGTTCAAACTGCAGGGACTCGTCATGCAGGTCGCACAGCTCCACCAGGGCGTATCGGGCGGGCAGGTCGGCCCACTGCTCGGGCGGAAGCAGACGCTTTTGCCGCTCGTAGCACTCTTTGGCCGTGGCAAGGGAGTGGTTGCCGTCGCCCACGGCGAACAGCATCACAGGCACGTCGGCGCCCACAGAATACTTCTGCTGATAGGCGGCGGGGGCGGCAAGCTGCTCCAGGGCGGCGGCAAAGCTTCGCTTCTGCTCCTCACCCATGAGCCAGCCGGTGATGTGACCGCCGTTCTCCATCAGTTCAAAGTCATAGACCCGCTCCATGCTGTCAGTCTGGCCGGCCAGGGGCGGCAGAACGGAGCCGGTGCGGTCATCGCACAGCAGCATCACATGGGGCAGTTCCACCGGGGCATTCTTACGCACCGCCACTCGGGGCGGGATGCGGGAGAGTACGGTCCCCTCGGTGGCGCGAATAAGGGCGGGAGAGCCGGGTTCGTAGTCATACTGCTCCAGATCCACCATGCCCACCACACCCCGGCGGGTGGCGCCGCCGTGGAGCTTACGCTCCACGTAGATCAGGGCATCGGGCAGCACGCGGAACCGGTCGCCACGCAGATAGCCGGTCATGGTAGAGTTGATCTCCATGATGTCGGTCTCCACATTGGGACCCTCCAGGCAGCTCTCCGGCAAAATCAGCTTCAGAGTGGAGGGCTTGTCCCCCACAAAGTCCGCCACACGCTGCCAGTACTCAGGCTGGGAGGTGTACTGGTCACAGGCCACCACGCTCCAGCGGGTCATGTCGCAGTCCCGGGGCAGCAGAATATCCGCAGGTCGAAAGGGCAGGCGCTCAAACAGCTTATGCATAGTTACTCCTCCTCAATTAAGGGCGGCACGGATGGCAGCCAACAGCTCGTCAAACTCTTCGTACGCGGCAAGGTCGGGGTTATCCGCCTTGATAGACTCGGTACTCTTGAACAGGAAACCGGCCTTGCTGGCCCGGATCATGCCCAAATCGTTAAAGCTGTCGCCGGCGGCAATGGTGTCAAAACCGGCGGACTGCAGGGCCTTCACCGTGGTCAGCTTGGACTGGGGGCAGCGCATACGATAGCCGGTGATACGGCCATCCTCGGCCACCTCCAGGGTGTTGCAGAAGATAGTGGGCCAGCCCAGTTTTTCCATCAGGGGCTTGGCAAACTGCTCGAAGGTGTCGCTGAGGATGATGACCTGAGTTTCCGCCCGCAGGGCGTCCAAAAAGGCCTTGGCCCCGGGCAGGGGTTCGATTTTGGCAATGGTGTCCTGAATTTCTTTCAGGCCCAAACCGTGCTGATTGAGAATGTCCAGCCGCCATGCCATGAGTTTATCGTAGTCCGGCTCATCCCGGGTAGTGCGCTTGAGTTCGGGAATACCGCTTGCCTCGGCAAAGGCGATCCAAATTTCGGGGACGAGAACGCCCTCCATATCCAAACAAACCGTGTACATGCTTCTCACTCTTTCTTTATTTCAAACTTTTGACAAACCGCTCGATGCGGCGCAGGGCCTCGGCCAAATCCTTCATGGACGCGGCGTAGCAGGCCCGCACGTACCCCTCTCCCCCGGCTCCGAATGCCGTACCGGGAATGACGGCTACCCGCTCCTGCTCAATGAGCCGGTCGCAGAACTGCTCACTGGTCAGGCCGGTGGACTTGATACAGGGGAAGGTGTAGAAGGCACCCTTTGGCTCAAAGCAATCAAGGCCCAGCTTGCGAAATCCGCTGACCAAAAAGCGGCGGCGCCCGTCGTACTCGTCCCGCATTTTCTGAATGTCCCTGTCGCCGTAACGCATGGCCTCAATGGCGGCGTACTGGCTGGTGGTGGGGGCGGACATGATGCCGAACTGGTGCAGCTTGGTCACGGCGGCAATGATCTCCTCGGGTCCGCACAAAAAGCCCATGCGCCAGCCGGTCATGGAGTAGGCCTTGGAAAAGCCGTTGACTACGATGGTCCGCTCATACATACCGGGCAGCGTGGCGGGCGAACAGTGCTGCTGACCGTAGGTCAGCTCGGCGTAGATCTCGTCGGACAGGACCACGATGTCCGTGTCCCGCAGCACGTCGGCGATGGCCTGCAGATCCGCCCGCTCCATAATGCCGCCGGTGGGATTGTTGGGGAAGGGCAGCACCAGCAGCTTGGTTTTAGGGGTGATGGCAGCGCGCAGCTCCTCCGCCGTCAGGCGAAACTCGTTCTCCGCCTTGGTCTGCACCATGATGGGAACGCCTCCGGCCATGGAGGCCAGCGGTCCGTAGCAGACGAAGGAAGGCGTGGGGATAATGACCTCGTCCCCCTGGGAGAGCAGACTGCGCATAACAAGGTCAATGCCCTCGCTGCCGCCCACGGTGACCAGCACCTGACCCTGGGGGGCGTAGTCCAGGTCGAACCGGCGCTTCATATACTCGCTGATGGCCCGGCGCAGGTCGGTCAGACCGGCGTTGGGGGTGTACTTCGTGTACCCCTTTTCCAGGGAGGTGATACCCGCCTTACGGATATGGAAGGGGGTGACAAAGTCCGGCTCGCCAATGCCCAGGGAGATACCCCCCTCCATTCCGGCCAGCAGGTCAAAGTACTTGCGGATACCGGAGGGCGGGATGGCCTGGACCGTCTGGTTAAGAATCTTGGAATAGTCCATCATTCAAAGACAAACCTTTCTTGGGGCGCGTTCCATTTGCGGAAGCTGACCCGCTGCTCCTTATAGCGGTTGAGAACAAAGTGGGTGGAGGTGCCGGTGACACCGTCAATGGGGGCAAGGCGCCGGGCAACGAACTCCGCCACCTCACGCAGGGTACAGTCGGACAGCAGCACCACGAAATCGTAGCCGCCGCTCATGAGGTACATACTCTCCACCTCGTCGTACTGCTGCACCTGCTCGGCAATGGCGTCGTAGCCATCGGCAGTCTGGGGGGTCACATTCACCTGGATCAGGGCGCTGACTCGCTCCGGCTCCACGCATTCCCAGTCGATGAGAGCCTGATACCCCCGGATGACGCCCTCTTTTTCCAGCGTGGCAATGGTATCGTCCACCTCATCCCGGGTCACACCGGCCATGGCGGCCAGTTGATCCCGGTCCATGGTGCAATTCTTTTCAAGCAGCTTGAGTATTTTTTTCTTCATGTCCAGTGCCTCCGTATCCATTTTTGAGTAATGATTTATTATACACTACCCATATAAAAAAAACAATCCCACGCCTGTACTTTCTTATCCCCAATATCAGGCACAAATCATAACCGCCCCTTCCCCGGCAGGGCAGGGTGTCGAGGACGCCGCCCCCATGTGGCCGCCCACGGCCCACCGAGTCGTCGGACCCTACGCCGATGCGGGACCGGGCATGGCGAACGCGTTTCAGAACCTCCGGCCGTGCCGGTGGTTTTCTTCCCGCAAAAAAGCGGAGTATGCAATGCATACTCCGCTTTTTTACGTATCTTAGCCGTAGATGAGGGACTCGGCGTAGCGGGTGGCGATAACACCCTCGGGTTCGCCGGTCTTCTTGGACTCGGCGAGGATGTTCTCGATAGTGTTGTAGATGTTGTCCACCTTGACCAGCACCTCGTCCTTGTTGTAGGGGCCGTCCACCTCGGCCGCGGCGTTGATAACACCGCCGCCGTTGATGACGAAGTCGGGGGCGTAGAAGATGCCGCGGGCTTTCAGAGCCAGGCCGGAGGCATCGTCCAGGATCTGGTTATTGGCGCCGCCGGCGACGGCCTTGCACTTCAGGTTGGGGATGGTGTTGGGGTTCAGGATGGCGCCCATGGCGTTGGGAGAGAAGATGTCGCACTCCTGGGCCATGATGTCCTCGGTGGCGACCACCTTGGCGCCGAACTCGGCGGCGGCCTTGTCGGCAATGGCCTTGTTGCTGCGGTTGGCCACGATGAGCTTGGCGCCGCTTTCATGCAGCAGACGGCACAGGTCATAGCCAACCTTGCCCAGGCCCTGCACGGCGATGGTCAGGCCGGACAGGTCGTCACTGCCCAGAGCCACCTTGGCGGTGGCGCGGATACCCTGCCACACGCCGCGGGCGGTGAAGGGAGAGGGGTCGCCGCTGTTCATGGGCAGGCCGCACAGATACTTGGTCTTGCGCAGCATGACCATGGCATCGTCGCAGGTGGTGTTCACGTCCTCGGCGGTGATGTAGTCGCCGCCCAGGTTATTGACCGCCTCTGCAAATGCCTCGAACATGGCCTCGGTCTTCTGGGAGGGGTCGGCGATGATGACACCCTTACCGCCGCCGTGGGGCAGGCCGGCAACGGCGTTCTTGTGGCTCATGCCACGGGACAGGCGCAGCACATCAAACAGGGCGTCGTCATAGCTGGCATAGGGGAACAGGCGGCAGCCGCCGATGGCGGGGCCCAGGTTGGTGTTGTGTACGGCGATGATGGCCTTCAGACCGGCCTTCTCATTGTTGACGAACAGCACCTTTTCATGGCGGTAGTTGCTCATTTCAGTCATTGCGTTCATACTATAAAACCTCCTTGAATTCAGGTGGAATTTCGCGATGGAAACAGTTTAACAGTTGACTTTTTATTTTTCAATACCGAACTGTAAATTTTTTGTATTTTTTGGAAAGCGGCCCATCGGTCAGCCGCCGTACTCCTTGCCCAGGGTCAGCACCTTCATATTCAGCTCCACCATGGCGGCCTTCTTGGGGGGGACCAGGCTGTTGACCACGTTGTCCACGCCGTCAAAGGACAGCTCGGGGTGGTTCTGCAGCAGGCTGCCCACCAGCACCATGTTGGCAAGAGAGCCGGCGCCGGCCTGGCGGGCCAGTTGGGTGGCGGGGACGTAGAACACTTCCACGTCGGTGCGCTGGACCTTTTCCTGGATGAGGGTGCTGTCCACGTAGATCTGACCGCCGGGGGCAACGGTGTCCACATACTTCTGCAGGGAAGGCAGGTTCATCACCACCAGCACGTCGGGGGTAGTGATGATGGGGGAACCCACGGGGGTGTCGGACAGGATGATGTTGCAGTTGGCGGTTCCGCCGCGCATTTCGGGACCATAGGAGGGAAGCCAGGACACCTGCAGGTCCTCCTTCAGGCCCTTATAGGCCAGGAACTTACCGGCGAACAGGATGCCCTGACCGCCGAAGCCGGCAATGAGGATTTGAGTGGTTTTCATCTTCACTTCTCCTCCTTCGCGGCACTTCTGTCCTTATAGACGCCAATGGGATAGTAGGGCAACATATCGCTGTCCACCCACTTCAGGGCCTGCTCGGGCGTCATACCCCAGTTGGTGGGACAGGCGGAGACCACTTCCACCAGACTGAAGCCCTTGCCCTCCATCTGATTTTGGAAGGCCTTTTTGATGACCTTCTTGGCGTTCATCACGTTCTTTACGTTGTTCACTGCTACCCGGGTGATGTACTCGGGACCCTCCAGGGTGGCCAGCATCTCGCTGACCCGGATGGGCCAGCCGCAGTGGTTGACGTCACGGCCGTAGGGAGAGGTTTGGGTCACCTGACCGGGCAGGGTGGTGGGAGCCATCTGACCGCCGGTCATGCCGTAAATGGCGTTGTTGACGAAGATGACGGTGATGTTCTCGTTGCGGGCGGCGGCGTGGACGGTCTCCGCCATACCGATGGAGGCAAGGTCGCCGTCACCCTGATAGGTAAAGACAATGTTGTCCGGGCGGCAGCGCTTGATGCCGGTGGCAACGGCGGGGGCGCGGCCGTGGGCGGACTCGATCATATCGCAGGTGAAGTAATCGTAAGCCATAACGGCGCAGCCAACGGGAGCGATACCGATGGCCTTGCCCTCGATGCCCAGCTCGTCCAGGGCCTCGGCCACCAGGCGGTGGATGATGCCGTGGGGGCAGCCGGGACAGTAGTGCAGGGGCAGGTCCGCAAGGGACTTGGGTTTGTCAAACACAACAGCCATCGTTAGTACACTCCTTTCACAGCGTTTTCAATGCCGCCCAGCACCTCGTCGGGGCTGGGGACCATACCGCCGCTGCGGCAGACAAGGCCCACGGGGCGCTTGCAATTAGTGGCAAGGCGCACGTCCTCGATCATCTGACCCATGCTCAGCTCCACGCAGACAAAGCCTTTCACCTTGTCCGCGGCCTGCTCCAGCACCTTCTTGGGGAAGGGCCACAGGGTGATGGGACGGATGAGGCCCACCTTGATACCCGCCTCCCGGGCGGCCACCACGGCGTTCTTGGCAACGCGGGCGGCGATGCCGAAGGCCACCACGCAATACTCGGCGTCCTCCATCATGTACTCCTCCCACATGGCCTCGTTCTCTTCCACCAGCTTGTAACGCTCGTAGCGCTCGAAGTTCTTGCGCTCCAGCTCCTCCGGCTTGAGGTAGAGGGAGTTGACCACGTTGTGGGGGCGTTTGCCCTCATGGCCGGTCAGGGCCCAGGGCTTTTCATACTGCTTGATTTCCTCGTCCTCAAAGGTGATGGGTTCCATCATCTGACCGATGGTGCCGTCGGCCAGGATCATGGCGGTCATGTTGTACTTATCCGCCAGGTCAAAGCCCTTGATGGTCAGGCTGGCCATCTCCTGCACGCTGGCGGGGGCCAGCACGATCATGCGGTAGTCGCCGTGACCGCCGCCCTTGGTGGCCTGGAAGTAGTCCGCCTGGCTGGGCTGGATGCCGCCCAGACCGGGGCCGCCACGCTGGACGTTGACCACGAAGGCGGGAATGTCGGAGCCGGCCAAATAACTCAACCCCTCGGCCTTCAGGGAGATGCCGGGGCTGGAGGAGGAGGTCATGACACGCATACCGGCGGCAGCGGCGCCGTAGACCATGTTGATGGACGCGATCTCGCTCTCCGCCTGCAGGAACACGCCGCCGATCTTGGGCATCTTCTTGGCCATATAGGCGGCGATCTCCGTCTGGGGGGTGATGGGGTAGCCGAAGTAGTGCCGGCAGCCGGCGCGAATGGCGGCCTCGGCAATGGCTTCGTTACCCTTCATAAGGACTCGTTCTGCCATATTGGGTTCCTCCTTACTTCTCCACGGTGATGATGCAGTCGGGACACATCGTCGCACAGAAGGCGCAGCCGATACACGCATCCCCATTCACCATAACGGCGGGAGAATATCCTTTCTTGTTAATGCTTGCGGTATCAATGGCCAGGCACTTCTTGGGACAGGTGCTGACACACAGACCGCAGCCCTTGCACAGGTCGGTTTTGAACGTGAGTTTTGCCATGGTTCTCTCCTCCTCATTTACCGGGGTATATCAAAATATTTCTTTTGCAGCTTCAGGCCGAATACGGTTTCGCCCATATTTGCGGCCAATGTTTCCTCCGCCGTGGTCAGCCACAGGGGCAGCCCGGACAGGCGGCACAGCTCGTCCACCTTGCTTTGGGACACATCCAGCACGTCCCGGGTGGTCTCCCACCCCAGATTGGTGTTGTTGACGATGCAGGTGAAGTTCAGGCCGCAGGCGGCCTCAATTTCCCCCATGACCTCCAGCGCCTCTTGCGCGGTGGTGGTCAAGGGCCGCAGGAAGTTGACCACGAAGGCCATGCGGTAGTCGTCCTCTTCCTTGATAAACGGCACGTAGCGGCCCAGGGCGTAGGCACCCCGGTCGTCGCCGCCGATGTCCATGACACCGTAGGCGCTGCGGTCCTGCACCAGCCGGTAGCTCTCCGCCGGCAGGGCGGGCAGGTCCACGTTGGAGTTGGCAAATTGGGGAGAGATCAGCTCTACCCCCGCCGCCTTCAGCTCCGCGGAGCTGTCCTTGGTCCGGAAGTAAGGATTGACGATATCCAAATCTGCAATGCAGACCTTCTTCCCCTCCCCCGCCAAGTGCAGGGCGTAGTTGACGGCAATATTGGTCTTGCCGCTGCCGTAGTGGCCGGCGAACAGGGTCAGGCGCTTGTGTTCCATAGCCCTCTCCCCTTACAGCTTGTTGCGGATAATTTTGCCGCTGATGGTCTTGGGCAGCTCGTCGCGGAAGACCACGATGCGGGGATACTTGTAGGGGGCGGTGCGGGCCTTGACGTACTCCTGAATTTCCTTTTTCAGCTCGTCAGTACCCTCGGTACCCTTGACCAGTACGATGCTGGCCTTGACCACCTGGCCGCGGACCTCGTCCGGCTCGGCGGACACGCCGCATTCCAGCACGTAGGGCAGCTCCATAATGGTGCTTTCGATCTCGAAGGGGCCGATGCGGTAGCCGGAGGACTTGATAACATCGTCGGCGCGGCCCACGTACCAGTAGTAGCCGTCCTCATCCCGCCAGGCCAGGTCGCCGGTGTGGTACATACCGTCGTGCCACACGGCATCGGTGGCCTCCTGATTGCGGTAGTAGCCGGAGAACACGCCGCAGGTGGGGGCGGGGTCAGTACGGATGACGATCTCGCCGTTGACGCCGTCGGCCACGGGGTTGCCCTCGGTATCCACAAGGTCAATGCCATAGCCGGGTACCGGCTTGCCCATGGCGCCGGGCTTGAGCAGGGTACCCATGAGGTTGGCGATACCAAGGGTCATCTCGGTCTGGCCGAAGCCCTCGGCAATGCGCAGGCCGGTGGCCTTTTCAAACTGGTGGAACACCTCGGGGTTCAGGGCCTCGCCCGCCGTGGTGGCGTGGTGGATGCTGCTCAAATCAAAGCGGCTCAAGTCCTGCTTGATGAGCATACGGTACATGGTGGGCGGGGCGCAGAAGGTGGTGATGCCGTACTGCTTGAACATAGGCAGGATCTTCTCGGCGTCGAAGCGGTCAAAATCGTAGGTAAACACGGCACCCTCACACAGCCACTGGCCGTAGAGCTTGCCCCACAGCGCCTTGCCCCAGCCGGTCTCGGAGATGGTGAAGTGCAGGCCGTCCCGCTCGGCCAGGTGCCAGTACTTGGCGGTAACGTAGTGGCCCAGGGCGTATTTGTAGCTGTGCAGGGCCATCTTGGGGTAGCCGGTGGTACCGGAGGTAAAGAGCATCAGCATGGGGTCGCTGCCGCAGGGGGCGTCCTCGCCGCGCAGGTAGCGGCGGCTGAACAGGCTGTACTCCTCGTCGTAGTTGTGCCAGCCCTCCCGGCTGCCGCCAACCATGATCTTGGTCAGGTCCATGCCCAGCTTCTGCTCGGCCAGCTCCGCCTGGTGGGCCGCCTCGCCGTCGGCGGTGCAGATCAGTGCGCTGACCCCGGCGGCCTCGAAGCGGTAAGCAAAGTCCTTCTCCAGCAACTGGTTGGTGGCGGGGATGGCGATGGCGCCCAGCTTGTGCAGGCCCAGGATGGCAAACCAGAACTGGTAGTGCCGCTTGAGTACCAGCATGACCCGGTCCCCCCGCTTGATGCCCAGGGATTTGAAGTAGTTGGCGCTTTGGGAGGATGCGTCCTTCATATTCTTAAAGGTAAAGCGCCGCTCGGTCATATCGTTGGCAATGTGGACCATAGCCAGCTTGTCCGGCTCCTGCCGGGCGATGGCATCCACGGTGTCAAAGGCGAAGTTGTACTTGTCGGCGTTTTCGAAGGTCACATTCTTCAGCGCGCCGTTGGCATCCTCCAGGGCGTGGATGAACTTGTGGCACAGCAGCTGGTCGTTGGCGGTCTTGCGCTTGGCGCCGATGTACAGCTTTTGGTCGGTGGTGTCGGACACCATGATCATGGCCAGGAACACGCAGTCCTGTCCGTCAATGGCGATCATGCCGTGGGGGGTGGAGGACTTGTAGAAGATGCTGTCACCCTCGTGCAGGATCTCCTCGTGGTCGCCCACCCGGATACGCATGGAACCCTTGATAACCAGGTCAAACTCCTGACCGGCGTGGGTAACGGTGTGGATGGGCTTATCCTGCAGCTCCTCGGAGTACTCGTAGGTGACCCAGTAAGGGGTGGCCAGCTTCTGCCGGAACATGGGGGCCATGTCCTGGATGGTGATGCCGTCCTCGCTGGCGGTGGTCAGACCCTTGCCCCGGCGGGTAACGGTGTAGCCGGACAGCTTGGCGCTCTGCCCCTCCAGCAGCACGGTAATCTCCACGCCGAAGATCTTGGCGCACTTGTGCATAAAGGTGAAGGGCAGGTCCACCGTGCCGGACTCATAGAGAACGTAGGTTTCCTGGTCCAGTTCGGTCTTTTCCGCCATATCAGCCGTGCTGAAGCCAAGAATCTCGCGCATCTCGCGAATTCGCATGGCCACATCCATCAGCTGAGTTGTGGGACTTACGTTACTCATAACACTCACTCCTTATAGGTAGATCGGGCAAATAAAAAACGCCCCAAGAAGAACCATCTTCTTGAGACGAGTAACAATGCACCCGCGGTACCACTCAAATTACGGCTTGCGCCGTCACTTCAGACTCCAACAAGTCCTATCCCTTAACGCGGGCTGACGGGAGAGCCTGGCACACGCTCGGCTCACCGACTCGGAAGTGATGGGTTCCCTGGGTTCGAATGACCGGCTTGCACCAACCGCCGACTCTCTGCACATTCGAAGGACCGAACCGTCTTCGTCACAGTCTTTTGTTTTTCGATTGAACACACTCTACCACACCCGCCCGACTTTGTCAACTACTTTTTTACAATTTACTGCGTTAAAGAAAAAATTTGTTCAGAGGGTTGACAAACCGTTTTCTTTCCTTTATATTACTTTCATACTGTGAAAGACGTTGACGGAAAATCCGCCTTGTCAAACTCGCTTCAGAGAGCCGGTGTTTGGTGCGAACCGGCGCGACGGACAGGTTCGGTCTGCTTCCCGAGTCGGCTGCGTGAACCCGCTTTGGGCGGTTAGTAATGCAGCCCGGACGCCCCCGTTACGGGATAGGACTTTGTTGGAAGTCCGATGAGTGATTTCCCCCATTCGGGAGATAATCAGGGTGGTACCGCGAATGTATATTCGTCCCTGAGGTCCTTTGGACCTCAGGGACTTTTTTATTTAGGCAGGAGTGATCTATATGCGACAGATTAACATCAGCGACGTAACCATGAAGCAGGCGGGCAAGGGCTTTTCCCTTTCCTTCCGGGAGAAGATCGAGCTGGCCAAGCTGCTGGACAGCCTTGGAGTCTCCGTCATCGAGCTGGAGGGCGTGGCAGACAGCCGTATCGACGCCCTGCGGGTCAAGTCGGTGGCTCAGGCGGTGCAGCAGAGCATTGTGGCCGTCCCCGTGCAGTTGAATCAGGCCAACATCACCGCCGTGTGGAACGCCCTGAAGGACGCCAAACACCCCCGCCTGCAGGTGTGCGCCCCCGTCAGCTCCGTGCAGATGGAGTATCTCTACCGCAAGAAGGCAGAGTCTGTACTGGAGGACATCAAAACCGCCGTCACCCTGTGCCGCGGCCTGTGTCAGGACGTGGAGTTCGTGGCCGACGATGCTACCCGCGCCGACGGGCAGTTCCTGGCCTGTGTTCTGACCGCCGCCATCGAAGCCGGCGCCTCCACCGTCACCGTCTGCGACTCCGCCGGCACCATGCTGCCCGGGGAATTCTCCGACTTTATTGCCGGTCTTTACAAGGCGGTCCCCGCCCTGTCCGGCGTGACCCTGGGCGTAGGCTGCAGCAACGCCCTGTCCCTGGCCGATGCCTGCGCCATCGCCGCCGTGGCTGTGGGCACCGGCGAAGTCAAGGCCGCCGCCTATCCCCAAAACACCGCCTCCGTGTCCAGTTTGGCCGAAATTTTGGCCGCCCGGGGCGACAGCCTGCAGGCCACCTCCACCGTCCGCACCGCCCAGCTCAGCCGCATCATCGGTCAGATCACCTGGATGTGCCAGACAGAGAAGAAAAAGACCTCCCCCTTCGACAGCGGCGTGCGGGAGGACGAAGGCATCTACCTCTCCGCCCATGACGAGGGCGATTCCGTACTGAAGGCCGTGGCCAAGCTGGGCTATGACCTGTCCGAGGAGGATGGGGCCAAGGTGGTGGAGGCCTTCCGGGCCATCGCCGCCAAGAAGGAGCAGGTGGGCATCCGGGAGCTGGACGCCATCGTGGCCTCCGCCGCCATGCAGGTACCCGCCACCTACCGGCTGGACACCTATGTCATCAACTCCGGCAACACCATCTCCTCCTCCGCCCACATGCGCCTTATCAAGGACGAGCAGGTGCTGGAGGGTGTGTGCATCGGCGACGGCCCCATTGATGCCGCCTTCCTGGCCATCGAGCAGATCACCGGCCGCCACTACGAGCTGGACGACTTCCAGCTTCAGGCCGTTACCGAGGGCCGGGAGGCTATGGGCCAGACCATCGTGCGCCTGCGCTCCGGCGGCAAGCTGTACTCCGGCCGCGGCATCTCCACCGACATCGTGTGCGCCGGTATCAACGCCTACCTCAGCGCCCTGAACAAAATCGTCTATGAGGAGGAATCCGTATGAAGCTCTCCTTCTCCACCCGGGGTTGGGCTGATTTCAGTTGGGATGAAGTAGTTTCCCTTGCCACCGACATGGACTTCGGCGGTATCGAGGTCTACAACCTGCCCAAGTGCGACCCCCTCATGGATCGCTCCGGCCCCTTCCATAAGTATCAGGCGGCGGCCACCGTGCGCCAGTTGAAAGAGAAAAACCTCACCATCCCCTGCTTCGACACCTCCTGCGACCTGTCCGCGGAGGGGGACGCCGTGGCCCAGCTTCGCACCCTGATGGAGGCCGCCCGCAACGCCCGGGTGAAGTACGTGTCCGCCGTGGCCCTGACCGATAACGAGGAGCGGGTCAAGCAGAACCTCTCCGCCCTGCTGGCCGACGCGGTCGCCTTTGATGTGACCATTCTTATGAAAACCAGCGGCATCTACGCCGATACCGCCCGCCTGCGCCGCCTGCTGGACGAGTTTGCCTGCGACGAGCTGGCTGTGCTGTGGGACGTGCATCACCCCTACCGGGACTTCGGTGAAAGCGGCGACACCACCATCAAGAATTTGGGCGACTACGTGCGCCACGTCCACCTGCGGGACTCCGACGACAGCGGCGAGTACACCATCATCGGTGAGGGTACCGCCCCCATCGCCGACTTTATGCTGGCCCTGTCCTCCGTCAACTACGACGGGTTCCTGTCTTTGGAGTGGAAACCGGACTATTTGGACGACCTGCAGGACCCGGAGGTCATCTTCCCCTACTTCGTCAACTACATGAACCGCTTTGACAACCCCCGGGGCAAGAAGAAGTCCCTCTACTTCAACCACGACGGCACCGGCCAGTACGTGTGGAAGAAGGACGAACTCATCGACCTGACCTTCTCCCAGGTGCTGGACCGCATGGCCGAGGAGTTCCCCGACCAGTACGCCATCAAGTACACCACCCTGGACTACACCCGCACCTATTCCCAGTTCAGGGACGACGTGGACACCTTCGCCCGGGCGCTGGTGTCTTTGGGCGTGAAGCCGGGCAGCAAGGTGGCTGTTTGGGCCACCAACGTCCCCGAGTGGTACATCTCCTTTTGGGCCGCGGCCAAGATCGGCGCGGTGCTGGTGACGGTAAACACCGCCTATAAAATTCACGAGGCGGAGTATCTCCTGCGCCAGTCGGACACCCACACCCTGGTGATGATCGAGTCCTGCCTGGACTCCGATTACAAGGGCATCATCAACGAGCTGTGTCCCGAGATCGCCCAAACCAAGGCCGGTCAGCCCCTGCACTGCAAGCGCCTGCCCTTCCTGCGCAACGTCATCACCGTTGGCTTCCGCCAGACGGGCAGCCTGACCTTTGATGAGGCTATGGCCCGCTCCAGCTTGGTCAGCCCCGAGACCGTGGCCCAGATGGCCGCCGCCGTCCGCCCCGACGACGTGTGCAATATGCAGTATACCTCCGGCACCACCGGCTTCCCCAAGGGCGTTATGCTCACCCACTACAACGTGGTCAACAACGGCAAGTGCATCGGTGACCGCATGGGCCTGTCCACCGCCGACCGCATGATGATCCAGGTGCCTATGTTCCACTGCTTCGGCATGGTACTGTCCATGACCTCCTCCATGACCCACGGCGCCACAATCTGCCCCCTGCCCTACTTCTCCGCCAAGCAGTCTTTGGCCTGTATCAATCAGGAACGCATCACCTGCTTCAACGGCGTACCCACCATGTTCATCGCCATGTTCAACCACCCCGACTACCGCAGCACGGACTTCTCCCACATGCGCACGGGCATCATGGCCGGCGCGGGCTGCCCCCCGGAACTGATGCGCCGGGCCGCCCAGCCCGACGAGATGAACATGACCGGCATCGTCAGCGTGTACGGCCAGACCGAGTCCTCCCCCGGCTCCACTATGAGTACCTGGACGGACGACCTCTATCTGCGCACCGACACCGTCGGTTACGCCTTCCCCCACGTGCGCTGTAAGATCGTGGACCCCGAGACCGGGCTGGAGGTAGCCGACGGCGTCAACGGCGAGTTCTGCTCCAAGGGTTACAACACCATGAAGGGCTACTACAAAATGCCCCAGGCCACCCGGGACACCGTGGACGCCGAGGGCTGGCTCCACTCCGGCGACCTTGCCTGCAAGGATGAAAACGGCAACTACCGCATCACCGGCCGCCTGAAGGACATGATCATCCGAGGGGGCGAGAACATCTACCCCAAGGAGATCGAGGAGTTTATCTACACCCACCCCGCCGTGAAGGACGTGCAGGTCATCGGCGTGCCGGACAAGAAATACGGCGAGGAGATCATGGCCTGCATCATCCTGAAAGAGGGCAACACCCTCACCGTGGACGAGATGCTGAACTACATCAAGGCCAGCATGGCCCGGCACAAGGTCCCCAAGTACATCAAATATGTGGACAGCTTCCCCATGAATGCCGCCGGCAAGATTTTGAAGTACAAGATGCGGCAGGACGCCGCCCGGGAACTTGGCCTTGTGGGCGACGGCGCCGACACCGCGGGTCCGGCCGATCAATAATCCCCTTCACACATCCACAGACCCACAGGCCGGCAATTCGGTCTGTGGGTCCCTTTTCACGTTCCATAAAAAGCGACAAGAAAATACCATTTGTATGAATATGTGTATAGACATACCCTCGATTTTGTGGTATGCTTATCGTATCTTCCCGGACTATATCCCTTGAGTCATCTTGGTTTGCGGACGCGGTCCGGGTGTTGGCGCACACAGCGCCCACTATCACACTTCGGAGGTATCATTATGTTCTGTAACCAATGCGGCAACCAGCTGGCAGAGGGTTCCCTCTTCTGCACTCGCTGCGGGGCAAAGCAGATCGTTGCCACTCCCGCGCCCGAACCTGCGCCCGTTGCCACCCCCGCACAGGATGAGGACTACTTTGACCGGACGGTCAGCGCCTTCCATCCCACCCCCGCTCCCCAGCCTGCGGCCCCCATCCCCGAGCCTGTTGCCCAGCCTGCCGCTCCCGCTCAGGATGAGGATTATTTCGACCGAACGGTCAGCGCGTTCCACCCCACCCCCGCACCGGCTCCCCAGCCTGAGCCAGAGCCTGTTCCCGCGCCCGCTCCGGTAGCGGAGCCGCCGGTGCAGCAGCCTGTCTACCAGGCTCCCGTGCAGCAGCCGGTGCAGCAGCCCACCTACCAGGCCCCCGTACAGCAGCCGGTGCAGCAGCCCACCTATCAGACCCCTGTGCAGCAGCAGCCGGTGCAGGCTCCCGCCTACCACGCCCCTGTCCAGCGCCCCACCTATCAGCAGCCCATGTACCAGCAGGGTTATCAGACCCAGAGTTCCGCCTACGGCGCCCCGCATAACGGTTACGTCGGCTTTGGTAAGGCCATCGGCCTGTTCTTTAAGAACTACGTCAACTTCAAAGGACGTGCCTCCCGCAGTGAGTACTGGTGGGTCTATCTGTTCAACAGCCTGATCAGTAGCGTGCTGAGTTGGATCCCTTATATCGGCTGGCTCATTTCCCTCGCCCTTTTGATCCCCGGCATAGCCCTGTGTATCCGCAGAATGCATGACGTGGGCAAGTGTTGGGCCTTCGCTTTGATTCCCATTTACAACCTCATCCTCGCCTTCCAGGAGAGCGACGGCGACAACAAGTGGGGTCCCGGTCCCCGACCCATGTATTGATCCCATTCCGATCGCAACAAAAAAAATATGCCGCCCGCTTTGCGGACGGCATATTTTTTATTTGCTCCATTCTTCCATGGCCGCTTTGGCAGCCATCTGTTCGGCGGCTTTCTTGCTGTGGCCCTCGCCCCGACCGGTAACCTGTCCGTTGACAGATACCTCCATCACGAACACACGGCAGTGGTCGGGTCCGCTTTCGCTGACCAGTTCATAGATGATCTCGCTGCCCGGCTGGCGCTGCACCAGCTCCTGCAGGGCGGTTTTGTAGTCCTGGGTTTTGGTCTCCAGCACGGCGTTGTCCAAAATAAAGCGGTGGATGATTTTCCGCGCGCTGCCGATACCGCCGTCCAAATAGACCGCGGCCAGCACCGCCTCCACCGCGTCGGCCTGGATAGAGGGCCGCTGGCGGCCGCCGCACAGCTCCTCCCCCCTGCCAAGGCGCAGATAGGACCCCAGGTCCAGCTGGCGGGCCACCTCCACCAAATTCTCCTCCCGGACCAGGGCGGCACGGATTCGGGTCAGGTCCCCCTCCGGCATATCGCCGCAGGCGCGGAACAGATGGTCGGCCACCACCATGCCCAGCACGGAGTCGCCCAAAAATTCCAGCCGCTCGTTACTGGTGCAGCGGCCACGGCTCTCATTGGCGTAGGAGCTGTGGGTCAGGGCATGCTCCAGCAGGGAGATGTCCTGAAAGGTGTATTCCAGCTTTGCTTCCAAGGTTTTCATCGCGCAACCTCATTTCAGAAAAGAAAGCTCCGTCAATGACGGAGCTTTCTCTTATTCTCAGCTATCCAGACGGCCCTGCAGGAAGTGGACCAGGTCGCCCACGGTGGTGATACCGGAGATGTCGTCTTCGGTCAGCTCGTCCACACCGAACACCTCTTCCAGTGCCATGGACAGGTCCACCAGATCCAGAGAATCGGCACGCAGATCCTCCTCAAAGGTGGTCTCCATGGTGATGGTATCGATATCCACACCGAACTGCTCGGCCAACATTTCACACAGCTGCTTAAAAATCATGTTACTCAAACTCCTTAAGTAGGTTTTTACTCACCTAATATAGGCATATTTTCCCGTTCTGTCAATAGGTTTCCGGAAAAAATCAGGCTTTTTCCTCCGTGGCGCCCACACGCATATAATCGATATTCTCCTCGATACTCTCCACGATGCCGGACTTGACCATCTGCATGGCCTGTCGGACCGCATTCTTGATGGCGTAGTCGTTGGAGGAGCCGTGAGCCTTGATGACCGTCTTGGAGATGCCCAGCAGGGCGGTACCGCCCACCTCGTCAGCACTCATCATCTTTTTCAGCTCGCTCACGCCGCCCTTGACGGCCAGGGCCGCCAGCTTGGTCAGCAGGTTCTTCATGAACACGCCCTTGATCTTCTTCATCAGTACCTTGGCCGACCCCTCGATGGTCTTGAGGAAAATATTGCCGGAGTAGCCGTCGGTCACGATGACGTCCACCTGGCCCTCCACAGCTCCGTGGGCCTCCACATTGCCCACAAAGTTGACGCGCCCCTCCTTGGCCGCCTGCTCCAGGCGGGCGTAGGTCTCCCGCTGCAGGTCGGTACCCTTGCTGGGTTCGGTGCCGATGTTCAAAAGGCCCACTCGGGGTTCCGGCCGCTTGAGGGCCGTTTCGGCGTAGTAGGCGCCCATGTAGGCAAACTGCAGCAGATACTCCGGACTGCACTCGGCGTTGGCACCGCAGTCGATCAGCACCGCGCCGCCGTTGCCCGTGGGGATCACAGGGGCCAGGGCCGCACGGCGGATACCCCGGATGCGCTTGACCAGCAGGGTGGCCGCGGACAGGATGGCACCGGTGGAGCCGGCACTGACGAAGGCATCGCCCTCTCCGTTTTTCAACATGGTCAGGCCCACGGTCAGGGAGGAGTCCTTCTTCTCCCGGAAGGCGTTGGCGGGGTTGTCGCAAATCTCCACCACCTCGCTGGCGTGGGCGATCTCCACACCCTCGGGCAGGCGGTCCACGCCGTTTTCCTTCATCACGGACAGGATGTCCTCACCCCGACCCACAAGCGTAATATTCACCCCATACTCTTTGTGCGCCTGCAGCGCACCCAACACGGGGGCCTTGGGGGCATTGTCGCCACCCATGGCGTCAACGATAATTCTCATGATCAAGCCTCTCCTTTCACTGCGGCGTTCAGGTCCAGTCCGGCCAGCGCCTCCAGCGCCCGGGCAGACAGCTCCGCATTCTTGTTTCGCTTGCCCTTGACCCGATACCCCAAAGGAGGAATCAGGCCAAAGTTAATGTTCATCGGTTGAAATTGTACCACACTTGTGTCGCTGATGTACAGAGCCAACGCGCCCATGGCCGTCTGCTGGGGAAAATCCACCGCCGGGCAATCCAGCAGTCGGTGGGCCAGCTCCACCGCCGCCACGAAGCCGGAGGCCGTGGACTCCACGTACCCCTCCACACCGGTGATCTGACCGGCAAAGCAGATACGCTCGTTCCCCCGGACCCGATAGTAGCGGTCCAGCAGCCGGGGCGAGTCCAAAAACGTGTTGCGGTGCATGACACCGTAGCGCACAAACTGGGCGTTTTTCAGGGCGGGGATCATGGAGAACACCCGCTTTTGCTCCGGCCATTTCAGGTGAGTTTGGAACCCTACGATGTTGTAGATGGAACCCTGGGCGTTGTCCCGGCGCAGCTGCACCACGGCAAAGGGTTCCTTATCCGTCTTGGGGTCTTTCAGCCCAACCGGCTTCAACGGGCCGTAGCACAGGGTCTGCCGACCCCGGCGGGCCATGACCTCCACCGGCATACAGCCCTCAAACACCCCGGCGTCCTCAAAGCCGTGGACCTCCGCCTCCTGGGCGGAGATCAGCTCCGTCCAAAACGCGTCGTACTCCTGCTCCGTCATGGGGCAGTTGATGTAGTCCGGGGTCCCCCGGTCGTAGCGGGAGGCAAACCACGCGCTGTCCATGTCAACGCTGTCAAAGCTGACCAGGGGCGCGGCTGCGTCGTAGAAGTTGAGGTATTTGTTCTCCGGGAACAGGCCCGCAATGGCGTCGGACAGCGCCTCCGAGGTCAGGGGACCGGTGGCGATGATGACCTGACCCTCGGCGGGGATGTCCGTCACCTCCCCCTCCACCACGGTGATGAGGGGATGTTCTTTAATGCGCCGGGTGACGGCGGCGGAAAAACCCTCCCGGTCCACCGCCAGGGCGCCGCCGGCCTGCACCCGGGTCTCGTCGGCACAGGCGATGATCAGCGAACCGCTGCGGCGCAGTTCTTCTTTCAACAGGCCCACGGCGTTTTCCAACTGGTCGGAGCGCAGGGAGTTGGAACAGACCAGCTCGGCAAAGTCCGTGCTGTGGTGGGCCGGTGTCATTTTATTCGGTTTCATTTCGTGCAGCCGGACGGGGATACCCCGTATGGCCAGTTGCCACGCCGCCTCGCACCCCGCAAGACCGGCGCCAATGACAGTAACAGGTTGCATATTTTTCACCTCAGTGCTTGCGTAGGGGGCGGCGTCCCCTACGCCAAGCCCTACTGCTTATCTCTCGTCAGTACGGCCTACCAAATAGTCTACGGTAATGTCAGAAAAATCTGCCATCAAAACCAAAGTCGAAGCATCAGGTTCACGCTCCCCCACCTCATGGCGGCGGTACGAGCGATACGCAACCCCCATTTCCCTTGCAGCCTCTTCTTGCTTCAGGCCCTTTTCGTTCCGCAAAGCCAACAGACGTTCTGACAATTTCAACATTTTCTCTCATTTCTCTTAACAGGCCCGAATGGGCCAGTTATAACGATGTTGTCCCGTTTGGGACAACATCGAGAACAGGGGTTTTACTATGACCGATTTAATGCTTGCTCTATACCAATTCACACTCGCCCGGCGTATGGGGTCCTTGGCCGAGGACCCGGAGTACGAGGATTTCGTCCGCTGTGCCGACCTGCAGGAACAACATCTGCGGGCCCGGCTTGACAACGCGGGTACACAGGCCTTGGACAACCTGCCGGACGAGTTAAACCTGCAGCAAGCACGGAACAGGAAGTCCTGTTCCGTGCCGCCCTCTCCCTTTCCCGGGAGCTGAACGGTCTGCTGCGGCCTTAGTTGGCCTTTTTCTTTGCGGTGGTCTTCTTTGCCGCTGTTTTCTTCGGGGCGGTCTTCTTGCCGGCAGACTTCTTGCTCTCGCCCTCGGCCGGTTTTTTCCAGCCGCCCCGCTTTTCCTCGGGGGTGAAGTTGCTGCAATCTTCGTGGATGCAGAAGGGCTTTTTGGCGCCGCGGCCCGCTTTTTTGAACATGGTGCGGCCGCAGACAGGGCAGTTGTCCTTCACCGGCACGTCGAAAGTGGTCATGGAGCAGGCCTTGCTGGTCACTTTACTGTTGTAATGCTCGCAGCAGTAGTAGGTAAACTGCTTTCCGGAGTCCTTACCCACACCGGTGCGCTTGACCAGGCGGCCGCCGCACAGGTGGCACTTTCCGGGCATCTCCTCGATCATGGGCATGGTGAAGTTGCACGTGGGGAATCCGGAGCAGGCCAGGAACAGGCCGAACTTGCCGATTTTGATCAGCAACTCCTTGCCGCAGGCGGGACAAACCTCGCCGGAGTGCCAGGGGGAAATCATCTCCCGCTCACTCCCCTCGGCCAAAGCCAGCAGCGGGGCAAACTCCGCATAGAAATTACTCATCAGCTCCTGCCACTGACAGGAACCGCTCTCCACCGTGTCCAGCAGCTCCTCCATTTTGGCGGTGAACTCATAGTCCATGATGTTGCCGAAGTTGCGATTCATCCAGCGGGTGACCGCCTCGCCCACAGGGGTGGAGCGCAGGCTCTTGCCCACCTTGATGACATAGACGCGGCTGATGATGTTGGAGATGGTGGGCGCGTAGGTGGAGGGGCGTCCAATCCCCTTTTCCTCCAGAGCGCGGATCAGGGTAGCCTCGGTATAGCGGGCGGGGGGCTGGGTAAAGTGCTGGCTCTTCTTCATGTCGTTCAGCCGGACCTGCTCCCCCTCCTTCAGGTCGGGCAGCGGGGACTGGGGCGCATCCTCATCCTCGTCTTTCCCTTCCTCGTAAACAGCTGTAAAGCCGCTGAACTTCACAGCGGAATGGCTGGCGTGGAAGCTGTAGCCCGCCGCCTCCACCTCAATGGAAACGCTGTCATAGACCGCGTTGGCCATCTGACAGGCCAGGAAACGGCTCCAAATCAGCCTGTACAGGCGATACTGCTCACCGGTCAGGCTCTTGCGTATACTCTCGGGGTCCAGGGTCACGTCGGAGGGACGGATGGCCTCATGGGCGTCCTGGGCGCCGGCCTTGGTCTGAAAACGGCGGGTGGTGCGGGGGTAGTACTCGGCGCCGTAGCGGCTGCGGATAAAGTCCTTGGCCTGGGCCAGGGCATCATCGGACAGGCGCAGCGAGTCGGTACGCATATAGGTGATCAAACCCACGGTACCCTGCCCATCGATGTCCACACCTTCATACAACTGCTGGGCAATGGACATGGTGCGGGCGGGGGTCATGCCCAGCTTGCGGGACGCCTCCTGCTGCAGGGTGGAGGTGGTAAAGGGCGGGGCCGGCTGGCGGTTCTTCTCCTGCCGCTTGACACCGGATACGGTAAACGCCTTACCCTGCACGGCGGCCACGATCTCGTCCGCCTGCTGCTCGGTGGTCAGCTCCAGCTTCTTTTGTCCCTTGCCGTGGAATTTCGCCTTGAAGGCGCCCAGATTGGGGGCAATACGGCCCAGGTCGGCCTCCAGCGTCCAGAATTCCTGACTTTGGAAGTTGGAGATCTCCTCCTCCCGCTCCACCACAAGGCGGGTGGCAACGGATTGCACGCGGCCGGCGGACAGACCCCTGCGAATTTTCTTCCACAGTAGCGGGGACAACTGATAGCCCACGATGCGGTCCAGCACACGCCGGGCCTGCTGGGCGTCCACCAGGTCGGTATCCAGCGTGCGGGGGGCGGCAATGGCCTCGGTGACCACGCGCTGGGTGATCTCGTTAAAGGTCACACGGCACACCTTGCTGTCGGGAATGTCCAGCAGCTCCTTCAAATGCCAGGAGATCGCCTCACCTTCGCGGTCAGGGTCGGTGGCAAGAAACACTTTCTCGCTGGCCTTGGCCGCCTTCTTCAGGTCCTTAATGGTGTCCTCTTTGCCCTTGATGGGCTGGTAGTCAGGCACAAAACCCGCCTCAATATCCACACCCAGCTTGCTTTTGGGCAAGTCACGGACGTGGCCCATGGAGGCCTTTACCTCGTAGTCGGGACCGAGATATTTTCCGATGGTTTTTGCCTTGGAGGGGGACTCCACGATTACCAAATTCTTCTTTGCCATTGTTTATCCTCCAATCGCCGCAGGCGCGGCGTTTCATTCTTCAATCAATTGTGCAAGGGCGAAAAAACGCTTGCCGGGCCGTTCTTCCACCCAGCCGGCGATCTGCAGCATGGTCAGGGCGGACTGCACGCGCCGGGCCGGGATCTGTGTCAGCTCCACCAGTTCGTCCGCCTGCAGACTCTTGTCCCCAAGGGCGCGGAGCAATGTCAGCTCGTCATCGGTCAACCCCTTGGCACTGCGGCAGGGTTTGGCGCTGGGCTGCGCCGTCTGTACGGCAGCCGCCGATTTGGCCGAAGCAGCCGGTGGCTCCACCGTCTGCAGGCGTTGGGCCGCTTCCTCCTCCCGGAAGGCGGTCTTTTGGGACAGCTTGACCGGATAGCGACTGCGGTATTCACACAGGATATCCTCCGCACCCAACACGGGTTTGGCCCCCTGCTGGATCAGCCGGTTGCAGCCGCGACTCTCCCTGGCATCCACGTTGCCCGGAACGGCAAACACATCTCTGCCCTGGTCCAGGGCAAGATTGGCGGTAATGACCGCGCCGCTGCCGAACTCACCGGCCTCCACCACCACGACGCCTAAGGACAGGCCGCTGATGATGCGGTTGCGGACCGGAAAATGGGGGCCGAGGTTTTCCGTACCCGGCGGGTACTCGCTGATCAGCAGACCGGCCGCCGCCACGTCCTCATACAAAAAGCGATTGCCCTTTGGATAAGGCACGTCAATGCCGCCGCCCAGCACGCACACGGGAGTTCCCCCGCCCTGCAGCGCGCCGCGCACGGCGCAGGTATCGATGCCTGCCGCGGTGCCGGATACCACCACAGCGCCGCCCCGGGCCAGCTCAAGGCCCAGCCGTCCGGCTACGGACTTGCCGTATTCGGTGGCACTGCGGGTACCTACCACGCCGATGGCCGCTTCTTCGTCAAAATCGGGCAAATTCCCCTTGAGGTACAGCACGTAGGGTGCATCCTCCAGCTGTCGCAGCCGGGAGGGATAGTCCGCATCCTGCCGTGTCATAATACGTACACCAAGCCGATCGCAGTCGCCCATAATGCGCTGCACGGAATCCATGGACCGGTCACTCAGGGCCTTTGCCATGTTGGGCGGAAACAGGCCGTATTCATCCGGGTCGGCAAAGTAGGCCCGCTCCGGTGCGCCGAAGCGCTCCAGCACCTGGGCCACACCCTGATTTCCCAGCCCCTTGCGGGTGGTCAGCCAAAGCCAGTATTTCAACGCGGCCATCCCATGCACCTTCTCTCTGTCTGCTATTGGGCCGTCCTTCAAAACTTACATATTTCTTTATCAAAAAAATCCATTGACAATCCTGTAAAAATGTGTACACTCTCAAGTGATAGGGGGCGTTTCTATGCTCAAATTCAAGCGACCGCACTACGCCTGGGCCATTTGCCTGGGCGGCACGCTGGCCATCTTTGCCGCCTTCGGTCTGTGCGGCAATATGGTTTCCTTTTTTTACCCGAATGTTATCGCAGAGCGCCAGTTCACTAATACGCAGACCGGCTTGCTCACTACCACACGTCAGATTTTTATTTTGGTCAGCCTGGCTGTTGTCAATCGCCTGTGTGACCGGCTGGGTCCCCGGCGGCTGATTGCCCTTGGCGGTCTTTGCCTCACCGTTGGCTATCTCGGCTTGGCCTTTGCCCCCAACTTTTGGGTCTGCATCGGCTGCACCGCTTTGATGGGCCTGGGCTATTCCTTTGCCGGCGTAGTTCCGGTGGCCGCTTTGTTCGTGCGCTGGTTCGAAACCGACTTATCGCTGGCCATGGGTATCTCCTCCGCCGCCAGCGGCGCCGCCATGCTGGTGGCCCCGCCCATTCTGACCGCAATTATGAAGCAGTGGAACCTGACCGGCGGTTTCCTGTTCATGAGTCTGTTGTGTCTGGCTCTGACCGTGGTAATCTTCCTGCTGCTGCGCAACACGCCGGAGGAATGCTCCATGCAGCCTTATCACCGCAAGGCCCCGGCAAAAGCCAAAGATAAGCCGGTGCGTGAGCCGGAGCATCCACCCTATACCAACGCCTTCCACAACGCCATCATCCTGACCGTGGTATTCCTGATCGCGGTTCCCGTGGGTGTGGGTGTTAACAACATTTCTCTGCTGTTAAGCGAACTGAAGTACGACGAGATGCTGGTGGCCACCGCCGTTTCCGCCGTGGGTCTGTTCATGATCATCGGCAAAATTTTGGGGGCCGAGATGTACGACCTGGTGGGCGGACGCCTGGGCAACTATATCCTTGGCGGCGTGTTCCTTGCCGGCCTGGTCCTTTTGCTTTTCTCTCCCAGCCACAATATACCGCTGCTGTTCGTGGGTCTGCTTTTGTACGGCTTCGGCATCCCTCTCGGCTCCGTGGCCACCTATCAGTGGGGTTCCGACCTGTACGGAAGTGAAGGCTACGCCAAAGCGGTACAGGTGTTTTCCATCACCTACAATGTCGGCGCATTGATTTTCAGCTACGTACCCGGCATTTTGGCCGACCACATGGGCGGCAGCTATATGCCCGCCTTCATTCTGTTCACCGTCATCGCCGTGGTGTGTATCGTCCTTCTGCAGTGGCTGTACCACCACCTGGACATCGGCAAGCGCCCTGGTTAACGGGCCATCTCCCACAGCACCACGGTGGCCGCCGCCGCCGCGTTCAGGGACTCGCACCGCTGGCGCATAGGAATTTTCAGCGTTTTACGGCTGGCAGCCAGCAGTTCTTCCGACGCTCCCCGCCCCTCGCTGCCGATGACCACGGCGGCACGGGTCAGGTCCGCGTCACGCAAATCAATGGTATCCTCACGCAACGCCGTTGCGTACAGGGGCAGGTCCGACCGCTTCAAAAGAGCGGGCAAGGCCTGCCTTTCCACTTGGTAGACCGGCAGGCGGAAACAGGCACCCATGGTGGCCCGCACCGTCTTGTGGTTCCAGGGGTCAGCGCAGTCCTCTGTCAGCAAAAGGCCGTCCGCACCCAGGGCGTCGGCGGTACGCCAAATGGTACCCACGTTGCCCGGGTCCTGCAAACCGTCCAGCACCAGCCAATGGCTGCCCCCAAGGGTTTCCGGCGCAGCCAGTTCGGGCATACGGCACAGGAACAGGGCCCCCTGCGGCGCCTTCATGGGTGAGATGGACTCCATCACGTCCCGAGGCACCTCCACCACACGCACGCCGTCCGGCAGTGTGGGCAGGTCAACGTCCGCCGTACAGACCACGCACGTCAAGGGGGCGCTCCAACGCACCGCCTCGGCAAGCAGCTTGATGCCGTCCCCCACAAACTCACCGCTCTGTCGGCGGTAGGTACGCTCGGCAAGCAGCTTTCGGACATGGCTGATCAATGGGTTTTTCCGGCTGGTAATCTGTTCCACAGGTGTCCCCCCTTTCCGGCGCCGGGCGCGTCTGATCCGCCCGGTTAAGAAAAACTGTGCTTATACATTATAAAATAGAATTCCGATTGTCAAGAACTTTTTTCTGCATCATGTGAAAAAGCCTGTGTATCGGCCACGATACGCAGGCTTTCGTTTCCCCCTTCCGTCTTGAAAACAGCAGATATTTGTTGAAATACAGCCCCTTTTGTGGTATGCTGTCAATACACCGGTATGGCAATACTGGGGTGATATATCTTTTGAGGGGGTATTGCTATGTTCCGCAATATCGGAAAGAAAATCAAAGTATTGGCGCTCATCATCTTCATCATCGAGACCGCGGCAGCGGTTATCACCGGCATCAGCATGATGGCTGTGGACGAATTTCTGATTCCGTCCGGCTTTTTGGTGCTGGTTGCCGGCCCGGTGGTGGCCTGGATCTCCTCCTGGTTCATGTACGGCTTTGGCGAAATCATTGACAAGCTCACCGCCATTGAGAAAAACACCCGAGGCGAACAGTCCGCTCCCATCCAGCCCCAGGCACCTGTGCAGCAACCCATCCAGCAGCAGGTTCCCTCCGAACGGATCCAGCGCATTGAAAACCTCCACGCTCAGGGTCTGATCTCGGAGGACGAGTATCAGCAGGCTATCTCCAACTGTAAATAAGAGGTGACAATTATGGAACAACTGACTTTGTCTAACCAATCCGCCCCCAAGGGCCGCGTCCTTCTGATCATCCTGTCCATCGTGGCCTGGGCCCTGTTGTCGTTGAGCTTTTTGTTTTACGCTATCAGAATCATTCCCCAGTTTTCCTTCTCCGTATACGATGTTTTGTGGTTTACCGCTCGCTTGATTGAGCCGCTTGCTTGCGGCGCCCTCTTCCTGTTCGCCCTTGTGTTCTACCGCAACGGTAAGGCGGCGGGCCTGGTTATCGTCCCCTTTGTGCTGGCCTCGGTGATCCCCCTCTTTGGTTGTATTGAGTACTTCATCGACAGCATCCGCTATGAATATTTCGACATACTGAACACCGTCTTTTATCTCATCGATTTGCTGTTTGTGATCTTTGCGATTTTGGCCGGCATCTTTGCCTGTATCCGCTCCACCAAGAAGGTGTTTATCATCCTTGCTGTGGTATTCGGTTTCCTTTCCCAATGTACCTATTTTTACTATTTTTGCCTTCAAGCGTGGGATTGGCTGCGTTATTTTCCGGATGATATTCAGTATCTCATGTACCTGATCTTCCGCCTGCTTAACATTTGGGGTTCTTCTCTGCTCTACGTTGCCATGCTCATTTTGGGTCTGAACATGGCCAAAAAGTCCGCCCCCGCCCTCACCCCGGAACAGGCGCTGACCCTCCTGTACGAGCGCCGCTGCCGGGAGGAGATTTCCGCCGAGGAGTATCAGGCTCAGCGCGCCGAAATCATCCGTAACCTCTGACGCTATGCAAAAAACCCTGTAACCGATCGGTTACAGGGTTTTTTCTTATTCTCAGCATTCCTCCGCCAAATCATCCGTGTCCTGCTGGGACAGTTGTCCGCCCGCTTTCAGCCACTTTTGATACGTGTTGTGCATCTTCTGCACCGTTGTTTCCTGTTTCATTTGGCGATACATGGGATAGCACCGGCTGCTGCTTGTACAATTTTCCAGTCGGAAACATTCCGGATAATAGAAACAATCCGCACATTCCGGAATTTCCGCTGCCGGCCGGCGCCAACGGGCCATGGTTTCGGCATCGAGCCCTTCTCGGTCAATATGGCCAATGAATTCCGATTCGCTAAAATGGTCGCACAGGCCGATGCTTCCATCGGGCAAAATCGTGATATCCTTCCCCGCATCGACCTTGCAGAAGTTTAACCTTATCTTCTGCGAGATCTCGCTGGGCCGCATCAATCCGCCGGCCTCGAGCCGTTCACGCAGCTTATGCATGGCCTGTACTCGTTCTCTCCACTCTTCATCTGTGTGCAGTTCCGCGTTGGTCGTTCCTTCCTTGAACAGATGATAGGCGTAGATGCTCAAATTCTTTTGCCCCGCAAAGCGCTGTGACATTTCATCCACCAAAGCCAGCAGATCCTGTGCGTTGTGCATATCCATGTTCAGCCGGATGATGACCTTAATCGACCGATCCACCAGGCGCCGAATGTTGTCCTGCACGATTTGATAAGGATTGCCCTCACGATATATATACGCCTTTACATGGTTGTACACGCTCTCCGTGCCGTCCAGCGTGATCTGCAGCCGCTTCAAATTCCATCTGGTAACAGCCTTTTCTACCATGGCATCGTTGAAAAGATACCCGTTTGTATACATGAAGGACGTAAATTCAACCTTCGCCTGATGCAATGTATCACAAATAATGTCGATGGCTTCCGGATTCATCAATGGTTCTCCACCGAACCAGGTCATGCGCACTTTTTTGCCCTGGCAGTGGTCCACGATGTAATCCGCCGCCTTTTGCGCAACTTCCGCACTCATGGGAACTCGGGAGCGGCCCAGCTCGAAACAGTAGAAACAGCGGGCATTGCAATCGGTGGTGGTAAAGATCGTGTAGCCCGTAATGATGTCTTTTTCCTTGTCCCGAGCCCGCAAAACCAGTCGGACGAAATCCATACACTCCTGCTCGTCCAGCCCCTCGGGAACCACGAACCAGCGCTGGCGCAGATAGTCCAACTGCGTGACCCGGCTGTACTCCTCCTCGCTCAGCAGCACCATCTCCCGGGTCATCAGGTTGAACAGCAGCACGCCGTCCTCCGTCTTCTCCGCAACACAATATTTAGACAACCGACCGCGGAACTCCGTCTTCAAAAAGCGTTTCAAAATTGTCAAAACACCCTCGTTGACCGGCGAAATCACTTTCATGCCTACGTCCTCCTTACAAATGGTGCGAAATTACTCAATACTAATCGTTATTCTACTATAAATTTTGATTTTTGGCAATGATTTGTGTTCTTTTTTTGTGTTGCAGTTCCCTTGTCACTCCCCTGCGATTTCCCCGCCCCCCTTTCTCTTGCACTTCTCCTATTTTGTGCTATAATAATACCAACTTCGACTAAAGGAGAGGGGTCATCTATGTTTAACAACATTGGCGGAAAAATCAAAGGTCTGGCGACGGCAGCATTTATTATCGATACAATCGCCGCAATCATCACCGGCATTTCTCTCATGGCCATTGACGAGGATATGGTCCTTGCCGGTCTTCTTGTGATCGTGGGTGGTTTCTTTGTCGCCTGGGTGTCCGTTTGGCTTTTGTACGCCTTCGGTCAGTTAGTGGAAAACAGCGATATCATCGTTGCCGAACTCACACGGAAGCAGCACCAGCCACAGCAAAGTGTTGCCCCCAGCCACAGCGTGCCAAGCGCTCCCCCCGTACCCAAGCCGGCGACTGTAAAAAAGGAGGCGACCGCCCCCACTCCCAAGCTCCATTGCCAAAACTGCCACACTCCTATTTCCTATTACCCCTGCCCCCAATGTGGGTTCCCCTCAAAGGACATTCCCTACTGGTGCGGCAACTGCGGACAGTTGGGTCCCTACGATGGTCCCTGTCCCCAGTGTGGCAGCACAATGAAAGCATACAACACCACAGATTGACACAAAAGAACCGGGTCCGCACAGAGGTGCAGACCCGGTTTTCATTTTTGTCAGTTAGTCCAGGGGCTTCATGGTGGGGATTTCCACTGAGCGTGTGTTATACATTGATTTAACCTCTCATTCCCTGACTTCGTTAATCCAAACCGTTTTCATTAAAGTACATAACCTTACACAGACTGTCATAACTTTATTTGGTTTGTCGTAAGAAACGTCGTAAAAAAACGAGGGTGTTTTCTTTGTCCAACGATGAATATCCTAGCCAATTTAATCTTTTTTAAAGATTTTCGCAAAAAATCCAAGTTTCTTTTTCGGTGTTTGTGTGGCGGTTTTTGGGGTGGCAGAATTGTTTTGAGTCGCATTTACAGGAGCGCTATTCTCATGCTCGTTTTTATTTATTTCAGGTTTCTCGCCATAAACAACTTTGCCCTCAGACAGCATTACCGTTGTTATGCATCTCGTTGATTGCATTCTGCATAATAACATATAACTGCATTTGACGTTCTTTTTTTGTTTCCAAGCGTTCATATGGCATCTTTACGAATTGTTCCATATAATCGTTCTCCTTTGTATTTGAATCTATATCTTTTAATTTAGGCGTGTCTTTTATTTAGCAATCGCGTCACCAAATGTTTTATGTAATACCGACTTAAGACTCACACATATCGGCAAACTAACCATCATTACAACTACATCCGCCACAAATGCATATGTGTTTTTAATTATCCTAAGGACCATTGGCTGTGCATATATCACAGCCTCAACAAGAGATTTAATTCCAAGCATCGCTATGGCAACTGATACTAAGATAGAAAACCCTATAATCAAATGTCTTAACCATTGATTTTTCATTCTTAATGTTATCCTGCAGGTTAAACCAACAATAAGTCCAATGACAAGGTTCCCAATTGCCCATCCAGGCATACCACGCAACCCACTTGTAAGCAGACAATACAAAACAACGCCAAAGCCACCAACAGCCATACCACTAATCGGTCCCATATAATAACAGAAAACAGTCATTACAACGTACCCTAAACATAGATAGTAATTTTCAAATACTGGAACCTGCAAGCAAAGAGATAGAACAACAAATAGCGAAATTCCCATCGCAGTGATACAGATTTTTTTGGTGGATTGATTCATTTTGCTCGCCTCTCTCTACTTAGATATTGGCTAACGATGCATTTTTAAACGAATCATCATCGGTAACTTCTTTAATAACTTTGATTTGCTTAGGAAATACAATCTCAGCATTTTCGTCGCTAAGTTCGATTTCTGCGATAGCCTTGTCTGTCCAGAACGGATATACATCAATCTCAAAATACTGATTCTCATATGTAAGGCAGTATCTTGTCTTGCGAATCTGTTTCTTAGTTGTATCGGCCTCCATCAAGAGCTTCAAGTATTCTGCTTGCGATAGGCGTCTCTCAATTTCAACGCGTTTCACATCAGATACTTTTCTCTTGATAGTTTGGAAATAGATATAGTTTCCATCTACACCGCGCTGACGAACGCGAACTTCCTCGCCGGCAGCACTGTTAAGATATGTCTGTATAATCTCTATGCGTTGGCAGGAAGGATTGCTCTCAAGCCATTTGATATCCGGATATTCAATCAGATATTTACGTTCAATTTCATACGGTTCGGGTTCTCCTAAGAAAGATGCAATCTCTGCAACCAGTTTTTTCATCTTATCTTCAAAGGTGGAGGTGTTATCAATTACGCGTAGATGAGGATGACCGGTCCAAGCCGAAATTAGTTTGTCATCAAGTGCAGCTGCTTCCTCAACGGTTTCTGTTCTGGCCGCGTTGTTTGCTGTCGTATAAAACTCTTCAGCACCTTTCGCCGCAGTAACCAGATGGAACACCGCATCATAGTTGTCACGAAGCTCTACTTCATTGGAGCCGATAAACTGTATTGCTTCTGCGAATTCAATGTCATCCATATATGCCTTGTTATCAAGTGTGCCACGATCACAAACGATAAGAACTTTATCAACCGCCATAGTACGAGCTGCCTGCTCAAAGATATTTTCCTTTTCAATCTGCAGCTTTAACTGACATTTTTGATACTCTGCATTCGTCCCGCACGTCCACGGTGCAACGCCGCCTGTAATAAGCTCAGTAGCAGTCTCAGGTACAAACAGGACAGTATATCCCATCTGTGTAAATGCGTTTTGTACCCAGCTCATAGCGGTGGACTTGCCTGCGCAAGGACCGCCGGTTATGACAATCTTTGAAATTTCCATCTTCCTTTCCTCATCTCTCATTGACAGGAGCTTGTTAATATCAATTTTGAAAAGCGCTGCCAGTTTTCTGATTACATTAGTTGTTGGTTTCGACTTTCCTGTTTCCCATTTTGAAACAGCCTTGTTGGTCACGCCAACCATTTCAGCCAACTCAGTCTGGGAAAGATTATGCTGCGTTCTCAACTCCAGGATCTTATTCCCAAAAGAGTAATCGTTCATGAGTTATCACCCTCTTTCTTACAATCTTATTATAAATCGAAAGACACTGCAGGACAAGTCCCGCAGTGTCGAATATCGGTAGAACATTATTGATATACTCTTGAACAGAAATCTACTTCAAAAACTTTTAATGAAAACCTATAGGTTTACGACAACGGTTTGTCGTAAGGTTCAAGAAGAGTTCAAAAATTCATTTGTCGTAAATTTGTCGTAAACCCTCTGACGTGTTTCATTTTTGGATTAACAAAACGCCGCAAACGCTGTCAAAACCTGATTTTTGTGGGTTTTTACTCTGCGAGGGGTTTCATCGTGGGGAACAGAATGACCTCACGGATGGTATCCTGGCCGGTCAGCAGCATGACGCAGCGGTCAATGCCCATACCCATGCCGCCCGTGGGAGGCATACCGTACTCCAGGGCGGTGAGGAAATCGTCGTCCATCATCTCGGTCTCGTCGTCGCCGCGCTCGCGCTGCTCCACCTGCTTTTGGAACCGCTCCCGCTGGTCGATGGGGTCGTTCAGCTCGGAGTAGGCGTTGGCCAGCTCGCTGTGGCAGACGAACAGCTCAAACCGCTCGGTCAGGCGGGGATCGGCGGGGCTGCGCTTGGTCAGGGGGCTGACCTCCACGGGATACATGGTGATGAAGGTGGGCTGGATCAGTTTCTCCTCCACACGCTGGTCGAAGGTGGCGTACAGGGCGTTGCCCCAGGTCTTCTCGGCGGCGTCGGCCAGCTCCACGCCAATGGCGTTGGCGGCGGCCACAGCCTCGGCGTCGTCGGTGATGGCACCGAAGTCAACGCCGGCGTACTCCTTGACGGCATCCACCATGGTCAGGCGGCGCCAACCGGGGGTCAGGTCGATCTTCTCGCCCATCCACTCCACTTCATAGGTACCCAAAATCTCCTTGGCGGCGCCGGAGATGATACCCTCGGCAATGTCCATCATATCGTGGAAATCGGCGTAGGCCTGATACAGCTCCACGGTGGTGAACTCGGGGTTGTGCTTGGGGTCCATACCCTCGTTACGGAAGATGCGGCCGATCTCATACACCCGGTCCATGCCGCCCACAATGAGCCGCTTCAGGGGCAGCTCGGTGGCGATGCGCATATACATATCAATGTCCAGCGTGTTGTGGTGGGTAATGAAGGGACGGGCAGAGGCGCCACCGGCGATGGTGTTCAGCACGGGAGTCTCCACCTCAATGTACTCCATATTATCCAAATAGTTGCGCATGAACTTGATGAACTGGGAGCGGATAACGAAGTTGCGCTTGACCTCAGGGTTGACCATCAGGTCCACGTAGCGCTGACGGAAACGCAGCTCGGTGCTGGTCAGGCCGTGGAACTTCTCGGGCAGGGGCAGCAGGTTCTTGCTCAGCAGGGTCACCTTCTGCACGCGGACAGACATCTCGCCCCGCTGGGTGCGGAACACCTCGCCCACGACACCCACGATGTCACCGATGTCGTACTTCTTGAAGCGGTCGTACTCCGCCTCGTCCATCTCGTCCTTGCGGGCGTAGAGCTGGATGCGGCCGGACTTGTCCTGCAGGTCGCAGAAGGACACCTTGCCCATGCCGCGCTTGCTCATCAGGCGTCCGGCGATGGATACGGAGGTACCCTCCAGGGCATCGAAGTTGGCCTTGATGTTGGCGGAGTCGTTGTTGACCTCGTACTTGGTGATCTGGAAGGGGTCGTTGCCGCTCTCCTGCAATTCCTTGAGCTTGTCGCGGCGAATTTGAAGCAGTTGGCTCAGGTTCTCCTCCTGGGGCTGCTGGTTGTTGTTCATCTGTTCAGCCATAGTAAAATCTCCTATCTCTAAAAAAGCGGGTTACTTGCTTACGCTGACGATCTTGTACTCCACGGCGCCGCCGGGAGCCTCCACCACGACCTCGTCCCCGGCCACCTTGCCAAGCAGAGCCTTGCCAAAGGGGGAGTCCTCGGAGATCATGCCGTTCATGGGGTCCGCCTCCTGAGAGCCGACGATTTTGTAGGTGGTTTCCTCGTCAAACTCCTTGTCCAGCACCACCACGGTGCAGCCAAGACGGACGTGATCACCCTCCGCCTGCTCATCGATGACAATGTAGTTGGACAGGATCTCTTCCAGTTGGGCGATGCGGGAGTAGAGTTTGCCCTGCTCATTCTTGGCCTCGTCATACTCGCTGTTCTCGGACAGATCACCAAAGGAGCGAGCCTCTTTGATCAGCTCGGCCACCTCTTTCTCCCGGACGGTTTTCAGGTAGGTCATCTCCTCCTGCAACTGCTGGAGCCGCTCGGCGCTGAGCTTATACTGCTTGGCCATTTGTTTTGCACACCTTTCCTGCTGACTGCGGCGCTTACCGCAAATCAGTCATACAAATATAATAAAGAAATAGGTACACGGACACATTCTGTTAGATTATAGTACCCCACAAGACGGATGTCAAGGGAAATTATTTCCCGCTACGTGTTTTGTACCCGCACCTGCTCCAAAGACAGCCGCCCTGCCTGCCAAAGGGCGCACAGCGCGGGTGCGGGTTCCAAAAAATCAGGCAGTTCCACCCCCGGCGCCTCCAAACGCACGTCGGCAACGTCGCTCTGCGTACACAACCGCACCCCCTCTCCCGCCGGAGAGCCGCTAAAACGCACCCGAAGGACGCTTTCCTCTGCCGCCGCGGGGTCCACGCTTGCGCCAAACTCCCGGTACAGCCTGTGCTGCAGTTCCTCTCCGCCCCGCACGGTTTCAATGACTACCTGCCGCACCCGGGGGCAAAGACGGTAGGCCGCCTCGGCCAGGTCACCATCCGGGTATTCCCCACGCAGCACCACAGTTGCCTGTTGGGGCAAGATGGCCCTGCGCGCCAGCGCGCTCATAACCAGCCGGTCCGCCATGGCCCGGCACAGAGGCAGCGTCCCCACTGCCGGCAGGGAACAATCCGGCCCGCTCCCCCTGCATGGTAAAATCCGGCTGACGCCCGCCCGGCGCAAACGCTTTTCCGCCCGGGCCAGCCGCCGCCCCTCCCGCGGCCCACCCGGTGTTACATACGCGCACAACACGCCCATTCCGGCGACCCGGATAGGTTCCGGGCGCGTCCCATGACCCCCACGCAGACAAAATACTCCCAGCACGTTACTCCCTCCCTTTCCGTCTTAAGGATATGGATGGATCCCCAATTCCATTCCCACAAGTAAAACGGGCCGCGGACCTCTCGGTCCGCGGCCCGTTGGGACAACGTGTGACAGGGCATTTCCCCTTACAGCTTCTTCCCCTTATAGGTCAGGCCGCTGTACTTGGTCACCGGGTCAATTCGCACGTTATTTACGCGAATTTCATAATGCAGATGGTTACCGGTGGAACGGCCGGTGGATCCCACCTTGCCCACCACCTGTCCTTGCTTGACGGTATCGCCCTCTTTCACCGAACGGGCAGACAGATGGGCGTAGAGGGTCGTGTTGCCGTTGCCGTGGCTGATGACCACGTAGTTTCCGTAACCACCGGAGTTATAGCCGGAGGTAATGACCACACCGCTTTTGGCCGCCAGCACAGGGGTCCCCTTAGGCGCCGGCACGTCGATGCCACTGTGGGTGGCAGGTCTGCCGGTAAAGGGGTCCTTTCGTCCCGCAAAGAGCGACGACAGGTTTTTGTAGTTCGTCAGCGGCCACAGATATCCGCTTTCGCTGGTGATCTTGGTGCCGCTGGCGGCCAGCTCCCGCTCCTTGCGGGCGATCTCGGCATCCATAGCCTTGGCCTGGGCCTCCAGCTCCTTCATCGAATGTTCGATTTTATCCTCCTGCTGGTTGATCTGCCGGAGGAGCTTATCCACCTCGGCCTCGCTCGCCTCGATCTCCTTGCGGGCTTCAACCAGCTTGTCCTTGACCGCCTGCTGCTCGGACCGGGCTACCTCCACCGCGGATTTGTCCTGCTTGATCTGCTCCCGGGTGGCGGCCAGATCATTCAGCACCGCCTCGTTATACTCCACAATTTCATTGACCATAATAAAGCGGTCCAGCAGGTCGGAAAAGCTGGTTGCCCGGAACAGCACGCTCCAGTAGCCGGTATTTCCCTCTTCCTCCATGTAGCGCACGCACCGGCACAAAAGCTCGTATAGCCGCGCCTCCTCCTGCCGGTTGCTCTCCAGCTGATTTTCCAACGAGCCGATCAGCTCGTCGTACTTGGCGATCTGTTTGTTGGCGACGGAAATCTCCGACTGGAGTACGTCGATCTGGTCCTCCAGCAGATTTTTCTGCTGCATGGCCTTACTCTTATCGGCAGCGATGGCCTTGAGCTGCTTTTCCAGCTCTTTCTTCTTTGCTTCCAGGTTGCTGGCATCCTCTTTCAGGCTGTCAATTTCCGCCTGAGTGACCGCCTGCACCACGGGGGTCACAGCCGGAGTGGGCAGTAGCACCACCGCCGCCAGCACCACCGCCAGCACTCGTATCAACCATTTCTTCATATCCAAGCCCTCACAACATCGCTTCCAGCGCGCCCAGCACCAGCGGCAGCAGAAGCAGCAGCGCCATCAGCCCCGCCATGACAGACATGAAGATTTTTCGTCTTCTGTTCATAGGTCAAAACTCCTTACACCTGCAGGAATTTACGAATGGCAACCATGGAGCCGCCCACACCGATCACAAATCCGGACAGCAGGAATATACAGAAAATGTGCAGTGCCATATCGGTATAGGGAATGATGTTGAACACGCCCATGCCGCTATCCGGGATCATACTGCACACCAGCTGGTACACGCCCCACTGCATGAAAAACGCGATCACCGCGCCGGTCAGACCCAGCAGCATACCCTCGTACACAAAGGGCCAGCGAATAAAGCCGTTGGTGGCACCGCACATCTTCATAATGGCGATCTCCTCCCGGCGGTAGAAGGTGGCCAGTTTAATGGTATTTGCAATGATAAACAGAGAAATGATCATCAGCATGGCAATCAGCACCATAGCCACGCCCGCGGCGATATTGCGCGCCAACACAAAGCCCTGGGCGATCTCCAGCGCTACAGTGACCTTGGCCACGCCGGTCACCCGCTTGACCGAATCCACCGTTCCGGAGATCCGCTCAAGGTCGGAAACGTGAATGCGGTACCGGTCACGGAACACGGTGGCAGGCAGCTCCTGCAGCAGTTCTACCTCTTCCCGGCCCTGCAGATAGTTCTCCCGCGCCTCCTCCTTGGTGACGAAGGTGACGTCGGCCACATTCTCGATGGCCGTCAGTTGCGACTTCATGGCCTGAGCCTGCTCCCGGGTGTAGGTTTCATCAATGTAGGCGATAAACTCATTTTCCCGCTCCAGCTCACCCAGCAGATTTTCCATATTGATCGCAACAAGGGAGAACATCCCCATGATCAGCAGGCAGGCCACGATCATGCACACAGCGGCAAAGGACATCAGGCCGTGGCTGAACACGTTGTGAAAGCCCTCGCTGAAGTAATAGCCGGCGTTGATCCGTCTGACAGTCTTCTTTTCTTTAGCCATTGTAGTACCCACCCGTTTCATCACTGATGATTTTTCCATCCTCGATGGCCACCACACGCTTTCCGAACCTGTCTACCAGATCCCGCTCATGGGTAACCACCAGCACGGTAGTGCCCAACTCGTTGATGCGGTTGAGCAGATCCATGATCTCACGGGACCGCTGGGGGTCCAGATTGCCGGTAGGCTCGTCGGCAATGATCATCCTGGGATTGTTGACCAGCGCCCGGGCAATGGCGACACGCTGCTGTTCGCCGCCGGACAGCTCATCGGGGAAGTGGTCCTCCTTCCCCTCTAACCCGACCAGTTTCAGTATGTAGGGGATGCGCCGACGCACCTCCCGTCCGGATACACCCACCGCCCGCATGACAAAGGACAGGTTCTCCCACACGGTCTTTTTCTCGATCAGGCGGAAATCCTGAAAAATGACGCCCAACGTGCGGCGCATGAGAGGGATCTGACTCTCTCGCATATTGTCCGGGCGAAAGCCGTTGACCATCATCGTACCGGAGGTGGGATATACCTCGCTGGTAATGAGCTTGATAATGGTGGATTTGCCGGAACCGGACGGCCCCACCAAAAAGACAAACTCGCCGTCGTCAATGCGCAGGTTCACGCCGCGCAGCGCCTCGGTGCCGTTGTCGTATTCCTTGTAGATGTCAATTAAACGAACCATACTCTGCCTCACTCAACCATTCTTTTCTGTAGGTGCAGCCTGTATCACACCGCACCCCACGCACTATCTCAGTTTATCATATTGCCCGTATTATGTAAATGACATTTTTCGTAAATCCTCGGCCCGCTCCCCGAAAATCCGGGCCGTTTTTTTGCCCGCATCTTGTAATTGTTTTGTAACTTTTGTAATTTTATTGTAACTCTTGTCCTTGCTCTTTGCAACCCCCTTTTTATAAAAAATTGCCGCCCGCAAATGCAGGCGGCAATTAACTTATATTCAGGACTCGATCCCGCGGGAAATGAGGTACTTTTTGACCATCAGCGCCACCTTGAAGGTGATGGCGTCGTCAAACTCACGCAGGTCCAGGCCGGTGAGCTTTTTGATTTTCTCCAGCCGGTAGACCAGGGTGTTGCGGTGGACGAACAGGCGCCGGGCAGTCTCGGATACGTTCAGGTTGTTCTCAAAGAACTTGTTGATGGTCAGCAGGGTCTCGGCGTCCAGGGCGTCAATGGGGTTCTTCTTGAACACCTCCTGCAGGAACATCTGACACAGGGTGGTGGGCAACTGGTAGATCAGACGGCCAATACCCAGATTTTCGTAGTTGATGATGCCCTTTTCGGTTTCAAACACCTTGCCCACGTCGATGGCAACACCGGCCTCCTTAAAGGCGCGGCCCAAATCACGGATGTGACCCACGATGGTACCGATACCGATGACCACCTTGACGTTCAGCTCCTGGCTGACAGCGTCGGACACCTGCTTGGCGATTTTGTGCAGGTCCTTGCTGTCGGCGTTTTCGCTCAACTGCTTGATCAGCACCACATCGGTTTCGTTCAGGGACAGGACAAAATCCGTGGCCCGGTCAGGGAACAGCGTGTACAGAAAATCAATAATACCGGGGTCGGCGGTCGTAATCTGACGAATCAGGAAGGCTGCGCGGGGCGCCTCGGCCGTCAGGCGCAGTTCCTTGGCCCGGGTATAGATGTCGCCCATCATGATATTGTCGGAGATGATATTTTTGATGAACGCAGCCCGGTCATGCTTCTCCTCGTAATAGGTCTTGGCACTGTTGATGGCAACGGCCGCCATAGCACACAAAGAGGCCGCCATGGCATCCTCACCCTGCACAAACACCGCATACTCAAACTGGGTGCCGGGACCGGCCAGGGGGCGGAAGCTCTTCCCCTGGAAATAACCCAGGCCGGCCTCCCCTGCGCCCAACACGGCCTCCACCGCGCCGGACCACTGCTCGCCCATCAGGGCCAGCTCACTGCAGGCCACGACAACACCGTCCGCATCGATCACGCCTACGGTGCGGTCTACGTTTTCCTTCATTTGGAGAATGAGGCTCTGAAAAATTCTGTTGGCCATGCCAAACCCCTCCGTTTTTTCAGTATAGGTCATATTATAAAGGCTTTGTACCCCGCTTGGCAAGTGTTTTTTTGGTTTTTTTGTGAAAAATGCCGAAACCGGTCAAACTTTGGCCGGAACCGCCTCGCGCAGCGCTTGCAACTCGCCCTCGGTCAGCGGCCTCCAGCCTCCTTCGGGCAAACTGCGATCCAACTGCAGCGGCCCCATGGAAAGGCGCCTGAGCGCCAGCACCGGCTTGCCCCGGGCGGCCAGCATCCGCTTGACCTGGTGAAACTTACCCTCCCGCAGGGTCACAAGGCACCGGCTGCCATCCTCCAGCGGTTCCAGGCCCGCAGGCAGACACTCCAGCCCATCCTCCAGCACCATTCCCTCTTGAAAGGCCTTGACGTCGTCCTCATTCACACAGCCGTCCACCCGAGCCAGATACACCTTATCCACATGACTTTTGGGTGCCAGCAGCCGATGTGCCAGTTCCCCGTCGTCGGTCAGCAGTAAAAGGCCCGTGGTGTCCTTATCCAGCCGCCCCACCGGAAACAGGCCCCGGCGCTGCAGCGGCTTGTCCAGCAGGTCCAGTACCGTCTGCTGCCGCTTGTCCTCCGTAGCGGACAGCCAGCCGTCCGGCTTGTTCATCATGATATACACAAATTTCTGCAGGCAGACAGGTTCCCCGTCCACCGTCAGTTCCTGCTCCGGGGCGCACTTCTCCTCCGGCCTGGCGGCCACCCGGCCGTCCACGCGCACCCGGCCCTGCCGCACCAGCTCTTTCACCTGGCTGCGGCTCCACCGTCCCGTGGAGGCCAGCAGCTTGTCCAGTCGTTCCATATCCGCCTCCCCTTTCCTCTTTTTGCACATTGTATCATATCCGTCCCGTTTTGAACATAGTCTTTAGCAGTACGCCACGAGGAAGGAGAAATGCGCTTTGTTGATCGTTACCGCCAAACTATCCCGCCGCAAGCTGGCCCTGTGGGGTGCGGCGGCTGCGGGCCTGCTGTGCTGCGCCCTTTTGCTCAGTTCCGCTCCGGGGCAGCCCGCCTTGGGTCCGGAAACCAACGTTGTCAGCCTCAAGGGCATCAAAACCAACGAGGACCGAATTCGGTTTTTATCCGCCTACGGCTGGCAGGTGGTTGACGAGCCAACCGCCGTGGAAGAGCTGCTGGTCCCCGACGAATTCGACGAAAGCTATCAGGATTATTTGTCCTTGCAGGCTGAACAGGGTTTTGACCTTACACGCCTTGCGGGCAAACGGCTCAAGCGGTACACCTATCAGATTTTCAACTATCCCACCGGTCAGCAGGACGTACAGGTCAATCTGCTGATCTACAAGAACACCGTGGTGGGGGGCGAGGTACTCTCCTCCAAGCTGGACGGCCTGCTTCACGGTCTTGCCATGCCCACGCAATAACAAAGGGTCCCGGAGCATTTGCTCCGGGACCCTTTGTTATTGCATCGGTTATTTCTGTACCATGTGTACGTTGATGTGGTCGTAGGTCATCTCCACACCGGCCGCGTCGAAAGCAGGCTTGAGGTTGTCCATCATGTCAAAGTAGACGTCCCAATAGTCGCCGGTATTACACCACACTCGGATGGTGTACTCAATGCTGCTGGAACCATAGTTGGACACCCGAACGAAGGGGGCCGGGTCACCGTGAATTCGGCTGTCAGCGTCGATCAGCGCACGGATAGTCCCCTTGACGGTTTCAATGTCGGAATTATAGGAGGCACTCACCTTAATTTCCATGCGTCGGGTGGTGTTCCCATTATAGTTGGTAATGCGGGCCGCCGCCACGTCACTGTTGGGGATGTGAACGACCTTGTTATCCGGGGTGACAAGGGTGGTATAGGCAAGCCCCACCGCCTTCACCGTACCGCCGTTGGCTCCGACCTCCACATAATCGCCGGCGGAAAAGGGCTTACTGACCAGCAGTTGAATTCCGCTGGCCAGATTGGCCAGGGTATTCTGCAGCGCCAAAGACACCGCCAGGCCGGCAACACTCAGCAGCGCGATCAGACTGGTCACGTCCACGCCCAGGCTGCTCAAGATCACCAGCCCCGCCACAAAGTACAGTACCACTCGCAGCGCGGTCTTCAAAAAGCCCTGCAACGCACCGTCCAGGTGGCCTTTGCCCAGCATCTTTGCGATCACGCTGCCAAGGACCTTGACCGCGACCACGCAAACAAGCACGGTAAACAGCACCCGCAGGATCGCCGGTATGGAAATGTCAAAGGAAATGCTCGCAAAGGCCGTACCGGCATCGGTAATCATCTGTGTAACGTCCATATTTGCCTTTCTCCTTTCCGTTACTCAACGCCCATGTGTTTTTTCAGGCAGTTGAAGGTTTCCTCGCTCAAAGCATGCTCCATGCGGCAGGCGTCGTTGGCCGCCACCCAGGGGGACACCCCAAGACTGGTCAGCCAGTTGGTCAGCAGATCGTGCCGCTCATACATGGTGCGGGCCACCTGCTCCCCCCGCGGGGTCAGGGTGATGGCGCCGGAACGTTCCATCTCAATGTACCCGTCGGTACGCAGGATGGCCATGGCCCGGCTGACCGAGGGCTTGGAAAAGCCCAGCTTCTGCGCCACATCAATGGAGCGCACAGTCCCCTTTTCCTGCTGCAGGATCAAAATGGCCTCTAAATAGTCTTCACCGGATTGATGCAGATGCACAAACTCACCTCATTTTTCTGTAATGGACATTCCCTTTACGCACCTTGGTACGTAAAGGGAATGTTGCGCTTACATAGTCTTCAACTGCTCCTCCAGCTTGGCAACCAGCTCGGCCAGGGTAGCGGCGCGCTCCTTCTCGGCGTTCACCACGTTGGCGGGAGCCTTATTGACAAAGCCGGGGTTAGACAGCTTGGCGTTGAGCTTGGTCAGCTCGTCGGAATTCTTCTTCAGTTCCTTCTCGATGCGGGCCTTCTCCTTCTCCAAATCCACCAGCTCACCCATGGGGATGAAGAGCTGGGCGGCGGGGGTCACGACGACCACCTGACCGGCGGCGTCGGGGGCGTTGTCGGCGGCCACGATAGTCACCTCGCTGGCGTAGCCCAGGCGCTTGAGGAAGGGGATGCCGGCGGTGAACACGTCCTGCTGGGCGGTGGCAACGGTGAGTTGGGCCTTCTTGGAGGGAGGCACATTCATCTCGGCCCGGCGGGTACGGATGGCACGGATGGCATCCATGACCTGCTCCAGGGCCTTTTCCTCGGCGGCAAAGGCCAGGTCTTCGCGGTACTCGGGCCACTTCTGCAGCATGAGGAAGTCACCCTCGTGGGGCAGCGCCTGCCAGATCTCTTCGGTAATGAAGGGCATGAAGGGGTGCAGCAGCTTCAAAATCTCGGCCAGCACGTAGCACAGCACCTGCTGGGCCCGGGTCTTACTGTCGGCGTCCTCCCCCTGCAGGCGGGACTTGGTCAGCTCGATGTACCAGTCGCAGTAGCTGTCCCAAATGAAGTCGTACACCTTCTGGGCGGCCACGCCCAGCTCGTAGCGGTCCATGTTCTCCGTCACATCGGGAATGAGGCTGTTGAGCTTGGACAGGATCCACTTATCCTCCAGCTCCAGCTTGTCGGGCAGCTCGCACTTGTCGATGGTCAGGTTCATCATCAGGAAGCGGCTGGCGTTCCAGATCTTGTTGGCGAAGTTGCGCATGGCCTCGCACCGCTCGGTGTAGAAGCGCATATCGTTGCCAGGGCTGTTGCCGGTGACCAGGTTGAATCGCAGGGCGTCGGCGCCGTAGGTCTCGGCGATCTCCAGGGGGTCGATGCCGTTGCCCAGGGACTTGGACATCTTGCGGCCCTTGTCGTCCCGGACCAGGCCGTGGATGAACACGGTGTGGAAGGGGGGCAGCTTGGTATGCTCACAGGCGGAGAAGATCATGCGGGCCACCCAGAAGAAAATGATGTCGTAGCCGGTGACCAGCACGTCGGTGGGATAGAAGTACTTCAGATCCTCGCTGTCGGCGTTGGGCCAGCCCAGGGTGGAGAAGGGCCACAGAGCGGAGGAGAACCAGGTATCCAGCACGTCGGGATCCCGCTCAATGTTCTTGCTGCCGCAGTGGGCGCACTGGGTGGCATCCTCCCGGCTGACGGTCATCTTGCCGCAGTCGGCACAGTACCACACGGGGATCTGATGGCCCCACCAAAGCTGGCGGGAGATACACCAGTCACGGACGTTTTCCATCCAGTTGGTATAGGTCTTGGCGAAGCGATCGGGAACGAATCGGGTCTCCCCCTCGTTGACCACACGCAGAGCCTCCTTGGCCAGGGGTTCCATCTTCACGAACCACTGGGCGGAGATGATGGGTTCCACGTCCTTGTGGCAGCGGTAGCAGGTACCCACGTTGTGGGAGTAATCCTCGATCTTCTCCATCAGGCCAAGGGCCTCCAGGTCGGCCACCACGGCCTTGCGGGCCTCGTAGCGGTCCATGCCCTCGTACTTGCCGCCGTTGGCGTTGACCACGCCGTTGTCGTCCAGCACACGGATGGTCTCCAAATTGTGGCGCAGGCCCACCTCGAAGTCGTTGGGGTCGTGGGCGGGGGTCATCTTCACACAGCCGGTACCGAAGTCCATCTCCACGTACTCGTCGGCCACGATGGGGATGGGACGGTCCATCAGGGGCAGGGTAACGGTCTTGCCCACCAGGTGCTTGTAGCGCTCGTCCTCGGGGTGGACGGCCACGCCGGTGTCGCCCATCATGGTCTCGGGGCGGGTGGTGGCCACTACCAGGTAGCCGCTGCCGTCGGTCAGGGGGTAGCGCATGTGCCACATGTGGCCGGGCTTGTCCTGATACTCCACCTCGGCGTCGGACAGAGCGGTGACGCAGTTGGGACACCAGTTGATGATGCGGCTGCCCTTGTAGATCAGGCCCTTTTCATACAGGGACACAAACACCTCGCGCACAGCCTTGGAGCAGCCCTCATCCATGGTGAAGCGGGAACGCTCCCAATCGCAGGAGGCGCCCATCTTCTTCTGCTGGGCCACGATACGGTCGCCGTACTTATTCTTCCAGTCCCACACCCGGTCCAGGAACTTCTCACGGCCCAGGTCGTAGCGGGTCAGGCCCTCCTCATTGCGCAGGGCCTCCTCCACCTTGATTTGGGTGGCGATGCCGGCGTGGTCGGTGCCGGGTACCCACAGGGCGGCGTAGCCCTGCATACGCTTGAAACGGATCAGAATATCCTGCAGGGTGCAGTCCATGGCGTGACCCATGTGCAGCTGACCGGTGACGTTGGGGGGCGGCATGACGATGGTGAAAGGCTTCTTCTGCGGGTCGCGCGCGGCCCGGAAGCAGCCGTTTTTCTCCCACGAGTCGTAGATGCGGGACTCTACCTCTTGGGGTTCGTAAACCTTGGGCAGTTCTTTCATGGTAATTTCTCCTTTCGGGGCAACAAAAATCGCCCCAAGCAATTTGCTCAGGGCGATTTGAATAAACCGCGGTACCACCTGAATTTCCCTTTTGCAAGGGACACTCATTTCCCTTAACGCGGGCAGACGGCGCAACCTACTTGCGGCAGGATGTGGCATCCCGCCCTACATTCGGAAACGCAGCTCCGGGACGACTTCCACACCATCGGACGATGCCTTTCACCACCCGGCACCTCTCTGCAGACCAAACCGATGTGTACTACTTCCCTTCCAAGCCTTTTACCCATCTATTATATTGTACCCCCAACCGTTTGTCAAGGGCATAAAACAGCGGCAGATTTAGCTTGCCTCCGTCTGTTCCGTCTGTACCGGCTCCGCCTCCGCTACAGGGGGCGGGGTGCCGGGGTTCAGACCCAGCTTGCGGTAATAATCGTTGAACAGAATACGCTCGGAATAGGTGAACATACGCTGGACCTCTTTATACGTGTCCTGCACATAGCCCTCCGGCACCGTGGCCCCCTCGTTGGGAATAAAGGTGTCCGTGTTGGAGTAGTACCGGCCCAGGTCGGTAACAAAGCATTTTTTATTGGTCGTAACCAGACCCGGCGAGTCGGACAGAATGTCCCGGCCGATGATCAGGCGGGAGTCGTAATCCATGCCGAACAGATTGAGCAGCGTGGGTACCACGTCAATGCTGGAGCAGGGCTTTTCCACCACCACCGGCTCGGTCATGTCGCCGGACCACAAAATCAAAGTAGAGTGGTACTTCTCGATCAGATCCGCCTCGGTCCCGGGGGCGGTCAGCTCGTCAATGGCGCCGGTGCCGTCCAGGCCGTAGGGATAGTGGTCACCGGACATACAGATCACGGTGTTCTCCAGTTCCCCCGCCGCCTCCAGCTGCTCCAGCACGTAGGCCAGCGCCTGGTCCAACTCGATGTGGCAGGCCAGGTAGGCCCGGGCCGGCTCACTCAGGCCGGAGGCATCCAGAGCCTCCTTATGCTTTTTGGACATGGCATTTCCCTGGAAGTTATAGTTCATGTGGCCGCTGACAGTCATGTAATAGTTGTGGAAAGGCTTTTCCCCTGCCAGCGCCTGGGGGATGGTCTTTTCCATCATCTCCAGGTCGGACTCAGGCCAGGTGGTGGCTACATCCAGCCCATTGCCGATGCCGTAGTAATCGTAGCCCAGATTGGGGTGGGACAGGTCGCGGCCGTAGTAGGTGTAGGTGTGGTTATGATAGGCAGTAACGGGATAACCGGCCGTGCCAAACATATTGCCCATATTGAAGTATATGGACACCTGGTTTTTGCCGCTGTACTTGAAGGAGGAGTTCACCTGATTGGAGGGGATCAGCCCCGTGCAGTGGGCATATTCGCCGTCAATGGTGGAGTACCACCACAGGGGATTGTAGAAGTTTTCAAACACAAATCCCTCGTTGGCCAGCTTGTAAAGGGTGGGGGTGTACTCCGGGTGGACGGCGCCGATCCAAAACGCCTCGCCGGTCAGCAGGATGAGATTTTTCCCCTCAAACATACCGGTGTACTCGTTCTTCATGGTGGGCTGGCGGGTGGAGAAGTACTGGTGCATATTCTGCACGGTCTTATCCGTCTCCCCTGCCATAAGCGCGTCGAAATCGATGTTCAGCACATTGGGACCGTAGGTGGTCTCCGTGTTTTGAGAGCCGTCCCCCGCCTGAGAAACATCCACCGATTGGTCGGGCAGCAGCGTGTCGTCGTCGGGTTCTTCCAGCCCGAACAGGCTCTGCTGAATGTCCAGACGCAGGGTGGTCAGCACGCCGAAGCGGGCCACAGCCACGTCGGGCAGAAAACTCTGTCGATACAGCTCACGGGTGGTCATGGTCTCGCCGGAGGGCAACCCGATGCAGGCAACGCCCAGCAATTGGAACACCACCGCGCCCCCGGCAGCCAGCACCAGCGCCCGCGTATTCATCCGTGAGGTGGGGATCAGACGCTCCCGCAGGAACCACAGGACCGCAAGGGGCAGCACCAGCAGCAAAATGACCGGCAGCGTCTTACCGATGCCCACCAGCGTCTCCCGCCAGTAGTTGCTGAACACCTGTCCCGCCATGCCGAAGGATTTGGTCACCAGCATACTGTGGAAAATGGTGTTGTAAACCGCCTGTGTCGCATACCAAAGCGTAAGCAGTCCCAGCAGCACACCGGCGGCAATGCGATTGCCTTTCTTCCCCCAAAGGCTGCTGATGAACGCGCACACCAGTGCCGCAGGCAGGCTGAACAGCACAATGTACAAAAGCCCTCTGTCAAAGAACCGCTCCACATAAAACGCGCGCCAAATCAGCTCCAGCCAAAGGATGGCGCCGACGAACAGTCCCGCGGGGCGCCAAAGCTCCTTGAGTTCCTCAAGTCCTTTCCATTCCTTCCATCTTTTCATGGCAGTCACAGCCCTTTCTTTCTCAGTCAAGTATATATATAATATGCCCTCTCCCTCGTCTTTGTCCAGCATAATTTGACTCCCGGCTCATTTTTTCCTTTTCCGCCGCTTCAAATCGTGCTATACTGTAAAAAACGCCTTTGGAGGAGTGTGTATGTCCATGCTGAATTGGGACGAGTTGGAGCATCAGTGTATGTCCTGCCGCAAATGCCCCCTGTGCGAGGAGCGGACCAACGTGGTCTTCGGGGTGGGTCCCCGGGACGCCGAGGTGCTGTTTATCGGTGAGGGTCCCGGCGAGAACGAGGATCTGCAGGGCCAGCCCTTTGTGGGCCGGGCCGGCAAGCTGCTGGACGAGATGCTGGAGATCATCGACCTGAGCCGCACAAAGAACATCTACATCGCCAACATGGTCAAGTGCCGCCCGCCCAAAAACCGCGATCCCCTGAACACCGAGCAGGACGCCTGCATGGACTGGCTGCGCAATCAGGTGGCCCTTCTGAAACCCAAAATCATCGTGTGCCTGGGCCGTATCTCCGCCATGCGCATCATCAAGGAGGATTTCAAAATCACCCAGGAGCATGGCCAGTGGTTTGAGAAAAACGGCACCCTGATGATGGCCCTGTTCCACCCCGCCGCCCTGCTGCGGGACCCCCGCCGCAAGCCGGAGACCTTCGATGATCTGAAAACCCTGCAAGCCAAGATAAGAGAGGTCTGCGACCATACCTATTGACGTAAAACAGCCGCCGCCCGTTGCAACGGGCGGCGGCTGTTTTTGCAACCGTGTAGGAAATAGCGTAACGCTATGCCAGGTGTTTTTTGGTCGGTCCCATCAGGGTTTATTTGCCCCGCCATTCAGCCAGGCAATGAGTTCCGTCAGGAATGCGGCACAGGCCTGACCTTCCGCATCGCTGGAGCGGTAAGAAACGCGCCAATCGCCTCCCTGCATGGAAACGATTACATCCGTCAGACCTCCGCCCCTTCTACAATAGGCCCCTGTCGCGTTAACCAGAGGCACAACCGTGTTTTTGCACCGAGACATATTGATGTAGATGTTCTTGTCCGTCAGCACGAAGCCTTCCTTTGCACTGCCGAAAATCGTCTGATCCTCAATTACCAGGGCGATTTCATCATCCTTGATCGGTGCGTAAGCCGCAGCCGCTTTGGGGAATTTACGCCCAAACGTTTCTCCCCCGCAGCCGAAATAACCAACCACGTTGTGCTTAACGATAAGTGCCCTCACCGCATTGGATACCTGCGCAGGGTCAAGCTCACAAAACGGTCTGTTCAGCAGTTCAAGGGCTTCCGAAACCACCTGTTCTTGACTCACTCCAGCTTGCGTGAGCTGGCTCGGTTGAGCAACAGGCTGTGCTACCGGCTCGGCAGGCTGCGCTTCCGGCGCGGCAGGCTGCATTACCGGTGCGGCGGGTTGTTCTTCCGGTACCGGCTCACCAAAAAGTATCGCCAAGTCCCTGTTGTAGGTAGCTTCCGCTTCGGCCAGTGGCACCTGCAGTCGTTGTTTGCCGGCAACAACACACTTGACGATTTCCGAAATCACATCGGCCAACTGAACCTTGCCTTCATAGGGCAACTCCGTTTTCACATCAATAGTTTCCGTGGCGGTAACAAGCGAAATGCCACCAAACATCTTTACGGGCTTTACTTGAACAATCGATTCTACCGCAACTTTTTTCTGCACGCCTTCCCAAGTACGTCCACCAACATAAACATTAAGATTGGTTATGCTGAGGGTCGGAATCTTCGCTCCTCCGTTCAATCTGTAAACGCCAAAGAGCTGTCTTTCGCCCCCCTCCTCATAAAAACGGCTGAATTTATCATTCTGCTTTTCCTTGGTCAAGTGCTCCTCACCGAAAATATAAATTTCCGGCTTATCATAAAGCTTTGCCCGTATAATTTCAGCCGCTGCGGCTGCAGCCGCCATCAACTCTGAAAGCGCTTGGTCCCTCGCATCATTCACCGCTCTTTTATGTTTCTCGGTGAGTTCCCGAATATTTCTCACTCGATCCGCATATTGCTGCGCATCTTCCTTGCCGCCAATATACGCTTCCAGTTCCGTCTGCAACTCCGCACGCGCCTTTTTCCCCATCCCGACAAGCGATTCCTTCGTGCATTTTTCGATCAACTCTTCGTAATAGAGATCGCTATACCGCGCTTCTATCTGCGCGGCAAAAGGCGCAATATCCTCCTCACTTAATCCGCACGTTTGGAGTCCTTTACGCAGGGCACTAACATCCGCAAGCTTATACTCGCCTAATTTGGCACAAGCATCAGCATACCATTCCAATTCGGCTGCATACTGTCGCTTCGCCTCTTCTCTCCTGTCGTCCATAACGGACTTGAGTTCTTGCATTTTCTCCGCGCCACCGCACCGGGATATTTTTTCTCTCGCCGCTTCCAGCTGTTCAAACTGCCCCAAATTTGCTGTTTCTGCAATTCTCTGCAAATACCCAAACAGTTCATCCAACTTGGTTTCATACAGTGCCGGCTCGTACTCACTGGCACACAACTGCATCCAAACCTCGGCAACAGAATGGGGATTCACACTCACAACCGCACTCATAATTTGGTCAATTTGTTCCATTATGTGCAGCCGCTCCGCTTCCTCTCTTCTCGCTTCCATAGCGGACTTCAGTTCTTCCATCATCTCCGCAGTGCTGTACTGGGATATAGTTTCTCTTGCGATTTCCAACTGTCCAAGCTGCTCAACGTTTGCTTTTTGGACAATTCCACACAAATACCCGAACAGTTCTTCCAGCCTGAACTGATATAACTCCGGCTCATACTCGCTGGTACACAACTGCACCCAAATCTCGGCAATGGAGTTTGGCTCCGTACTCTTGACCGTTTTCATAAGCTGGTCAATCTGCCGCACCTTTAGCGCATTCGCTACCGCTTCCTCATCAGCAAAAATTTTCTCTGCCTTTTTCTGCATATCGAAGCACCGCACCAAGAACTCGTTGTCTCGGATACAGCATGCCAGTTGCTTTTTCTGCTCTTCTTCCCATTCACTGTCAACTGCCTTCAAATCTTTGTAGATAGGCATCAGTTCCTTGAAGATCTCCTCCAAACACTTGGCAAGGGCATCTTTACTCTTCACATGTTCCGCGCTGATATCATAGGTTCTACCTCCGGCTGTAGCAGTAATGTCACCACCGGAAAAAAAGCCGCCTTCTTTGAACGTAGGTTGGCTCCCCACCCGAAGGTGTGCGCTCTCATCGCCTTTGCTGACAAATCTTCTATCTGTCATCGCAAACCCGCGTTTACAGTCATTCGCCCCCGGCGACTCCCTGTAGGCAATCAGCACATATTCGCCGGGCTCCAAATCTATGAATTTCAACTTCCCCGCATTGCGATTCGCCTCTCCCCGCTTGCATTCCAAGTGAGAATTCGCAAGACCATGAATCCTGTCCGCGCTTTCGATGCGCTCGATAATCTTGGCCAGCACCTCTTCCTTTCTTGCAACGGCTTTTTTATTCGCCACCTGTTTGTAGGCCTCTACATCACACAGCGCCCAAAAAACGTCTTCTTTCTTCTCGTCGGAAGCAAACCCTTTTGCCCCCTTATAGTCAAGAATCGTCAGCATTTCATCCAAAACATCTCCGATTCTTTCTTCCGAAGCTCCGGCCTTTCGCAACGCGCAATACTCGCGTTTTATCAGTTCTGGCACTTTCTTTTCTTCAAACGCCACATGGCAGACCTTGCGCAGTTCCCAAATCAGATGTTTCTTTACAAACGCTTCCTTCTTGCTCTTTTGGGTATCGAAATCCCGAAGCAACGCCACCGCCCGGTCTCTTTCTCCGGGTAGTGCCGTCTCATAATGCCGTTCAAATACCAACTGCATATAGCGCTCATCCAGGGCATCCAGCGTCTTGCTGGACTTTATTCCGTACGTCTCCATAGCCGCCAAGATATCCGTTCTTACCGCCAGCAACGACGCCTCGTCGTTCTCTTCCTCTTTTGCATACAACTCCTGGATTACGAGTTCGCGGCACTCAGAAATGTCGATGCAATAAGCGTTCGCAATCGAGGAAACCTGTTTGCGTTCATCGGGATACTGCTCAAAAATGTAGGTAAGCGCTTGCGCATAGTAGGGACACTGGCTCAGCGCTTGGGCCAACAATTCTTCTCTCTTTTCAGGGATGGCTTTGGCATTTTCAAAAAGTGCCTCTGCACGTTCTTCGTCAAAAGAGTCGTTGGTAAAGTACAGGTCGTCCGCATCCTTAAAATACGTGTTTACCAACTGCATATATTCGGTGTAAATATCCCAGACAGAGAATTTGACGCCAAGGCAAAGTTTCTTGTATGTTTCGTCGCTGATGTACATGCGATCCTTGGCGCTTGCCGCGGCTCGCTCGGAGCCGGCATTGCCCATTGCATTAACCAAGCTGTGCCCTAATCCGCTGGCCGCATTCAACGCACCGGCGGTCATGGCACCCTTAATTGCTCCGCCCAAGCCAAAGCCGCCGCCTACCCATTGGCCGCGGGACTCTTTGCGCTCTTCGCGGTATGCCTTTTCAATGGCCAGTTCCTCTTCAATTTCATTGTACGCATCTACGACCGCATCAAAGGCTTCGTTCGCTTCATCCACATTCAAACAAGACCGTTCAAATGCCTTCGCCGTAACATCGTAAATACCAATTTCCGGCAACTTTTTATGCAGCACGTCCAACGCTCTACGCCTTAAAATGGTTTCAACCTCGTCCGCATATCGTTCCAGCACAGTACGAATATTGCCCGCCGAGCGATAAAAATTGGCGAAATCCGTTTCCGCCTCCTGCATGGCCTTTCTGCAATCCCGCCTCACCATGTAGTATCTGTCTGCAGAATCCGGGAAAGAAATCGTTTCGTTAAAAATAGTAAAATTGCTCATTGCGACTCTCCTTTTCTGATAGCAGCAAACTGTATGCCACTATTTTTCTCCGCGTGCCAATCTCCGGATGCAGCTATCAAGACATATCAAAACTCACCTGTCTGATTATATCACGGTGTTCTACTCTTTGCAATCATTACATCACCCATGCCCCGTAAGGCCTCACACAACGCACCCGAACGGGCGGGCAATCAAGTCCGGATTCCCATCCACACGAAAAAGCCGGCACCCAAAAGGGAGCCGGCTTTTGGTGCGGGCATGGGGACTTGAACCCCAACGCATTGCTGCACGAGAACCTAAATCTCGCATGTCTGCCAATTCCATCATGCCCGCGGATATGAACTTCATCTCCCCGCATGATACATGATTCCGCCGCAAAAGTCAACCATGGGGCATAGGGACTTGCCGGGGCGAAATAGAGTATCACGAGGTGGTTTATATGATTTCCGCGCTGATGTACCTGCTGAGCAACAGCCTGTTTTTTACCCTGCGGCTATCCGGGGGCAGCGGCACCTTTCCCAAGCCACTGAAACCCGAGGAGGAGGCCGTATATCTGCAGCGCCTGGCCGCAGGCGACCCGGAGGCCCGCAACGTCCTCATCGAGCGCAACCTGCGTTTGGTGGCCCACATCGTCAAAAAATACTACTCCCAATCCGGCGACCAGGACGACCTGATCTCCATCGGCACCATCGGTTTGATCAAGGGCGTTTCCAGCTTCAAACCGGACAAAAAGGTAAAGCTGTCCACCTACTGCAGCCGTTGTATCGAGAACGAAATTCTCATGCATTTCCGCACCCAGCGCAAACTCCAGGGCGAAGTGTCCCTGTCCGACACGTTGGACACCGGCGGGGACGGCTCCCTGTCCCTGATGGACGTGATCAGCGTGGACGACACCATGCTGGACGACCTGGACACCAAAGACGCCTGCGCCCGGATCCGCCGCTGTGTCAAAACCTGCCTGACCGACCGGGAGGCCCGCATCATCGTCCTGCGCTACGGCCTGGGCGGCAAGGAACCCCTCACCCAGCGGGAGGTGGCCCACCGCTGCGGCATTTCACGCAGTTACATTTCCCGCATTGAAAAGAAGGCCCTGCAAAAGCTGGAGCAGGCCATGAACACTCCCCCCTGCCCGCCGCGATGAACTCATCGCCTCATCCCGCGCAAAGAATTCCTTGCGTTCAGAGCAACTTCATGGTATGATGTGGTGTATTGTAGGCTTTTGTCGAACCACGACTATTCTATTTATATTCACAGGTTGGTTGTTGCTTCTATGAATGTTGGACTTGTTCTCTCCGGCGGCATGGCAAAGGGTGCTTACGAGCTTGGCGCCCTGCGGGCTGTATCGGAATACTTCCACCCGGAAGATATTAAATATATCAGCTCCGCCTCGGTGGGTGTGCTGAACTCCTATGCGTTCGCCTCCGGAAATTTGCCCAGTGCGACCGACTTGTGGACCGGTATGTGTCCGGAGCGCGACTCGGTATTTATTTCAAGCGTATTCAAAAACAACTATTTGAAGGAGAGCATTTCCGTCCTGTCAAAGCGCCCCGTGTCCTGCCAGCGGCTGTACATCCCCCTGTTCCATCTGAAGAAACGGCAGAACTTCTACATCGACATATCCGGCAAGGACCCCGCCGATGTGGAGGATTATCTGAACGCCGCCGTCGCCGTGTTCCCCATCTGCAAACCGGTTTTGATCGGCAACAAATATTTTTACGACGGCGCCGTGATCGACAACATCCCGGTCTATCCGCTGCTCAAGCACGATCTGGACTACATCATTTGCATCTATTTTGACGAATTCGATTACACCTTTGAGTCCTCCCATTTCGATGGCAAGGTCATCAAAATCACCTTTGGCGACTGCAACCGCCTGTTGAAAAAATCCCTTTGGCTGTCCCAGGAGGAGACCGAGGCCATGATCCACGCCGGCTACAAGCGGGCAAAGAGTGTGCTGGATTTCGTATTTTCCTCCGGCATCGAAAACGTTGAGGCCGTACACACGCAAATTGAAACACTGAACTCCTTGCGGCCCAACAGCCAGTTGCGATTGACCAGCGACGTGGTGGTCAAGGGGCTGAACAAGGTGGCGCAGCGCCTGACCAAACGAAATGTGATCCAGTAATACAGGAATCAAAAAGCGGCGGGTCCCTTTCAAGGGACCCGCCGCTTTTCAACTTCAAATCACATCAACTTGACAGTGTAGTACACCAGCAGCAGCAACAACCAGGCCAGCAGAACAAACAGCAGATAGAACGCCGCCAACTCGCCCAGCACCAAACACGCGCACAGCGCCAGCACACCCAGCACGCAGGACAGGAACACCGGCACGTAATTGGTCTGCTTGGCAAACAGCACCAGCCGCTTGCCCTTGATGGTCAGCACGCCGTCCTTCTTCTTCAAAAGGACTGCCAGCGCCAGCACAGCCAGCAGCGCCACAGCGCCGACCACAATATACAGGTCGATCACAAACGGCATCTGCGTGCTGCCCCGCTTGACCATCCACAGGCCCAGCAGGCTCACGCCGGAACACAGCGCGGACAGGAAGAACTCCTTTTGGTAGAGGTAGTATGCCAGGGCCAACACGCCCAGGGCGGGGACGACCACCCGCAACAGGTCCGCCGAAGTGGGGGCCACGTACAGCAGCACGGCACTGACACCCAGCAAGGCAAGCACCGCGGAAAGCACCAGGGGCAGGAAGAACAGTTCCTTCTTTGCGACGGTACGCTTCCGGCACCAGATACCGGTCAAAACGGCACACACCAAACAAACGCCGGCGATGATGGGCAGAGCCTTGAACAGGCTATTTGCAAAGTCCCAGCTTGGAATACCTCTTGTGAAAACGTTGTTGACCAGCAAAAGCAAAAACTCTATCACCATAGCCGCCGCAAACCAAATCAAGGCACGGGACAGCGCGGTATCCTCCTGCTGTTTGAGGGCGGCGGCCTTTTTCTTACTACTCATAAATCATACCCCTTATCCGAAGCGGAACAGACCGCTTCGTGTCAAAGATTTCGCTGTTCTATATTTTAACAGAAAATCCCATCTTTTGCAACAGAAAAAAACAAAAACTCCGCCCCCTTGCGCCGGGCGAAAAAACATTATATAATTCCTTTCAAGGATTTGTTTTCAGGAGGGACCGCCATGGTCGTTATGGCTATCGATTACGGCGACGCCCATACCGGCGTTGCCATCTCCGACCCCACCGGCTTTTTGACCGGCACCGTCACCACCATCCACAGCCGCAGGGACGATGTGGTGCTGGATGAGCTGTCCCGTTTGGTGCAGCAGTACAAGGCTGACCGGCTGGTCATGGGTTTCCCCCGCAACATGGACGGCACCGAAGGACCGCGGGCTCAGCTCTATCGTGACTTTGCCGCCCGGGTGGCCCAGGCCACCGGCCTGACCCCCGTGCTGTGGGACGAGCGGCGCACCACCGTGGACGCCCACCGAATTTTGGCCGATGCGGGCAAAAACGCCAAGAAGCGCAAAAAGACTGTGGATGCCGTAGCCGCCAGCCTGATTTTGGAAGGCTATTTGGATTTTCTGCGCCGCCAGCGCGGTTGAGGAGGGACACACTATGAATACCGTTTGGGCCGTGTATTTCACCGGCACCGGCAACACCAAGTCCGTTACCTGCCGTGTGGCAGACGCCGCCGCCCAGGCACTTGGCTGCCCCCGGGCGGACTTCGACTTCAGCCTGCCCGCTTCCCGGGAGCAGGCGCTCCGTTTCTCCCCGGGCGACCTGGTCATCCTTGGCACCCCGGTCTACGCCGGACGGGTACCCAACAAGCTGCTGCCCTTCCTCACCGGACACATCGCCGGCAACGGCGCCCTGTGCGTGCCTGTGGTCACCTTCGGCAATCGCAATTTTGACGACGGCCTGATGGAACTGGTTCAACTCACGCAGGCCAACGAACTCTCCCCCATTGCCGCGGGTGCCTTCGTGGGGGAACACTCCTTTTCCACCACGTTGGGCGCGGGCCGTCCCGACAGCCGTGACCTCGCCCTTGCCGATACGCTGGGGCGGGCCGCCGCGGAAAAGGCACTGTCCGGCCAAATCGCCCTGTCCGCCCCCGTGGACGGCAACGACCCCATCGGCCCCTACTACACCCCCCGGGACCGGGCGGGCAACCCCATCAACATCCTTAAGGTCAAGCCCAAGACCGACCCGGCCAAATGCGTCAACTGCGGTCTTTGCGCCCGCATCTGCACCATGGGTTCCATCGACCCCGCCGACCCATCCTCCATCCCCGGCACCTGCATCAAGTGCTGCGCCTGCGTCAAGGGCTGCCCAACCGGCGCCAAGTATTACGACGACGAGGGCTACCTCTACCACAAGCGGGAGCTGGAGGCGATGTACGCCCGCCCCGCCGAGAGCAAGATTTTTCTGTAATTTCAAACGAGCAAAGCGGACCGTTCAGCGGTCCGCTTTTTCCTTTTTGAACAGCTCCCACAGCCCTACCAAAATCAAAAAGCCGCCAAAGCACTTGTGCAGGATGGCGGTCTCCATGGCTGTAGCCGCCCAGGCCGCAAGCCCCGCGCAGACAAGACCCGTGCCGACAGCGGGCAGCAGGGCCTTTTTTTCGATATAGCCGTTTTTCACATGGGTGGGCAGGGCGCATAGAGCCGCCGGCAGAAAGTAGAGCAGGTTGATGCCCTGGGCCAAATGCTGGTCCAGTCCCGCCACCGCCGTCATGTAGACCAGCAGCAGGGTGCCACCCCCAACGCCAAAGCCGGATAAGATCCCCGTGGCAAACCCCGCCAGCACAGCGGGCAGCCATCCACTCACATCAGACACCTCACTCCCCCAAATATCAGCAGCAGGCCAAATCCCCGCCGCAGCCAGTCCACCCGCACGCCCCGGAACAGCCGGCCGCCCAGCCAGCCGCCGACGGTCCCTCCCGCCAGATAGGGCCACGCCGCACGCAGGTCAAGGCCGCCCCGCAGCAGATATACCACCACGGACAGGGCGCACAGAGGCAAAATCACCGCCACGGAGGTGGCAAAGGCCCGCCGGCGCTCCATTGCGCACAGACCCACCAAAAGGGGGACCAGCACAGAACCGCCGCCTCCACCGAACAATCCGTTGGCCACCCCCGCCAATCCGCCTGCCAGCATATATCGCCACCATTTTTTCATGAAAAATCGCCGCCTTTGGGTCTAGTCTTTCCCAAAGAGCGGCGATTTATGTTCTTAGTCGGTCAGTTTGTCCAGCAGCAGCGTCAGCTCATCCAGCTTGGTGTCCACCGTGCCGTCGGCCACCGCCTGACGTACACAGTGGTCCATGTGGGAGCGCAGCACGGTGCGGTTGGCCTTTTTCAGCAGGGAGGCGGCGGCACTGATCTGGGTGGAGATCTCCAGGCAGTACCGGTCCTCATCCACCATTTTCAAAATACCATCGATCTGTCCCCGGGCGGTTTTCAGCAGCAGTTCCAACTGCGCACGGTCCGCTTTCATTCCACGCTCACCACCCGATAGCCTGCGGCGGTCACCGCGTCAACAAGGCTCCGCTCCGCCAGGCCGGCAGCCAGGGTCACCGTGGCAGTCTTGTTCTCCAGACTCATTTCCACGGCCTCCACTCCCTCCAGCGCGGACAGCACCTGCTGCACCCGACCGGTGCAGTGGCTGCACATCATACCCTCAATGGTCATCACTTTTTTCATCTTCTTCACGTCCTCCTTTTTGTGTTCCGACGGGCAGCACCCGCAGGTTTCATGCTGAAAGCGGCTTTTGAACTTCCGCAGCCGCAGGGCGTTGGACACCACGCACACGGAGCTCAGGCTCATAGCGGCGGAGCCAAACATGGGGCTGAGCTGCCAGCCCAGCACGGGATAAAACACGCCGGCGGCAAGGGGAATTCCGATCACGTTGTAGAAAAAGGCCCAAAACAGATTCAGCCGCACCTTGGCCATGGTGGCCCGGGACAGCTCCACCGCCGCCGCAGCATCCAGCAGGTCAGACTTCATCAGCACGACGTCCGCGCTGTCGATGGCCACGTCCGTTCCCGCGCCGATCGCCATTCCCACGTCGGCGGCCACCAAAGCGGGAGCGTCGTTGACGCCATCCCCCACCATGGCCACCTTTTTCCCCTCGGCCTGCAGTTGGGCCACCACTGCGCGCTTATCTTCGGGCAACACCTGGGCGCGCACCTGCTCAATGCCCAACTGATGTGCAATGGCCTTTGCCGTGCGCTCGTTGTCGCCGGTCAGCATCACCACGTCCAGCCCAAGCTCCCGGAATGCCGCCACCGCCCGGGCGCTGGTGGGCTTGGGTACGTCTGCCACGGCGATCAGCCCCAGCAGCTTCCCGCCGCGGGCGAAGTACAGCGGGGTTTTCCCCAGGTCGGCAAGGCGCTGTCCCTGAGGGTAAAGCGTCTGTCCGTCCACACGGAATTCATCCAGCATCACCCGGTTGCCGCCCACACAAGTCTCACCACCTAAACGGCCGTGTACGCCTTTGCCATGAACGGCTGTAAAGTCTTTTAGCTGTTCAGCTTTCACGCCCTGTTCCCGGACAAAATCAACCACTGCGGCAGCCAGGGGATGCTCCGAGGCGCTCTCCAGCCCGGCAGCGATCTCAAGCAGTTCTTCGCGCTCGACCCCATCGGCACAGATCACATCGGTGACTACCGGTTTCCCCATGGTCAGGGTGCCTGTTTTGTCCAGCACCACCGTGTCCACCTTGCACAACTCTTCCAACGCCCGGGCGGAACGGATCAAAATACCGTTTTTCGCGCCCTCACCGGTGGCCACCATAATGGCCACGGGGGTGGCAAGGCCCAGCGCGCATGGGCAGGAGATGACCAGCACCGCCACGCCTGCGGTCAGGGCGGCGGTCACCTGACCACCGGTGGCCAACAGCCACACCGCCGCCGTCACCACAGCAATGGTAAAGACCACGGGTACGAACACTCCGGCCACCCGGTCGGCCAGGCGGGCAATGGGCGCTTTGGAAGCAGAGGCCTCCTCCACCAGGCGGATCATTTGGGCAAGGGTGGTGTTCTCTCCCACCCGGGTGGCTTCCAGTACAAAGGCGCCGGAACGGTTGATGGTGGCCGCCGCCACCTTGTCGCCCACCGTTTTATCCACAGGCAGGCTCTCCCCGGTCAGGGCGGACTCATCCACAGCGGAGGCGCCGTCCACGATCACGCCGTCCACAGGCACGCTCTGTCCGGGTCGGACCATCACACGGTCCCCCACCCGCACCTGCTCCACAGGCACCTCAACCTCCTGCCCGTCCCGCAGGACGTGGGCAGTGCGCGGAGTCAACTCGATCAAGCGGGTAATGGCGTCCGCCGTTCTGCCTTTGGAGCGGTGTTCCATCAGCTTACCCAGTGTCACCAGCGTCAAAATCATGCCGGCGGCCTCAAAATACAGGTCCGCATGATAGCGGGCCACCCGCTCCAAATCCCCATGTCCCAGTCCGTAAGCCATTTGATAAATGGCAAAAATACCGTACACCACAGCCGCTCCCGAGCCAAGGGAAACCAGACTGTCCATATTGGGCTGCCGCCGCAGCGCGGACTTGACGCCCACCTGATAGCATCTGCGGTTGATGTACAGAATGGGCAACGTCAGCAGCAGTTGGGTCAGGCCAAAGATCACCGCGTTTTCCTGCCCCAACAGCCAGCCGGGCAGAGGCAGTCCCACCATGTGTCCCATGGCCACATACATCAGCGGAAGCAAAAATACCACGGAGCGCAGAACGCGCCGTTTCAATTGTGCCTCCTCCTGTCCCTGCACAGGGCGCTTGGGTTCGTTATCCCCCACCGGCGCGGCGGCGTACCCCGCCGCGGCAACCGCCGCGGCGATCTGCCCGGCCGTGACGCGGTCCTCGTCGAATTCCGCCGTCATGCGGTTGGTCAGCAGGCTGACCTCGACCCGACGGACTCCATCCACTCCGGACGCCGCCCGCTCCACATGGGCAACACAGGCCGAACAAGTCATTCCGGTAACGCGAAAGGTCTGTTTCAATGTTCCTCCCCCTGTCTTATATTTTAATATCTCATATCTCTTATACCCCCCTCCCCCGGGGGGTGTCTTTATCATATTCCTTTTTCGTCCCCCTGTCAAGAGCCAAGCAAAAAAATTCCCGGCCCGCAGCAACGGACCGGGATACAGCAGACCTTAGGCGTGGTGTTCGCTCACGCTTCTGTCGCGGAACAACAGGGTGATACACCACACCGCCGACAGGGCCACCAGAGTATAGACTGCACGGGCCAGCAGGGCGGCGGAACCCCCCAGCAGGAAGGCCACCAAATCAAAGCCAAACAGGCCCACCAGGCCCCAGTTCAGACCGCCGATGATCAGCAGTGCCAGGGCAATTTTATCCAAGATCACGTTATTTCCCTCCTCTTTTGCAGTGATCTGCGGTTAGTGTTGCCCGGGAACGATTCGTTTATGCATAAAAAGAAACCGCAGCAAATGCTGCGGTTCCAGGGGTTGCTGTATCTGCCCCGCTCTGGCCGTGTGAATCCGATTAAAACCTGCACGATCGGCAGGTGGGTCGCCTCCACTGCGCTTTTCTGCTTCCAACGTCCGACTGACCTCAAAGGGGGTCGGGAGGCCTGCAAACCACGCCGTGAGGGGGCATCCCGTTTCATAAATGTGGGTTTAAAAGGACTCATCACGCACCGAGCAGGAACCTTTTTCTTTACTCCTCGTCAGCGAACAGGCGCTCCATAAACCGCTCGTATACTTCCATCTCTTCCTCTTCGCTGTCCAGGGTGGAGAACAGCTCTTCGCCGTTTTCCTCAACGACCTTCATGATGACCATGCCGTACTCCTCGTCATCAAGGTCCACGTCCACGATCTCGCCGTCTTCGCCCTCTTCCCCCTCGATGGCAGGGAAAAAGGCCATATAGACGTTGCCGTTATACTCAAGGGTGTCCAGATGCTCCAGTTCAAATTCGTTGCCGTCCTCGTCGGTAACGGTGATAAAATCGGGGCCGAACTCTTCGCTCATGGGTATGTACCTCCTGTTTGGAATTGGTATTTATATTTTACCCCGAGAATGGTGAAAATGCAAGAGAAAGGCCTGTCAAATTTTGCGCTTTCTTCCAGTCTGTCACAGGGGTGGACAAATGCTGCCAAAGTTGGTATAATAGTGCTGTATGTACGCATACCTCCCGCGTCCCTGCGCGGGTTTTATGAATGGAGGTTTTTCCATGTCTGATACTCCCAACACGTCCCGCCGTACCGGCAGCGGTTCCTCCCGCCGCAGACGGCGTGGCCCTAACAAGCTGTTGCTGAGCCTTGTTTCACTGCTGCTTGTGTTTGTGTCCACCGCCGCGTTGCTGGCCTGCTTTGCCGCCGTGTATATCAAGACCGTCATCATCCCCTTGACCCCTCTGGATCTGAACAATTTCCACACGGGTCTGAACTCCGTGCTGTACTACACCGACGATCAGGGCAACGCCCATCAGCTGCGCACCCTCCACGGCGACGAAAACCGCATCTGGGTCGATTACGCCGACATCCCCGAGGACCTGGTCAACGCCACCGTCGCCATCGAGGACCAGCGCTTTTGGACCCACTCCGGCGTGGATTGGAAGCGCACCGCCGCCGCCGTGTTCTATATGTTCACCGGCCAGGACATTCAGGGTGGCTCCACCATTACCCAGCAGCTGATCAAGAACATCACCACCTATAACGACACCACAGTCAAGCGCAAGGTGGTGGAGATCTTCCGGGCCCTTGAGTTCACCAAAAACTATTCCAAGGAAACCACCATGGAATGGTATTTGAACTACATTTATTTGGGGCGCGGCTGCGACGGCGTTTACACCGCCTCCTACATGTACTTCGGCAAGCCTTTGGACGAGCTGACGGTAGCCGAGTGCGCCAGTTTGATCTCCATTACCAACAACCCCTCTCTCTACGACCCGTATACCAATCCCGAAAACAATCTGCATCGCAAAAATCTGGTACTCAAGGCCATGTACGAGCAGGAGTACCTGACGAAAGAGGAGTACGAGCAGGCCAAGGCGCAGGAGCTGGTGTTCACCTCCAAAACCGTGGAGAACCCCACCAACGACGCAAACCCCGACATCTACTCCTGGTACGAGGAGCAGGTCATTACCGACGTCACCGCCGACCTGGCCGAGGCCCTGGGCGTGGAGGTCAGCGTGGCCCACGAGATGGTACTGTCCGGCGGCCTGTCCATCTACACCTGCATCGACCCGGAGGTGCAGGCCGCAGTGGAGGAGGTTTATCAAAACCGCGATAACTTCCCCTGGCCCTCCAGCAGCGGCCAGCAGCTGCAGTCCGCCATCACCGTCATTGATAACTCCACCGGCGACGTGGTGGCCCTGGCCGGTCGGGTGGGCGAAAAGACGGGCAACCGCCTGCGCAACAACGCTACTGCCGCTTCCCGCCAGCCCGGCTCCTCCTTCAAGCCGCTGGCCGTCTATGCCCCCGCGTTGGAAATGGGTCTTGCCACCCCCATCTCCGTTGTGGACGATTATCCCTACGAGCTGATGGGCGGCAGCCCATATCCCGTCAACTCCGGCAACGCCCGTTATGCCGGTCTGACCACTGTTTATCAGGGTCTGACCGACTCCACCAACACCGTGGCCTTCCGCCTGCTCAGTGACCAGGTCACCCCGCCTCAGAGCTTCAACTTTGTGGAGCAGCGGTTCAAAATCGACCTGGTGGAGGGCGTGGAAATCAACGGAAAATTCTCCTCCGACCTGGACCGCGCGCCTTTGTCCATGGGCGGTCTGACCGAGGGCGTCAACACCCGCGACATGGCCGAGGCTTTCGCCACCTTCCCCAACCAGGGCATCTACACCCCCTCCCGCACCTACACCAAGGTGCTGAATGCTGAGGGCAAGGTCCTGCTGGAGAATAAGTCTGTCAGCGAAGTGGCTCTGAAGGACTCCACCGCCTATTATATGAACACCATGCTGCAAAATGTAGTCAACTCCGGTACCGGCTACGAGGCTCGTGTGGATGGTATGCACGTGGCCGGCAAGACCGGCTCCTCCACCAGTGACCGCGACCGCTGGTTCGCCGGCTACACCCCCTATTACACCGCCGTGGTCTGGACCGGTTACGAGTCCCCCGAGCGGGTGCGCAGCAGCGGCAAGAACCCCGCCGCCATCACCTTCAGCCGGGTCATGAGTCGTGTGCATCGCAATCTTCCCGACAAAAACTTCTTCTCCATCAACAATTTGGTCACCACCGACTACTGCCTGGACAGCGGCCTGTTGCCCACCGACGCCTGCCGCGCCGACGCCCGTGGCAGCAGGGTCAGCCAAATGACGCTCCTCCGGGACGACGCCCCCACCACCTATTGCACCCGCCACGGTGGGGCCGCCACCGTCACCGTCTGCCTGGACAGTCCCATCCTGAACGACGCGGGCGAACCCACCGGCCTGTACCACATTTCCGGCCCCTTCTGCCCGAACGAGCGGCTGTCCACCATCTCCCTGCTGGATTACGACCGAAGTCAGTTGGGTTATGACCAGGCGGTGCTGAATTCTGTTTCCGCCGCGGACACCAAATACACTGTCCAACACCTGCGCGGTCAGGGTACCTGCACCGTCCACACCATTGCCCCCGTCGTGCCGGAGCCCGATGTACCCGGTCTGATCGACCCGGATGACCCCAATTGGCCCGGCACCGGCCCGGACACCCCGGTTGACCCGGACGCCCCCACTGATCCGGACGCCCCGGTTGACCCGGACGCTCCGACCGACCCGGACACTCCGGCCGACCCGGACGCTCCGGCCGACCCGGACGCTCCGGGAACGCCCTCCGACCCGGACGCTTCGCTCCCGGACGAACCGGCGATTCCTGCCACCAATTGACCTCTCCAACGGACCGCTGGGAAACCGGCGGTCCGTCCTCTTGTGCAAAACATCCACAAACCCGCGCCAATCTTCGGAAAAATTGTCGTCATATTCCTCCTTTGACCGGTTGCAACCGTGGCCCGGCTGTGCTACAATATACCACAGCAGAAAAACAAATGCCTGTCACACGCGGACAAGAGCAACCGAACTGGAGGGAGTTGCCATGAGCAGCCAGCCGGAATATTTTATTGTAGAGGCGGACGCCATGCCCGAGGTGTTCCGCAAGGTTGCCCAGGCCAAGCGCCTGCTGGAAACCGGTGAGGAGACCACGGTCAACGGCGCCGTCCACGCGGTCGGTATCAGCCGCAGCGCATACTATAAGTACAAGGACACGGTCCGCCCTTTTCAGGATATGCTCCATGGGCGCATTGTGACCTTTCACATCCTGCTGCGGGATATTCCGGGCGCGCTGTCCGGAGTGCTGAACGTATTTTCCGGCTGCGGCAGCAACATCCTGACTATCAACCAGGGTATTCCCGCCAACGGCTGCGCGGTGGTCACCGCCTCGGCGGAGCTGGTTGGCTCCGGTGTGGGACTGGACGAATTGCTGCACAGCATACGCGCCTTCCCCGCCGTCATCAAATGTGAGATCCTGGCAGGTTGACCTGCTTGAACCAAAGATAAATGTTGAGGTGACTAAAATGGTAAATGTTGCGATCCTTGGTTTTGGCACCGTCGGCTCCGGTGTGGCCGATGTGCTGACCATGAACCGTGACCTGATCCGGCAGCGTGCCGGCAGTGAGGTTGCGCTGAAGTATATCCTTGATGTGCGACAGTTCCCCGACAGCCCTTATAAGGACTGCTTTGTAAACGATTTTTCCACCATTGAGAATGACCCCGAGGTGGACATCGTGGTGGAAACCATCGGCGGTGCCACCGTGGCGCTGGATTTCACCCGCCGGGCCCTGAACGCGGGCAAGAGCGTGGTGTCCTCCAATAAGGAGCTGGTTGCCACCCACGGCTACGAGCTGCTGCAGCTGGCCGCCGAGAAGGGTGTCAGTTACCTGTTCGAGGCCAGCGTAGGCGGCGGCATCCCCGTGCTGCGGCCCCTGACCAACTGCCTTGCCGGCAACGAGCTGAGCGAGGTGCGCGGTATTCTCAACGGCACCACCAACTATATCCTCACCCGCATGATTCGCGCCGGCCTGTCCTTTGAGCAGGCCTTGAAGGAGGCCCAGGACAACGGCTACGCCGAGCGTGACCCCTCCGCCGACATCGAGGGCCACGACGCCTGCCGTAAAATCTGCATTTTGGCTGCTTTGGCCTTCGGCCGCCACGTCTACCCCGATTGGGTCCCCACTCAGGGTATTACCGCCATCACCCTGGCCGATGTGGACTACGCCAACTCCTGCGGCTATAAGATCAAGCTGCTGGGCCGCGCCCTGAAGATGGACGGCGGTAAGGTGTGCGCCTACGTGGCTCCCCACCTGGTCAGCAGCGACAACCCCTTGGCCGGCGTGGAGGACGTGTTCAACGCCATCGCCGCCACCGGCAACGCCGTGGGCGACGTGATGTTCTATGGTCGTGGCGCCGGCAAGCTGCCCACCGCCAGCGCCGTAGTGGGCGACGTGGTGGACATCGCCAAGGACGTCACCGCCCCCAAGCGTAATCAGTGGGCCGCCGGGGATGCGGACATGGTCCAGTCCCCCGATCGTCTGACCTTCCGCTGGTACGTGCGCGCCAACGGCACCATGGATGCCGCCCGCTCCGCCGTGGGCGACATTACTCCCCTGGCCCGGGGCGGCGCCCCCGCCAGCGAGGTGGCCTTCCTGACCGAGACCATGACCCAGGAAGACCTGAACCGAAAGCTGGCCGGTATGGACGTGCTGTCCGCCATCCGTGTGCTGGGCTGATATTGATTAGGAGGTAACAACGAATATGGCTCTTATCGTACAGAAATTCGGCGGCTCCTCCGTGGCCGACCGTGACCGCGTGATGAACGTGGCCCGCATCATCACCGAAACCTACAAACAGGGCAACGACGTGGTCGTCGTCCTCTCCGCCCAGGGCGATACCACCGACGACCTCATCGAGAAGGCGAAGGAGATCAACCCCAACCCCTCCAAGCGTGAGATGGATATGCTGCTGACCACCGGCGAGCAGATCTCCGTGGCCCTGTGCGCCATGGCTATCGAGGGCATGGGCCTCCCCGTCATCTCTCTGACCGGCTGGCAGGCCGGCGTGGCCACCGACTCCAACTACAGCGCCGCCCGCATCAAGCGCGTGCGCGCCGACCGTATCCGCAAGGAGCTGGACAAGAAAAAGATCGTGCTGGTCACCGGCTTCCAGGGCCTGAACAAGTACGACGACATCACCACCCTGGGCCGCGGCGGTTCCGATACCTCCGCCGTGGCTCTGGCCGCCTCCCTCCACGCGGACCTGTGCCAGATCTACACCGACGTGGACGGCGTTTACACCGCCGACCCCCGCAAGGTCAAGGGCGCCAAGAAGCTGGATGAGATCACCTTCGACGAGATGCTGGAGCTTGCCAGCCTCGGCGCTCAGGTACTCCACAACCGCTCGGTGGAAATGGCAAAGCGCTACAATGTCAACATGGAGGTTCTCTCCAGTTTCAGCGGCAAACCCGGAACAAAAGTCAAGGAGGTTGTGAAAACTATGGAAAAAACTCATGTCAGCGGTGTCGCCAAGGACACCAATGTTGCCCGCGTGGCTCTGGTGGGCCTGACCGACAAGCCCGGTATGGCATTCAAAATCTTCTCCCTGCTGGCCAAGGAAAAGGTCAATGTGGACATCATCCTGCAGTCCATCGGCCGTGAGGAGTCCAAGGACATCAGCTTCACCGTGTCCCAGGACGACATGGCCAAGGCCGAGGCGGTCATGCGCGCCAATCAGGAGGTCATCGGCTTTGACGCCATCGAGGTCAGCGACAAGATCGCCAAGATCTCCATCGTGGGCGCCGGCATGGCCAACAACTCCGGCGTGGCCTGCAAGATGTTTGAGGCACTGTTCTCCGCCGGCATCAACATCAATATGATCTCCACCAGCGAGATCAAGGTGTCCGTCCTGGTGGACGAGCGGGACGCCGAGCGTGCCGTTCAGGCCATCCACGACCGTTTCTTCGGTGAGTTTGCCGAGGCTTAATTCTTCCATTCAAATAAAAAATTCCCGGAGCTATGCTCCGGGAATTTTTTATTTACTTACTTCATGCCGGAGAACACCTTGCGGTTGACGATCAAATACTCCACACCGGAGTACACCGTGGTAGCCACGATGATCCACACGCACACGTCAAACACCAGCACACCCCAATTGGCGAAGAAGCTGATTGCCTCCAGCTCAGGCAGCACCAGCATCAGACAGATACAGGCCATTGTGGACGCCGTCTTGATTTTCCCGGACTTGCCGGCAGCAATGACCTTGCCGCCCGCCGCCGCCTGCATACGCAGACCGCTAACAGCAAACTCACGCACGATCACGATCAGCAGCGCCCAGGCAGGCATCTGCAGGTTGCTTCCGTGTCCCTGCACAAACCACAGCAAGGCCGCCACCACCAGGCACTTGTCCGCCAGGGGGTCCATGAATTTACCAAAGTCCGTGGTCTGATCGTAGTGGCGGGCAATGTAGCCGTCCAGCAGATCGGTCAGGCTGGCCAGCGCAAAAATCGCCAGCGCGATCCAGTTGGCATAGGGGACGTCCAAATACAGCACCACCAAAAAGGCCGGGATCATGATCACCCGCAGCAGGGTCAGCTTGTTTGCAGCATTCATTTTCATGTTCTCCTTATTCGTCAATCTCGCCGGTCAGGTCGCCGTCCTGGGTGCCGGTGATCAGCACCGGGACAAACTCACCCGGCTGCAGCCGCCCCGCGGCGGTAAAGTACACGTGGCCGTCAATGTCCATCGAGTCGGCGTAGGTCCGGCCCACGTAGCAGCCCTCTTCCTCGTCAAAGCCCTCGCACAACACTTCCATCACCGTGCCAAGGCGCTGCTCGTTATACTCGTCCATGATACGCGATTGCAGCTCCACCAGCAGCTCGGTGCGGTGGAGGGCCACGTCGGCATCTACCTGGTCAGGCAGTTGGGCAGCCCTGGTCCCCTCCTCCGGCGAGAAAGGAAACACCCCCGCCCGCTGCAGGCGCTGCTCGGTCAAAAACTCGCACAGCTCCTCAAATTCCTCCTGGGTTTCCCCGGGCAGGCCGCATATCAGTGAGGTACGGATGACCACGTCGGGGATGGCCCGGCGCAGCTTGTCCAGCAGTTCCACGATCTCCGCCTTGGTCCCCCGACGGTTCATGGCCTTGAGGATGCGGTCATTACAGTGCTGGATGGGGATGTCCAAATAGTGCAAAATCTTGGACTCGGCGGCAATGACTTCAATGAGTTCGTCCGTCACCGCCTCGGGATAGAGGTAGTGCAGGCGGATCCACCGGAAAGGCAGCTTACACAGCTCCCTCAAAAGTCCCGCAAGACTGGTGCCGTCCTTCTTATCCCAACCGTAGCGGGTGATGTCCTGGGCAATGACGACCAGTTCCCGAACCCCGGACTCGGCAAGGGCCTTTGCCTCAGCCAAAACAGACCCCATGCTGCGACTGCGGTAACGCCCCCGCAGCTTTGGAATAATGCAGAAGGCGCAGCCGTTGCTGCAACCCTCCGCAATTTTCAAATAGGCCGTGTAGGGCGGTGTGGTCACCATGCGCGGGCCGTCGTCCAAAGTGCTATGTATATCGCCAAAGAAGGTGGGCTGGTCGCCCTCCATCAGGCTGTGGATGGCGTGGACCACGTCGGTGTAGCTGCCGGTTCCCAGCAAACCGTCCACCTCGGGCAGCTCCCGCAGGATGTCCTCGGGATACCGCTGGGACAGGCAGCCGGCAACCAACAGCTTGCCCAGCTTTCCTTCCTCTTTCATTTGGCCCAGTTCCAAAATGTTCTCAATGGCCTCGCTCTTGGCCGCGTCAATGAAGCCGCAGGTGTTCAACACCGCCACATCGGCCCCCTCCGGCTGGCCGGTCACAACAAATCCGGCGTCCCGGCACAGGGCCATCATCTGCTCGGTATTGACCAGATTTTTGGCGCAGCCCAGAGAGATAAAGGCTATGGTATAAGACATAACATCGCTCCTAAGTCGCAGTTCACTCGTCGGGGTAAATGCCCAAGCGCCCGATGGCACTGCGAATATCCTCCCACCCGTAGCCCCTGCGGGCCAAAGCGTCGGACAGTTTTTTCAGTTCCACCCGGTCAGGCTGCCTTCCTGCCAGCTTTTTCCGCAAAAAGGCATCTATGGCATCTGCGGGGGCCTCTGCCGCCGCAAGGGCCTGGTCCCACAGGTCCCGGGGTACGCCCCGGCGGTACAGCTCGTCCCGCAGCTTGCGCACGCCGTAACCCTTGGCCGCGTAGTGGCACACCACCTGCCGGGCGTAGGACCCATCGTTGAGAAAGCCCAACTCCTCCATCCTTGCACAGATGGACTCGGTTTCCTCCTCCCCCGCGCCCCACTCGCCCAGCTTGCGCTCCAGTTCCCATCGGGACTGGGGTTTGCGGGTCAGCAGGTCCAGGGCCTTGTTTTTCAGATCGGACCTGTGGGCGGCGGCGGTCAGGCGGGCGGCCTCGTCTTCGGTCAGCTCCTTGCCGGAGCAGAGGGCGAAGTCGATGACCTCCCCCTCCCCCACACGCAGGATGCTTCCATCCTCCAGCACGGCAAGCCAGCGGCCCTTGACCCGTTGGGACGGCTTGAGTTCCTCGATTCGCACGGTCAGTCTTCCCGATCCTCAAAGTCCTCGGCAGAGATGTCCACCGCCCGGCCGGCGGCACGGGCAGCGGCCTGACCCTGCTTGCTCAGCAGCTTGTAGGAGTTGGCACGGATATCCGCCTCCAACTGCTCAGCCAGCTCGGGATTGTCCTTCAGGAACTCCCGGGCGGCGTCGCGGCCCTGGCCCAGGCGCAACTCGCCCATGGCAAACCAGGAGCCGGACTTCTGCACCAGGTCCAGCTTCACGCCGATGTCCAGCAGCTCGCCCCACTTGGAGATGCCCTCGCCGTAGAGGATATCGAACTCCGCCTCGCGGAAGGGGGGCGCCACCTTGTTCTTCACGATCTTGGCCCGGGTGCGGTTGCCGATGACCTCGGAGCCATTCTTCATAGCCTCGATGCGCCGCACGTCGATACGCACGGAGGAATAGAACTTCAGCGCGCGGCCACCGGTGGTCACCTCGGGGTTGCCATACATGACGCCGACCTTCTCACGCAGCTGGTTGATAAAAATAACGATGCAGTTGGTCTTGGCGATGGAGCCGGCCAGCTTGCGCAGTGCCTGACTCATCAGGCGGGCCAGCAGGCCCACGTGGCTGTCGCCCATGTCGCCCTCGATCTCGGCCCGGGGGGTCAGAGCGGCCACGGAGTCCACCACCACCACGTCGATGGCGCCGGAGCGGACCAGCGCCTCGCAGATCTCAAGGCCCTGTTCGCCGGTGTCGGGCTGAGCAATGAGCATGGAGTCAATGTCCACGCCCAGGGCCCGGGCATAGGTGGGGTCCAGAGCGTGTTCGGCGTCGATGAAGGCCACCTCGCCGCCGCGCTTTTGAGCCTCGGCCACCACGTGGAGGGCCAGGGTGGTCTTACCGGAGGACTCCGGCCCATAGATTTCAATGATGCGGCCCTTGGGCAGGCCGCCGATGCCCAACGCCAAATCCAGCGCCAAAGAACCGGTGGGAATGGTATCCACCATGACATCGGCATTCTCGCCCAGGCGCATAATGGAACCCTTACCGTAGGTGCGCTCGATCTGCGCCACGGCAGTTTCCAATGCTTTCTTCTTGTCGGAGGCGGGTGCGGCGCTCTCCACCGCAGGCTTCTTCGTTGCCATACTCGTTCATCCTTTCATCCGGCTGGGCCGGTGTTCTATACTCACATTATCGCCGTTTTATTGTCCTATATTACGGACTTTTACCCCTCAATGGTACCCTGCACCACCCGGGGGATGTCCCGGGTATCCGGAGTGATGACGATATTCTCAAAACCGTTTTCCGCCATGATTTCCGCCACCTGATCAGCCTGACCGATACCCACTTCAAAGATCAGACTGCCGCCCAGACGCAGGGCGGACTTCCACTTGGCGGAGATAAAGCGATAGAAGTCAAGGCCGTCCTCGCCGCCGTCCAGGGCCATGCGCGGCTCATACCGGCGAACGGAGTCCTCCAGACCGTCAATGTCGGCGGAGGGGATGTAGGGCGGGTTGCAGGCGATGACGTCAAAGTCCCACAGCACGGAGGAGGGCTGCTCCATGGCGTTGACGCTCATGCAGGTCACCCGGGCGTTCAGGCCGTTGCGGCGCACGTTCTGCTTGCACAGACGCAGGGCGCTTTCGGACAGATCGGCCAGCACCACACGGCACTGGGGTGCGTTGGCCGCGATGGCAAGGCCCACACAGCCGGTACCGGCGCACAGGTCCAGCACCCGGGCCCCCTCCCCTGCCGCCTGTGTCTTTTCAATGGCAAGGCGGGCCAGCACCTCGGTATCGTCCCGGGGGATCAGCACCTCACGGGACACGTCCAGGGGCAAACCGTAGAATTCCCACTCGCCCACGATGTAGGCCACCGGCTCTCCCTCCAGGCGGCGGCTGACCAGCTCCTCCACCCGGCGCTCCAGCTCGGCGGAGGCGTACAGGGACATATCCCGGAACAACTGCTCCTTGGTCTTGTCCGAAGCGTAGCACACCAGCTCCCGCGCTTCGGTCTGAGCCTGGGTCACGCCGGCCTTACGCAGGCGGTTGCGGGTATCCAAATACAGATTATTGTAAGTTGTCGCCATAGGACCTCAACTCCTAATTCCTAATTCACCACTCGTCGCTGCCCTTTTCCTCCGGCAGCACCAGCTCCAGGGCCCGGATGGCCACCTCGATCATACTGTCATCCGGCTCATAGGTGGTAAAGCCCTGCATCCAAAGGCCGGGGGCCACCAGCACCCGGGTCAGGGCGTTGTCATGGCGACCGCACCAGCGGTTAAACTCGTAACTGACGCCCACGATGAGGGGCAGCATGACCAAATGCGCCCCAAAGCGCAGCAGGAAGTGGTCCACCTGCCAAAAGGAGAACACAACGGTGGACACAAGGATGGACACGATGATGACCACGAACAGAAAACTGGTGCCGCAGCGGGGATGGCGCCGGGGCTGGGTACGGACGTTGTCCACCGTCAGGGGCAGCCCCTGCTCATAGCAGAAGATGGCCTTATGCTCCGCGCCGTGGTACTGGAACACCCGGTGGATGTCCTTGGTGCGGGAGCAAATGGCCAAATAGGCCAGGAATATCACGATTTTCAGCACGCTTTCCGCCACGTTGCGCACCAGCATGGAGTCGGTGAACAGTTTTACGAACCCGCCCAGCAGGGTGGGCAGCAGGAAGAACAGCACAACGGAAAGGCCGATACCTAAAATCACCGCGATGGTGATGAGCAGGGAGGTAAATTTGGCGCTGCCCAGCTTTTTTTCCAGCCATTTCTCAAACTTGGACGGCTCCTGTGCGGGACCGTCGCCCTCCTCGGGGTAGAACTCCGCCGACCACATCAGCATCTTCACGCCGTTGACCATGGAGTCCAAAAAAGTCACCACGCCCCGCACCAGGGGCCAGCCCCAAACAGGACACTTCTCCCGCAGGGGGTGCAGCTCCTGCTCTTTAATTTCCAGCTCGCCGTCAGCGCGGCGGACCACCGCCGCCTGCTTCTTCGGGCCGCGCATCATAATGCCCTCAATCAGGGCCTGACCGCCGCAGGTGGTCTTGAACCCGCCGGAACAGCAGGCTTCCTTTTTTTTGCGTTTGCTCATGGATACTCCTTCGGCGCCGCGCGCCTTATTTCGACTTTTATTCTATCAGCACGGCTGACAAAATGCAACACTTTTTCGAACTTATGTTCCAATCGGCAGCCAGATGTCGGCCACGCAGCCGCCCTCCTCCGCATTGCTCAGGGTCAGGCTGCCACCGTGGCGCTCCACGATCTCGTCACACACCGCAAGGCCGATGCCGCTGCCCCGGGCCTTGGAGCTGCCTTTGTAGAACTTATTTTTGACGAAGGGAAGTTCCTCCTCCGGGATGCCGGCGCCGTAGTCCCGGATGGAGATGCGGGCCGCCGCCTCTTCCACGCGGACGGTCACGTCAATGCGTTTACCGGCACCGCCGTGTTTGGCGGCGTTGTCCAGCAGATTGCAGAACACCTGACGCAGCCGTTCCGGGTCGCCGGACACGGGAATACTCTCCTCCGGGCAGTCAAAGTAATGCAGTTGAATTCCGTCCCGGCGGAAAAACTCCCGGTAGGTGTACACCGCATCCTCCAGCTCCGCCTTCAGGTCCAGCGACTCCACCGTCAGGGTGAAGCGCCCATCGGAGATGCGGGAGAATTCCAGCAGCTCCTCCACCATATTGGTCAGGCGGCGGGCCTCACTGACGATGATACCCATGCCCTTTTGCACGTCCTCAGGCTCGTGCAGTTCCCCATTCATGATGGTTTCCGCCCAGCCGTTGATGGCGGTCAGAGGGGTGCGCAGTTCGTGGGAAACGGAGGAAATAAACTCCGTCTGCACCTTTTCCGATTGGCGTATCTTCAACGACATATCGTTGATGGCGTCGGTCAGCTCACCAATTTCGTCGTTGTAGCTTTTCTCCATTTGGATACCGTAGCTGCCGTCAGCAATGCGGCGGGCGGTTTCGGTCACGCCGGCCAGCGGTTCGATGATGGAGCGGACAAAATAGAGGTTGGAGATATACAGCATGGCCAGCAGAGCAAAGCCGATCAGCGCCACAGCACCCGCGGCGGTCCACAACTGTCGGTCCACCTGCGCCATGGAGGTGACCAGCCGCACGCCGCCCACCAGGTTACCGCGATACAGCACCGGCGCCGTCACCGCCATGACCCGCTCCCCGGTGGAGGGGTCGCGCCCCTGCCACTGGTCCATCACCGTGTTTTCAAAGGCGCCGCGTATATCCGACGTGCCGGGCATGGTGCCGGTGGTCAGGCCGTAGCTGGAGTACAGAATGGACCCATCCGGCTCAAGAAACTGCAATTCCAGCTTATTCTTCTCGCTGAAGTTGTCCACATAGCTCTTGGCGGCCCGGAGATACTCCGCCTCGGTATAGTTGCGGAAAAAGGAGGCGGCACTGGAGGCACGGGCCTTCAACCCCTCCTCCATGGCGTCGTAGTAGTAGCGGGCCATGGCCACGGAAAAGGCCGCCACCGCCAGCACGACCATGACCAGCACCACGCTGATACTGTTTGCCAGCCAGCGCTGGCGAATTCCGCGGATCTTCGCTTTGTTTTTCATCCCGGTAAATTTTTTCATGGTCGCACCTCCTTCTCTTTATGGTTCGATTTGGAGCCTCAGGCCCCCCACTTGTACCCGTAACCCCACACGGTGGTAATAAATTCGGGGTTTTGGGCGTCGTCCTCGATCTTAATACGCACACGCCGGATGTTGACATCCACGATTTTCAGCTCGCCAAAGTAGTCCTTGCCCCATACGGCGTCCAAAATCTCCTCCCGGCTCATGGCCTTGCCGGGGTTTTCCATAAACAGCTTGACCAGGCCGTACTCCACCTGAGTCAGCTTGACCCGCTGGCCGTTCTTCTCCAGCGTGCGGTTGCGGGTGTTGAGCAGGAAGGGATGGCAAAACACCTCCCCGGGTTCGGGGATAGGCTCGCCACCGGTGCGACGGAACAGGGCATCCACCCGGGCGGTCAGCTCCGCCGGGGAGAAGGGCTTGGTCACATAGTCGTCGGCACCGCTCATAAGCCCGGTGACTTTGTCCATCTCCTGGGTGCGGGCGGTGAGCATGATGATGCCGATCTTGTTGTTGGTGCTGCGGATACGGCGACACACCTCAAACCCATCCATGTCGGGCAGCATCAGATCCAGCAGCGCCACACCGATGTTGGGGTGCTTTTTCAGCTGGGCAAGGGCCTCCTCCCCGCTGGCCGCCTCCACCGTATCGTAACCGGCGCGCTTGAGGTTGATGACCACAAAGCTGCGGATATTCTCTTCATCTTCAAGGACAAGTACCTTTTTCATCCGAAAGGCTCCTTTCTCATTCACCGGACCAACTGCTGACGATCAGGCGGAAGTTTTCCAGCAGGCCATTCTCGTCCAGGCCGCAATTCCATGTGCTGTAAAAGCTGGCGGCATAGATGGTGTTGCTGTCCTCCGCCAAAATGAACCGATTACCGCTGGTGGCCCGCAGACTGCGGCTGGCGCCGGTCAGGCGGTAAATACTTAAAAAGGGCATGGGTTCTTTATCCTCACCCTGCCACAGAGCGAACACCACCGTCCGCTGTCCGCTGACGGTATCGTTGCGGTAGATGACCAGGCGGTTTTGCCAATGCTCGGGAATGACCAGATACCAGCCATCCACCTCACAGTGGTAGGTGGTACAGATGGTGCTGGCCCGACCCCGGGCATCATACTGGACCCAATCGGCCAGCCACGCGCCGTCCACATTGACGTAGGAATTCAGCTGTCGCGGCCGGTGCAGTTCCAAAACATTGTCCCCATTTACGTCGCTCAGGGGCAGGTTGCGGTAGTTGTTGCTGTTTTCGCGGCTGACCAGGGTTTCCGAATCCAGCGTCAAATTGGTGGGCTGGCCGCCCTTCACCGCAACAAGGTCCACCGCGGCGCTGCCGTCGGCAAGGTCGCTGACCACATAGAGCGCGGGTGAAAAATCCTTGACGAAGTTAAAGCGCATATTGCGGATCGCCGTTGCACCGGTGCTGAGGGGAACCTCCTGCGTGGTCATAATGTCCTCGTCGGTGTTCCAGCCGTACAGGGTCACTTTTCCTGTATTCGTCGTCCGGTCCATGGTGCCTATGGCCACTTCCATCAGGCCGTTTTGGTCCATATCCGTCAGAACGTAGCTGTCATAGACCGCCGCGGCCAGCATCTGTCCGCCCTGGTCACCCACCGCGTAGATGCCCATATAATTGGCCTGACTGCCCAACTGCCAGCTGACCACCACTTCTTTGCGGGCCCGGTCTGTCACCGGGTGGCGGATACCGTCAACGTCGGCGTAGTGGATGGCGTAAATGCCGTCCCCCTCGCCCTTGATCTCGCCGGTCAGAGCGTAGCTCTCGTCCGGCTGCTGGGTAAAAAAGCAAATGCGCAACGGCTCCTGCGCGCCCACCACGCGGAAAAAGGTCACCGCCGTTTCCTGCACGCCGTCGTCGTCCATATCCAGCAACTGGACGGCAGAGGTGTTGTCACCGGCAGAGGGAGGTACATCCTCCACCGTGGCGGAGAATTCCACCGCCAGTTCCCGTCGGGTCTTATTCACGGCGGCGTTCAGATTTTCGTAATCCCGGGGCGGTTTGGGCAACTGGTAGGAGTCCTCCGCCGACCAGGGGAAGCAGCCCGTCAGCAACGTGCAAAGAGCCATGACCACAGCCGTCAACAGCGCTCTTTTCTTCATTTGTCCACCGCTCCTTTCCTCCGTCCGTCCTCGTAAAAAACGGAATATATTTTTCTATTGTGTATCATACCACAATTCCGCCCTTTTGGATATACCTTTTATGAAAGAAATCCCGCTTTTTTAGCAAGAATATTTGCCCAAAACGCAGAAAGGAGGCAGGCCGAAAGCCTGCCTCCCATCGTTCTTCTCTTATGCCTCCACCGGCGCCCGCCAGGGGACGGCCTTGAATTGCTCTCCGCTGACCAGCGGCTGGATCTCGCCGGAGGAAACGTCCACGATGCGGGCCTTAAATTCCTCCGCGCGCTCCTCGGGCAGCAGCACGGACAGCACCACGTCGGCGCCGTAGTCCACGTTCTCCACCACGCCGCCCATGTCGGTCACTTCCCGGCGCATAGTCTCAAACATGGCGTAGGTACAGGGCAGCTCCATAGCCACCCAGCGGCGCACCACGCTGACCCCCGCGGCATCCAGCGCGTCCTTGGCGCTTTGGGTGTAGGCCCGGACAAGGCCGCCCGCCCCCAGCAAAATTCCGCCGAAGTATCGGGTCACCACGCAGCACACGTTGACGATGCCCTCCCGCTGAAACACGTTCAGCATGGGCTGGCCTGCCGTACCCTGGGGTTCCCCATCATCGGAGTAGCGCACCGCGCCGTCCCGGATGATGTAGCACCAGCAGTTGTGCCGGGCGTCGTATTCCTTTTTGCGAACGGCCTCGATCATCTCACGGGCCTGCTCCTCCGTTTCCACCGGCCATACCCGGCCGATGAATTCCGAGCGCTTTTCCACCAGCGTGGCCTCACTGCGCCCGGAGGGGATATAGTATTCGGTCATGGAGTCACCTCCTGTTTTAGCATGGTATTGCATTTCGCCCTGCGGGGCGGGATGGGATGTTCCGCCCCCGGGCGGCTAAGGAGCGTTTCGCCCTGCGGGGCGAGTTCCTTTGCCCGCGGCGGCAAAGGAACCAAAACGCCGCCGGGGTTTGCCAGCAAATGGGACTTGGCGCAAGCGCCCTCGTCCCATACTGTCTGCACCCCGGACCCCATAAAGAGCGGCTCGTAAGCGGCAGATATTCTTCGCGTCCGGCGCACCGATGACGACACCACGTTGCATCTTTAGGCTGCCGCCCTGCCAAGCAGCAACCGGATTTTACTCCTATCGCACAAACGCGCCTGCTGCGGTGGGTGTTTCGTTCCCGCTGTGCAAGCCGGCGGGAGGTCGATAGACAGAAAGAGTTTACAGATAGCACGAAGTGCGGCAGCCTAATCGGCGCTGAACCGGTCAGAGGTATCCGCCGACCGTGTGGGTGTGACCCCACGGAGGTTGCCAAAAGGAAGTACATAGAAACCATGGGTTTCTATGCGCCCTTTTCGTGTCTTTTGTGGCGTTACAAAAGACACCCGCCCGCAGGCGGAACATTCCTTACTCTTCCGGAAATACTTTAATGTCCAGTGCTTCGCAAATCCTAAAAAAGACCTCGATGGAAGGACTCTTTTTTCCGCTTTCGATTTCATTAACGAAAGATTGTGTAATCCCCACTAGTTTTGCCAGCTTATACTGGCTCAACCCAATAGCTTCTCTTTTCTTCTTGATGATTTGTC
>SVLO01000024.1 GCA_015067885.1 Oscillospiraceae bacterium | reverse complement strand
TCTTCAGGATGCCGGCGGACATGGACTGCCACTTGGACATCTGGTTGAAGATCTCGTCACCGGCGCAGCCGATGAAGTCAGCGTACATCAGCTCCACCAGAGCGCGGCCGCCGGACAGGGCGTAACCCACAGCGGTGCCGACGATGGAAGCCTCGGCCAGGGGGGAGTTGAACAGACGGCTGTGGGGCAGAGCGTCCATCATGCCGCGGTAGACAGCGAAGGCGCCGCCCCAGTCACGGCAGTCCTCGCCGTAAGCGACCAGAGTGGGATCCTCGTAGAAGCGGTCCCAAATAACCTCGGACAGACCGTCACGCAGGTTGTACAGCTTCATCTTGGACACGGGCTTGCCGTCGGGGCCGATGGGGCTGCGGCTCTTGCTCTTGATCTTCTTGTAGCCCTCGGCCTCGTCCTTGGGGACCAGGTACTCAGGCTCGCGGTCGTCCATCTTCTCCACCTTCTGGTTGGAGAACATCAGGCGCTCCACCACGGCGGGGTCCTTGTTGAAGTCGCAGTAGGGGCTGAACTCGGGGTCAGCGGCGTACTTGCAGATCAGAGTCATACGCTCGCGGGTCTCCTCCAGGATGGCGTCGATGTCGGCCTGCTTGCACACGCCGGCCTCGATCAGGGCGGCGGGGTAGGTGGTCAGAGGATCGTACTGCTTCCAGTCGTCCATCTCCTCCTTGGTGCGGTAGGCGTTCTGGTCGGACACGGAGTGGCCGCAGAAGCGGTAGGTCAGAGTTTCCAGAGCGACGGGACCCTGGCCGTTGCGCAGCAGCTCCAGCTTGCGGCGCATAGCGTCGATGACAGCCAGAGGATTGAAACCGTCCACGGTCTCGGCGTGGAACTGAGTGGGGCTGATACCGGAGCCGATACGGCTCATGCAGCCCTGGCCCATGGTCTCGCCACGGGTCTGGTCGCCCATGCCGTAGGAGTTGTTGAAGGTGTTGAACAGGATGGGCATACCGTCGTTGTGGGACTCCCAAATGGTCTTGTACTGGTCCATGGCGGCGAAGTTCATAGCCTCCCACACGGGGCCGCGGGCCATGGAAGCGTCACCGATGTTGCAAACGCAGATGCCCTTTTTGTTGTTCAGCTTCTTGTACAGAGCGGAACCGGTGGAGATGGTGGCGGAACCGCCCACGATGGCGTTGTTGGGGTAGATGCCGAAGGGCAGGAAGAAGGCGTGCATGGAGCCGCCCATGCCCATGTGGAAGCCGGTTTCACGGGCGAAGATCTCGCTCAGGGTACCGTACAGGATGAAGCGGATAGCCAGCTCCTTGACGTCCTTGGTGTCGCCCAGCTTCTGGGTGGCCTTCAGGCACTTGCCCTCCAGGAAGTTCTCCATGACGTTCATCAGGTCCTCGTCGCTCATCTTCTGGATGGTGGACAGGGCCTTGGCCAGGATCTCGGAGTGAGAACGGTGAGAGCCGAAGGCAAAGTCGTTCTCGTCCAGCAGGTAGCACTGACCCACGCAGGCGGCCTCCTGGCCGATGGACAGGTGGGCGGGGCCGGGATAGGTGTGCTCCACGCCGTTGTAGGAACCCTGGGTCTTGATCAGGTTCAGCATGGTCTCGAACTCACGCAGGACGGTCATGTCGCGGAAGATGCGGATCAGGTCGGCCTTGGTAAAGTTCTTCTCCTTCAGCTCGTCCTTGATGGACTTGCTGTACTGGTTGACGGGGATGCTCTCAAAGGTGACTTCGCCGGCAGCGCGCACCTTTACGGGATCGACGTAAATACTGTTAGGCATTGTATTTCTCCTCCTTAATTAAATGTGGAAAATAGCTTCACGGATGATTTCGGCCACGGTGGGATGGGGGAAGACCAGCTTCTGCAGGCGGGTGGGGGTCAGCTCGGTGTCCACCATCATGGTGGCGGTCATAATGATCTCGGAGGCGTAGCTGCCGACCATGTGGCAGCCCACCAGACGGTTGCGGTCCAGATCCACAACCAGCTTGATAAAGCCGTTGGGATTCTCGGCCTCGGCCACGTAGCGGCCGGCGTACATCATGGGCAGCTTGACTTCCTTGGCGTTCATGCCCCGGGCCTTGGCGGCATCCAGGGACAGGCCCACGCTGGCAACCTCGGGATCGGTGTAGATAACGGAGGGGATGACGTCGTAACGCATCTCGTCCTTCTTGCCCAGCATGTGGTTCACAGCCACCTCAGCCTCGCGGTAGGCGGTGTGGGCCAGCATGATCTTGGCGTTGCAGTCGCCCACGGCGTACACGCCGGAGACGTTGGTGCACAGATGGCGGTCGGTGATGATGGCGGCGCGGTCCATCTCGATGCCCAGGGTCTCCAGGCCGATGCCGGCGGTGGCGGGCTTGCGGCCGGCGGCCAGCAGCACCTTGTCGCAGGCGATCTCTTTCTTCTCGCCGTTCTCCTCATAGACGACGGAGCCGGACTTGATCTCCAGCACCTTGCAGGACAGCTTGAAGACCATGCCGCGCTTCTCGCAGGCTTCCTGCAGCAGAGCGCAGATCTCGGGGTCGGTGGCGCCGGCGATCTTGGGCATCATCTCGATAACGGTGACGGGCACGCCAACGCTGGCGAAGTAGTAGGCCATCTCCAGGCCGATAACGCCGCCGCCGATGGCCACCATCTGCTTGGGCAGTTCGGTCAGGTCCAGCACCTCGCGGTTGGTGGTGACGAAGCCGGAGGCGATACCTTCCTTCAGGCCGGGTACGGGAGGCACCACGGTCTCGGAGCCGGAGGCGATGGTCAGCTTCTTGCCGACATAGCGCTGGCCGTTGCACTCAACGGCAAAGCCCTCGCCCTCGCGGCCGGCGATGACGGCGTCACCGGTGATGACGGTGACCTTGTTGGCCTTCATGGTGGCGCCAACGCCGCCAACCAGGGTCTTGACCACCTTGTTCTTGCGGGCCACCACCTTGGCGTGGTCGAACTTGACGTTCTCGGCCACAACGCCGAAGTCAGCGCTCTCGGTGGCGTGACGGTACATCTTGGCGGAGTTCAGCAGGGTCTTGGTGGGGATGCAGCCCTCGTTCAGGCAGGTGCCGCCGAGAGCCTTCTTCTCGAACAGGCACACCTTCATGCCGCCCTGAGCGGCACGCTCGGCACACAGGTAGCCGCCGGGGCCGCCGCCCAGGACCAGCAGATCAAACAGTTCCATGGTTCGTATCCTCCTTTATTACTTAGCCAGCAGGGTGGTGAAGTTTTCCAGGTTCTTGCACAGCTCCATCATCAGGCGGGAGGCGGGAGCGCCGTCCACCGCACGGTGATCGTAGGTCAGGGACAGAGCCATGGCGGGGTACAGCTCGATGCCGTTGGCGCCCATGCGGGGACGCTGCACGGTGGTACACACGCCGATGATGCCGGTCTGGGGAGGATTGATGACGGGGGTAAAGGACTCAACGCCGAAGCCGCCCAGGTTGGACACGGTGAAGGAAGCGCCGGACAGCTTGTCGGGGCTGATGGCACCGGTACGGCAGGCGCCGGCCAGCTCCTTGACCTCCTTGGAGATCTCCAGCAGGCTCTTCTGATCGGCATTGAAGATGGTGGGGACCATCAGGCCGCGGGGGGTGTCCACAGCCACGCCCAGGTGAACGTGCTTGAACAGACGGATGTTGTTGTCGTCCAGCATGTGGGCGTTCAGGTCGGGGCAGGACAGCACGGTGCGGGATACGGCGTACAGAATGATGTCGCCCAGGGTGATGCCCGCATAGTCGTCGCCGGCGGCCTTGAGCAGCTTCCGGTAGGCCATGATGGCGGAAGCGTCGAAGGAGAAGTTGTGGGTCAGCTGAGCCATGCCGGACAGGGACTCCTTCATGGACTTGCTGATGGCGCGGCGGATACCGGAGAACTTCACGTCCTCGTACTCCACCTCGGGAGCGGCGGCAGGAGCGGCAGCGGCAGCCACGGGAGCGGCGGCAGCAGCGGGAGCGGCCTGAACAGCGGCGGCGGGTACGCCCTCCTCCATCAGGCGGCGGACGTCACGCTCGATGATGCGGCCGTTGGGGCCGGTGCCGGAAGCCAGGGCGGCGTCAACGCCGGCGCGCTCGGCCAGCTTCTTGGCCCGGGGGGAAACGGGGGCGCCGGCGGTGGGAGCGGCGGCAGCAGGAGCGGCAGCGGCAGCCACGGGAGCGGCGGCGGCAGCGGGAGCAGCCTCCACAGCGGCGGGAGCGGCAGCGGCGGCGCCGGGACGCAGGCTGGCGGTGTCGTCGCCCTTGTTGCCGATGGCGCAGACGTTCTCCAGGCAGGTCACCTCTTCGCCGTCGCCGAAGAAGATCTCCAGCAGCTCGCCTTCGGCGGTGGACTCGCACTCGAAGTTGGCCTTGTCGGTTTCATAAGTAAAGAGGATGTCGCCGATCTTGATCTGGTCGCCGACCTTCTTCTGCCAGGCGCCGATGATGCAGCTCTCCACGCTGATGCCGGCCTTGGGCATGATGACAGCGTTGGCCACGGGGCCGGTGGGAGCGGCGGCAGGAGCAGGATCGGCCGCGGGAGCGGGGGCAGCAGCGGGAGCGGGAGCGGCCTCGACTGCGGGGGCGGCGGCGCCGCCGGGACGCAGAGCGGAGCAATCCTCGCCCTTGGCGCCGATGGCACAGACGTTCTCCAGGCAGGGAACCTCGTCGCCGTCGTTGAAGAAGATCTCCAACAGCTCGCCTTCGGCGGTGGACTCGCACTCGAAGCTGGACTTATCGGTCTCGTAAGAGAAGAGAATGTCGCCGATCTTGATCTGATCGCCAACCTTCTTCTGCCAGGAGCCGATGATGCAGCTTTCCACGCTGATGCCGGACTTGGGCATAATTACTGCGTTAGCCATAGGGATGGGCCTCCTTATAAAAATAATGTTACAGCTTGTTAATAATAACATTTTATAACAAGCCCGTCAATAGCTGTTTACACAATAAATAGAAAAAACCCGTGATTTTCTCCGTCAGAACGGAAAAAACCACGGGTTTTGGAAGTCGTTCACAGCAGGGTGACGCCGGCGGCGGTGGCGGCCTGGGCGAAGGACTCGGGCAGGGGGGCGTCGGAAATGATGTAATCGGCGTCCTCCAAATTGGCGAAGGTGTAGGGCATCAGGCGGCTGAGCTTGGCCCGGTCGCACATGATAACGCTGGTGCGGGCCTTTTGAATGAGTTTGTGCTTGACCAGCATATCCCCCTCGGTGCCGCAGGTGAAGCCCGCCTCCACCGAGCAGCCGGACACGCCCAGAAACGCCAGGTCAATGTTGATCTTTTCCAGCATTTCCAGGGTGTTTTGACCGGAAAGAGCCAGGTTCTTGCGGTTGATGGTGCCGCAGCAAAGGGTGACGGTGGGGTTGTGCAGGTGGCACAGCTCCAGGGCGATGGAGGGTCCGGTGGTAAAGATGTTCAGGCTGATGTCGGGCAGGGCCCGGGCCAGGACCAGGTTGGTGGTGCTGGCGTCCAGGAACACCGAGCTGTTGGGCTGGATCAGCTCCAGCGCCTTCTTGGCGATGGCGGTCTTGCCGATGTTGTTTTCCTGCAGACGCACGTCAAAGCCGGGATCACCGGTGTGACGGACGGAGCGGGCGCCGCCCCGGACCTTGACCACGGCGCCGCGGTCCTCCAGGGCCTGCAGGTCCCGGTGAATGGTCATCAGGGATACGTCGGGGCAAAGCTGCTGCAACTGCTTGATGGTGACTACGTTGTGCCGCTCGATAAAATTAAGGATCTTCTCCTGTCGCACGTGATTCATAAGTGAGTCCTCCGTGTGATATTCCTAAAAACATAACAGGAATATAACACAATGTAACATCGAAGTCAACACTTTATTTCATTTTTTATCATTGATTTATCACAACGCCACAATATTTTGGGTAGACAAGACAGGGCAGGCACAAACAAAACCCCCGCCGGCGCACAGCGCCGGCGGGGGTAAACGGAGTCCGGATCAGTAGCGGCGTACCACGGCCACCACCTTGCCCAAAATTTGGGCGTAGGTGCCGTCGATGGGTTGGTAGTCGGGGTTCTCGGGCAGCAGCCAGGTCTTGCCGTCACGGCGGCTGAGGGTTTTGACGGTGGCCTCGTCCTCCAGCAGGGCCACGACGATCTCGCCGTTGCGGGCATCCTGCTGGCGGTGGACCACCACCAAATCGTCGGGGAGGATGCCGGCGTTCAGCATGGACTGGCCCCGGACGCGCAGGGCGAAATGCTCGCCCTCCAGCCCATTGGTGTCGAAAGTGAGGTACTCCTCCACGCTCTCCTGAGCCAAAATGGGGGACCCGGCGGCCACGTTGCCCACCACGGGTACCCGGTTTTCGCGGCCGTCCAGCTCCTCTGCCACGGCCTGGTCGGCCATGGAGATGGCCCGGGTCTTGCCGGCGGCCTTGGTGATGACGCCGGCCTCCTCCAGCCCCTTCAGGTGGAAATGGACGGTGGAGGGGGAGCTGAGGCCCACTGCCTCGCCGATCTCGCGCACCGAGGGGGGATAGCCATGCTCGGACTGAAAGGCGCGGATATAGTCGTAAATCTGCTGCTGCTTGTTGGTGAGCTTCTTCACGAGAAGGACCCCTTTCATTTCAATGTGAATACAAACAGATGTTTTATTTAATATAACACACCCGGCTCCAAAAGTCAAACAGATGTTCTAAAAAATGAAAACTTTTTTTGAACTGGCAAAAAGTGGCTTGCACTTCTGCTGTGGAATGATACAATTACTGTATTATAGTATGCGTATGCTTGCGTTAAGGAGGTGGTGAGAGAGTGTTTTCTCTGTTTCTCACCCATTTGAAAGGATTGAAAAAAGAGGCCATCAAGTCCCCTCTGTTCATTCTGACCGAGGTGGTGCTGGAGCTGCTGCTGCCCCTGATCATGTCGGAGATCGTGGACGTGGCCATCCCCGCCGGGGACACCGGGCGTATCTTCCTGCTGGGCGGATTGATGGTGGTCATTTCCCTGGCGGCCATGGCCTGCGGTGTGCTCAGCGCCAAGTACGCCACCTTTGCAAGTCAGGGGTTCGGCGCCAATCTGCGCCAGGCCCTGTTTGACAAGGTGCAGGAGTTTTCTTTTGCGGATATTGACCGGTTTTCCTCCGCCTCCCTCATTACCCGCATGACCAACGACGTCAACGCCCTGACCATGATGCTGAATATGAGCCTGCGCATGGTGTTCCGGGCGCCGGCCATGCTGCTGTTTGCCCTGTGTATCAGCTTTTCCATCAACAAAAGGCTGGCCTGCATCCTGCTGGTCATCGTCCCGGTCATGGCCCTGGCCATCGGGCTTGTGATGAAGATCTGCGGTAAGCTGTTCGGTATCATGCAGCAGCGCATCGACAACCTGAACAACACCCTGCAGGAAAATCTTGTGGCGGTGCGTGTGGTCAAGGCCTTTGTCCGTCAGGGACACGAGAAAAAGAAATTTGACAAGGCCAACGAGGATCTGATGAATGCCGGCCTGACGGTGGGTATGCGGGTCATCACCATCAACCCCATTATGACCCTTGCCATGAACGTGGCCACGGTGGGCGTGCTGTACGTAGGCGGCCGGATGGTCATGAAGCAGGACTTCCTGCTGGGCGATCTGCAGGCGGTGCTGAACTACGTGTCCCAAGTGCTGATGAGCGTGATGATGGTGGCCATGGCCCTGCTGCATCTGGCCCGGTCCCAGGCCTGTGCCAAGCGTATTCGCGAGGTGCTGGCGGCAGAACCCTCCGTCCGGGATGAGGAGCAGGCGGCCCAGCGCGACCTGCCTCCGGCCCGGGGCAAGATCGAGTTCCGCGATGTCAGCTTCCGCTACGTGGAGGGTGGCACCGGCGACGATGTACTCCGGAACATCAGCTTCACCGTTCGGCCCGGCAGCTTTGTGGCCATCGTGGGCGGTACGGGTACGGGCAAATCCTCTCTGGTCAATCTGATCCCCCGGTTCTACGACGTCACCGGCGGCGCGGTGCTGCTGGACGATATGGACGTGCGGGAGTATCCCCTGGAGCAGTTGCGCGGCCGTATCGGCATGGTGCTGCAGAACAACGTGCTGTTTACCGGCTCCATCCGGGAAAACCTGCTTTGGGGCAAGGAGGACGCCACCGAGGAGGAGCTGATCCGGGCGGCCAAGGACGCCCAGGCCTACGACTTCATCATGGCCATGCCCGAGGGGTTTGATACCGAGCTGACCCAGGGCGGCACCAACGTGTCCGGCGGTCAGCGCCAGCGGCTGTGTATTGCCCGGGCCATGCTGCGCAAGCCCGCTGTGCTGATTTTGGACGACTCCACCTCCGCGGTGGACTCCGCCACCGAGGCGGCCATTCGGGAGAGCTTTGCCAAGAATTTGAAGGACACCACCGTCCTCATCATCGCCCAGCGTATCTCCTCCGTGCGTTACGCCGACGAGATTTTGGTGCTGGAGGACGACCACATCGCCGCCCGGGGCAGCCACGAGCAGCTTATGGCGGAAAGTGAAATTTATCAGGAGATCTATCGCTCTCAGCAGGAAGGGGTGGGTGAATAATGGCAGGACCTGCACGTGTACCCGGCCCCGGCGGAGGCGGCCCCGGTGGGGGCGGCCCCGGCTCCAGAGGCGGCTTCCAAAAGCCCAAGCACTTGGGCGCCACCGTCCTGCGCCTTGCCCGCTACGCCGGAAAGAGCAAGCTGATGCTGCTGCTTGCGGTGATGTGTCTGGGCGTGTCGGTGTGTTCCAACCTGGGCGGCACCTATATGCTGCGCGGCATTATTAACGATTTTGTGTGGTCCGGCTGCACGGACTTTGCCGGCCTTACCCTGGCAGTGGGCAAGCTGGTACTCATCTATCTGCTGGGCATTGTTGCCGCCTACGGACAGGCGGCGTCCATGGTGCGCATTGCCCAGCGGGGCGTCAAGCAATTGCGCCAGGACCTGTTTGAAAAGCTGCAGCAGTTGCCCCTGTCCTTCTTTGACCAGCACCCCCACGGCGAGCTGATGAGCCGCTTTGTCAACGATGCGGACAACGTGCAGATGGCGCTGGAGCAGAGCCTGCTGTCCCTGCTGTCCAGCTGTCTGATGTTCGTGGGTCTTGTGGTGCTGATGGTGGTCATCAACTGGAAGCTGTTTTTGGTCACCGGTCTGCTGCTGTGCGCCATGATGGTGCTGCTGAAGAAGCTGGGTGGCCGCAGCCGGGACTATTACCGCCAGCAGCAGAAGAATTTGGGCGCCATGAACGGCGAAATTCAGGAGGTTATTGAGGGACTGAAGGTGGTCAAGGCCTTCACCCACGAGAAAAGCGCCAAGGCCAAGTTCGAGGAGCTGAATACCAATTACCGGGACTCCGCCCGCAAGGCTCACTTTTTCTCCCTGCTGATCATGCCGGTGTCCGGCAACATGATGAACATCAGCTACGCCCTGACCGCCGCCTTTGGCGGATTGCTGTCGGTACTCAGCGGTTTCGACCTGGGTGGTTTGGTGGTCTATCTCAACTACTCCAAGCAGGTGGGACAGCCCCTGAACCAAATCTCCCAGCAGTTGTCTACCATTCTCTCTGCTTTGGCCGGTGCCGAACGCATTTTCGCGGTCATGGACACCGAACCCGAGGTGGACGCCGGCCAGGTCACTCTGACCCAGGCGCAAAAGGATGCCGACGGCACCCTGTCGGTCTGTGCGGACGGACCCCGTACCGGCGTGTGGGCCTGGCGGGTGCCTCGCGACGGACACATGGCCCTGGTTCCGGTTGCGGTGGGGGCGGACGGCGCGCTGACCGAGCTGGAGGAGGGGACCCAAAGCCCCGACCACGGCTGGGCGTGGAAGTACGTGGACTACGACGGTACCATGGCTCTGCACCGTGTCCGGGGCAGCGTGCGCAACGTACCCGGGGAGGACTATTATCTGACCGAGCTGAAGGGCGCGGTGCGCTTTACCAATGTGGACTTCTCCTATGTGGAGGGCAAGCGGATCCTCCATGATGTATCCGTCTACGCCAACCCCGGACAGAAGATCGCCTTCGTGGGTTCCACCGGCGCGGGCAAGACCACCATCACCAACCTCATCAACCGCTTCTACGAGATCGAGGGGGGACAGATCACCTACGACGGTATCAACGTGCGGGACATCTGCAAGGACGACCTGCGCCGTTCTTTGGGCGCGGTGCTGCAGGACACCCACCTGTTCACCGGCACCATCATGGACAACATCCGTTACGGTCGGCTGGACGCCACCGACGAGGAGTGCGTCGCCGCGGCTAAGAGCGCCAACGCCCACTCCTTTATCCGCCGCCTGCCCCAGGGGTACGACACCATGGTCACTGGGGACGGCGCCAACCTGTCCCAGGGCCAGCGTCAGTTGCTGGCCATCGCCCGGGCGGCGGTGGCCGACCCGCCGGTGATGATACTGGACGAGGCCACCTCCTCCATCGACACCCGCACCGAGGCCCACATCCAAAAGGGCATGGACGCCCTGATGGAGGGGCGGACGGTCTTCGTCATTGCCCACCGCCTGTCCACCGTGCGCAACGCCAACTGCATCGTGGTCATCGAAAAGGGCAAGATCGAGGAAAAGGGCGACCACGACCAGCTTTTGGAGCAGCAGGGCCGCTACTACCGCCTCTACACCGGTCAGTTCCAGTTGGATTAAACAAATAAAATCCCGACCTGTTCAACAGGTCGGGATTTTTTATGGTCAGCAATTGCAGCCCTCGGGCAGGGAGTCGTCGTCCTCCACCCACTCTTTTTCCACGTCCACCACCCGGTAGTCGGTGGCGGTGTCCCGGATGACGATGCGGCGGATACCGGCGTTGATAATGAGCCGCCGGCACATGGAGCAGGAGGTGGAGTCGGGGATCAGGTCCCCGGTCTTGGGGTCCACGCAGGCCATGTAGATGGTGGCGCCCAGGGTGTCCTTCCGGGCGGCGGAGATGATGCAGTTGGCCTCGGCATGGACGCTGCGGCACAGCTCGTACCGCTGGCCGGAGGGGATGTTCATGGCCTCCCGGGTGCAGAAGTTCAGGTCGGCGCAGTTCTTGCGTCCCCGGGGTGCGCCGTTGTAGCCGGTGGAGATGATCTCGTCGTTCTGCACGATGATGGCGCCGTAGCACCGGCGCAGGCAGGTAGACCGCTCGCACACGGTTTGGGCGATATCCAGGTAATAATTCTCTTTATCAATGCGCTTCATAAGAAACCTCCGGCGACCTTTTTTACCAGTATAGCGGTTTTTTTGCCCGGAAGCAAGTAGAATTCACATAATGTTTACGATTGTTGCCCTTGACGGAGCTGAAAGGTGCGGGTATCATAGACGTAGAATGTTTCAGGGGGGTGCGGCCATGTTTCGCAATGCCATACAGCGCTTTCTATACGGTCGATACGGTATGGACCAGTTGGGCCGAACCCTACTTTATACCGGGCTGGGCCTGCTGCTGGTGTCGGTGCTGAGCGGCTCGTTTGTTATCCATGTCCTGTCCCTGGTTCTGTACATTTTGGTGCTGGTCCGGATGTTGTCCCGCAACTTCGCTGCCCGCCGCCGGGAGAATGAGCGTTATCTGCGTCTGACCGCGCCGGTGACGCGGAAGGTGCGTCTGTGGCGCAATATGCTGCGGGATAAGGATCACCGCTACTTCAAGTGTCCCGGCTGCAAAAAATACCTGCGGGTACCCCGGGGAAAGGGGCGCATCTCCATCTCCTGCCGAAGCTGCGGCTGTAAGTTCACAAAAAAGAGTTAAGCACTGCGGTTTGAATACGGCGGTGCTTTTCTTTTGGGGCAACTTGTGGTATAATGTACCGTAATCTCGTGTCGGGAGGAGAATTTCAATGAATTTTCAGTACGATGTTGTGATTTTGGGCTGTGGCGAGGCGGGTATCTTTGCCGCCTACGAGCTGGCTAAACTGCGCCCGGAGCTGCGGGTGCTGGCCCTGGACCAGGGCCGGGACATTTACAGCCGCAGCTGCCCCATTGTGGCGGGCAAGGTGAAGGAATGCATCCACTGCGCCGTGTGCGATACCATGTGCGGCTTCGGCGGCGCGGGCGCCTTCTCCGACGGTAAGTTCAACTTCACCACCGCCTTCGGCGGCTGGCTGACCGACTTCATCCCCGCCGAGCAGGTCATGGACCTGATCGAATACGTGGACGGCATCAACGTGGCCCATGGCGCCACCACCGAGGTCTTCTCTACCCAAACCCCCGAGGCCAAGGCCCTGGAAAAGCAGGCCCTGGCCCACGACCTGCACCTGCTGCAGGCCCGGTGCAAGCACCTGGGTACGGAAAATAATTTGCGCATCCTGACCAATATCTACGAGGGGCTGCGGGACAAGGTGGAGTTCCGCTTTGATACCTCTGTGGCCGAGATCGCCCGGGATGGGGAGGGATACCGCCTGACCCTTGCCAAGGGCGGCCAGGTGTCCTGCCGTTTCCTGCTGGCCGCCCCCGGTCGTTCCGGCGCGGAGTGGTTTGCCAAGCAGTGCAAGAATTTGGGCATCAACCTCATCAACAACCAGGTGGACATCGGTGTGCGGGTAGAGCTGCCCGCCGCGGTGTTTGAGCATATTACCGACGTGGTGTACGAGTCCAAGCTGGTCTACCGCACCAAGCAGTACGGCGACCAGGTGCGCACCTTCTGCATGAACCCCTACGGTCACGTGGTGGCGGAAAATGTGGACGGCATCAACACCGTCAACGGCCACTCCTACTCTGCTCCCGAGCTGCGCAGTCAGAACACCAACTTCGCCCTGCTGGTGTCCAACCGGTTTACCTCTCCCTTTAACGAACCCTACCGCTACGGCAAGCACATCGCGTCCCTGTCCAATATGCTGGCCGGCGGCGTGCTGGTCCAGCGCTTTGGCGACCTGGTGGCGGGTATCCGCACCAACGAACACCGCATGAGCAAGTCCTTCGTGCGGCCCACCCTGACCGCCGCCATCCCCGGCGACCTGTCCCTGGCCCTGCCCAAGCGGCAGCTGGACGACATCATTGAGATGATCTACGCCCTGGACAAAATTGCCCCGGGTACCGCCAATTACGACACCCTGCTCTACGGCGCGGAGGTGAAGTTCTACTCCTCCCGGCTGGAGCTGTCCGCCGAGCTGGAAACCGCTCTGCCCGGCCTGTTTGCCGCCGGTGACGGCGCCGGCGTCACCCGCGGCTTGGCCCAGGCGGGCGCCTCGGGTGTCCAGGCTGCAAGAGCCATCTGCCGGCGGGCGTAACCCAAACCGCAGCCCGGCCCGGATGCCGCGATTTTTGTTGCGACGGCGTTCTTGCATTTTCGCAAAAAACCGGGCAAAACACCCCGGCGAAAACCGGAGAAAAATAATTATTTTTGGCATCTTTGCCAGTGGTGTTTTTGGTTGTCGAATAACGCAGAGCGAAGCGATAAAAACCCACCAAACACAGGGTTTTCCACATTGTCCACAGACTTTTCCACACCGGATTATGTCTACCGATGTCAAGCGAGAACGTACAAAATAGGGTGACATAATCTCTGTCAAGAGGAAAAGCGAGGGCGTTTTGAACAAAGTTTTTTTGCAGGATTTTGGGGCAAAAATTGCCGCCGGACGAAGGGGGTGCAGGCCGGATGGGCCGAGGTGAAACCGATACCATAGCCGCCGTTGCAACGGGGTTGCCCGGCGCGATTGGAATTCTCAGACTCTCTGGGCCGCAAGCGATTGCGGCTGTTGACCATCTATTCCGTCCGGCGGACGGGCGGCCCCTTGGCGACCATGCGCCCCGCACCGTGATCTACGGTGAGTTGACCGATGGGCAGGGGGCGGTGTTGGATCGCATCGTGGCCACCTACAGCCGCGGCCCGGCCACCTACACCGGGGAGGACACGGCGGAGCTGCACTGCCACGGCTCGGCCCTGGTTTTGCAGATGGGGCTGGAGGCGCTGTTCGCGCAAGGCGTGCGGCAGGCCCGGGCGGGGGAATTCACCCAGCGGGCCTTTTTGAACGGAAAACTGGATCTTGTGCAGGCCGAGGCGGTGGTGGACCTCATCGACGCTCAGACCCGGGAGGGGGCGCTGCAGTCCGCCGCCCAGCTCGGGGGCGCCCTGAGCCGCCGGGTGGAGGAGATATACTCCGGCCTGGTGGATCTGCTGGCCCACTTCCACGCGGTGCTGGACTGGCCCGACGAGGACATCGACCCCTTTACGCAAAAAATCATGGCGGAGGCCATGGATGCGGCCGCTGAACAGTTGGACCGCCTGCTGGCCACCTGGCGGCGGGGTCAGAGCATGGTCAGCGGCCTGCCCTGCGCCATCGTGGGCCGGCCCAACGCGGGTAAATCCTCCCTGCTCAACGCCCTGCTGGGCTACGAGCGGGCCATCGTCACCGACATCCCCGGCACCACCCGGGACACGGTGGAGGAGCGGGTCCGCCTGGGCGGGACCCTGCTGCGGCTGGTGGACACCGCCGGTCTGCGGCACAGCGACGACCCGGTGGAACGGCTGGGCGTGGAGCGCAGCCGCGCGGCCATGAGCGAGGCGGCGGTGATTTTGTTCCTGTGCGACCGCTCGGTACCCCTTACGGCGGAGGACACGGCGCTGCTGGAGCAGGCGGTGGCCTGCGCGCCCACGATTTTGGTGTGGAACAAGTGTGACCTGTCCCCGGCAGAGCAGATCGCGCCCCGGGATGTTCCCGCGGTGGAGATCAGCGCAAAGACCGGGCAGGGTTTGGACAAGCTGGAGGAGCTGGTGGCGGATCTGACCCGCCAGACCGGGGACGACCCCTGCGGCGCCCTGCTGACCAACGCCCGTCAGGTGCAGGCCGCCCGGCAGGCCCGGCAGGCGGTGGAACTGGCCCGGCAAGGTCTGCTGGCGGGCTTCACTCCCGACGCGGTGTTGGTGGACGTGGAAAACGCCCTGGCCGCCCTGGGGGAACTGACCGGCCGCACTGTCCGGCAGGACGTGACCGACCGCATCTTTCAGCGCTTCTGCGTGGGGAAGTAATTCACGCGGCCCGACGGCTGCGTAGGGGCGGCCCCGTGTGGCCGCCCGCAGGCGGAACAACCCCAACGGCGATCCCTTGCGGGCGCGCAATGCGCGGCAAAATGGATTTCGCAATACAAAAGGAGAAAATTATGGAAAATACCATTTTTTTACCCAACGTCATGTCCATGCAGTACGGAAACGTGTGGACGGGCAGCCGAAAAAACGCCCGCTGGCGTATCGTACCCGCTGACGGCGAGATGGCGGCGGAGGTTTGGCCCGGGCCTTTGTGCTACGAGTGCAGCACCGTGACCCACACCGCAAACTTCCCCATCAGCGACGAGGGCATCGAGCAGTTGCGCTCGTGGCTGTTTGACCGCTCGGAGGAGCTGTGATACCAACAAAAAAGCTCCCGCTTCCAAAAGGAAGCGGGAGCTTTTGTTTGTGTAAATCAAGCAGCGGGGGTCTCCTCAGCGGAAGTGTCGGCCTCAGCGGAAGTGTCGGCCTCGGCGGAAACGTCGGCCTCGGCGGAGGTGTCAGCCTCGGCGGAGGTATCGGCCTCAACGGAGGTGGACACGGAGGTGTCGGGAGTGGACACGGCGGGGTCGTCGGCCTTGTTGAGGACGGGGACCAGCAGAGTCAGCAGCAGGGTCAGCACCAGCCAAACGGCGCACACCCACTTGGTGCTGCGGGCCAGCTTGGCGTCCAGGCTCTTGGCCTTGTTCTTGGACAGGAAGGTCTCAGCGCCGCCGGCAATGGCACCGGACAGGCCGGCACTCTTGCCGGACTGGAGCATGACTACGGCCACCAAAACGAGGCACAGGATCACCTGAATGATAGTAAGAGCGAGCATTTGTTCATCGTTCCTTTCAAGTCCCGGGGCGGGACAGATGTTGTGTTAGGACGGAATTCTTCCGACGTACCCCGCATTATATCACGGCAAACAGGGAAAAGCAAGCTTTTTTCTGCCTTTTTTACGCCTTCAGGACGGAGAGGATCTCTCCCGCGTTTTGCAGGACCAGGTGGGGCTTGTCGGGGCTGGCGGCCAGGATCTCCGGCGTGGTTTCGCCGCTCATGACCAAAACACCCGTGACCCCGGCGTTCAGGCCGGATTTCACGTCGGTATAAATGCGGTCACCGATGACGCAGGTCTGCTCCGGGGCCACGCCCAGCCGCTCCATGGCGAGTTGAGGCATGAGGGGGGACGGCTTTCCGATGACCACCGGCTCCCGTCCGGTGGCGTTTTTGATGCAGATGCACACGCTGCCGCAATCGGGTACGCTGCCAAACTCCGTGGGGCAGACCAGGTCGGGGTTGGTGGCGATGTAGGGCAGGTCCGGGCGGGTCAGCAGCAGATAGCTGACGTCGTGGAGCTTTTGGAAAGTCAGCTCCGTGTCAAAGCCCATGACCACGCAGTCGGTGTCTTCCACCCGGTCGGTGACGGCAAAGCCTTCCATGCGCAGCTCTTCCTTCAGGGATCGGGTGCCGCAGACGTACAGCCGCTTACCCTCGTGATGCTTGTGGAGGTAGTAGGCCGTGGCCTGGGAGGAGGTGATAAAATCCTCCCGGGTGGCGGAAATGCCCAGCTTTGCCAGCTTTTTGATGTAGTCGGCCACACTCTTGGAGGAGTTGTTGGTCATAAACAGGTAGGTGCGACCGGTCTTTTTGATGGTGTCCAGCAGTTCGATGGTAAAGTCATACAGGCGGTCCCCCAAGTACAGGGTACCGTCCATGTCGAACAGGAACAGCTGCATGTCGTTCAGATTGTGGCTCATTACTCGGCTCCTTTTGTGACGACGACCGGACTTCCAAACAGGTCGTCCAGCACGGTGTCCCCGATGGAAACGGGGGCGGTCACGGTGATGTTGCGTAACTGCGCCATGGCGGCGGGAATGGCCGCCTTGGGAATGGGGCGCAGGGTTTTGACTGCAACCATTGTATCGCATCGATTGGAAACGCGCAAGACCGTTGTGAGGGTGCGCACCGGATTTGTACACTCCTGTTTGGCGTATTGCGCACCGCGTGGGCAGGCGTTGCCTGTGGCAATGAGGTCAGATTCGTTCCCCTCTACCCGCAGCAAGCACCCCTTGGGGCAGATAATACAAGTCAATTCCCGATTCATTCTGTCACCTCCGCGGTTACGGTGATGGTATGTCCGGCACACTGTAACATATCCGGGGTCAGGGTGATGCGCTCCATTTCGCCGGGTGCTACCCGGGGACACGTTTTGGAAGTCAAAAGGGTGTCCCCGCTGCGGGCGACGCAACGCACATTGCCCATGGGCCGGGTTACACGGAAAAACAGGGAAACGGAGGCTTCTGTGGTGGAAATGGTTTGGGGCAGGACGTAACGCACGTTGGCCCCGGCTTGGGTGAGCAATGGCACGCTTTGGGTCGACTTTCCCTGCACGAAGGCGGCAGCACCGTACCCGGCGCGCTCGCCCTCTTCGGAAACATAATCCACCAAATCGTGTACCTGCAGTACGTTGCCGCAGGCGAAGATGCCGGGGAGGGCGGTCTGGCAGGACTCATCCACCAGCGCGCCGCCGGTGACGGGGTCCATGGGGATGCCCATGGAGCGGGTCAGCTCATTCTCCGGAATCAGACCCACGGAGAGAAGCAGGGTGTCGCAGGGGATATGACGCTGGGTTTCCGGGATGGGGCGGCGCTGCTCATCTACCTGGGCGATGGTGACACCCTCCACCCGCATTTGACCGTGGACTTCCACCACGGTGGTATTTAAGTACAGGGGGATGTCGAAGTCCCCCAGACATTGGACAATATTGCGGGTCAGACCGCCGGAATAGGGCATGACTTCGCACACGGCTTCTACCTTGGCACCCTCCAGGCTCATGCGGCGAGCCATGATCAGGCCGATATCGCCGGAGCCGAGGATGACCACCCGCTTGCCCGCCCGCCAGCCCATGCAGTTGATGAGTTTTTGGGCGGTGCCGGCGCTGTAAACGCCGGCGGGACGGGTGCCGCAGATGCGCAGGGCGCCGCGGCTACGCTCCCGGCAACCCATAGCTAAAATGACTGCGCCGGCCTGCAGCATTACGATGCCGGTTCGATTTTGGGCGGTAACGACCCGGTCGGGGGTGATTGCGGTGACGGTGGTTTCCGTCATGACGGGGATATTCCGCCGTGCCACCTCTTGCGCGTAAACGGCGGCGTATTCCGGGCCGGTCAGTTCCCGACCCAGCTTGTGCAGGCCGAAGCCGCTGTGGATGCACTGCATCAAAATGCCGCCCGGCTGGGGTTCCCGGTCTAAAATGACCACCCGGGGACAACCGGCATCATAGGCGGCGATGGCGGCGGCCATGCCCGCCGGGCCGCCGCCCACCACAACTACATCATAGGTTGTCATCGTTAACCAATCCTCCCGGAAATCAGGTTGGAGTTGCCGCCGCATTTGGTGACCTGTTCCATGGTCATGTCCGCTTCCGCGCAGAGCAGCTCCATCACATAGGGGGCGCAGAAGCCGCCCTGACAGCGCCCCATGCCGCTGCGGGTGCGGCGCTTGACACCATCCACGTCCCGGGCGCCGGGGTTGGTGCGGATGGCCTGTATAATCTCGCCCTCGCTGACCGTTTCGCAGCGGCACACAATCTTGCCGAAGGCGGGATTTGCCTTGATGTACGCATTCTTTTCGTCGTCAGACAGGCTGCGGAAGGCGCAGGGGTCGGGGCGGGTGCCGCCCCAATCCGCCTTTTCCTGCAGGACAAGACCCTGCTGACTCAGTAGATTTGTCAGGTAGCGGGCGATGGACACACAGCAGGTCAGGCCAGGAGAGTCGATGGCCCCGGCGTGAATCATGTTGGGTACCATGGGGGAGGGTTGCAGAATGAAATCCTCCCTGGGGGTGGAGGCGCGCACCCCGGTGAAAGAGGTGATGACCTGCCGGAAGTCAATGGAGGGGACGCTTTTGGCGGCCAAGCGTTCCGACTGCGCCAACCCCTCCGGGGTGGTGGCGGTGCAATCAGGAGTGGGAACCCGGACAGCGGTGGGACCCACCAGTAGGTTGCCGTGGACGGTGGGGGAAACCAAAATACCCTTGCCATCCTTGGTGGGACACTGGAACAGGGTGTGGTGGGCGCGATGACCCTCTGCCTTGTCCAGCAGCAGATACTCACCCGCTCGGGGCAGAATGGTGAAGAAGGTGTCGCCGACCATGGCGGCAATGCGGTCGGAATAGCCGCCGGCGCAGTTGACCAGGAACCGGCCGGACACAACCTGTCCGTCGGCGGCGGTAACGCGGAACTGCTCCTTTCCCCAAAGGATGGAGGTGACCTCGAAATTGCGCAGTAAGGCAACACCGTTGTCCATGGCGTTGCCCACGGCGGCGATGGTCAGCTCGTAGGGGCTGATGATGCCGGCGTTGGGCACGTGCAGAACCCGGGTTACGGCGGGGGACAGCTCCGGCTCCAGTAAGCGGGCCTCTTCGCCGGACAGCAGAGCCAAATTCGGGACGCGGTTGGCCTGCCCGCGTTCAAACAGGGTCTGCAGCAGAGTCTCATCCTCCGGGGAAAAAGCGCAGACCATAGAGCCGTTCCGCTTGTGGGGGACATTCAGCTGCTTTGCCGCCTCGAACAGCAGCTCCACGCCTTGGGTGTTCAGTTGAGCCTTTAAGGTGCCAGGAACGGGGTCATAGCCGCCGTGGATGATGCCGGAATTGGCCCGGCTGGCGCCCATGGAGACATCGTTTTCCCGCTCCAAAAGGCACACAGACAGCTCATACCGGCTCAGCTCTCTGGCCAGCATGCCGCCGATAACACCTGCACCTATGATTACTACATCGTATGTCATAGAAAGCCTTCCTTTCAAAAAAGAACGGGAAAAACAGATGCGGTATCCGCATCCGTTTTTCCCGTTTCTCAAACTCTCTTGGGTGTTTGGTTGTTATATATACCACAGCTCGGGGCTGCCGGTAGAGATAGCCGTTGCCCCGGCACTCAGGGCCTCGGTTACCTCAGCTTTGGTTTGGAGCAGGCCGCCGGCGATGACCGGGATGCCGCTGTCGGCGCAGGTTTTGATGACCTTGGTCACCACCCCCGGCATAATTTCCATCAGGTTGGGATTGGTGCTGCGAAACACGTCCCCAACGCCCTCGGCCCCGGCGGAGTCAACGGCGAAAAACCGCTGTACCGCGAACAGCCCCTGCTCCCGGGCGTGGCGAATCAGCAATCCTTTGGTGGAGAGGATGCCGTCCACGCCGCATTGAGCCAAAAAGCGGATGCCGGTGCGGTCCTTGCCGATACCCTCGGCCAAATCCAGATGGGCCAAAATGTATTTACCGGTATCGTGGGCCTGCCGTACCCGTTCTGCGATGGTCAACAGGTTGGCAGACATATAGAAAAGGACCTGAGCCGGGCTGGCGGTGGCCTGCTGCCACTTGTCATCACCGATGGCGGCGATGACCGGATTGCATTCCAAACAGGTGAGGATGTTGGACATGGATAGGGCCTCCTTTGCAAAAAAGAAAGAGAAACGGGAGCCGCGGGTACAATAACCCCGCAGGAGTTCCGTTTCTCTAAATCTCTATGGGTATGATACACCAGGAATTCAAAAAAGTCAAGCGCGTAGATTAGAGGAAAAACAGATACACCACCCACGCGGCAGAGGCGGCTAAAGCGCCGAACAGGCCCCATGCGGCCCGGGGCAGATGCAGGCCCCGGCGGGTTCGGATGGAGTGGCTGCGCAGGTAGTTGTCGGCGGCCTGCTGGGCCTGACGGATGATTTGCTCCGGGGTGACGCCGTCGCCCGCCGCGTCCTCCCGCAGCAGAAAAATGGCCTGTTCAAAGAGTTTTGGGTCGGGGGACTTGACCACGATGACCTGTCGGTTGCTGCCTTTTACCATAGAAACACGCCCTTTCGGAATGATGTAAGCACCACCATTCTGCCCGGGACGGGGGGCGGTTATTCCGGAGGAGGGAATTTTTGGGGAATCCCTTGCGCAAGCCGACCTGACACACAAAAACAGTCCGTCCTTTAGCAGGACGGACTGTTGAGGTTGTTATAGATTCAGCAGCTTAATATCAAACCTTCCGTTTTGTTTGAAGTAGCCCAAGTTGAAGATTTCGCCTTGGTGCGATTTGCTCCAAGCTTCTGCAACTGCTTTTAGTTCAGCCGCCGTAATCAGCAGGATTTGTGTGTCGTTGTTCAGCGAGTAGTCCACACATTCCTGCACACTTTGGGGCGTAAAGTCCGGCGCAATTACCATAAATACAACAACGTCCTTGTCGGAGGTCTTGATGTATCTATCGAACTGCTGGATATGGTCTTTCAAGTTAACGGGTTTCTCCTTGGACTTGTTATCCCACATAATGTACTTATCTTTAAAAGACAGTTTTCCGTCGGGATGGTCCGTTCCGGTAAGGGTCAAGGGTTTGTTCATCAGCATAGCTTCAAAGATGTAGTTGGTTGCATCTTCGAAATAATGCTCGCATTGCAAATCTTTTTCGATGATGTTATTGGTACGCAGGAACTTCAAATCCCGCCTTGCCAATTCATCATACACCGCAACAAGTTTTTCCCTCGAATCTTCTGTCTTTACCTCAATGCGGCGCATAGAATCATAATGTGCCAAGATTCTTTCGATCAGAACCTTTTTTGTCCCAGAAACATTAATGCCCAATTCCGCACACCAAGCAGACAAATCCTCTACGTTCATTCCGTCGTTGGTGGAGAATCCACCCAACAGATTCGAGGGCTGAATAGATTTCAAAATGATATCCTTCAGTTCGCTGATGGTAGATGTAGCGGAAATATCAAAATTTGCCCTTTTGTAGTACTTACCGGCTTTTGTAATAATATCAATCAAATACTGCTTTTTAGCCTTTTTAACAACATAGTCGACGAGCTTTTCATATCCGTAATTCCGAATTTCGATACCATAGTACTGCCGGATGCCTGCAGCTACGTCGTCAGGAATCATGTCACACAATGCTCCATCAGCATTCTTGATGCAGGCAAGCAATCCTGCGGATTGCAGGGCCTTTCTGGCCACATCAATATCGTCGAAGGTGTGGAGAACGTTTCCGACATTGGGGAACCGTCCCGATTGTGCTTCCAATAACTGTTGTTCTTGAATGGAAATGGAAAGATATTGCCGCAAGGATTCCAACAGATTCTTTTCATCTACCGAGATGTCGTCGTTAAGAGACCAAGCCGTGTCAAGCATGTGCTTGAATAGCGCCAAGTCTTTGGAAAGTTTGGTGATGTCAAAGTTGTTGGATTCATCAATTACGCTTTTCTCGTAGTTGAGAATTGCGGAATCGGTTTCCTTACAAGTCGAAATAAAATCATCTTGATTCAACAGATAATCCCGAAGCAAAATTGGCGCAATAATGCGTACCGCCCGATTGCTATCCAACTTGAGTTCCTCGAGGCGGGCGGCAATATTTTCGTGCGACGTGTATTGTTGCGCTGTTTTTATCAAACACGCTTTTACTTCATCAAACTCTAACCGACGATAATCCGCCACATAGGCCGTTGCTATTCGTTTAGCAATTGTCACATTGGGTACTTGCTCTACAAATTGAATAAAATTCATAGCAATATCACCTCTTGGTGTTATCTTAACACGAGAGTCCTGTATTTGTCAAAGATTGGTTATAGGGGCTGTTCCGCCCCCGGGCGGGTGTCTTTTGTAACGCCACAAAAGACACGAAAAAGGCGTTAAGAAACCAATGGTTTCTTAAAACTTCCTTTGGGTGACCTCCGTGGGGTCACACTCACACGGTCGGCGGACACCTCTGACCCATTCAGCACCGATTAGGCTGCCGCACGTTGTACCATCTATAAAACATCCGTCTAACGAACTCCCGCCGACTGCTGCAAAAAGATTGCGGGTCTGCGTAGGGGCGCATAGTATGCGCCCACGGGCGGCCACGCGGGGCCGCCCCTACGGCTGCCGGGGAGGTGTATGGATCCCGCGTTACGAAGGAGTCGGCCCGCTGGGTCGTCGGGCTCTGCGCAGGGAGGTTGCCCCCCATACTCGCGTAGGGGCCGATGTCCTCATCGGCCCGCGGGGCGGTGGGACACCGCCCCCTACAGAGAGTAACGCAGGAACGACACACGCACCGCAGCAGGCGCCGCGGTGTGTGTCAAAGAACAAAAAAACGACCTTTCCAACAGGAAAGGTCGTTTTAAGGGGTGAGATCAGTCGGTCACGTAGGCCAGCAGGGCGATCTGACGGGCGCGCTTGATAGCCTCGGTCAGCTGACGCTGATGCATGGCGCAGGTGCCGGTGGTGCGGCGGGGCAGGATCTTGGAGCGCTCGGACACGAAGCGGCGCAGCTTGGCGGCGTCCTTGTAATCGATGCACTCGACCTTATCCGCGCAGAAAGTACACACCTTGCGGCGCTTGCGGCCGCGGGGAGCGCGGTTATCACGTTCCATGGACATGAAGAAAACCTCCTTTTTACGACCGTTTGGTCAAAGTTGAAGCGAAAACTCGCTTGGTTCAGAACGGAAGCTCGCCGTCGTCACCGGACAGCTCGGCGAACTGGTCGCCCTCGGCGGGGGCGGAATAGCCGGAAGGAGCGGCGCCGTAAGCGGGAGCGGAATAGCCGCCGTTGTCCCCCTCGCGACGGGAGTCGCCAAAGTAGACGTTGTCGGCCTGCACCTCGGCAGAGCGGCGCTTGTTGCCGTCCTTGTCAGTCCACTCGCGGATCTGCAGGCGGCCCTCCACCACGGCCATGCGGCCCTTGGTGAAGTAGCGGCTGACAAACTCGCCGGTCTGACGCCAGGCAACGACGTCGATGAAATCGGTGGCGCGCTCGCCGGTGGTCTTATCCTTGAAGTCCCGGTCCACGGCCAAAGTGAAGGACGCCACAGGCGTGCCGGTCTGAGTGCGGCGCAGCTCGGGGTCCCGGGTCAGACGACCCATAATGAAGATTTTGTTCAGCATTGCGGCCTCTCCTTACACCTCGTCCTTGCAGACGATCATGGAGCGCATCACACCGTCGGTAATGCGGAACACGCGGTCCAGCTCGGCGGGGATAGCGGCGGCAGCGGTGAAGGTCATCAGCACGTAGTAACCCTCCATCAGGTCGTTGATGGGATAGGCCAGACGGCGCTTGCCCCACTCGTCAACCTCGGTCACGGTGCCGTTGGTCTCCACAATGCCCTTGAACTTGGCCACCAGAGCGGCGGTAGCCTCCTCGCTCAGGGCGGGGTCCAGGATGTAGACGACCTCGTAGTTTGCGTTGATCTTTGCCATTTTCTTTGCACCTCCTTATGGACATATGGCCTTTACATTTGGTAAAGGCAAGGATGAAACGCCTATCCGCACAAGGACAGGCTTTACTATTATACCGAAAAAACCACGCTTGTCAAGGGGTATTTCCAAGGAAATTGCGCTGATTTTAATGGACTTTTGCCCCGATTTGGAGTAAACTGGAGGGGACACAAAGCAAAGGAGTGTTCCCATGGATAACCTGATCGAAAAACTGGCCGCGGAGCTTTCCCAGCCCGCAACCTATGTGGAAAACGTAGTCAACCTCATTGACGAGGGGGCCACCATTCCCTTTATCGCCCGCTACCGAAAGGAGCTGCACGGCTCCATGGACGACCAGCTTCTGCGCACCCTGGAGGACCGGCTGCAGTACCTGCGCAACCTGGCCCAGCGCAAGGACGAGGTCAAAAACTCCATCGAGGGGCAGGGCAAGCTGACCGAGGAGCTGGCCGCCGCCATTGACGCCGCCGCCACCCTGGCGGAGGTGGAGGACCTGTACCGCCCCTACAAGCAAAAGCGCCGCACCCGGGCCACCATGGCCAAGGAGAAGGGGCTGGAGCCGTTGGCGCTGCTCTATTTTGAGAAAGGTGGGGTGTGCGCCGACCCGGAGGGGGAAGCCGCTGCCTACGTAGACCCGGAAAAAGGCGTGGAAACGGTGCAGGATGCCATTCAGGGCGCCATGGACATCATCGCGGAGATGATCTCCGACGACGCCGGGGTGCGCCGGGTGCTGAAGGAGCTGTACCACAAAAGCGCCAAGCTGGTGTCCAAGGCCGCCGATAAGGAGCCGGAGGACACGGTCTATCGGCTGTATTACGACTTCAACACCCCCATTTCCAAGGCCATGGGCCATCAGGTGCTGGCCATCAACCGGGGGGAAAAGGAAGAGATTTTGAAGGCGTCCGTGGACATGGACCCGGAGGCCCTGTGTATGTGCGTGCGCCGTGAGGTGGTTCCCGGCCGGGCCGCCATGCCCATCGTGCGCGCGGCGGCGGACGACGCCTGTACCCGGCTGCTGCACCCCTCCCTGGAGCGGGAGATGCGCACCGAGCTGACCGACGCGGCGGCGGAGGGCGCCATCCACAACTTCGCCCTGAACCTGCGCCCCCTGCTGATGCAGCCCCCGGTGAAGGGTAAGGTGACCATGGGCCTGGACCCCGGCTACCGTATGGGCTGCAAGGTGGCGGTGGTGGACGGTACCGGAAAGGTGCTGGACACCGCGGTGGTCTACCCCACCCACGGCCAGAGGCAGAAGGAGGAGGCCATTGCCACTCTGTCCCGCATGATTAAAAAGAGCGGCGTGGTGCACATCGCCATCGGCAACGGCACCGCCAGCCGGGAGACCGAGCAGATGACGGTGGAGCTGATTGGCCGCGTGGGCGGTGGGGTCAGCTACGCCATCGTCAACGAGGCGGGCGCTTCCGTCTACTCCGCCAGCAAGCTGGCCGCCGAAGAGTTTCCCGAGTATGACGTCAACCTGCGCTCCGCTGTGTCCATCGCACGGCGATTGCAGGACCCCCTGGCCGAGCTGGTGAAAATCGACCCCAAGGCCATCGGCGTGGGTCAGTATCAGCACGATATGCCCCAGGCCCGGCTGAGCCAGACCCTGGACGGCGTGGTGGAGGACTGCGTCAACGCCGTGGGCGTGGACCTGAACACCGCCTCCGCGCCCCTGTTGGCCCGGGTGTCCGGCCTGAACGGCACCACCGCCAAGAATATCGTCACCTACCGGGAGGAGAACGGCGTGTTCACCACGCGCAAGCAGCTTTTGAAGGTGCCTAAGCTGGGTCCCAAGGCCTTTGAGCAGTGCGCGGGCTTCCTCCGCGTGCCGGAGAGCAAGGGTGTGCTGGATAATACCGGCGTCCACCCGGAGAGCTACCCCGCGGCGGAAAAGCTGCTGGAGCTGTGCGGCTATACCCTGAAGGATGTGAAGGAGGGTGGCCTTGCCGAGTTGGAGGAAGCGGCCAAGAGCATCGGCATGGACAAGCTGGCCGCCGACTGCGGCGTGGGCGTTCCCACCCTGAACGATATCATCAAGGAACTGATGAAGCCGGGCCGGGACCCCCGTGACGAGCTGCCGCCCCCCGTCCTGCGCACCGACGTGCTGGAGATGAAGGATTTGAAGCCGGGCATGGAGCTGAAAGGCACCGTGCGCAACGTCATTGACTTCGGTGCCTTCGTGGATATCGGCGTCCATCAGGACGGCCTGGTGCATATCAGCCGCATCTGCGACCGGTTCATCAAGCACCCCTCCCAGGTGCTTTCTGTGGGCGACATCGTCACCGTGTGGGTGCTGGAAGTGGACGAGAAGAAAAAGCGCATCAGTTTGACGATGAAGAAACCCTGACCATAACAAAAACGGACATCTCCGATTGGAGATGTCCGTTTTTGTTTGTAATCTTACTTCTTGGCGGCCTCGGCGGCCAGGCGGCTCAACAGTTTCTCACGCAGGCCGATGAGGAATCCGTCCCGCTTGGGGAAGTTGCCGAACTCCAGAATGTCGCCGTTGGCGGTGTCCAGAATCTCGCACACGGCGTCCCGGCCGATGTACTGCTCCAGTGCCTGACAGATGCGCACATCCTGCAGGGCATCGTACATCACCTCGGCACGGGTGGAGCCGTACACGGTGTTGTGGCCCGGGTAGAGGATGAAAGCGTCGCCGGAGGGGAAGGAACCCTCGGACGAGGTGGTCACCCACGGATCCACGGGGTGGTAGGACAGCTGGCTGTGGTAGAAGTTCAGACCCCACTGCATGAAGCCGCCGATGTTCCAGCGGTACAGCAGGAAGCCCAACACCCGGTTGTTCCGGGCCTGCATAGCAAGGAAGCTGTTGGGATAGCCGGTCTGTGGGCCGCAGCAGTAGTAGGTCCACAGGTCGGTAATGCCGGCATCCAGGAACTTCTTCACGGACTGCACCACGCAGCAGGGGCGACCCACCAGACCCTGCTCGCAGAACTCGGTCTTGGACAGTGCGTCGATGGTGTGGCCGTCACCCAGCAGGGGGCGCAACAGGTCGGCGGCGGCACGGTACTGGTCGATGTTGTGCAGGTTGGGTTCGTCCGAGATGTGGAAGAAGCAGTTGTCCAGTACCCCCAGTTCCTTCAAGTGGTTGCACACGGCGGTGATATACTGGGGAAGAAAGTTGGTGTACTCCGGGCCGGTGGCGGACACGTGCCAGCCGAACAGATAGTCGGTCACGCCGTCATGGGTGACCATGATGTTGGGAGGACACTTGGCACCCCACTGGCTGAACAGGTGCGCCATCTCGAAGCGGGTGATGCCGTGACGCAGGCACATCGTGACGAAGCGGGTGAGCTTGTCGAAGTTGAAGGTGTAAGTGTCGCCCTGTTTCTCGATATCCACCAGCTGGACACAGGGACGGGCGGTACCCTCGGCGGTGTCCAGGGGCGGGGTGTGAATGGGGGTCAGAATCATGTTCATACCCACCCGGGCGGCGGCAGCCACATACTTTTCCATCAACTCCCAATGCGCCTCGGAGAAAATCTCCACATGGTGGGCGGTGGCCACGCAGTCGGCGTGGAACCAGCGGGAGTAGATGGTCTGCTGCTCGGGCATAACCACGGGAATGACGGTCAGGGTCATGTCGCAGGGGACGGTAAACACCGCGTCGGAGCGGCGTACGTCGGTGAAGGTCAAATCCACGGTGTACTTATACGTACCGGCGGCGGTATCCTTGGGGATGTCCAGGCTGACCCACAGTACGGCGTTGTTGGGGCTGAGCAGGGTCTTGTTGCCCAGCTCCGCCATAGGAACCAGGGCGTCGGGGATACGGCAAGGCTCCAGAGATACGTAGTCCTGAGGATCCAGATTCATAGGGGCGTGCCCCATCTGCACGCAGGGGGCGTCCACGGGGACGAGCTGGACACGGAACAGCTCCACACGGTCGGCAAAGTCACCGCTGACAGCGGTTTCCACCAGCATGGTGTAGGAAGAGCGCATGGCAATCTGATAGCTGATGCGCTGACCGGGCATAGCGGTCATGGTGTTTTCGTTCCAGATGGGAAACTGGGTGTCGGGCAGAACCTTGGTCAGGTTGGTAAGCTGGACGATAGACAGATCCATAGTCAAACAGCCGCCTTTCAGTTTGTTTTATAGTGGAAGAATATCACAGACGGCCCGTTCTTTGTTATAAAAACGGGCCGTTGTTTTATAATTTTGGTCACTTAAGGTCGCCCAGTTTCAGCGCCGCGTCGTACAGGGCGCAGAAGCGGCGGAACTTGGTTTCGGTCCCGGCGGTGGGGTTGGGGGTGAACCGGCGGACGAAGGACACGACCTCCCCGGCGGCCTGGTCAAAGTCGGCGTAGCGGCCGTCGGCTACGGCGGCGATGATGGCGGCGCCCAGGCAGGCGGCCTCCTTCTCCTTGGGAATGAGTACGTCCAGGCCGGTGATGTCTGCCTGTAGCTGACACCACACGGGGCTTTTGGCGCCGCCGCCGGTGGCGATGATGGCGGTCAGCTCGGTACCCTTCTGACGGATGTTGTCGGTGTTTTTGCGCAGGACGAAGGCCACGCCCTCCATGACCGCGTGGGCCATGTCGTACACGTCATGCTCCTGCCGCAGGCCCCAAAACACGCCGGTGGCTGCGCTGTCAAACTCGGGGGCGTTGGTACCCACCAGGTAGGGCAGGAACAGCAGGTCGTTGCCGCCCCGCCGGAGCAGAACTTCGTTCATCTGATTGTAGCCGATGTCGCCCATGCAGGTACGGCGGAACCACTCCAGGCTGACGCCGCCGCTTTCCGCCACGGGGAGCATGACGTGGGTGTCGGGCAAAAAGCCGTAGTGCATGGCGATGCCGCTGTCCCGGGGGGCGGGTTCGGCGGACATGGCGGCCAGGGCCATCACCGTGCCGGTGGACAGGGTGACGCCGCCCACGGCGGTGTTGCCGGTGCCGATCATGCCGGCGAAGTGGTCCAGGGTGCCGTGGTTGACCAGGGTGGAGCCGTCCAGCCCGGTGGCGGCGGCAGCCTGGGCGGTCAGGGGACCGGCCACGGAGCAGGGTTCCACCAGCGCGGGCAGCTTGTCCGGAGTGATGCCGATGGCATCCAGCATCTCCTGCCAGTAGCACTTTTCGAAGATGTTGAAGTAGAAGGTGAAGGTGGCGATGGACATATCCGACTGGCACACGCCGGTGAGCTTATAGACGATGTAGTCCTTCAGCAGCATGAACTTGTCGGTGTTGGCGAACACGTCGGGGCGGTTGTGTTTCAGCCACAGGATCTTGGTGGCGGGCCAGGTGGGCAGCACGGCCTGCTGGCCGGTGATGCGCTCGCACAGCTCGGCGGGGAATTGATCCGCCAGCGTGGCGCACTCGTCCACAGACCGCTCGTCCATCCAACTGATAACGTTGGTCAGGGCGCGGCCTTCCCGATCCACGGCCACGAGGGACTCCGCCTGACCGGTGAAGGCGATGTGGGCCACGGAGGTGACACGGTTGGTGGATACCAGCTCGCCGATCAGGCCCAACAACTGGGTGTAATACAGCTCCGCCTCGAACTCCACGAAACCGTTATCCCGGATGTACTCCACCGGGCGGCTGCGCATATCGATGCACTTCAGGTCCCGGTCGTAGAGGGCGGCCTTCATATTGGTGCTGCCAAGGTCAATGCCAATGTACATAGAGCAAAAACTCCGTTCTGTTTACTGTTTAGATGTTCAGAGCCTTGTTGTTCAGGCGCTCGCCCACGGCTCCGCCCGGATGGATCAGGGCAAACTGTTCGGCCTGGTAGCCGGTCTGCTCGATGACGGCGGCCTGCAGGGCGTGGAAGATCATGCACAGGGCGGTGGTGGAGGTGGTACCCTGGGCGTTCCACTTGTCGGTCTCGCGGTTGACGTGCTGCTTGAGGACCACGTCGGCGGCCTGGGCCAGGGGGGACTCCAAATTCTCGGTGACGGAGATGATCTTGACGCCCTTGGCCTTGCAGATGTCCACGATGGGCAGCAGCTCCTTGGTCTTGCCGCCGCGGGAGGCGAAGATCATCACGTCGCCCGCCTGCAGATAGCCGGTGGCGCCGTGGACCGCCTCGGCAGGGGAGATGAAGCGGGCGGGCCGCTCGATGCAGCACATCAGGTGGGCCATGTGCTGGCAGATGATGCCGGAATGGCCGCAGCCGCAGGTGCCGATGCGCTCGGCGGTGCTGAGCAGCTCCACCGCCTTGGCGTACTGCTCGTCGTCGATGAAGGCCTTCATTTCGTTGATGCACTCCGCCTCGATATCATAGGCGGCGCGTGCGGCCTGGATAGCTTCTTTCTTTACCATAACAAACACTCCTGTATCCAAAAATAGTGTCGCAGCCCGGGGCTGCATAAAATGCTGATGATATTATACACGATATTGGAAGATTTGGGTAGATGGTTTTTTGGGAACAGCGAATGGGACAGAAAAATTTTGAAAACAGCCCCAAAACCAATTGACTATTATTTCACAACAACCTATAATATTTGGGAGAGAAAGGAGAGTGTTCCTCTTATGAAAAAGTGTGCTATCAAGGCTCCGTTTTTTGAAATCGGTCCCAAGTCCTACCTGTACGGTGACGACATTCTGGAGCTGGCCAAGGCTGCCGATGCCGCCAGCGAGAAGTACAAGGTGGACATCATCTTCACCTGCCCCCTGGTGGAGCTGCGCCGGGTGGCCGAGAACACCAAGTTCATCCACGTCTTTGCCCCCCACATGGACCCCCTGACTCCCGGCCGCGGCCTTGCCGACGTGCTGCCCGAGTCCCTGGTGGCCGCCGGTGCCGAGGGCGTGATGCTCAACCACTGTGAAAAGCCCGTGTCCATCGCCACCCTGAAGGCTACCATCAAGCGCGCCGAGGAGGTGGGCCTGACCACCATCGTGTGCGCCGACTCCATTGCCGAGGCATCCGCCATCGCCCACCTGAACCCCGACATCATCGTGGCCGAACCCACCGAACTCATCGGCACCGGTAAGGCCTCCGACGCCGAGTATGTGGAGGCGTCCACCCGCTGCGTCAAGGACGTCAACCCCGAGATCAACGTGCTGCAGGGCGCCGGCATCAAGTGCTATGACGACGTGTACCGCAACATCTTCGCCGGTGCCGACGCCACCGGCTCTTCCAGCGGCATCGTCGCCCTGCCCACCCGCGAGGCTCGCGCCCAGATGGTGGACGACATGATCCGCGCCGTCCGCGATGCCTACGACGCCCGTCAGAAGTAAGCAAAAACCATTTACATACAACAAGACAGTAGGAGGAAATTACTATGGAATTCAAGGTTTTCCAAAAAGAGATCGAGCTGCAGTCCCGGGGTTGGGTGCCAACCTTCCACGACATCACCACCGACGTGCTGAACATCGTCAAGGAGGCCGGCATCAAGAACGGTACCTGCACCATCGCTTCCCACCACACCACCTGCTCCGTCATGATCCAGGAGTGCTCCCACGACTTCGACACCTTCGATCTGGAGTACCTGCAGCATGACCTGCTGGACATCATGCGCAAGATGATC
>SVLO01000023.1 GCA_015067885.1 Oscillospiraceae bacterium | reverse complement strand
CTGAAGACCGACATCAAGAAGTTTGACGCCGCGGTGGCGGAAGGCAACCGCAGCGAGGCCGATGTCGCTTACAAGGTGGCTGTCAAGGCGGTGGATCAGGCTGCGGCCAAGGGTCTGCTGCACAAGAACAACGCTGCCAACAAGAAGAGTGCCATGACCTTGAAGCTGAACAAGCTGGAAGGCTAAGCAACCCAAGAAATCACCCGTCTGCAACCCCGCAGGCGGGTTTTTCTTTTCCTGCGCCAAACTTTCACAGAAAGGAGCGGGGTCCATGAACCGGGCGAAACGAGGTTGGGACTTTGTTCTGCGTGTATGGCGGCTGGCCATGGAACACAACATCCCCCGGGCTGCGGGCGCCATGACGTATTTTTTTCTGCTGTCCCTGTTTCCTCTGCTGCTGTGCGTCAACGCGGTGGTGGGTATGTTCGATTTGGACATGGTGCAGATGTTTTCCCTGCTGGGTCGTATCTTGCCCCACCAGGCGGTGGAGCTGGTCAGGGAGTATTTTCACCATCTGTCCGCCGTACCCCCTGCGGCGCTGTGGGTCGGTATCCCCACGGTGCTGGTGGCGGCTTCCGCCGGCCTGCGTGTGCTTTGGGACGCGCTGAGTGAGCTGTACGACCGGCCCCGGGACATGGGTGTGCGCCGCCTGGGGCTTAGCCTGCTGTTCAGCCTGCTGTTTTTGGTGACGCTGTGTCTGGCGGTCATTGTGGTGCTGACCGGCGATCGCCCCCTGCAGCTCGTGGCGGAGCTGCTGACCAAACTGTTAGGCGCCCAGTCCCTGGTGGTGACACAGATGTCCACGCTGACCCAACTGTGGGGATGGCTGCGTTACCTGTTGCTGTTTTGCTTTGTGGCGCTGCTGGTGCTGATCGTCTACCGCCTGGGCCTGCCCCGGGAACAGGCCGGGAGGATGTCGGTCACCGTAAGTGCCATGCTCAGCGCCGTGGCCATGGTGCTGGCGTCGGCGCTGTTCTCCCGCTTTATTGACCTGTCGGCCAACTATTCTCTGCTGTACGGGTCACTGGCATCCATTATCGTGCTGCTGCTGTGGCTGTACCTGTGTGGTACGATCTTGCTGCTGGGCGCGGTGATCAACCGGGTCTGGACGGAAACACGAGAGAAGAAATAAAAAAGGCGGCCTGCTGACTTGGTCGGCAGGCCGCCTTTTTGCCCAATTGCGCTTGCGGGAGGGGATAAAATCCTTGCGCCGGCTGTCTTGATATGATAATATACATGGCATACGGGAGGAGAGTGGACAGAATGTTGCGATACGGTCTTCCCATTACAAAAAAGGAGAGAATAACATGAAAAAACAGCGCTTGATTTCCGGTTTGGTAGGGGCGGTTTTGGCCCTTTCCGTCGCGATCCCGGCTTTTGCGGTTCGGGAAATCACCATTAAAGTGGAACCCGATGTGCGGGTCTATGTGGACGATAAGGCCATTGATGCCGGCGATACCCACGGCAATCCCGAGGCCTTTATCTATAACGGCACTACCTATATCGCCGCCAAGGCGGTCAGCAACTCCCTGGGTGAAAACGTGGCGTGGGACGGTGACACCCGCAGTGTCTATATCGGGGAACACACGGTGAAGGCGGAGCCGGATGCATCGACGTTTACCTTGGGAGAGGTGAGCGGAACGACCTATACCAACGAGCTTGTGGGCCTTGGCTATCGGCTGAGCGGAAACTGGAAGTTCGCCAGCGCTGCCGAGCTGAACGAGAAGAACAACATCCCGGAGTTCCTGCCCGAAAAGTACAAAGAGGCGATGGAAAACGGCTCGGTCGTGTTCGTCATGGCGGCGACGGAAGGAGTCATCGGAGCTGACAACGTGAACCTGGTTTTGGAGGCCGTCGATCCCGAGGTCGCGGCAACCATCGGTCAAAGTGAGCTTCGGCGCATCTATGAGATGAGCATGGCGGAGATCGAAAGTGTGTATGCCAACGCGTTTGGTGACGCAAATGTGGCCGGCGAAGTGACTACCCTTACAGTAGCCGGCAAAGAGAGGGTCGGATACCGCCTGTCCGCGGAAGTCAGTGGCCTGAAGATCTATCAGGCGGGCTTCATGGTGGTGTGTGAAGAGGGCTATTTGGCTTCCGTTACGATAACCGCCGGGACCGAGGCCGCGCTGCAGCAGCAGTTGAGCAACTTCTACTGGCTGTAACAACGAACCGTACTCTGTGCGCAAAAAAAGCAGACACTCGCATATTGCGAGTGTCTGCTTTTTTGCTATTTTCTTTGCCTCCAAAGGAGAAATGCTTCATATTCGGCCAGGCTCTGCAGGTCTTTCTCGGAAAACTGTGACAGGCGGCGGCGCTGCGCATAGACCGGATCTACGTTGGACAGACCCAGCAAATAGTCGGAAGAAACCTGATAAAAGCGGCACAGCGTTACCAATATGTCGTGGTTTGGGGCGCTTTTTCCCTGTTCCCAGGCGCGGACGGTAAAAAGGGACACACCCAAAGTTACCCTGTGACCGACGAAAACGCGGGATACCTATTGAAAAGCTTGGGTTACACTGTGAAATAATGCAACAAAAGGAGGAACGAAACGATAAAAACAAAACCATTTGCCCTGCTGTTGGCGGCCCTGATGGGGCTGATGCTGCTTAGTGGTTGTGGCGCAACCACTAACGAACCCTGCGCGGATTGCAAAAACACCCCGACCAAGGGCTATGAAAACAAAGCCACTGGTGAAACGGAGTATTATTGCGAGAACTGTACCGATGATTGTGAATTTTGTTCTCAAACGGCGACAAACCATTACACCAATGGGTTTGAGGAGATCATGTTTGTTTGCAAAGACTGCTATGAGGATATTTTAGACCTCAATGCGTAAGCGCGAACAAAGGAGGAAACAAAAGTGAAAGGAAAATTTCGTTTGATCGTGGGCGTGATCGAAAGCGTAGTGGGATTTGTTATGTGGATCGCGGCACAAATGACCATCGCTGCCAACAGCAGCTACACCTGGCGCAAGCCGTACACTGATTTTGAGACGCAAACGATCCTCATACGCACGATCGGTATTGTGCTGTTGATTTGGGGCTTGATCGATCTGGCGCTTCTGTTTTATCGCACGCGCTACCTGAACAAGCACGTTAAACCGGCAGACAAGCTGACAGATAAGGGCGGCGTTGTCAAGTGTGCCGCCTGCGGCCTGACGCTGGCGGCCAATGTGACGGCCTGTCCCCGCTGCGGGGCCGTTCGTCCGAACGCTCCCATACAGACAAAGACAGAAAGTGAGGAGGCTAAATGAGCAGAACAACCGTGGAAGTGTCCCTGCGGGCCGGCAATGTAGACGGTGTACTGGAAACGATAGCCGGGGTGCTGGAACCGAACAAATACCGGCGAAATATCGTGGATGGTGAAGAAGTGTGGTCAAAGGGAGACGGCGTATTGACGGTGATGCAGTGTGTCAGCGCCACATTCACCGGCAGTTCTGTAGTGATTCAGGGGTGGATAAAAGATGCAATGACAGGCGAATCCGCGCTTGAGGGCTTTGTTGCCGGTCTGCCGAAAAAGAAACTGAAAAAGCAGATCGAATCGATTTGCGATACGATTCGGGCCAAAGGTCTTTGGCAGGGTGCGATACGCAAAAGGACCGTCTGCGCAGACAGAAAACAAGCAATAAAAACCGCCGGACCATCAAAACGGATGGTCCGGCGGTTTTGCTTACAAATCAAAATCCGCCAGTACGGCGGCGCCGAAGGCGCCGGGTCCCACGTGGCAGCCGATGCTCAGGGGTAGGGGGTCGCTCATAAAGGGGTGGTCGGGGAACGCCTCCTGCACGGTTTTGGCCCAGGCAAGCCCCTCCTCCCGGTCGCCGGAGTAGGCGGCGGCGATGATGACCCGTTTGCCGGCAAAGTCGCCGGCCAGATCCTCGCCAATGGCGTCCAGTATGGTTTGGCGGGCCTGCTTGGTACCCCGGACCTTGCGGTGCATATCCAGCTTGCCGTCCAGAATTTTCATCACAGGCTTAATGTTCAGCACGGTACCCACCGCGGCCACGGCGGGGGTGAGGCGACCGCCCTTTTTCAGGTAGTTCAGATCCTCCACACTGATGTAGATGCGGGACTGACTGCCCTTTTCCTCCAACCGCCGGGCCACCTCGGCAGCGGTCAGCCCGGTTTTGCACAGGCGGACCGCCTCCAGCACGGACTGACGCAGGGGGACGGAAATGCGGTGGTTGTCCACCACGATGACCCGGCCGTCGTAATCCTCCGCCAGGGCGCGGGCGGTGGAGCAGGAGCTGCTTAAGCCGCTGGTCATGGGGATGTAGAGCAGGCTGTCGTATTCCTCCAGCGCCGTGTCCCACATGGCCAGCAGGTCCGCGGGGGCAGGCTGGGAGGAGAAGATGTCCGCCCCGCCGGTCTGCAGAGCGTAGAACTCGTCGTGGGTCAAGTCCACGTATTCAAAACAGGGGCGGCCATCCACGGTGAAGGGCATGGCAAGCAGGAAGATGCCTTCTTGTCGGGCCTCCTCCGGGGAGATGCCGCTGTTGGTGTCGGTCATTACCGCGATACGCTCCATAAAATAACGTACCTCCTGATGGTAGTTCTGTTATTGTACCTCTTTTTCTTCGGCCTGTCAACGGCAGAACCATCACGGAACCTATTGACCGGACAGGCCTGGGGCGGTATAATGGGCAGAAACCGGGATGAGAATTGACGCAGACGGAGAGGACCCTTTTATGAAGTTACGAATAAATCCGCGGGTGATGCTGGTTGCATCCATGCTCATATTTGGCACCATTGCCCCCTTCAAGCGAGGGATCGGAGTTTCCTCCGGGGAGCTGGCCCTGTACCGCGCCGTCATGGGCGCGGCGCTGCTGGCCCTGTTCCTGCTGGTGACGCGCCAGCCCATCCCGATCAAAAAGCTGAAAAAAGAGGCGCTGTTGCTGCTGCTGTCCGGTGCGGCCATGGGCGTGAACTGGATCCTGCTGTTCGAGGCCATTGACCGCACCTCCGCCTCCCTGGCCACCCTGAGTTATTACTTTGCCCCCACACTGGTCACACTGGCCTGCCCCATTTTGTTCCGGGAACGGCTGTCGGTCAAGCAGATGATCTGTTTCGTCATGTCCACTTTGGGCATCGTGCTGATCACGGGTACGGCCGGCGGGAGCAAGGGTACGGATCTGCAGGGCGTGCTGTTCGGCCTGGGCGCCGCGGTGTTCTACGCCACGGTCATCCTGCTGAACAAGTACATTAAAAATGTGCAGGGCCTGCACCGGACGTTTTTGCAGTTTTTGTCTGCCATCGTGGTGCTGATCCCCTATGTGGCGGCCACCGGCGGCGTGACTTTGGGCGCGCTGGACTGCAGCGGCTGGATCAACCTGCTGATTTTGGGCCTTTTCCACACGGGCTTTGCCTACTGCCTGTACTTCTCCTCCCTGAAGGAGCTGCCCGGACAGGAGGCAGCCATCCTCAGCTATGTGGACCCGCTGGTGGCAGTGATGATCTCCACCTTTTTGGAAGAGCCGCTCAGCCCGGTGCAATGGGCGGGCGGTGCGCTGATTTTGGGTTTTGCCGTCTGGAACGAAATTCCGTCCAAGAAAAAATAAGAAGAAAAAAGCTTCACCGAGCGATCGGTGAAGCTTTTTTATTATGGCAGATAGTTCAGCGGGTTGACAGCAGAGCCGCGGATACGTACCTCGAAGTGGCAGTGGTTGCCGGTGGAGCGGCCGGTGCTGCCCATCTTGGCGATGACCTGACCCTGATAGACCCGCTGGCCCACGGAGACCAGGTTGCTGGAGTTGTGGCCGTAGTAGGTCTGGGTGCCGTTGTCGTGGGTGATGATGACCAGATAGCCGTAGGCGCCCTTGTAGCCGGCAAAGGTGACCTTGCCGCCGTCGGCGGCCTTGATAGAGGTGCCGTAGCTGCCGGCGATGTCGATGCCCGAGTGGTAGCTGCGGGAGCCGAAAATTTTGCGGTAGCCGAAGTAGGAGGTGATCTTGCCGCTGCAGGGCCACTTGTAATAGCCGTTGGAGGCGGTTTTGGGCTTGGGCTTGGTACCCACGGCCTTGATGGTGGTGGTGGGTTCGGACAGGGTGGTGTAATTCAGCACCGTGCGGTCCTTCTCCACGCCGTTGACGTAGGAGATGTCGGCGGTGACCTCCGCCTGCCCCTCCACGCCCTTGACCAAAATTTTGGAAGAGCCGACGTAGATGCTGGCGTCGTCCTGGGTGACCACGGGACACTCGATGGCCTCGAGATACGTGGTGTGTTCGGTGGTGCGCACGGACAGGCGGGGGATCAGCTCCCGCACGTTCAGCACCTGGCCGATGGACAGCTTGTTGATGTTGATGCCGGGATTCAGGGCCTTCAGCTCGCTGACCGACATATCGTTGCGGTAGGCGATACCGCCGAACGTGTCGCCCTTGGCCACGGTGTAGGTGGTTTCGCCGGAAGTGCTTTCCGTCAGCAGGCGGCGCATTTCCTCCGCATCCACCACGTGGGCGGAGGCGAACACGGGATTGAGTTCAATTTCCTCCACAAATTCGGCGGAAATCGTGTTTTCGTTGACGTAGGCGTTTCGGATGTCCTGCAGAATGGCGTTGAAGGCGGATTTGCTGTCGATGATCCCGACGAATTGACCGCCCACCAGCACTTCGTATTGGCGCAGACCCTCGTCCTCGCCGCTGTCCATGTTGGCGGAGAAGTAGTCCACGAACACGGCCTGATCATCCAGGGAGGACCGGCGGGAAACACCCACACGATAGGTGATCTCGTTGTCGATGGTATAGTCATAGCCCAGCAGGCTGCGGCTGGACTCCTCCACCGAGGAGATGGCCGCGGTCACAGTGTCCCGGCTGTCCACCGTACCCACGTTTTCGCCGTCTATATACACGGCGTAGCTGACGGAATAGAGAGTGGTGCAAATCATCACCACGCCCACCAGACAGGAGGCGGACAGGAACGAGAGCGGGGCGGCATAACGACGGCCGGCCACCATCTCGTGGCAAAGCAGGAAGACGCGGCGGCTTTTCAGCCGCAGCCACTCCCCCTTCTGCCGCAGGAGGGGGACAATTTTTTGCCGCCCGGGGATGCGCAGGGCAAGACCCCGCAGTGCGGAGGTTGCGGTTTTCTTGAGCTGCTCCCACGCCGCCAGAGGGCGCAGGCGCTTGGGTTGCTTCATGGGCGTGGGTCACCTCCCAACAGAAAGTAACAAAAAAAGAAAAAAGTTACAAAACAATTACAAAAACATCATACACGATTTCGCGGGCGGTGTCAACCCCTTCGTGCAGCCCATTGTATTGAGAATGTATACAGGGCGGTTTGGCAAGATATTGTGGAAAACTGTGTGCAGAATGTCGATATGTTGTATGGAGCGGAATACTCTTGTGAAAAATGTGAAAGAAAATACCGGTCATGGGTAGAAAATGGGGCGGGTATACCCTTGAAATTTGGAATGCAAAGTGTTACCATGGGAGGGAAAATAGGGCAATGGGGGCCTTTGCCCCGTCCTGCCTGTAAAAATCGGAGGAATGTAATATGTTTACCAAACTGATCGAGACCCTGAAGCAGAACCCCCGCAAGATCGTCTTTACCGAGGGTACCGACGCCCGTATTCTGGAGGCGGCTGCCCGCCTGCTGAAGGACGGTTTCCTGGGTGTGATCCTGGTGGGCAACGAGGCTGAGGTCAAGGCCGCTGCCGACAAGGGTGGCTTCGACGTTGCCGGTGCCGAGATCCTGGACCCCGCTACCTACGGCAAGATGGACGAAATGGTGGACACCATGGTGGCCCTGCGCAAGGGCAAGATGACCGCCGAGGAGTGCCGCGAGCTGCTGGGCAAGGGCAACTACTTCGGCACCATGCTGGTGAAGATGGGCGTGGCCGACTGCCTGCTGGGCGGCGCCACCTACTCCACCGCCGACACCGTGCGTCCCGCCCTGCAGCTTGTCAAGACCAAGCCCGGCTCCAACCTGGTGTCTTCCTGCTTCATTATGACCCGTGAGGGTGGCGACCCCGCCCTGCAGAAGATCTGCATGGCCGACTGCGCCATCAACCTGTCCTACGAGGACCGCCTGGATAAGGAGGGCAACGTGGCCGTCTCCGGCGCCCAGCTGCTGGCTGAGGTTGCTGTGGAGTCCGCCCGCACCGCCGCCATCTTCGGCATTGACCCCAAGGTCGCCATGCTGAGCTTCTCCACCAAGGGCAGCGGCAAGGGCGGCACCGTGGCCCTGTCTGCCGAGGCTACCAAGATCGCTCAGGAGCTGGCCCCCGACCTGGCCATCGACGGCGAGATGCAGTTCGACGCCGCCGTGTCCCCCACCGTGGGTCAGCTGAAGTTCCCCGGCTCCAAGGTGGCCGGCTACGCCAACACCTTCGTCTTCCCCCTGATCGAGGCGGGCAACATCGGTTACAAGATCGCCCAGCGCCTGGGCGGCTACGACGCCTACGGCCCCATCCTGCAGGGCCTGAACGCCCCCATCAACGACCTGTCCCGCGGCTGCAACGCCGAGGAGGTCTACTCTATGGCCATCATCACCGCCGCTTTGGCCTAAACCAAACATTCAAAAGGACCGCACCGATCGGTGCGGTCCTTTCATTTTGCGCGAAAACGGGGGAAAACGCGCAAACGAAAAGTTGAAAGCCGGGGTCCCTCGTGCTATGCTGTAACCGGAGCGGCACCGCCGCGAAAACAGAGGAAATGAGGAACAGATATGATCTCCTGCACCGAATTTGTCCCCCTTTACAGTGAGTTTTTCCGTTTTTTGGAGGAGCGCGAGGGCTTCGATGCCGTCATGCGCTACTGGCTGTTCATCTCCGGCCGCAATGTGGGCAACCGGGCCAACCCCTACAGCCTGAGTTCCTTTTTGGAGCGGTACAAGGACAACCCCTTGGAGGGCGCCTGGAAGTATTGGTGCCGCGCCCTGTCCGAGGAGGCCAGCGACGTGATCCGCGTCTACAACCCCAAGGAGAATTACATTTTCGGCCGGATGCGCCACTGCCCCTCCCGGGGCCGGCTGAACGCCCTGGAGCATATTGAACCGTACCACGCCTACTGCGAGCATTGCGGCGTGGTCTACGCCCCCACTCTGAAGGAGTTTGGCCTTGTGATGGAGCGGGACCACTCCAAGGTGGACCGGGCCGAGTGCCGATCCCTGCTGTATGTGGAGGGCCACCGCCCCGACCTCGACTTTGACTACACCACCATCACCGACGAGGAGATGCGCAAGCTGGCCGCCGAGACCGGCTCCGAGCTTCTTGACATGACCGCCGGGGACAACAAGTACCTGCACCGGGCCTTCCACAACAGCAGCGACACTGCCCTGCGCTTCTGCGGCGAAAACTACGGCGACGAGGCGGTGCGGGAGTTTGTGGACGCTTTCACCAGGCGCTATTATGCCCCTCAGATCAAGGATGCCAAGGCCCGGGGTTTGGTTGCTATCAAGGAATGGCTGGAGGCAGTCTATGCCGCTGAGGAGACCAGCGAGGTGCTGCACACCGACCTTTCCGACACCGAGCTGACCGTCGCCATCGACTACTGCCCCGGCATGGGCTATATGCGCAGCGTCAACCGGGAGCCGTGCCAGTGGTATATCGAGGAGACCCGCACCCTGTACGCCGCCTTTGCCGAGACTGCCGGTCTGGACTTCAAGCTGGACTACTTCGAAGACGACGGAAAGACCCGGTTCCACTTCATCAAAAAGTAAGAAAAAACGCTGTCCTGCACCGCAGGACAGCGTTTTTTATCGGAATTGTGTCATGGTGGCCTGATATTCCTCGCCGGTACGTACCCGGCCCACGGCGGACAGGCTGGCGTGGTTGAAATCCAAGATCTCCTCTGCCAAATCCCGCACCTGCTGTGCGGTGACGGCGTCGTAGGCGGCCAAAATCTCCTCCGGGGAGGACACCTTACCCCGCAGCAGCATGGAGTTGCCCGCGTGGCTCATGCGGGATTGGGTAGACTCCAAGCCCATGAGCACGTTGGCCTTGGCCTGTTCCCTGGCCCGGTCCAGCTCGTCGGCGGTGGGGCCGTGCCGGGCCATGTCCGCCGCCACCCGGCACATGGTGGCCAGGGCCTTGTCCTCGGTTTGGGTGGACAGGGCGGTGTACAGCCCCATCAGGCCCGTGTCCTCGTGGTCGGAGATGTAGGAGTAGACGGTGTAGCAAAGGCCCTGCTGCTCCCGCACCTGCTGGAACAGCCGGGAGGACACACCGCCGCCCAAAATGGAGGACAGCAGGGTCATCTGATACCGGCGGGGGTCCAGATAGGAGGGGGCGGGGAAGCCTATAATCAAATGGTTTTGCTCGATGGCCTTTTTCCGCACCGTTACCGCCGGGCGGTACTGGGCGGGTTTGACCTTGACTTTGCGGCCCGGGGTCAGGGAGGAAAACAGATTTTTGAGTAAATCCACGTCGTTTTGGGTAAAGCTGCCCGCCAAAGAAATGACCATGTTGTGGGGCAGATAGCGGCGGGTGCGGTAATCCCGCAGCCAATCCCCCGTCATGTTGGACAGAGTGCGCCGGGTACCCAAAATGGGCCGGGCCAGGCTGTGACCCTTGTAGACCGCAGCGTTCAAAAGCTCGTTGACCAGATCCTCCGGGGTGTCCCGGTACATACCGATCTCCTCCAAAATCACGCCCCGCTCCGTGTCCACTTCCTCCTCCAAAAAGGCGCTGTTCAAAAGCATATCTCCCAGCAGCTCGATGGCTCGGGGCAGGTGCAGGTCAAGGCACCGGGTGTAGAAGCAGGTGGACTCCTTGGTGGTGTAGGCGTTCATCTGCCCGCCGATGGAGTCGATGTCCATGGCCAGCCGGTCGGTGGAGCGGGTTTGGGTGCTTTTGAAGGCCATGTGTTCCAGAAAATGGGCGGCGCCGTTCTCTCCGGCGGATTCGTGGCGGGAGCCGGTACCGATAAAGACGCCCACCGCCGCCGTGCGCACCGCCGGGACCGGCTGGGTCAAAATACGCAGGCCGTTGGGCAGCGTGATCATCTCGTACATAGAAAATCCTCGCTTTTCACAGGTTTCCACCAGTTTACCACAACCTTCGACCCGGCTCAATGGGAATTTGTACACCTTGGGGAATTTTCCCGCGGGGTTTAACTTTTTCTTTTCTTGCCGGATTTCCTGTGATAAAATGGGGTCGTTAAGAGAATGTATAAGAGAAAGGCATAAAGAAAAGAGGTTGCTTTATGGAAAAATTGCTGGCCAAGAAGGGCTATATCTGCGATATGGACGGTGTCATCTACCACGGCAGTCAGCTGCTGCCCGGGGTGCAGGAATTCGTCAACTGGCTGTATCGCGCCAACAAACAGTTTCTGTTTCTGACCAACAACAGCGGCAAGACCCCCCGGGAGCTGCAGGAAAAGCTGGCCCGTATGGGGCTGGAGGTGGATGAGAGCCACTTTTACACCGCCGGCCTTGCCACTGCCAGCTTTATCGCCAATCAGACCCCCGGCGCCCGGGTCTTCGCCATTGGTGACCCCGGTCTGACCCACGCTCTGTATCAAAAGGGCCTGTCCCTGGACGATGTGGCCCCGGATTACGTGGTCATCGGCGAAACCGCAAATTATAATTACGACGCCATCTGCAAGGCGGTCAAGCTGGTGCGCAAGGGCGCCCGGCTCATCGGCACCAACTTCGACATGACCGGCCCGGCGGAAAACGGCGCTATCATTCCCGCCTGCCGCGCCCTCATCTCCCCGGTGGAGCTGGCCTCGGGCAAGCAGGCCTACTACGTGGGCAAGCCCAATCCCCTGATGATGCGCACCGGCCTGGACCTGCTGGGGGTCCACTCTCAGGAGGCGGCCATGATCGGCGACCGTATGGACACCGACATTCAGGGTGGCATCGAGTGCGGCCTGGACACGGTGCTGGTGCTGTCCGGCGTGTCCGACCGGGCCACCGCGGCCTCCTTCCCCTACCGCCCCCGGCTGATTTTGAACGGCGTGGGCGACATCGCCGCGGCTGCGGGTTGATATGGGCATAAGAAAACACCCTCCCATGCGGGAGGGTGTTTTTTGATTGAATACCAAATCAGATACGGGCCACGCCGGTGCGGCGGGCAGCCTCGGCCACGGCCTTGGCCACGGCGGGACCCACACGGGGGTCGAAGGCCTTGGGGATGATGTAGTCGGCGTTCAGCTCCTCCTCGGTGATAAGCTCGGCCAGGGCGGTGGCGGCGGCCATCTTCATCTCCTCGTTGATGTCGCTGGCGCGCACGTCAAAGGTGCCGCGGAACACGCCGGGGAAGGCCAGCACGTTGTTGACCTGGTTGGGGAAGTCGCTGCGGCCGGTGGCAATGACGGCGGCGCCGCCGGCCTTGGCCTCGTCGGGGAAGATCTCGGGGGTGGGATTGGCACAGGCGAAGACGATGGCGTCCTTGGCCATGGTCTTGACCATGTCGGTGGTGACGGTGCCGGGGGCGGATACGCCGATGAACACGTCGGCACCCACCAGCATATCGGCCAGGGAGCCGGCCTTCTTCTCCAGGTTGGTGACCTGGGCCATTTCTTCCTTGATCCAGTTCAGGCCGTCACGGCCGGCGTAGATGGCGCCCTTGCGGTCGCACATGATGACGTTCTTGATACCGGCGGACATGATGAGCTTGACGATGGAGATGGCGGCGGCTCCGGCGCCGGAGGTGACCACCTTGACCTCCTCCTTCTTCTTGCCCACCACCTTCAGGGCGTTGAGCAGACCGGCCAGGGTGATGATGGCGGTGCCGTGCTGGTCGTCGTGGAAGATGGGAATGTCGCACTTTTCCTTCAGCTTGCGCTCGATCTCAAAGCAGCGGGGGGCGGCGATGTCTTCCAGGTTGATGCCGCCGAAGGAGCCGGAGATGTTATAGACGGTCTGCACGATCTCGTCCACGTCCTTGCTCTTGACGCACAGGGGGAAGGCATCCACGTCGCCAAAGGCCTTGAACAGCACACACTTGCCCTCCATAACGGGCATACCGGCCTCGGGGCCGATGTCGCCCAGGCCCAGCACGGCGGTGCCGTCGGTGACCACGGCGCACAGGTTGTGGCGGCGGGTCAGGTCATAGCTGCGGTCCACGTCCTCCTGAATGGCCAGGCAGGGTTCGGCCACGCCGGGGGTGTAGGCCAGGGACAGGTCCTCCTTGGTGGCTACGGGGACGGTGGCAACCACCTCGATCTTGCCCTTCCATTCGCCGTGCAGGCGCAGAGATTCTTTCGCGTAATCCATAAATGATCCTTCTTTCCGTAAGAGTTTGGGTTTGGTTACATGGCACCCCGGAGAGGATTCTAACCTCCGACCTTCCGCTTAGGAGGCGGACGCTCTATACAGCTGAGCTACCGGGGCATATAGATTTGTGTGTTGGTTGATGGGGCGGACGCTCCGCCGAAGCAAGCTTCGGCATTAACTCCCGGTATGCTCGCAGGCTCGCTGACCGGGAGTAAATATACAGCTGAGCTACCGGGGCATATAGATTTGTGCGTTGCCCGATGGGGCGGATACAATAATAAGCATATTTTACTCGCACACAGCGCACCTGTCAATCGAAACAAGTACGAAAAAGGTAAATCATAGCCAGCGGCCGTGCCGGTGATTTGCACAGGCCCCCTTGCGGGTGCGTTGGCCCCGACGCCCCGCGCTATACAAGAAAAAGACCCGGCAGAATGGGACATTCTGTCGGGTCGGCGCGTCAGAACTGATTTTTCTTCTGCAATCGGATATCGTTACCGAAAAAATGCAGTACGTGATACTCTCCGGCCAGGCGGGAGGCGATTTGGGGGGAGTAGCGGTGGGACACCTCGTCCATAGACAGGTTGGAGGAGATGACGGTGTGCAGCCCGGCGGCCAGGCGGGTGTTGACCAGGGTGTACAGGGCGCTTTGGACGAATTGGGTGGTCAGCTCGCAGCCCAAATCGTCCAAAATCAGCAGGTCGCAGTTGAGGTAGCGGCGGGTCTCGTCCTTTGCGTCAAGGTCCCGGGCGAACTTCTGCTCCTCAAACCGGGCGAAGACGTTGCCCGCAGTGTCGTAGACCACGGAGTGGCCCGCCTCGGACACGGTCCGGGCGATACAGGCGGACAAAAAGGTTTTGCCAAGGCCGGGGGCGCCGGACAAAAACAGGTTGCGGAAGTAGAATTTGGGGAAGCTCTGCGCATAGCCGAAGCAGGTGTCCCGAACTACCTCCATATTGTCCCGGGGGCTGATACCGGTGGCGGGGTGAGGCTGGGTGCTGTAATAGTCCATGCGGAAGCGGTCGAAGGACTGCTCGCCCAAATTCAGCAGGCTGGACAGGTCCCGGATCTGCTCCTGAGAGCAAAGTTGGCGCAGGCACTGACACATGGTGGCGCCGCGCCAGCCGGTGTCGCTGCACGCCGGGCAGGCGGGGGTGTCGTCCAAATCGTTTGGACCAAGGCCCAGTTGACCCAAAATGTCCCGGCGCTCCAGCTGCAGGTCCAGGTTTTTCTCCCTCAGTTGGGCTAAAGCCGGGCCGGGGTCCTGGCCCTGTCGCAGGGCGGCGGTCATCACGCCGGTCATGGTGGCGCGCAGTTCCCGGTCGATCTCGGCCAGGCGGGGGTTGTTGGAATATACCTGCTGCCGGCGCTGTTCGGCCTGCTGGACCCGCAGACGACGGGTCTGTTCCAGCCGCTGGGTGGCGCGGTGCAGTACGTTGGGATCGTATGACATGGACTCAACCTCCCTGTTCCTCTTTCATCTTTTGCAGCAGCCGCCGCGCCCGCTCCATATCCTCACGGGCCTGACGGTCGGGGGTCTGGTCGATGGGCTTGCCGGGCTGCGGGGCGCGGGTGGCGGGGCGGGTCTCGCTTTGGATCTGCGCCGCGGTGTGCAGACCCTTTTCGTGCCAGCGGCGCAGGATGCCGTTCATGTACCGCCAATCCATGGACTTGCTGGCAGTACCCATGACGGTTTTCTCATAGGCCAGGCGCAGGGCGTCGTTGTCAAAGCCCCACTCGGTCCACGCGGCCAAATATTTCTGCTCCCGCTCCACAAGGGGGCGGTTGGGCAGGTCCAGCAGCCGGGCCAGCTCCCCCTCCCGGGTGCGGGCGGACAGCAGTTTTTTCAGATAGGCTTCTGCGGCTTCGGCGGTGTCGATGCCCTCCCGGGCCCAGCGAAATGCCTCCCGCCGGATCTGGGACAGGAAGGGCTTGCGGCCGGGACCGTACTTGCGCTCCACCTCCCGCAGGCACCAGCTTACGATGAGCAGGATGACCTCCGGCGGCAGGGCCAAATGGTCGTACAGGGTGAACAGAGTCTTCAGATCCGGGGTGGACAGCTTTTTGCCCAGGCGCCGCTCCACCTCGTCGGCCAAGACGGAAAAGGGCTGCTCTCCGGCCAGGGCGGCGGTGATGTCGGCCAAAGAGTACTCCGGGGGCAGAGCCTCCGGCTCCTGCGGGGGAGCGGGCGTTGGCGCCACCGGGGCGCTGATGAGTTTGGCGGCGGAAAGCTTGTCGCCGGCGGCACGGATGCGGGACTCGCTCCAGCCGGTCACGGCGGTGTTGCCCCGGCGCAGAATGTGCAGGTACAGCAGGGCGGCGTCCCCATCCCCGATAGCCAGCAGACGGTCGGCGGCCTTGCCGCTGAGGGATAAAATGCTGTCGGGCAGCAGGTCGAATTGACTCACAAGGCCGCCTCCTTTCGGTTTGTTTGGTGGATGTGTTACCCATTTTACTCTAAATTTCGGCCCGCGTAAACACAAAATCTGCCCCAGCGGCAAAAATATCTTAAAAAATTGTAAAAAAGCAGAATATGATGTTTTTCTGCGGCGGAAAGTGTGATATAATACAGAGGAAAATATAGCCGGGCGGTTTGGCCCGGACAAACAGATACGGAGGGGTCAAATTATGAAAAACAAAGTGACCGTTACCATCGCCGGCCAGCAGTTTACCCTGGTGGGTGCCGATGAGGAGGCGTACGCCCTGCGGGTGGCCGCCCACGTGGACGAGCAGGTGCGCAAGGTGGCTGCCGACAGCCGTATGTCCGTGGTGGACAGCGCGGTGCTGGCCGCGGTGAACATCACCGACCAGCTCTTCCGGGAGCAGGAGTCCAGCGAGAACCTGCGCCGTCAGATCCAGCAGGCCCTGGAAGAGGCGGCCAAGCTGAAACTGGAACTGTCCGAGGCCAAGCGCGAGATTTTCAAACTGCAGAACAAGCGCTGAGCCGTCGCGAACCAAAACACAGAACACAGACCCAAAGCCGGGGGGACATCTCCCGGCTTTGGTTGCTGGATAAGGACGACAAGGAGGAACGCCTATGCTGGAACTGCTTGCACCCGCCGGGTCGCAGCAGGCGCTGGTGGCTGCCGTGCAGAACGGCGCCGACGCGGTCTATCTGGGATTTGGTGACTTCAACGCCCGCCGCAATGCAAAAAACTTCTCGGCTGAGGAGGTTGCGGCGGCGGTTTCTTATTGCCATTTGCGGGGGACAAAGGTTTTTGTCACCCTGAACACCCTGCTGACCGACCGGGAGCTGCCCGGTGCGGCCGAGGTGGCCGCCCAGGCCAGTGACATGGGTGTGGATGCGGTGCTGGTGCAGGACCTTGGCGTGCTGCGTATGCTGCGCCAGACGGTGCCCGATCTGCCCGTCCACGCCTCCACCCAAATGACCGTCCACAGCCTGGACGGGGTGAAGCTGTGTGCGGACCTTGGCATGAGCCGGGTGGTACTCAGCCGGGAACTGGATCGCAAGCAGATCGAGCATATCTGCATGAACTCCCCCATTGAGATCGAGGTGTTTGCCCACGGCGCCCTGTGTATGTGCTACTCCGGGCAGTGCTTTTTCTCCTCTGTCATCGGTGGGCGCAGCGGCAACCGCGGCCTGTGCGCTCAGCCCTGCCGGCTGAAGTACGGCTGGAACGGTCGGGCGGACGACAATCCGCTGTCCCTGAAGGATATGTCCCTTGCCGGCCATTTGGATGAGCTGCGCAAGATGGGCGTGACCTGCGTAAAGCTGGAGGGCCGCATGAAGCGGCCGGAATACGTGGCCATCGTCACCGGGGTCTATTCCCGGGCTATTAAAGAGGGGCGCGAGCCTACAGCCGAGGAGCTGGAGATGCTGCGCCGTGCCTTCTCCCGGGATGGGTTTACCGACGGCTATTTCCTGGGCAGGAAGGGGCCGGATATGTTCGGTGTGCGCCAGGATGAGGAGGAACCCAAGGAGCTGTTCGCCCAGGTGCGGTCCGGATACGAGTCCGGCGAGAGCCGTAAGGAGCCGGTGCGTATGTTTGCCATGGTGCGCAAGGGTGAGCCGGTACAGGTGGGTGTGCAGGACCGGCAGGAGCGGGTGGCCACTGTCACCGGCCCGGTACCCGAGGCGGCCATCAACGTACCCCTGACCCGGGACAAGGTGGAGGGACAGTTGCAGCGCACCGGCGGCACGCCCTACGCCTGCGAAAAGGTCACCGCCTTTGTGGAGGACGGCCTTTCTCTGCCCCTGTCCGTGCTGAACGGTCTGCGCCGGGACGTGTTGGACAAGCTCAGTCAGCAGCGGGTCTTGCTGCCCAAGCGACACAAAACCGAATATAAGGCCGGTGTGCGCTATGAAAATCGCCGCACCCCGCCGGCCATCACCGTGTCCGTGCGTACCACCGACCAAATCAGTGCCGATATGCTGCGCATGAAGCCGGAGGTGCTGTACATCCCGACCCATGAGGGCGCGGCCCACCCGGACAAGGTAAACGCCGCCCTTCAGGCGGGTATTACCGTGTGTGCGGTGCTGCCCCGAATCTTTTGGGACCGGGAGCGGGAGGCGGTGGCGAAGGACCTGCAGACCATGAAGGAGCTGGGTGTGACCGAGGCCCTGGTGGCTACCCCGGGCGCCATCCGTCTGGCACAGCAGATGGGCTTTACGCTGCGGGCGGACTACGGCCTGGGCGTATTCAACAGCCAGACGCAAAAGGAACTCAAGCGATTGGGCTTTGCTTCCGCAACTGCGTCCTTTGAGCTGAATTTTGCCCAAATTCGGGATATGTCCAAGGCGATCGACACCGAAATTTTGGTCTACGGTCGGCTGCCCCTGATGATCACGGAAAACTGCATCGTCCACAATCACAGCGGCCAGCACACCTGCAGCAACATCAACCAGCTGACCGACCGCAAGGGGGAGCGATTCCCGGTGGTCAAGGCCTACGGCTGCCGCAACGAGATTTTGAACGCCAAGAAGCTCTTTTTGGCCGACAAGCAGGGCGACTGGGCCAAGCTGGGCCTGTGGGCCGGCCGGCTGTACTTCACCACTGAAAACGCCATGGAGTGCGTGCAGGTGATGGAGCGGTACATGGGCCAGGGGCGGTTTGAACCCAATGAATTTACCCGGGGCCTGTACTACCGGATCGTGGAATAAGCGCAAATCGACCCTATTTGCAGACCCTTTGTGAAACAATGACAGGAGCTGTTATTTATGCAACTGAAAGTGAAAGCTGTTTCGCCCCGCATTGGGGCGGATATTCCTGCCCCCTTCTACGCCAGCGCCGGCGCCGCAGCCATGGACCTGCACGCCTGCATTGACGAGGCGGTGGTCATCCCCGCCGGCCAGCGGCGGGTCATTCCCACGGGCATCGCCATCGCCCTGTCCTCGGCAGAGTACGTGGCGCTCGTGTTTGCCCGCAGCGGACTGGGCATCAAGCACGGCATTGCCCCGGCCAACTGCGTGGGGGTCATCGACAGCGACTACCGGGGCGAGATCATGGTGGGTCTGCACAACGCCGGCGACACTGACTACACCGTCCAGCCCGCCGACCGCATCGCCCAACTGATGGTCACTCCCGTGGTGCAGGCCCGGGTGGAGCTGGTGGATGAGCTGGACGACACCGACCGGGGCAGTGGCGGCTTTGGCTCCACCGGCAAGTAAGCAAGCGACAAGGAGCGGAACATGAAGATCGTACTGGCCTCCCAATCTCCCCGCCGGCGGGAACTGCTGGAGCGGATAGGGATCGAGGAGTTTGAAATTTGTCCCGCCACGGAGGAGGAGCTGGCCCCTGAGGGACTGAGCCCCGACCGGCTGGTGGAATATCTGTCCGCGGACAAGGCCCGCCATGTGGCGGGGGGGTTTGCCCCCGAGGACATCATCATCGCCGCCGATACCGTAGTGGCTGTGGAGGGGCGGATTTTGGGCAAGCCCCACTCCCGGCAGGAGGCGGTGGAGATGCTGACCCTGCTGTCCGGGCGCAGCCATGCGGTCTATACCGGGGTCACCGTCTGCCGAGGCGATGTGACCCTTACCGAGCATGAGCGGACCCGGGTGACCTTCCGCCCCCTGACGGCGGCGGAGATCGAGGCCTACGTGGACAGCAAGGAACCCATGGACAAGGCCGGAAGCTACGGGATACAGGGCCTTGGCAGCCTGCTGGTGGAGGGCATTGAGGGGGACTATTACAATGTGATGGGCCTACCGGTGTGCCGCCTGGGGCAGATGCTGGGCAAGGTTGGCTTTGATGTGCTGAAGCGGGAGTGATAGTTTGAAAAAGTTCTTTCGGGAAAATGGCATATTGCTGCTGATCGCGGCGGTGCTGCTGTCTGTACTGATTACCCTGTGCAGCAATCTTTTTTCCTCCGGAGTGGACCCGCTGGGCAGCCTGCTCAACACCATCGCGACCCCGGTGCGCGGCGGTATCAGCGCCGTGGCCAACTGGGTGGAGGGGGTCTATGACTACATATTCCACTATGACCAGATGGAGGATGAGCTGACCCAACTGCGCCGCCGTGTGGCGGAAATGGAGGACCGGCTGCGGCAGGCTCAGTATGAAAGTGAAGAAAACCAGCGCCTGCGCCAATTGCTGGAGCTGCGGGAGCAGCGCCGGGACTTCGTCTTTGAGTCCGCTCAGGTCAATGCCCACGGGACAAAGGGCTGGGACGATACCCTGACTCTGTCCAAGGGCAGCAACTGCGGCATTGAGGTGGGAGATTGCGTCATCACCGAAACCGGCGTGCTGGTGGGCATCGTCAGCCAGGTGGGTCTGAACTGGTCCACAGTGGACACGGTGCTGAGTCCCAACACGGAGCTGGGCGGACAGACGGTACGCACCGGACTTGCGGGGGTGCTGTCCGGGGAACTGGATCTGATGCAACAAGGCCTTTTGAAGCTGGGCTATCTGCCCATCGACCACGGCCTGGTAGAGGGGGACGAGATCGTTACCTCCGGCCGGGGAGGGATATATCCCTCCGGCCTTGTGGTGGGTACCGTGACGCAGACCGGTACGGACGAGGCGGGCCTGAGCGGCTACGCGCTGGTGGAGCCTGCCGCGCGGCTGGATAAGCTGGTCCAGGTATTCGTAATCAAGCAATTTGACATTGTAGAGTAAGTTGTGCCGGGGAGGTGGCGGCGTGGCAAGACAGGATTGGATACACAAATGGCTGTGCTACGCGCTGGCTCTGTTGCCGGTGTGGTGGCTGGACGCCTACGTTCTGACCCGCTTTCCCGTATTTGGGGTGACGGCGTTGCTGCTGCCGGTGGCGGTGACGGCTGTGGCGGTGCTGGAGGGCGTGTCCGGCGGCGCGGGCTTCGGCCTTGGCGTGGGCCTGCTGTGGGCCACGGCCTATGCGGACGGTGATGGCAGCCGGGTTCTGCTGCTGACCCTGGTGGGTATGTTCGTGGGGGCGCTGGCCCGGTACGCCCTGGCCCGGTCCCTGGTCGGATGTATGCTGTGTTCGGCCGGCGCGCTGGCGGCTTTGCTGCTGGTACGCGGCGCGGTGGATTTGTTTTTTATGCGCGCGAATTTGTGGCAGCTGTTGGGCGTGGCGGCACCGCAGCTGTTTTGGTCCCTGGTTTGGACGCCGCCGGTATATGCCATATTTTATCGGGTCTATCAGCGGGTGGGCGGCGACAAGCTAGCTTGATCGCGCTGGGAGCGAAAAGGCGGTGAGGATGTGGACGGACGACAATTTCATGTGCGAAGCTGGGCGCTGAGCGGCCTGTTGCTGTTGCTGGTGCTGGCTATGGGGGTCGGCCTGTACCACACCCAAATTGTGGATGGGGCCTACTATGCCGAGCTGTCCCGACACAGCATTGCCAACATGGAAACCATCGAGGCCGGCCGCGGGGTCATTACCGACACCAACGGACAACCCCTGGTCACCAACCGGGTCAGCTATCAGGTGACCTTGGACCTGGGACGCATGGGGGAAAAGGAGCAGCGGGCCAGGATCCTGCTGCGGCTGCTGGAAGTCTGTGACGATTGCGGCGTGGAGTGGTCCGATACGCTGCCCATTACCACCCAGCCCCCCTTTGAATTTACCGAGCGGGAGCCGTTCCACTACCGCACCGAGGACGAGCAGGGGCGTACCACATGGAAGGAGACCCGCCTGTTCCGCCTTGCAAAGGCCATGCGGTGGATCAAAAGCGGGGACGGGCCGGTGGATCTGCCCTCGGCAGATGAGCTGATCGATACCATGTGTGAAAGTCTGGAGATCCCCACTGTGGATCGGGTGAAGGCCCGGCAGGTGGCCGGGGTGCTGTATGAGGTGTATTTGCGGTCCAAGGACGTTTACCGCACCCCCTATATTTTTGCCCGGGATGTGGACATTGACTTCATTGCCAAGGTCAAAGAGCAGGGCCTTGCGGGGGTGAAGATCACTCCGGTCTCCGTGCGCCAGTATGACACGCCCTATGCCGCCCATTTGCTGGGCCGTGTGGGTCTGATGGATGCGGAAGAGTGGGCGGAATACAAGGAAAAGGATATTGACGGCGACGGAAATCCCGATTATGAAATGGACGACAGTGTGGGCAAGGAGGGCGTGGAGCAGGTTTTTGAGGAATGGCTCCGGGGCCGCACCGGCCTGCGCAGTGTGGAACTGAACACCAACGGCAAGGTGGTCAGCCAGGAGTGGATTCGGGAGCCGGTGGCCGGCAGCACCGTGGAGCTGACGCTGGACATTGAGCTGCAGCAGGCGGTGGAGGACTCCCTGGCCCAGCGCATACCGAATTTGTCCGGCAGGAATACCGAGGGCGCGGCGGCAGTGATCATCGACGTGAAAAACGGCGGGGTCTTGGCCTGCGCCTCCTACCCCACCTTTGACCTGTCCAGGTACTCTGCCGATTATAATGAAAACGTGCAAAACCCCTTGAAACCCCTTTACAATCGCGCCTTGCTGGGGACCTACGCCCCCGGCTCCACCTTCAAAATGGTCACCGGCATTGCGGGCCTGGAGGAGGGGATCGTGGCCCCCCACACCCAGATTTTGGACACGGGCGTGTACCGCTACTACAACAATGACGGGCCGCGGTGCTGGATCTACAACCAAAGCGGCGGCACCCATGGACAGCAGACGGTGTCGGACGCCATTAAGAACTCCTGCAACATCTACTTTTACGACGTGGGCCGCCGGCTGGGCATCGAAACCCTGCAGGAATATGCCGCCATGTTCGGCCTGGGTCAAAAAACCGGCATCGAGCTGGGCGAGCGGGCCGGCGTGATGGCCGGCCCGGAATACACCGAGGCCATGGGTGGCACCTGGTACCCGGGCAACACCCTGTCCGTAGCCATCGGACAGGAGAGCAGTCAGTTTACCCCCATCCAGCTTGCCAACTATGTGGCCACTCTGGTCAACGGCGGTACCCGGTACAAGACCCATCTGCTGGACCGGGTGGTGGCCGCGGACGGAACTGTGCTGCATGAGTATGAGCCTGAGGTACTGGGTACACTGGAGCTGAAGGAGAAAAACCTGGATGCGGTCAAGGTAGGTATGCTGGCCCTGACCCGGGAGGGTTCCCTGGCCCGGTACTTCACCGACATCCCCGTAAAGGTGGGGGCCAAGACCGGTTCGGCGCAGGTCAGCGCCAGCTCCAAGGAGTCCAACGCCGTGCTGGTGTGCTTTGCCCCCTATGACGACCCGGAGATCGCCCTTGCCATCGTGGCGGAAAAGGGCGGCACCGGTTCGGAACTGGGCGCGGTGGCGGCGGACATTTTCCGCTGGTACTTCCGGGAGGAGATCGCGGCCATGAACCCTGTGCCGGAAACGCCGGCCGAAAGCGAAACGAGCAACGCACCTGTGCTTGAATGATAAGGAGAGATCACTATGGCAGAAAATTGTACTCATGATTGCTCTACCTGCAGTGCCAACTGCGGGGAGCGCACCGATCCCCAGGACCTGCGGGCCCCGGCCAATGCCGGCTCCCGGGTGAAGAAGGTCATCGCTGTGGTCAGCGGCAAGGGCGGCGTCGGCAAAAGCACCGTCACCGCGGGCCTTGCTGTGGCCATGGCCCGCCGGGGAAAAAAGGTGGGCGTGCTGGACGCCGACATCACCGGCCCCTCTATCCCCAAGGCCTTCGGCATCCATGGACCCCTGACGGGGGACGATAAGGGCATGATCCCCGCCGAAACCCGCACCGGTATTAAAGTGGTGTCCGTCAACCTGCTGACCGAGAACGAGACCGACCCCGTCATTTGGCGCGGCCCCGTCATTGCCGGCCTGGTCACTCAGTTTTGGAGTGATACCGTATGGGGCGACGTGGACTATATGTTCGTGGATATGCCTCCCGGCACCGGCGACGTGCCTCTGACCGTGTTCCAATCCCTGCCCGTGGACGGCATCGTGGTGGTAACCTCCCCCCAGGAGCTGGTGGGTATGATCGTGGCCAAGGCTGTCAATATGGCCAAGTTGATGAACATCCCCATTTTGGGCCTGGTGGAGAACTATAGCTGGTTCGAGTGTCCCGACTGCGGCAAGCGCCATGCCATCTACGGCGAGAGCCGGCTGGACGACGTGGCCCTGGAGCTGGGCCTGCCCGTGCTGGCCCGCCTGCCCATCGACCCCACCCTGGCCAAGGCCTGCGACGGCGGCCGTGTGGAGGAAGTTGTGCAGAACTATTTGGAAGAGGTCGCACAGCGGCTGGATAAAGAGTAACGCAAACAAAAACGCGTGCCGCTTTCGCGGCACGCGTTTTCGTTTGCAGGGATCAACAGGGCCTGCAAGAGCTTCTGATAATCTTGTGTGATTGTCCCGAACTTGCAGACAGGACAACAATCACGATCAAGCCCAACAGTAAACCCAAGCAGGGCAACGCCAAGAGAAACAAAGCGCAGTGCGAGTGGAGGGAGGAGCTTTTTGATCACCCAAACAGCACCTGTGCCGTAAAGACTACGGTCATCACGATGATGCCAAGGCTGGCAAAACCCTCCAGCAGGTGGCCGCCAAATACGGCGGCGCGGGGGGCGCCGGCGGTGGGCTGAACCGGCTCGTCGGCGCAGTCCACGTCAAAATCAAGGGTCTGTTCCTGCCGGGCGCGCTCCAAACGGCGGCGGTACTCGGTCAGATCGACCACGTTGTCCGTATGACGAATGAAGTTGTGGGTGGTGTAATACATAGTCTGCATAAGGAGTACCTCCTGTTCCTTGATGTTTGCAGTATATCAGACGACGAGTCCCAAAAACCGGACTTTTGCGACGTGGGTCCGGAGGGATATCGAGAGCAGAACGATTGTTCGAGTCAAATATACAACGGATGTTCGAGTTTGTCAAGAGGTTTTTCGAACATTTTTTCGATTTTTTCTTTTTCTGCCCAAAGCGGTTGCGAAAAACGGTCAAAATAGCGCAAAATGCCTCTTGACGGCGGTAGATTGGTATAGTAGAATAGCCGCAAAGCTTAACGCAGAACAGTACCCTTACGGCGGGTCCAGAGAGAGGGCGGTCGGTGCAAGCCCCCCGAAGTCGTGTGGAGAAGGCGCTGCGTCGCTGCGGGCAGGAAATGGCCCGCCGGACTCCTCCGTTACGGGAAATGAAGTGCCCGTCAGCCAGATGGGAATTCAGGTGGAACCGCGGATAGATCTTATTCGCCCTGAGCCGAAATTTGCGGCTTTGGGCGCTTTTTTATGCCCTGAGCCAAATCCGGGGCGTCCGGAGGTCGCCCCCTGCAACGGTTGCGGGGGCTGGCGTCCTCGGCAGCCCAATGAAAGAAAGGGAGTTTCAACATGAAAAACATCGACAAGACTATGGAAAAAATCGTCGCCCTGTGTAAGGGCCGCGGCTTTGTGTTCGCCGGCTCCGAGATCTACGGCGGCCTGGCCAACACCTGGGACTACGGCCCTTTGGGCGTTGAGCTGAAGAACAACGTCAAGAAGGCCTGGTGGAAGAAGTTTGTCCAGGAGAATCCCTACAACGTGGGCCTGGACGCCGCCATCCTGATGAATCCTCAGGTGTGGGTTGCCTCCGGCCACGTGGGCGGCTTCTCCGACCCTCTGATGGACTGTAAGGAGTGTAAGGAGCGCTTCCGCGCTGACAAGGTCATCGAGGACTGGTGCAAGGAGAACGATTTTACCCTGCCCAAGCCCGTGGACGCCTTCTCTCAGGACGAGATGAAGGCCTTTGTGGAGGAGCATAACATCCCCTGTCCCACCTGCGGCCAGCACAACTGGACCGACATCCGTCAGTTCAACCTAATGTTCAAGACCTTCCAGGGCGTGACCGAGGATGCCCGCAACACCGTCTACCTGCGTCCCGAGACCGCCCAGGGTATCTTCGTCAACTTCCAGAACGTCCAGCGCACCACCCGCCGCAAGCTGCCCTTCGGCGTGTGCCAGGTTGGTAAGTCCTTCCGCAACGAGATCACCCCCGGTAACTTCACCTTCCGTACCCGCGAGTTCGAGCAGATGGAGCTGGAGTTCTTCTGCAAGCCCGGCACCGAGCTGGAGTGGTTTGCCTACTGGAAGGATTTCTGCAAGCAGTGGCTGCTGGACCTGGGCATGAAGGAGGAGAACCTGCGCCTGCGTGACCACGATCCCGAGGAGCTGAGCCACTACTCCAACGCCACCACCGACTTTGAGTTCGTCTTCCCCTTCGGCTGGGGTGAGCTGTGGGGCGTTGCCTCCCGCACCAATTTCGACCTGAACGCCCACCAGACCACCTCCGGCAAGGATCAGACCTACTTCGATCAGGAGGCCAACGAACACTACATCCCCTACGTGGTGGAGCCCTCCCTGGGTGCTGACCGCGTGACTCTGGCCTTCCTGTGCGAGGCCTACGATGAGGAGGTCGTGGACGCCGAGAAGAACGACGTGCGTACCGTTCTGCGCTTCCATCCCGCCCTGGCCCCCTTCAAGGTGGCGGTGCTGCCCCTGTCCAAGAAGCTGGCTGACAAGGGTCGCGAGATCCAGGCTGAGCTGTCCAAGTACTTCATGGTGGACTACGACGACGCCGGCTCCATCGGCAAGCGCTACCGTCGCCAGGACGAGATCGGCACCCCCTACTGCGTCACCGTGGACTTCGAGACCGTGGGCGACGAGAACACCCCCGCCGACAACTGCGTTACCGTCCGTGACCGCGACACCATGGAGCAGGTGCGTATGCCCATCAGCGAGCTGAAGGCTTGGCTGGAGGAGAAGATGGCGTTCTGATCGCCGTCGGCACAACCTAATATATAATGTAATGATAAAAGCGGAGGATGCATAGCATCCTCCGCTTTTTGTGTAAGCCTTCCCCTCAAGGGGAAGCCGTTTCGCCCTGCGGGGCGGGATGGGGGATATTCCGCCTGCGGGCGGGTGTCTTTTGTCGCGCCACAAAAGACACGAAAAAGGCGTTAAGAAACCAATGGTTTCTTAAAACTTCCTTTGGACGACCTCCGTGGAGCCCCACCCACACGGTCGGCGGACACCTCTGACCCGTCCAGCGCCGATTAGGCTGCCGCACTCAGTACCATCTGTAGCATTGCTTGTCTAACAAGCTCCGCCGACGATTGTGCAAACCTCCAGGTTTGTTGTAGGGGCGGCCTTTGGCCGCCCGCGGGCGCGCACAGCGCGCCCCTACACCATCGGCGTGGTGCACAGGAACGAAACACCTACCGCAGCAGGCGCATTTGTACGGTAGGAATAAAATCTGGTTGATGCTTGGCAGGGCGGTTGCGCAGCCGTCGGCGGCTTTGCCGCCCTACGGATGCGGCATACCCCTTGCGGGTGCGGCCTAAAGCCGCAACGTGGTGTCGTCGTCGGTGCGCCGAACGCAAGGAATACCTGCCGCTTACGAGCCGTTCTCCTTGGGGTCCGGGGTGCGCGTGTATGAGACGCAGGCGCGCAGCGACCAATCTCATCCCACGCAAACCCCGGCGGCGTTTTGGTTCCTTTGCCGCCGTGGGCAAAGGAACTCGCCTCGCAGGGCGAAATCCCTTGCGTGTCAAATCGGGTTATGTTACAATTCGTATATACCGATACCGAAATGAGGTGACGGCGATGAAGCTGGCCGGACTGCAAAAGTTAACACTGCTGGACTATCCGGGCCGGGTGGCCTGCACGGTATTCACCGCCGGGTGCAACCTGCGCTGCCCCTTCTGCCACAACAGCGAGCTGGTGCTGCCCCAGCGCAACCCCGCCCTGCTGGACGAGGAGGAATTCTTCACCTTCCTGAACAAGCGACAGGGGATTTTGGAGGGCGTGTGCGTCACCGGCGGCGAGCCGCTGCTGCAAAAGGACATGGAGGATTTCCTGCGCCGCATTAAAGATTTGGGCTACGCCGTCAAGCTGGACACCAACGGCTGCTTTCCGGAGCGATTGAAGGCGCTGGTGGAGGCAAAGCTGGTGGATTTTGTGGCCATGGACATCAAGAACTGTCCCGACCGCTACGCCCAAACTGCCGGTATCCCGGCTCTGGACATCACCGCGGTGCAGGAGAGCGTGGATTTCCTGCTGTCCGGGGCAGTGGACTACGAGTTTCGCACCACCGTGGCCGCCCAGCTCCACGACGAGGACTGCTTCCGGGTCATCGGCCCCTGGCTGCGCGGGGCGAAGATGTACGCCATTCAAAACTTCCGGGACTCCGGCGACGTGCTGACCGGGGGCCTCTCCCCCTGCACACCACAACAAATACAATCCTTTGTGGAAATCGTCCGGCCCTTTGTGGAGTCGGTGGTGGCCCGCGGTGATGTTGAAGCATAAGGGTTTGCGCGGATCTTGTCAAAAAACCGCCCCAAATCGGGGCGGTTTTTCTTGCTGTTTTTCCACAATATCTTGTGCCTGCGTGAAAAAATATTTTCAACATCTTGTTTTTTGTCCTTGACAGGCAGACACAAGATATGGTATATTGGGCAAGCAAACCCTCAATATGCCCCCAATATAGTCCGGATTTACCCCAAATGGGGCGTGTTGTTGTATCGTAAGTGAGAGGAAAGAGAGAAAGGAGCTATCATTATGTATATGGTAACCAAGCGCGACGGCGCCAAGGCTGCCTTTGACGTCAGCAAGATCAGCGCCGCCATCACCAAGGCCTTTGAGGCCCAGCAGAAGCAGTATCACCCCACCGTCATCGATATGCTGGCTCTGCGTGTCACCGCCGAGTTCGAGCCCAAAATCAAGGACGGCCTCATCGCCGTGGAGGACATTCAGGACTGCGTGGAAAAGGTGCTGTCCGAGGCCGGCTACGCCGACGTGGCCAAGGCTTACATCCTGTACCGCAAGCAGCGGGAGAAGGTCCGCAATCTGAACTCCACCCTGCTGGACTACCGTGATTTGGTGGACAACTACCTGCAGATCAACGACTGGCGCGTGAAGGAGAACTCCACCGTCACCTACTCCGTGGGCGGTCTGATCCTGTCCAACTCCGGCGCCATCACCGCAAACTATTGGCTGAGCGAGATCTACGACGAGGAGATCGCCGAGGCCCATCGCAAGGCCGATATCCACATCCACGACCTGTCCATGCTCACCGGCTACTGCGCCGGCTGGTCCCTGCGCCAGCTGATCCAGGAGGGCCTGGGCGGCATCCCCGGCAAGATCACCTCCTCCCCCGCCGGCCACCTGTCCACTCTGTGCAATCAGATGGTCAACTTCCTGGGCATCATGCAGAACGAGTGGGCCGGCGCCCAGGCGTTCAGCTCCTTCGACACCTACCTTGCCCCCTTTGTCAAGGTGGACAACCTGACTCAGAAAGAGGTCAAGCAGTGCATCCAGTCCTTCGTTTACGGCGTCAACACCCCCAGCCGCTGGGGTACCCAGGCGCCCTTCTCCAACATCACCCTGGACTGGGTGGTGCCCGCCGACCTGAAGGACATGCCCGCCATTGTGGGCGGCAAGGAGATGGACTTCACCTACGGCGACTGTAAGCGCGAAATGGACATGGTCAACAAGGCCTTCATCGAGATCATGATCGAGGGCGACGCCAACGGCCGCGGCTTCCAGTACCCCATCCCCACCTACTCCATCACCAGCAACTTCGACTGGTCCGAGACCGAGAACAATAAGCTGCTGTTCGAGATGACCGCCAAGTACGGCACTCCCTACTTCTCCAACTACATCAACTCCGATATGGAGCCTTCCGACGTGCGCTCCATGTGCTGCCGCCTGCGCCTGGACCTGCGTGAGCTGCGCAAGAAGTCCGGCGGCTTCTTCGGCTCCGGTGAGTCCACCGGCTCTGTGGGCGTTGTCACCATCAACCTGCCCCGTATTGCCTACCTGGCCGAGAACGAGGGCGACTTCTACAAGCGCCTGGACAAGCTGATGGACATCTCCGCCCGCAGCCTGAAGACCAAGCGCACCGTTATCACCAAGCTCCTGGACAACGGTCTGTACCCCTATACCAAGCGGTATCTCGGCACCTTTGCCAACCACTTCTCCACCATCGGCCTGATCGGCATGAACGAGGTGGGCCTGAACGCCAAGTGGCTGCGCGCCGACTTGACCGATGCCAAGGTCCAGCAGTTTGCCAAGGACGTGCTGAACCATATGCGCGAGCGCCTGAGTGACTATCAGGAGGCCTACGGCGACCTGTACAACCTGGAGGCTACCCCCGCCGAGTCCACCACCTATCGTTTCGCCAAGCACGACAAGAAGCACTACCCCGACATCATCACCGCCAACGAGAACGGCACCCCCTACTACACCAACTCCTCTCACCTGCCCGTGGGCTACACCGAGGATATCTTCTCCGCCCTGGACGTGCAGGACGAGCTGCAGACCCTGTACACCTCCGGCACCGTGTTCCACGCTTTCCTGGGCGAGAAGCTGCCCGACTGGAAGGCCGCGGCCAACCTGGTGCGCAAGATCGCGGAGAACTACAAGCTGCCCTACTACACTATGTCCCCCACCTACTCCGTGTGTGCCGAGCATGGCTACCTCACCGGCGAGCAGCACGTCTGCCCCCACTGCGGCAAGGAGGCCGAGGTCTATAGCCGCATCACCGGCTACTACCGTCCCGTCAAGAACTGGAACGACGGCAAGAGCCAGGAGTTCCAGGACCGCAAGGTGTACGACATCGCCAACTCCAAGCTGAACAAGGCCGCCGCTCCCAAGGCCGAGGACGTACCCAACGGCGGTAACACTCCCGTGGTGGCCTCCAACGCCCGGGCCATCCTGTTCTCCCGCGTGACCTGCCCCAACTGCCGTGTGGCCGAGAGTATGCTCAACAAGGCCGGCTTTGCCTATGAGAAGCTGATCGCCGACGACAACGTGGAGCTGTGCAAGCAGTACGGTGTTAAGGGCGCCCCCACCCTGGTCATCACCGACGGCACCAACTTCGAGAGCTACTACAGCGTACCCGAGATCAAGAAGTTCCTGGCGTCCCAGCAGGCTGTGTAAAACTTGTCCCAAACAGGGCCAGGCGTGACCGTCTGGCCCTGTTTCCCTTGTGAAAGGCTCCCCTGTGTAAGGGGAGCTGTCAGCCGAATGGCTGACGGAGGGGTTGACAATTCTCTGTGCAGACAATCCCTCCGTCACGGCATTGCCGTGACACCTCAGCACAAGGCACAACTTCGGCCGACCAAATCAAAGATTTGGGGCCTCAGCCGCCTTTGCACAAGGGAGGCTTTGGTGCAAAAATAAAGAGAACTGGGAGGAAATTTATATGTATGACGTGATTATCGTAGGCGGCGGTCCCGCTGGTCTGACCGCGGCGGTCTACGCCATGCGGGCGGGCAAGAGCGTGCTGGTCATTGAAAAGGCCGGCTTCGGCGGCCAGATCGCCTTCTCTCCCAAGGTGGAGAACATTCCCGGCTTTGCCGTGATCTCCGGCGCGGAGTTTGCCGACAAGCTGGCCGAGCAGGTGATGAACCTGGGGGCCGACGTGGAGCTGGAGTGCGTCACCGGCGTGGAGAAAATCGAGGGCGGCTTCGCCGTTACCACCGAGGAGGGTTCTTCCTTTGAGGGCAAGGCTGTCATCCTGGCCAACGGCGTCAAGCACCGTATGCTGGGTCTTGACGGCGAGGAGGAGCTGGTGGGCCACGGCCTGTCCTTCTGCGCCGTGTGCGACGGCGCGTTCTACGCCGGACAGGAAACGGCCATGATCGGCGGCGGCAACTCCGCCCTGCAGGAAGCGCTGCTGCTCAGCGAGGTTTGCACCAAGGTCACCGTGGTGCAGAATTTGCCCACCTTCACCGGCGAGCAGAAGCTGGCCGAGGCCCTGATGGCCCGGGACAACGTGGAGGTGCGGTTCAGCACCGTGGTGTCCGAGTACGTCACCGAGAACGGTGAGCTGACCGGCCTGAAGCTGCACAACGACGCCACCGGCGAGGACAGCGAGATCCGGGTGGACGGCGCGTTTTTGGCCGTGGGTCTGCAGCCGGAGAACGAGAATTTCGCCCACCTGGTGGGTCTGAATCAGTACGGCTACTACGACGTGGACGAGTTCTGTGCCACCAAAACCCCCGGTATCTACGTGGCCGGCGACTGCCGCAGCAAGTTCATCCGTCAGGTGACCACCGCCGCCGGCGACGGCGCCGTGGCCGCCATGGGCGCCTGCCGCTGGCTGGATCAGCAGTAAAAGAAAACGAATAAACCGCCTGCCGAGAATTCGGCAGGCGGTTGCTTTTTGGGGAATTTGTTTGATTTCGTCGCGCCCTACGCAAATGCGGGCGCATAGTATGCGCCCCTGCAAAGCCTCCTCTGTGTAAGGGGAAACGGCACGGCCCGATTTCGGGCCGATGGGGACATCGGCCCCTACGAAGAAGTTACCCCTCCTCGTTCTCCAGGAAGTAGCTGGCCTCCATGTCGGCGGTGGCCAGGGCGAAGGCCAGGGGGTACTGCTGCAAGGCCTGGCCCACGGTGCGGTTATCCTCGGTGCCGGAGAAGCCCATGTGCCAACGGATGGCCATAGCCTCCTCCCGGCTCAGGCGAATGAAGCCGTTGGCGATATACACAGACTTCTCGCCGTGGCCGTAAGGCAGAGGGTCGTCAAAGGTGTAGGTGGGGACGGACTGCCACTTGCCGTCGGCGTCCTTGACATTGCGGCTGCCCAGCTTGTAGCAGCCGATTTTGCACAGGTCGTGGAGCAGGGACACCACGGCGATGGACTCCTCAGTGTACTCCAGGCCGTACAGCTCCTGCACCCGGGGGCGGGCCAGGTAGTCTACCAGGCAGTGGTAGACGTTCAGGCTGTGTTCACACAGGCCGCCGGCGTAGGCCCCGTGGTACCGGGCGGAGGCGGGGGCGGTGAAAAAGTCGCTCTTGTTTTCCAAATAGTCCAGCAGGGCATCGGCACCGGGCCGGGTGATGGTCTGTTTGAAGATCTCGATAAATTCTTCCTTGGCGGACATGGAAGTCCCTCCTTATATAATATATGGTGTCTGATTGAGGATAGTATAGCACAGAAACGGTCCAAAAACCAGTACTCCGACAGAGAAAATAGTGCTGTCTTAACACTGGGGACACAAGAGATTGTGGGCCTTTGGGAACGGCTGAAAAAAGTTAAAAATTTTTTGAAAAAACGCTTGACACACACGAGTGGGTGTAGTATGATAGCGGAGCGCCTGTATGGGCGCAGTCTGCGATGATGCGGGAGATTGCTCAGAAATGAGGTAACTTCCGCGGAGTATGTCCGTGAATCGGGCGGCTGAGGAATGTCTGTTTACGCGTATATCGCCAAGCAGAAAGAACCGGCCGGCTTAGGTTGCGCCGGTTTTCATTCTGGCTCGGAGTGATACGCACGAAACAGTGGACAGACGGACTTCACCGTACGGAGAACGACAAGACACGCAAAAAAGTCACTTCGTATGTAATTAAGGAGGAAACAAACCATGGCTCAGAAAGAAATGATCCGCATTCGCCTGAAGGCCTACGACCATCAGCTCATCGACCAGTCCGCTGAGAAGATCGTCGAGACCGCCAAGCGCACCGGCGCCACCGTGTCCGGTCCCATTCCCCTGCCCACCAAGAAGGAAGTTGTCACCATCCTGCGCGCTGTCCATAAGTATAAGGACTCCCGCGAGCAGTTCGAGCGCCGCACCCACAAGCGCCTGATCGACGTCATCAAGCCCTCCCCCAAGACTGTGGAGGCCCTGATGAGCCTGGAGCTGCCTGCCGGCGTCGACATTGAAATCAAGCTGTAAGTCACAGCACGGTTTCAATTATTAAATTGTGTACCCGCTGCCTGTTGCTTTTAGAAACAGGCGGGTCAAGTTGCCGTAGCAATGACAGCCAATGGTCAACTACGTCAACCAATAACCTTTATATTAGGAGGAAACAAGTCAATGGAAAAGGCAATCATCGGCAAGAAGGTCGGCATGACCCAGATCTTCAATGAAGCCGGCCATGCCGTTCCCGTGACCGTCATCCAGGTCGGCCCCTGCACCGTGGTGCAGAAGAAGACCAAGGAGAAGGACGGCTACGAGGCGGTTCAGCTGGGCTTCGACGCAGTTCCCGAGCGTAAGCTCACCAAGGCCGAGGCCGGCCATCAGAAGAAGGCCGGCATGACCGAGTTCGTCCGCGTACTCAAGGAGTTCGATCTGGACGCCAGCAAGTTCGAGGTGGGTGACACCATCACCGCCGAGATGTTTGCTGCGGGCGACCGTGTGGACGTGACCGGCATCAGCAAGGGCCACGGCTATCAGGGCGTTGTCAAGCGCCACGGTGCCAAGATCAAGCGCATGACCCACGGCGGCGGTCCTGTTCACCGTCACGCCGGTTCCATGGGCCCCATCGATCCCGCCCACATCTTTAAGGGTCGCGACGGTGCCGGTCAGATGGGCAACGAGCAGGTCACTGTGCTGAACCTGGACGTCATCAAGGTCGATGCCGAGCTGGGCATCGTGGCTGTCCGCGGTGCCATCCCCGGCCCCAAGGGCGGTGTGGTCAGCGTGCGCAGCTCCGTGATCAACGTCAAGGAGAAGGGCGCTTCCGCCGGCATCAGCAACAACCCGCAGAAGGCTTCTGCCCGCGTCAATCCCCAGAAGGCTTCCGCCCGCAACATGTAAGGAAAGGAGAGTTTGAATCATGGCTAACGCAAAACTGTTTAACATGGCCGGTCAGCAGATCGGTGAGATTGAGCTCTCCGACGCCGTCTTTGGTATCGAGCCCAATCAGGTGGTTGTCCATGAGGTGGTCAAGAATCACCTG
>SVLO01000002.1 GCA_015067885.1 Oscillospiraceae bacterium | reverse complement strand
GGATGCAGTAGCGCTCCTCCAGCTTCTCGCTGCCGCCGTAGGTGACCCAGGCGCACTCGGGGGCAAAGCCCTCCACGTGGTCCTTCTCCTTCTGCAGCAGGGACTCGGGGATCAGCATGGGCATGGACACGTTCTGATGCCCGGTCTTCTTGAACATATCGTCCAGGGTGCGCTGAATATTCTCCCAAATGGCGTAGCCATAGGGGCGGTAGATGAACATACCCTTGATGGAGGAGTAGTCGATCAGCTCCGCCTTCTTGCACACGTCGGTGTACCACTGGGTGAAGTCCACCTCCATATCGGTGATCTGCTCCACCTGCTTTTTGTTGTCTTTAGCCATAGTTACTCAGTCCTTTTATAAAGAGTGTATTTGCAGTAACCCTTATTTTATAAACAGTGGCAGGAAAAGTCAAGGTTTCTGACCATATTAACCCAAAATATACCCAAAATTATCCTTGCAACCCATATTAAGGTGTGGTATACTAGTGTCAAGATAGTATCGATTTTTTGAAAAGAGGGAAGAATATGGACGCACAAGAGAGAAGACGCGGTGTAGCAAAGTGCCTGGAGCAAGCCCATGGCCCGGTCAGTGCCACCGCCCTGGCCAAGCAGTTTTCCGTCAGCCGCCAGATCATCGTGGGTGACGTGGCCCTGCTGCGTGCCGGCGGGATGGACATCTCCGCCACCCCCCGGGGTTACGTGCTGCCGGTGCAGAACGTCGGCGTTCGGCACACCCTGGCCTGTCGTCACAGCGCTGAGCGCATGGCGGAGGAGCTGAATGCCATCGTGGACCAGGGCTGCACCGTGGTGGACGTGATCGTGGAGCATCCCGTTTACGGCCAGCTTACCGGCCCGTTGCAGCTTTCCAATCGCTACGAGGTGGCCCAGTTTGTGGAGCAGATCTCCCGGCAGGAAGCGGCGCCCCTGTCCGCCCTGACAGACGGCATCCATCTGCACACCGTCTGCTGCCCCGATGAGGCGGCCTTCCTGCGCACGAAGGATGCCCTGAAGCAGTTGGATCTGCTGGTGGAGGAATAAACTCGTTTGCAAAAATGACCTGTCCCACGGGACAGGTCATTTTTGATGGGTACTTGACAAATTTGAAAAGGGTGCTACAATAGCACTGGTGGTGTCAAGACACCTGAATATTTACGAAAAAGGTGAGAATATGAAAGCGTTTTTGAAGCGGAAAAACATTGAGATATCTCTCAAGCGCTACGGCATCGACGCTTTGGGGGCCATGGCACAGGGCCTGTTTTGCTCGTTGCTCATCGGTACGATTATCAAAACCCTGGGCCAGCAGTTGGCGGTGCAGTATTTGGTGGACATCGGCACGTACGCCATGGCGGTGTCCGGTCCGGCCATGGCGGTGGCCATCGGCTACGCCCTGAAGGCGGATCCCATGGTGCTGTTTTCCCTTGCGGCGGTAGGCTGGGCGGCCAATGCCGAGGGTAAGGCCGGCGGCCCCCTGGCCGTTTTGGTCATCGCCATCGTTGCCGCCGAATTCGGCAAAGCGGTATCCAAAGAAACGAAGGTGGATATTCTGGTCACCCCCGGCGTGACCATTTTGGTAGGCGTGGCCCTTGCCAAGCTCATCGCGCCCCCCATCGGCACGGCGGCCTCCGCCTTTGGTACCATGATCGACCGGGCCACCACCCTGCAGCCCTTCTGGATGGGTATTGCGGTGTCGGTGCTGGTGGGCATTGCCCTGACCCTGCCCATTTCCTCCGCCGCCATCTGCTCCGTGCTGGGCCTGACCGGCATTGCCGGCGGCGCGGCGGTGGCGGGCTGCTGCGCCCACATGGTGGGCTTTGCGGTCATGTCCTTCAAGGAAAATCGCTGGGGCGGTCTGGTGAGCCAGGGCCTGGGTACCTCCATGCTGCAGATGCCCAACCTGGTGCGCCGTCCGGTGTGCTGGCTGCCCCCCATTCTGACCTCGGCCATTACCGGCCCCATCGCCACCTGCGTGTTCAAGCTGCAGATGAACGGCGCGGCCATTAACTCCGGCATGGGCACCTGCGGTCTGTGCGGTCCCATCGGCGTGTGGACCGGCTGGCTGACCCCCGGGTCCGAGGCGGCGGCCAAGGGTGCCGTGGCCATTGCGCCCACTGCCATGGACTGGATCGGCCTGGTGCTGATCTGCATCGTGCTGCCTGCGGTGCTGTGCGGCTTCTTCGGCTGGGCCATGCGTAAACTGGGCTGGATCCGGGAGGGCGATTTGGCCCTGGCGCAGTGATGATGAATATAAAAAAACACCCCGACGGTCGTCGGGGTGTTTTTGCGTTGCAGAGGATTACAGTACCTGGCTGAACTCCACGATCTCGGCGTTGGGACCCTCGATGTTGAAGAAACGCACGCCACGGGCCCAGAAGGGCAGGGACTGGATCTCGTCCTCCAGGGGGGTGTGGCCGGCGGCCTTCACGGCGGCCCAGGCAGCCTCGATATCGTCCACGTCCAGGGCGATGTGGGCGATGGCGCCGGCCTTGCCCACGGCGCAGGGTTCGCCGGTGGACTGATAGCTTTCGATGCAGATGTTTTTCAGTTTCAGGAAGGCCACCTTGTCCGAGGGGATCTCGGTGGCGAAGGCGACCTCAAAGCCGAGGGACTTGTAAAATTCGATGGTTTTTTCCAAATCGTTGGTGGGCAGACCGATGTGCTGGAAGCCGGTGACATGGGCGGCGACAGCGTTCATGGGGCAGCACTCCTTTTCTGTATGATGTAACCATATTATACCTGCCCGACGGCCCCTTGGCAAGGGGCGTTTTACTTTTATACATTACATCAATAATTCTTGACAGATGGAAGATTTGTGATTAGAATATAAGTGGACAAATATGAAAAACGAAGGGCTTGTTTTTCACTTGTCGCAGGGCGGCCCCCTGCGGCTGATTTTATTTTCATTGTCTAGATACAGGAGGTGTTGAAACACAATGTTGCCCTACATCATTGGCGCCGTGATTGGCGCTGTCGTATTTGGTGCCATTGGCATCTTTGTCGGCTGGAACCGCCGTAAGTCCGCTGCCGAGAGGGAGATCGGCTCTGCCGAGGACGAGGCCAAGCGCATCGTCAACGACGCGTATAAGAGTGCCGAAAGCAAAAAGCGCGAGGCGCTGCTGGAGGCTAAGGAAGAACTCCACAAGGCCCGTACCGAGTACGAGCGGGAGGAGAAAGAGCGCCGCGCCGACCTGCAGAAGCAGGAACGCCGCCTTCAGCAGAAGGAAGAGGCGCTGGACCGCAAGACCGACAACATCGAAAAGAAAGAAGAACAGTTGACGGAAAAGCTGGCCAAGCTGGACGTGGTCCAGGCCGAGGCCGAGCAGATCAAACGTAGCCAACTGGAAATGCTGGAGCGTATCTCCGGCTACACCGCCGAGGAGGCCAAGAGCTACCTCATCACCCAGCTGGAAGCCGAGGTCACCCACGAATCCGCCATGAAGGTCAAGGAGATCGAGTCCCGCTTCAAGGAGGAGGCTGACACCCGCGCCCGGGAGATCATCTCCCTGGCTATCCAGCGCTGTGCCGCTGACCACGTGGCCGAGGCTACGGTGTCTGTGGTCCCCCTGCCCAACGACGAAATGAAGGGTCGCATCATCGGCCGCGAGGGCCGCAATATCCGCACCCTGGAGACTATGACCGGCGTGGACCTCATCATCGACGACACCCCCGAGGCCATCACCGTGTCCTGCTTCGACCCCGTCCGACGGGAGATTGCCCGCCTGGCCCTGGAAAAGCTGATTTTGGACGGCCGCATCCACCCCGCCCGCATCGAGGAGATGGTGGAGAAGGCCAAGCGCGAGGTGGACGCCACCATCAAGGCCGAGGGCGAGCGCGCCATTTTCGAGACCAACGTCCACGGTCTGCACCCGGAGCTTGTCAAGCTGCTGGGCCGTATGCGCTACCGCACCAGCTACGGTCAGAACGTGCTGAACCACTCCATCGAGGTTTCCCACGTGGCCGGCCTGCTGGCCGCCGAGATCGGCGCCGACGTGGCCCAGGCCAAGCGCGCGGGTCTGCTGCACGACCTGGGCAAGTCCATCGACCATGAGGTGGAGGGTTCCCACGTACAGATCGGTGTGGAGCTGGCCCGCAAGTACCGCGAGAACGAGCAGGTCATCCACGCCATCCAGGCCCACCACAACGACGTGGAGGCCAAGACCATCGTGGCCTGCCTGGTCCAGGCGGCCGACGCCATTTCCGCCGCCCGTCCCGGCGCCCGGCGCGAGAATTTGGAGAACTACATCAAGCGGCTGGAGCAGTTGGAGGAGATCACCTCCTCCTTCCACGGCGTGGAGAAGTCCTACGCCATCCAGGCCGGCCGCGAGGTGCGCATCATGATCAAGCCCGAGCTTGTCAACGAGGATCAGATGGTCCTGCTGGCCCGGGACATCGCCAAGAAGATCGAGGAAGAGATGGAATACCCCGGTCAGATCAAGGTCAACCTCATCCGGGAGACCAAGGCTGTGGAGTACGCCAAGTAAATCCGTACATCCAACCGCCCCGCAGAGTGTTCTGCGGGGCGGTTTTTTGTGTGGGGCGGGGGGGGGAGAGGAGATATGAGATAGGAATGAGGAATGACGTAGGGGCGTCGCACCTGCAAGGGGTATGCCGCATCCGTAGGGGCGGCCCCATGTGGCCGCCCGGTTTCTTATGCCGCTCCGTCAAGGGGGAGGTGTTTTGGGGCGGTCGGTGGTTGCGACCGTAAAGTCCAGATTTTGGGACACGGAAGCCCATATACTGGTTTTGGATTGGTGCATTGTAATTTTTTCGTGTGTGCGATATAATTGCAGTAAGAAACTGTAAGGGAGGGCGCAGTATGCTGCTGAATTTACTGGCCGTGGGCGATGTGTCGGGGGATGGGGGTCTTGACTTCCTGTGCCGCCGCCTGCGCGGGCTGAAAAAGGAGCATGACGTGCATTTTACGGTGGTCAACGGCGAAAATGCCGCGGTTGTGGGCGCGCTGCCCCGCCACGTGGAGGATATGTATGCCGCCGGGGCGGACGTGGTCACTTTGGGCAACCATACCTGGAACAAGATGCAGATCGCCGACCGGCTGGAAACCGACCCCTATCTGCTGCGTCCGGCCAACTTCCCGGGCAAGCTGCCGGGGCGGGGCTTTGGCATCTATGACGGACCCCGGGGCCTGCGTATCGGCGTGATGAGCCTGATGGGTCGGCTGCACCTGAACAGCAATCTGGACAGCCCCTTTACCGTGGCGGACCGGCTGCTGAGCGACTGCGAAGCGGACGTTGTGGTGTGTGACTTCCATGCGGAGATCACCAGCGAGAAGGGGGCCATGGCCTGGTATTTGGACGGTCGGGTGCAGGCCCTGTGGGGGACCCACACCCACGTACCCACTGCCGACACGCAGATTTTGCCCAAAGGTGCGGGATTTGTCACCGACCTGGGCATGACCGGCCCGGCCCGGTCGGTGCTTGGCGTGCGGCCGGAGGACTCCATCAATTTGTTTTTGGGGGGAATTCCCCGGCGGTTTGAGCCGGCGACCGGTCCCTGCCAGCTGAATGCCTGTCTGTTCACCATTGACACCGAAACAAAGAAATGCGTGGCGGTGCGCCGGGTGGACCTTCGGGAGAACTGACCACAAGGAGGGGGGTGTCCCCATGTTGAAGATATTGCATACCGCCGACCTGCATTTGGATAGTCCCTTTACCGGCCTGACCCCGGAGCAGGCGGCCCGGCGCCGTGCCGAGCAGCGGGCGCTGGTGCAGCGCCTTGGGGACGTGGCGGCCCGGGAGCGGGTGGACCTAGTGCTGCTGGCCGGCGACCTGTTCGACAGCGGCCGCATCTACCGGGACACGGCCCGGGAACTGGCGGAGGATTTGGGCCGTATTGACGCCCCGGTGTTCATTTCCCCGGGTAACCACGACCCCTACGATGCCGCCTCGCCCTATGCCCTGCCCATTTGGCCGGACAATGTACACATTTTCACCTCTGCCGCTCCCGCGGCGGTGGAGCTGCCGGGACTGAACTGTGTGGTTTACGGCGCGGCCTTTCTGTCCGAGCGGCAGGAGGAGTCCCCTCTGACCGGCTTTCATGCCCCGGAGGATGGGCGCATCCACCTGATGGTCCTCCACGCCAACACGGAGGGGGCGGGCTATGCCCCCATCACCGCCGCCCAAATTGCCGACAGCGGGTTGGACTATTTGGCTCTGGGCCACATACACCGGCAAAGCGGGCTGCAGCGCAGCGGGGATACCCGCTGGGCCTATCCCGGCTGTCCCGAGGGACGCGGTTTTGACGAGCTGGGGGACAAGGGCGCGCTGTTGGTCCGGGTGGACACGGAGGGGGTACAGGCGGAGTTTGTTTCCCTGTGTCAGCGCCGCTATGAGATTTTGGACGTAGACCTGACCGGCGCCCTTGACCCGGCGGCCTCGGTTTTGGCGGTCCTGCCCGCCGGGGCGGACCGGCACATTTGCCGGGTGCGGCTGACCGGGCGGTACAACCTGACGGCGGCGGAGCTGACGGCGGTGGAGCAGGCGCTGGAGGAGCGGACCTGGGCCCATCAGGTGCAGGACCGCACCCGCCCGCCGGAGGACCTGTGGGCCAGGGCGGGGGAGGACAACCTGACCGGCCTGTTCCTGCAGACCATGGCAACCCTGTGTGAGCAGGACCCGGAGGACGAGGAACTGCAATTGGCGGTGCGGTTCGGCCTTTCGGCATTGGAACACGGAGAGGATGTGGCCCCATGAAGATAAAACGCATGACGGCCACCTTCGGCAAGCTGGACCGGGCGGAGCTGACCCTTGCCGACGGCCTGAACATCATCCACGCCCCCAACGAGGGGGGCAAGTCCACCTGGTGCGGTTTTCTGCGGGCCATGTTCTATGGCATTGAAACCAGCCAGCGGGACAAGAAGGGCTTTTTGGCGGAAAAGAACCGCTACGCCCCCTGGTCCGGCGCGCCCATGGAGGGGGAGCTGGAACTGGAGTGGCAGGGCCGGGACATTATCCTGCGCCGCTTTGCCAAGGGGAACACCCCCTTCGGCGGCTTCTCCGCCGTCTATTCCGACACCCAGCAGCCCGTCCCCGGGCTGACGGGGGAGAATTGCGGCCAAACCCTGCTGGGTGTGGGCCGTGAGGTGTGGGAGCGCTCGGCCTTTGTGGGGCAGGTCCCCTCTTTGGCTATCGACGGCACCCCTGAGCTGGAAAAGCGAATCACGGCGCTGTTCTCTTCCGGACAGGAGGATGTGTCCTATACCGATACCAAGGAGCGGCTGCGTGTTTGGCTGCGCCGCCGCAAGCACAACAAAACCGGCCTGATCCCCCAATTGGAGGAGGAACTGACCGGAGTGGAAACCATGCTGACCAGGCTGAAGGACACCCACGACCGTTTCGCCGGGGCGCGGCGTGACATTGCCCGCCTGGAGCAGGAGCAGAAACAACTGGAGGATGAGCGGCAGGTCCACCTGCGGCTTGCCCGGCGGGAGCTGAACCAACGCTATGCCCACGCCGTACAGCAGCGGGAGCAACTGTCCGATTGGCTTGCCGGGGCAGAACAGCAGGCGGCCGGCGTTCCCACGGACGAGGCGCTGCTGCAGGCCCGGCAGCAGTTGGGGCGGCTGGATGCCCTGCGGGAGGAAACGATGCGGCATAAGGCACTGCTTTCCGCCGCCACCACACAGTTGGAGCAGGCCCGGCAGGATTGCCCCGACCACCCGCTGCTGACACTGACTCGCGCCCGGCTGGACGAGTTGTGTGACCTGGTGGAGCAGATGCAGCGCAAGGGCAGGCTGCTTTCCCGGCTGCGCTTTGTATGCCTTGTGTTGGCGCTGTGTTTGGGTGCCGGCGTGAGCTTGCTGATCCTGCCTGTCCTGGGTGCCGGCCCCGGTTTTTGGCTGGGTGTCGGCGCGGCGGTGTTGGCTGCCTTGGGGTCCTTTGTACCCATGAGCGTAGCTGCCGGCGGCCATTGCCGCCGGGCCCGGGAGGTGCTGGATCGCTATGAGGCGTCTTCCACCGCAGCCCTGTCCGCCCTGTGGCAGGAGCGGCAGGCCCTCCGGACCCGATTGGAACAGGCCGAGAGCCGACACGCCCGGGCCATGGACGACTTTGACGAAGCCGTGGAACGCTACCAGACGGAGGAGGGCGGCGTGGCGGCCTTCGTGATCCGGTTTGCCCCCGAGGCAAAGGAGCAGGCCCGGTGGGCCGGCGCCATTGACCGCGCCCTGGCCTGCCGCAAGGATGCGGCCCGCCTGCGGGGAGAGTTGGAGCAGGCCCGGCGCCGCTGTGACGATTTGAAGGCCCAGGGGGCCCAGGAGGCGGACACCCTTGAGATGCTCCACACGCCCGAGCGTACCGCCGAGCAGACGGCTTGGCAGTTGGCCCGGGTGGAGCAGGACCTTTCCGCCGCCCGGTCCGCCCTGGCCCTGGCCCAGGGTGAGATGCTGTCCCTTGGCGACCGCGCCCAACTGGAGGCACGCCGGGAAACGCTGTGCGCCCAATTGGCCCGTCGGCGCATGGAGTACCGGGCCATTGAGCAGGCCGTGGCGGCCCTTGACCGGGCCAACGAGGCGCTGCAGCAGCGCTTTGCCCCCCAACTCAACCAACTGGCGGGTGGCCTGCTGAGCCAGTTGACCGGCGGGCGGTACGAGGGGTTGAGTCTGAACCGGGAGTTCGAGGCCGACGCGCGCAGGACCGAGGACCTGCTGCCCCGGTCCACTTTGGCCCTGTCCCGTGGTACGGGGGATCAGATTTATCTGGCCGTGCGCCTTGCCATCTATCAACTGTGCCTGCCCGGGGAGGATGCAAGCCCCGTGGTGCTGGACGATGCCCTGCTGACCTTTGACGATGCCCGTATGGCCGCGGCCCTTCGGGTGCTGTCCGGGCTGGAACGGCAGGTGTTGCTGTTCTCCTGCCAGCAGCGGGAGGCTCAAATGGGCCTTGGCAACATTCTGACCTTGCAATCTTGAGAAAAGGCGCATATAATAACCCTGTTATCCCAAAAGAGGAGGGGACGGTATGTTTCGCAAACAGGCGGCCCATGAGCCGGAGGAAAAAGAGGGTCTCGCCCATAATCTGTACTATTGGCTGCAGACCCTTGTGGTAGCGGTTGTGGCCATCGTGCTGCTGTTCGGCTTCGTCTGCCGCATCACCAGGGTGGAGGGGGACTCCATGCTGGACACCCTGCACCAGGACGATCTGTTGCTGCTGTGGTCCCTGGGCTATACCCCCAAGGCCGGGGACGTGGTGGTGCTGAACAAAACCGGCGGAGAGAACACTCTGCTGCAGGATGAGGCCATTGTCAAGCGGGTCATTGCCACCGGCGGACAGACTGTGGAGATAGACTATACGGCAGATACGGTTTGCGTGGACGGACAGCTTTTGGATGAGCCGTACATCCGGGACCGGGACATGAATGGGGTCGGGACCCAGACCTATGAGGTGCCGGAGGGCCATGTGTTCGTCATGGGCGATAACCGCAACCACTCCACCGATGGGCGCGCCATCGGACCGGTGAGTAGCGACTATGTCATCGGCAGAGTCGTGTGCGTGTTGTTCCCCTTTTCCAACTTCGGATTTGTATGAAAAAACCGCACCCTGCAAGGCGCAGGGTGCGGTTTTTGTATAACGAAAGTACCGGTGGCCCCCAAAATGTTAGCAGTACCCGGCTCTCGCGGGTAGAGCGGGGACTTGCCCCGCCACGGGCGGCTGGGGACAGCCGTCCCTACCCAAAACCTGGTGGTTCACAACAATGGTCGGCGGAGTTCGTTAGACGAACGATTTATAGAGGGTACGCAGGGCGGCATGCCCCTTGCAGATGCGTCAGACCGTTTCACCCCTATCTCATAGCTCCACCTCGCTCCCGGCATGATCATGCTCATAAAAGCTGCACGGTTTCCCGGACAAAATACCCCTGTGCGTGGTGGCACACGTCGCAGTGAGCGGGTGGCATGGTGGCCTGGACCACATGACCGCAATTCAGGCACACCCAGCGGGTCTGCTCTGGGGCGGAAAACAGCTCACCACGCTCCAGCAGGTCGGCAAAACGGCCGAAGCGGGCGGCGTGGGTCCCCTCGATAGCGGCGATGGTTTCGAAATGTTTGCCGATAAGGTCGAAGCCCTCCTGCCGGGCCACCCGGGCGAAGGCGGGGTAGTCGTGTTCCTGCTCCTGCAGCTCGTTGTGCTGAGCCGCCCGCAGCAGGGCAAGACTGTCGTTGGGCAGGTCCACGGGGTAGGTGCCGTCCACTGTCAGGGTGCGGCCGGATAGCTCGGTCAGGTGGCGGTAAAAGAGCTTGGCGTGGGCCAGCTCCTGGTCGGCGGTGAGCAAAAACAGCCGCTCCAAAACGTGAAAGCCCTGGCTTTTTGCCGTGGCGGCGGCCATGGTGTAGCGGTTGCGGGCCTGACTCTCCCCGGCAAAGGCCCGCATCAGGTTCAGACAGGTTTGACTTCTGGCAAGGTCGGTAGACATAAGAGTCCTCCTTGTAAGTGTGGTAATTATACTATAACCGCCCGGGGAGGGGTTTAGTCAGAAAAAGAAGTGAAAAGTCCATAAAGAGGGAGCAAATCTACATTGATTTTCTCAACGGCCAAGCTTACAATGAGGGCAAGAAAAGAAAGGGGGCAGCGGGATGAAGCAGGTCAGCATTATGATAAAGCCGGCGTCTTCCCTGTGCGATCTGCGCTGTAAATACTGCTTTTACGCCGACGTGGCCCAAAGCCGCGCGGTGGCGTCTTTCGGCATGATGAAGCCGGAGACCGTGGGGGCCGTTTTGGCCAATGTGGCGGCGGAGCTGCAGCCGGGGGACAAGGTCCACTTCGTCTTTCAGGGCGGGGAACCCACTTTGGCGGGGCTGGACTTCTATCGCACCTTTGTGTCCATTGCCGGGCAGTGGCAGGATGTGCAGGTGACGTACGCCCTGCAGACCAACGGCATCCTGCTGGACGAGGAATGGTGTAAGTTCCTGAAAGAACACGACTTCCTCGTGGGGGTGTCCCTGGACCTGCTGCGGGACTGCCACGACGAGGTCCGTGTGGACGCCCGGGGCCATGGGACCTGGAAGCAGGTGACACGGGCCATAACGCTGCTGGACAGGCACGCCGTGGAGTACAACGTGCTTTGCACCCTGACCAACGCCGTGGCCCGCCACCCCAGACAGGTGTGGCAGCAGTTGCAAAAGCTGGACGTGCGTTTCGTCCAGTTCACCCCCTGCCTGGGGGAGCTGGAGGGGGAGAGGAGTCCCTACGCCCTGACCCCCAAGCGCTTTGCGGATTTCTACGTGACGCTGTTCGACCTGTGGCGGGAGGAAATTCGCCAGGGTAAGTGGCGCAGCGTGAAGTTTTTTGATGACGTGGTCAACCTGCTGGTGCTGGGTCGCCCCACCGGCTGCGGCATGGACGGCGTGTGCCGCCCCCAACTGGTGGTGGAGGCCGACGGCAGCGCCTATCCCTGCGACTTCTACTGCACGGACGAGTACCGGCTGGGAAACCTGACCCGGCAGACGGTGTCCGAGCTGTTGACCGCCCCCGGGGTGCGTGCGTTTGTTGACCGACCCCAGCCCCGGCCCGGGTTCTGTGAGATGTGTCCCTACGACACCTTCTGTGCCGGCAACTGCCCCCGGATGCGGCGGGAGATCTGCTACACCGGGCAGGACGCCTATTGCGGCTACCGTGACTTTTTGGATCGCTGCGGCGAGGGATTGGCCCAGCTGGCCCGCAAATACAGCCAGCGGCTGAGATCAGCCGCCCAAACCGAAGGAGGAAACGAGAAATGAGCAACCAAGACCGACGCAACGTACTGATGATCCTGTGCGACGAGCTGCGCCCCGATTTCCTGGGTGCCTACGGCGCCGACTTCGTCCCCACCCCGAATATCGACGCGCTGGCGGAGCATGGCGTGGTCTTTGACAATGCCATCACCGCCTCCACCGTCTGCGCCCCGGCCCGTGCCGCCATTGCCACGGGCGAGTTCGTCTCCGGTCACGGCTACTGGACCAACGAGGTGGAGGGCAATGCCAATCTGCCCCTGTTCACCGACCGCCTCCACGAGCAGGGCTACATGACCGCCGGCATGGGCAGCATCGAGCTGCATCCCGACAACGACATGCACATGAAGTATGTCCGCCGGTTCAGCGAGGAGAAGGACAACGAGTACATCCTTTGGATGCGGGAAAAGCATCCCGAAGTGACCAACGGCTGGGGCTGGTGCCGTGACGGCAAGCAGTTCAAGTACACCGAGGAGGAGTACTTTGACCGCTGGACCACCGACCGGGCGGAGGAGTTCCTGGACAGCTACGTGGCCACCGGCAAGGCGCCCAACGGCGCCGCCCCGGACCAGGAGGGCGCACCCTTCTTCCTGTACTGCGGCTTCTGGTCCCCTCACTCCCCCCACCTGCCCCCCAAGGAGGTGTCCGGCTCCGTGGACCCGGACAAGCTGCCGCCCATGATCCACAAGCCCCTGAGCGAGAACACCCCCTCGGTGGAGGCGGTGCGCTGCGCCTTCCTCAATCCCCCGGAGGTGCTGAAGGACCTGGAGTGCCTGGATGCCGAGCGTATGCGGGAGCGGCAGGCCTACGCCGAGGTCATCGTGGAGGTAGACCGCTTGGTGGGGCGTCTGGTGGATGCTCTGAAGCGCAACGGTGTGTATGAGAATACCACCATCATCTTTACCTCCGACCACGGTAGCTGTGACAACGACTACAATTTGGCCACGAAAGGTCCCTGGCCCTACACCAGCCAGCTGTTTGTCCCCCTGATTGTATCCAACCACCCCCGTCTGCCTGCCGGTACCCACAGCGACACCCTGTGCGGCAGCATGGACATCGGTGCCACCGTACTGGATGTGGCGGGCGATAACCGTCGCTTCGGCCTGTCACGCTCCCTCATCGGTCTGGCTGAGGGCAGCGTGCCCGAGCGCGAGGTCAACATGAGCGAGTTCTGTGACAGCTGCAAGACTCTGGTGGATAAGCAGTACACCTTTACATACTATCCGTTTACCGGTAAGTGCTGTCTGTATGACCGCATTGCCGACCCCCTGATGATGAACGACCTGGGCGGCAAGCCGGAGTATGCGGCGGTGGAGCGCAAATTCCTCATGGACGTGGTGGATTTCCTGGTGCTGGCCAAGGGTGTGCGCATTGAGGCCCACGATCTGACCAACGACATTCAGGCGGGCATCATCAAGAAAGACCCCAAGTTCCTGGATAACTTCGACATTGCCTATCCCATCGGCTCCATGGCTCAGATCGAGCGGCTGAAGCAGGCGGGACTGGAATGGGACTTCAACGAATTCTGCAAGACCCGACCCATCATGGCTCACTACGGCCTGTATTTCGAGCAGAAATGAAAAACGGGCGCACGGCAATGTCGTGCGCCTGTTTTTTGTTTGTCACCGCTTGATTTTTCTGTGGGTATGGGGTAAAATAGGGTGACAAGACATCGGCGGGTGTTCCGCCTGTAAGGAGGGTTTCTTTGCCATGAAAGCAAGGACCAACTTCACCATGCTGTGTGACTTCTACCAACTGACCATGTCCAACGGCTACTTCCGTGCGGATATGGCCGACCAGATCTGCTACTTCGATATGTTCTACCGCAGTGTGCCGGATAAGGGTGGCTTTGCCATCGCCGCGGGCCTTGCCCAGGTGGTGGAGTACATCCAAAACCTGCGCTTTGACGAGGAGGATATCGAGTACCTGCGGAGTAAGGGCTGCTTTGCGGAGGAGTTTTTGGAGTATCTGCGCAGCTTCCGCTTCACCGGTGACATTTGGGCGGTGCCGGAGGGTACTCCCGTATTCCCCAACGAGCCTATTTTGACCGTCCGCGCCCCCGCCATTCAGGCCCAGTTTATTGAAACCTTTATCCTGCTGACCATGAACCACCAGTGCCTCATCGCCACCAAGTCCAACCGCATCGTCCGGGCGGCGGAGGGGCGGCCGGTGGCGGAATTCGGCTCCCGCCGGGCTCAGGGCGCCCACGGCGCCCTGTTGGGCGCCCGGGCCAGCTACATCGCCGGCTGTGCCGCCACCGCCTGTACCATGGCCGACCAGCAGTTTGGTTCCCCTGCCACGGGCACCATGGCCCACTCCTGGGTGCAGATGTTCCCCGACGAGTACACCGCCTTCAAGACCTACTGCGAGCTGTACCCCAACAACGCCACGCTGCTGGTGGACACCTACAACGTCCTTAAGTCCGGCGTTCCCAATGCTATCCGTGCCTTTAAGGAAGTGCTGCTGCCTCGGGGCATCACCAAGTGCGGCATCCGGCTGGACAGCGGCGATTTGACCTATCTGTCCCAAAAGGCCCGGCAGATGCTGGACGAGGCGGGCCTGACCGAGTGTAAGATCGTGGCCAGCAACGCCCTGGACGAGTACATTATCCGCGACCTGGTGCGCCAGGGCGCCCGTATCGACACCTTCGGTGTGGGCGAGCGGCTCATCACCTCCCGGTCCGAGCCGGTGTTCGGCGGTGTGTACAAGCTGGCGGCGGTGGAGGACAAGGCCGGCAACATCATTCCCAAGATCAAGATCAGCGAGAACGCGGCCAAAATCACCACCCCCCACTTCAAGAGTGTGTACCGTATCTTCTCCAGGGCCACCGGCAAGGCGGAGGCGGACCTTATCTGCCTGCACGACGAGGTCATCGACGAAAGCCAGCCTTTGGAGCTGTTCGACCCCGACGCCACCTGGAAGCGCAAAACCTTCACCGACTTCGAGGCCCGACCCCTGCTGGTGCAGGTGTTCAAGAACGGCGAGCTGGTGTACGACGTCCCCGACCTGCAGGCCAGCCGCGCCCACTGCCAGCGGCAGGTGGATGCCCTGTGGGACGAGGTCAAGCGCTTTGAAAACCCCCACAACTACTACGTGGATCTGTCACAGAAGCTGTGGGACATCAAGCACGGTCTGCTCAACGACCCCAGCGGGAAAAAGAAATAATGAAAAATGCGCTCCCTGCCACGTGGCAGGGAGCGCATTTTTATTATTCGGTAGGGGTGCGCTGTGTGCGCCCGCTACAATGGGAGGATCATTCAAAGGTGACCGGGTCGTCGCGGTCGATGATGTTGATGTAGCTGCTGCCCACGCCCAGGGACAGGGGCTGTCCGTCGGCAGTGGCGTAGGTCAGGGGGGCGGTGGCAGATGCTTTGGACCAGGTGATGGGGACGTACTTGCCGCCGCAGACGAAGTATCCGCTGCCGCTGCCCACAAGGTCCACGTCCAAACGCCCCTCTTTGTCCTTGGGGATGACACTGATGTCGGTCATGACCACCAGTACGTTGGTCACCGCCACTTGCTCGTCGGTGTTTCCGTCCACGTAGGGGGCGCCGTGCTGGCTGACCAGATAGGCGCCTTGGGCGGCGTCGTAGGTGAATACGCCGGTCTTGTTATTGGAGAATTTTACCCTGACGGTGTTGGCGGTCTGTCCGTCGGCGGGGGTGCCGTCCTGGGCAAAGGTCAGGGGGAGGGAGTAGCCCTCCTCGTGGGTCTGCCGCTTGGCGGCCAGGGCGCCGGAGAGCAGGTCGGAAATGCGGCTGTCAGAGGTGAACAGGCTGTGTTCAAAGCCGGCGGTCTTTCTGCGCTGGGCGTCCCGCCAAAACATGGTGCCGCCGTAAGGGCCGTTGACGCCGTCGATGTTGAATACGCCGTGATCCCGGATGGCCTCATAGGCGCCGTTGCTGCCGCCGGCGTGGATGTAGATGGCGTCAAGACCGGCGGCCAGCTCTACATAATAGGGGCGGGAGGAGCGGACCGAACCCAGATCGCCCACGCCCTCCACCGACTGGAACACCGCCATCATGCGGGTGATGCCGCCCTCGGCGCAGACCTCATAGATCATGTCGGCCTCGGCCACGCCATGCTGGGGCAGGGCCTTTTTCAGGTTGTTGAGCATAATGGCCACCGGGCGGTTTTGGGAGATGTCCGTTTCCGTAGCCTCACCGGTCAGGGGGTTGGTGTACAGCACCACCGGCTCCGGGGGCGGGAGGATATCCGTCGGGGCCAGGGTGGACACGGCGGACTCGTCCGGACCGGAGGAAGCGGGCGTGTCGCCGCAGGCACACAGCAGAAGGACCAGCGCCAGGGAAAGGGCGCAAACAGAAAGGTGACGTTTTGACATAATTACAACCCCCGTATCATTTGGTGTGGATCATAGGGACTCCCGCCGGGACACTCCGCCCACCGGGGTGGCGTTCAGGGTGGCCAGCAGCCGGTCAGCCATCATGCGGTGTCCCCGGGCGTCCGGGTGGAGTCCGTCGTGGAACAACTCGCTGACTGCGCTGCCGTCGGGCCGGGTGAAATCCCGGGCGAAGTCCACCACAGGCAGGTGGAAGGCGGCGCAGAACTGCCGCAGCCAGGCGCAATAGCCCTGCATTAGGGCGGCGGACTGTTTGAAGTCCACCACGTCTGCCCACTGGCGGGGGGCATTTTGCCAATCCACCGGCAGGCTGATACCAACGTAGGGGGCCAGACCCTCGCCCATGAGGCGCTGGCACATGGCGGCCATGTTGGCCCGGGCGGCGGCGTCGGTGCCGCCGAAGAAGACGTCGTTGCTGCCGCCCATCAAAAGCACCCGGCTGTCCAGACGCCCGGCGGGGTCGGCGCAGATGGGGTCCAGCACCTCTGGTCCCAGGCGGGAGAGCATACCGCCGGTGGTGTCGCCGTTGATGCCGCGGTTTATAAGCTGCCAACCGCTTTCCTGCTGAACAAGGGTTGTCCAGCGCATATTTCGGGACACGCCGAAGCCGAAGGTCAGGCTGTCCCCAAGGCAATAGAGTTTCATAAGCGCTCCTACGTACAAAAGGTGGTATAACGACCGATCACGGTCATTATACCACCTTTGCCGCCTGGGAGCAAGGGGTCAGCGGTTGAGAATCCAAACCCCTGCCGTCAGATAGGCGGCGAAGCTGACCCAAAGCAGATAGGGAAGCTGCAGCCAGCCGGCCAGCCGGTCCACCCGGCGGAAGGCGACCAGCATCCCCCAAATCATGGCCCACAGCGCCACCAGCCACACCAGGGCGAAGGCGTAGGCGCGCAGGTTGAAGAAGATGAGGCTCCACAGGAAGTTAAATGCCAGCTGGGTCCAGTACAGTTTCAGCCCTCGGGTGCGGTCCGGACCCGCCGGGGCCAGGTAAACCCGGGCGGCCCCGAAGCCCATCAGGGCAAACAGGATGCCCCACACAACGGGGAAGACCCAAGAGGGCGGCGAGAAGGGCGGCTGGGTCACCGTTTCGTTGTATACCCGCACACCCTCTCGGGTCAGCCAGCCGGACAGGGCGCCCACCGCCTCCGCCACGGCGATCCAAAGTGCATAGATTTTCCAGTTTTTCAACGTTTATCACCCCATACAAAGGGTATGCAGGGCGGGGCGGGGATATACAAAAATATGCCGCCAAAGAAAATCCTTGGCGGCATGGGTCAGGAGTAGATTTTTTTGTATTTGCTGGGCGGCACGCCGTACTTTGCCTTGAACCGCCGGGCGAAATAGAACTGGTCGGAGAAACCAAGCCGCTCGCTGACCTCCAGCACGGCGCGGTTTTCTTTCAACAACAGACGGCTGGCCTCGGACAGCAGGGTGTCGTAAAGATAGGCCTGAACGGACACGGAAAGCTCACTTTGAAAATGCTTGGACAGGGTGCTTCTGGATACGAAGCAATGCTCGGCGATCTCGGCGGTGGTCAGCCGGGCGGAAAGATTGGCGTTGATGTAGGCCACCGCGGAGAGGATGAGGGGAGAGGGGGTGCGGGGGCGCAGGGAGATGGCGTGTTCCTTCAGGCCGGACAACAGCACCCGGCTGACGAAGTTTTTGACGGACAGGGCGCTGAGTACGTCGCCGTGGCCCTGCAGGCAATCAAACATCAGCTGAGGCGCTTGGCCAAAGCCCAAACGCAGTGGGTGCGCACACTGACTCAGCAGGTCCAGCTGTTCCACCCCGCTGAGGGTCAGATGGAAGTAGACGTGGTCCATGCGCGCGTCGCACCGGTAGCGGAAGGAGCAGCCCGAGGGCAGCAGATACCAGTTGCCGGCGGTCAGGTGCAGCGCGTCGCCCTCGTGTTCGATGACGGCGTCGCCGTCCACGATGTAGTAGAGGTAGGTAAAGGGGGCGCCGCGCACCTCGCCCTGCCAGGAGGTATCCACCTCCGCCCGGCGGTAGGTCAGAATGGTCAGATGCAGGTGATTTGCCAGCTCACACAGAGCCTGATTGTCGGCAGACATACACAAACCTCCATATTTTGTACCCATTTGTCCCTTGTTCTGTGGGGGGTGTGTGATAAACTCATAGTACCATAGTGTTTTGCAAAATACAAGGAGGGACGATCATGATCCTGCGCGATAAGTTTTGGCTGTGGGGCCATCCCGAAGGATACTACAACAATAAGTACGGCAACAACGGTGTTTCCCGCATGACCCCCATGGAGGGCTGCCTCTATTTGGGCGTGCGCAACGTGTTTATGGTACCCGACGGCGACCACCTTCACATCCCCGTCAACCGCCGACAGTACAACAAGTCCTTCACCACCCTGAACCAGGTGGGCTGGGAGTTCGGCAACCCCTGCATCGCCGCCGGCGACACCACCCCCATCGACGGGTTCCTGGCCGATGCCAAGGATTTTGCCAACATCGGCTGCGCCGTGTTTGACGACTTCAAGTCCGGGGACCGCTACAAGAGCGTGCCTTTGGAGAATCTGCTGGCGGTGCGGGAGAAGTTCCATGTGAACGACGTGCGCCGTATGGACACCTGGATGGTGCTGTACACTTTCCAGTTTGGCAAGAACCGGCAGGAGGACGACGAGTTCCAGCCCTATATGGACGCCTTTGACGGCATCATCATGTGGACCTGGGCCGAGAAGGACGTGCCGCTTATTCCCGAGAAGTTCGAGATCTTCAAGCGCATGACCCCCAACAACAAGCGTATGCTGGGCGTGTATCTGTGGAACTTTGGCGAGAGCAAGGAAGCCACCGGCGAAGCGGTGGAGTGGCAGTTGAACTGGGCAAAGGAGAAGCTGCTTGCCGGCGAGATCGACGGCGTGGTGCTGCACACCAACACCATGGCTGACCTGGACTACGAGTCCTATGACGTGGCGGTGCGCTGGATGCAGGAAAACGGCGACCTGCCCCTGTAAAGGAGGAAGCGACATGAACGTGACGACCGTGACCGGCCCCATCGGCCGGGAGCAACTGGGCGTTGTCACCAGCCATGAACACGTGCTGCTGGACCTGACCGCCTTTTACCAGGCTCTGCCCGTGGACGGCGTGGACGACCCCGCCACCCAGCCGGTGGAGATGTGGAACCTGGGCATCCTAAGCCGGGACTGCTACGCACTGAAAGATAACCTGCTGCTGGACAGCCAGGCCCTGGCGGTGAAGGAGCTGGGCTACTTCAAAAAGGCCGGCGGCAACACGGTGGTGGATGCCTCCCTGCCCGGAATCGGTCGGGACCCCGCTGCCCTGCGCCGCATTTCCGAGGAGACCGGCCTGAACATCATCATGGGTACCGGCTTCTACGTGGGAGCTACCCACCCCAAGGAACTGGACGAGATGACCGAGCGGCAGATCGCCGACCTGATGGTGGCCGAGCTGGAGGTCGGTGTGGACGGCGTGCGGGCCGGCTACATCGGAGAGATCGGCATCAGCGAGATCTTTGACGACAAGGAGCGGCGGGTGCTGCGTGCCGCCGCTATGGCAAGTTTGGACACCGGCGCGGCCATCAACGTCCACATCAACCCCTGGACCACCAACGGTCTGGAGGCCTCCGACATCCTGCTGCAGGCCGGGGTTGCCCCGGAGAAGATCTGCATCAGCCACATCGACGTGGAGAACCGGGAGGAGTACATCTTGGCCCTGCTGGAAAAGGGCGTGTACGTGGAGTTTGACAACTTCGGCAAGGAGTACTATATCCGCCGGGAGGTGCGCAATTCCGGCTACGGCCTGTTCGTCCACGATACCGACCGGGTGGCCCTGCTGAAAAAGCTGCTGGACGCCGGCTACGGCGGGCAGATGCTGCTGTCCTGCGACGTGTGTCTGAAGAACCTGCTGCACACTTACGGCGGCTGGGGCTATGACCACGTGCTGACCAACATCGTCCCCATGATGGAGGAATATGGAATTACCAACGACCAAATTCATACGCTGCTGGTGGAAAATCCCGCCCGGTGGCTGTGCGGAAAGGAGTAATCATCATGAATCTGCCCTTTATTCCCCAGGAGGAGTTTGATCTGCGTGTAGAGAAGGTCCAGGCGGCTATGGCCGAACAAGGTTACGACCTGCTGCTGGCCTACGGCAACGAGGCCGAGCCCCAGTACGTGCGCTACTTCTCTAACTACTGGCCCTCCTTCGAGACTGCCGGCGTGCTGATCCCCCGTGAGGGTAAGGCCTTGCTGCTCATCGGCCCGGAGAGCTACACCTACGCCGCCGACCGCTCCAAAATCCCCGACATCCGTCTGCTCAAGGCATTCCGGGAGTCCTCCGAGCCGGAGTACCCCGGCAAGAAGCTGGATACCTTCCGGTCTGTCTTTGCCGAGGTGTGGGGGGACAAGCCCATCCGTCGCTTTGGCGTGGCGGGCCTGCCCCTGATGACCATCGGCGTGTACGAGGCCCTGTGCCAGGATCTGGACGTGAAGGTGGAGAAGGCTGACGACGTGGTCAACGCCCTGCGTATGCGCAAGACGGAGAACGAACTGGCCTGTATGCGTGCCGCCGCCAAGATCACCCGGGAGACCTTTGACTACGTGCTGGCCAATATCAAGGTGGGCATGACCGAGCAGCAGGTGGTGGGCCTGGCCCTGGGCAAGATGCACGAGCTGGGTGCCGAGCGGGAGTCCTATCCCCTGTGGGTACTGACCGGCAAGGGTTCCAACCAGGCCATCAGCCGCCCCCGCAACAAGAAGATCGAAAAGGGCGACATGACTTTCCTGCAGATCGGCGCCCGTGTGGATGGCTACGCCTCCAGTATCGGCCGCCCCGTGGTCTTCGGCAAGGCTACCCCGGAGCAGCGTGAACTCATCGAGGTGGGTTACAAGGCCCAGGAGGACGCCATTGCCTCCCTGCAGGTGGGCGCCCGGGCCTGCGATGTGGCCCAGGCCCACATCGACAACGTCACCGCCATGGGCTACGGCGACTGGCTGCTGTACGGCCCCTTCCACGGCAACGGCACCATGGAGGGCGAGGCCCCCTGGATCGAGACCAGCGCCGACTTCGTGCTGGAGGAGAACATGACCTTCTGCGCCGACATCTTCCTGGGCAGTGCCAGGACCGAGACAGGCCTGCGTATCGAGGACGTGGTCTGCGTCAAGGCCGGCGGCGCCGAGAACCTGACCAACTACCCCCGCAAGCTGTTTGAGATCGACTGCTGAGCATAAGAAAACGCCTGCACCCATGGGTGCAGGCGTTTTGTATGCAGGACTTACTGGCCGTGGGCGGGTTCGTCCACCGGATCGGTCTCCACAATACCCAGAAGCTTTTCCGCCAGACGGGCGAAGGGCCGCTTCATAAACCACACGCAGACGGCGGCGGCGGTGCCGAAATACAGCATGAACCAGATCATGGCCAGTTGGAAAAAGGTGTACAGCAGGGCGGGTACCAGCGCAAATACCACGGGCAGCCACATCAGGACCGTGATGAGCAGACTGCGGATAGGGTAGGACAGCGTCATGATCACGCCGTTTTGCAGCAGTTGACGGAAGGAACATTCAAAACGTGAGTAAAACAGCAGACAGTTGGTCAGCAGGTTCAGCAGCAGTACGCCCGCCACGATGGACATGATGAACACCACAAGGCTGCCGTCCATGATATAAAGGTTGATGGCGGCGCCGGCACACAGATAGATGAGGGCGGCGAACAGGACCCACAGCCCGGTGGCCTTTAGGAAATTGGACTTGAATGCCTTGAAAAAGGCCCGGAAGCAGGGCAGCCCTCTGGTCTGCGCCCGGCAGGCGGCAAACAGGGCGGTAAGGGCGGCGCCAATGGTAACCACAGGCAGACAGCACAACACGAACAGCACATTCAAGATCATGGTGTTGGCAAAGGTGTCCAATATGGACATAAGCTTAGAGTCGTGAGAGAAGATGCTTTTCATAGTATAATCCTTCCCGATGTCGATTTTTTACATTATAGCGCCAAAAAACGGCGTTTGCAATGGTTGGATGCAGAAAAAGCGGCATATTTACAGATTGTTTACTTGCTATTTGTCCACCGGAGGGATATACTCATAAAAAACGGATGGGAGGGTTCTGTGTGGATAAGGACCGACAGAGGGCAAAACAGCTGTTTTCCACCATGAGCAAGGGGGAAAAGCTGAAATATATTGGACGATATTACTGGCTTCACATTATCGGCGCGGTGCTGGCGGTGGTGGTTTTGGTCAGCGCGGGCGTTTCCATATACAGCAATCATGTCAGCAGCAAATGGCTTCACGTGGGGTCCACCGCGCCCTACACCCAACGGCTGCGCCAGCCGCTGGAGGCCCTTGGCCAGGCAAATGGCGAGCCGCTGAACTATTTGGAGCTGTTGAGTGTGGAGGGGGAGTACGGCGCGGACGCCATGGTCCAGTTGTCCTGCTATCTGACCGCTGACCAGTTGGATATTTTGGTGTGCGACGCTCCCACCCGGGAGTATCTGCTGCTGCAGGATGGGGAGGAGAACCTGACGGTTTACCCGCTGGAGGAGACCACCCTGGCTGCCCTGTTTGCGGATATTGAGCAGCCGGAGCTGTACCTGATCGTGCGCCACGGCCTGAGCCGGTCCGACCGGGCGGAGGACTTCGCGCAGTTGCTTGTTACAGATGCGACGCCTTAAAATTGTGCAATAAGTCAAAAATACATCCCGATCTCCGTGTTTTGCTTGACAAGGAGGTCGGGATGTACTAAAATTTTTACGGTTAGTCTGTGGTGGTGTGTCCACCGCGGCGCCTCATATCACGGTGTCACGGCTCTACTCCATTCTTATAGGGTCGCGGTGCTGAATTGAAGGAGGAAATCCGCTTTGACCGGCGGTGCGGCAGTGTGGAGACCTGTCGTAATGTGTGCGGGGCCGCTCCCCGTTCACGAGGGAATTTTGCGGAGGCGAAATTCTTGCGGTCAGAAATTATGGCAAGTGTTACCCTGAAGAAAGTCAAGAAAGTTTACGATGGTGGCTTCGAGGCGGTCCATGCGTTCGACCTGGACATCGCTGACAAGGAGTTTATCGTTCTGGTCGGTCCTTCCGGCTGCGGTAAGTCCACCACCCTGCGTATGATCGCCGGCCTGGAAGAGATTTCCGGTGGTCAGCTGATCATCGGCGACCGTCTGGTCAACGATGTGGAGCCCAAGGACCGTGACATCGCCATGGTCTTCCAGAGCTACGCTCTGTATCCCCACATGACCGTGTATGACAACATGGCCTTCGCCCTGAAGCTGCGCAAGCTGCCCAAGAGCGAGATCGATGCCAAGGTCCGCGAGGCGGCCCGCATCCTGGACATCACCGAGCTGCTGGACCGCAAGCCCAAGGCTCTGTCCGGCGGTCAGCGTCAGCGTGTGGCCATCGGCCGCGCCATCGTGCGTGAGCCTCAGGTCTTCCTGATGGACGAGCCTCTGTCCAACCTGGACGCCAAGCTGCGTAACTCCATGCGCGCCGAGATCATCAAGCTGCGCCAGCGCATCGACACCACCTTTATCTACGTTACCCACGACCAGACCGAGGCTATGACCCTGGGTGATCGCATCGTCATCATGAAGGACGGCTGGATCATGCAGATCGGCACTCCTCAGGAGGTCTTCAGCCATCCCGAGAACCTGTTCGTCGCCACCTTCATCGGTGCGCCCCAGATGAACCTGTTCAACGCCAAGCTGGTTAAGAACGACAACGCCTACGCCGTCGAGGTGGGCGGCGCCGTTATCGAGCTGACTGCCGAGCAGAATGAGAAGCTGGTCGCCAACGAGGTGGACACCATGGATATTGTCATGGGTATCCGTCCCAGCCACATCCAGCTCAAGGACGAGGGTGTTGACGTGATCCGCGGCACCGTGGACGTGTCCGAGATGATGGGTTCTGAGGTCCACCTGCACGTCAACGCTGCGGGCAAGGACATTATCATCTGCGCCCAGACCGCTGACCTGCCCAAGGAGCTGCGCGGCGGCTTCGCCTTTGGCTCCGAGGTTGGTTTCAGCTTCCGCCCCGACCTGATCCACCTGTTCAACCCCGAGACCGAGAAAAACCTGATCTAATTGCAGAACAAAACGCCCGAGAGCCTTGGCTCTCGGGCGTTTTTCTGTTTGTATAACAAAACCACCGGCTGTGCCGTGTCCGTAGGGAGCGGCGCAGAGGCCGTCCGCAGGCGGAACAGCCCCAACGGCTATGCAAAGCCCCACTCCTACAGCAGGCGGTTATGATCTATGCCTTTTTTCAGCCGCCGATGAGCAGCACGGACACGTCGTTGACGTTGGTGCCGGTGGGACCTGTGAAGATCAGACCGTCCACCGCCTTCAGCGCGTGGTAGGCGTCGTTGTCCGCCAGCACGTCGTGGACGCGCAGACCCCGGGCGGCAAGAGCGGCGCAGGTGGTGCCGTCCACCATGCCGCCGGCGGCGTCGGTGGGACCGTCGGTGCCGTCGGAACCGAGGGAAAAGACCAGCACCTCGTCCAGTCCATCCAGCAGCTCGGCTGCGGCCAAAGCCAGCTCCTGATTGCGTCCGCCCAGACCGGTGCCGGTCAGCTTGACTACGGTCTCGCCCCCGGCGATGAAGGCCAGTCTGCGGCCCTTGCCGGCGTGGGTGCGGGCGATACTGCCCAGGAAGCGCCCGGCGTGCCGGGCCTCGCAATCCAGCCGGTCGGTGAGGATGACCGGCTCATAGCCCAGGCTGCGGCAGGTGTCGGCGGCGCTGGCGCACAGCTGGCCCACGCTGCCGGTAATGCGGGTGGTGACGTTGTCCAAGTGCTTGGGGGTCTCCTGCTCCAGCAGGGACAGCGCGGTGGGGGACAGGGACAGGGAATATTTCTCCACAATGGCCCTGGCCTGTTGGCAGGTGGAGCTGTCCGGGCAGACGGGACCGGAGGCGATCATGTCAAGGGGGTCCCCCAAAATGTCGGACAGGACGATGGAGAACACGTGGGCGGGGGCGCACAACTGGGCGAAACGGCCGCCCTTGACGGCGGAGATCCGCTTGCGCAGGGTGTTCATCTCCACAATATCCGCGCCGCAGGCCAAAAGCTGCCCGGTCAGGTCGGTCAGCTCGTCGGGGGAGATCAGCGGCTGCTCAAACAGGGCGGAGCCGCCGCCGGACAGCAGGAACAGCACCGTGTCCTGCGCCGTCAGGCCGCTGACCAAATTCATGGCGGCCCGGGTGCCGAGAAAGGAATTTTCGTCGGGGACGGGGTGGCCCGCCTCGAAAATTTGGAAGTTTGCGATGGGACCCTTAGCGTGGTCGTACTTGGTGACCACCACGCCGGCGTCAATGCGGGGACCCAGCAGCTTGGCGGCGCAGGCGGCCATCTGCCAGGCGGCCTTGCCGGCGGCTACCAGCACCACACGGCCGGGGGCAAAGGTGTAGTCGGACAGAGCGCGCTTCACCGCCGTGTCGGGCAGGGCGGCGTGGATGGCGGCATCAATTATGGTTTGAGCGTGGGAACGCATAGACATGAGAACGACCTCCTTGGAGGAATTTTCTTCATTATATACCTTGCGGGCGGAAAAGCAAGAGAGTTTTGCGCCGCGCAGGTGGAGGTAGCGAGTTGGTGCGCAGAAATGCGGGAGATAAAAAGAACCCCCGACCGGTTGGTCGGGGGTTATGGAGCGAGTGACGAGGCTCGAACTCGCTTCCCGGCATCCCACGAATTCCCTGCGGGAATTCGCAGGAACCCTACCTCACCTCGGATTAAAAAGCGCGCATGGCGCGCAGGTGGAGGTAGCGAGTTGGTGCGCAGAAATGCGGGAGATAAAAAGAACCCCCGACCGGTCGGTCGGGGGTTATGGAGCGAGTGACGAGGCTCGAACTCGCTTCCCGGCATCCCACAAATTCCCTGCGGGAATTCGCAGGAACCCTACCTCACCTCGGATTAAAAAGCGCGCATGGCGCGCAGGTGGAGGTGGCGAGTTGGTGCGCAGAAATGCGGGAGATAAAAAGAACCCCCGACCGGTCGGTCGGGGGTTATGGAGCGAGTGACGAGGCTCGAACTCGCTACCTCCACCTTGGCAAGGTGGCGCTCTACCAGATGAGCTACACTCGCAACAGCAAAGTGAATTATACCACAAAAACCTTGGCTGTCAATACTTTTTTCAAAAAATTTTTGTTCGGACATATTTTGCCACCGTTGTGGCATAGTTTGATATAAAACACACAGGAGGTCAAGCTATGAAGCGGGTGGTCGTTGTGGCGCTGTTGCTGTTGCTGGCACAGTTTTTGCTGCCGGTCCTGCTGTTGAGGGGGCAGACGCCGGTGGGGCAGGAGACCCCGGCCACACTGCGCCCTGCGGCGGGCAAGGGGGCGGACCGGGACCGAACGGTGACACTGCTGCTTGCGTCCGGGGAGACCCAGCGCATGAGCCTTGCGGACTACCTGTGGGGCGTGGTGGCGGCGGAGATGCCCGCCTCCTTTGAGCAGGAGGCGCTGAAGGCCCAGGCGGTGGCCGCCCGAACCTATTGGGTGACGGTCAGTGGGGACAAGCACGCTCCGGCGGACATCTGCAGCGACTCCGGCTGCTGCCAGGCCTATATCTCCCGGCAGGAGGCGGCGGACAACTGGGGGACGGCGGCGGGACGATACGGCGAGCGCATTGCCAATGCGGTGGCGGGGACGGACGGGATGATTTTGGTCTACCAGGACAAACCCATTCAGGCGGCCTACTTTTCCTCTGCCCCGGGCAGAACGGCGGATGCGGCGGCGGTTTGGGGCAACGCCGTACCCTATCTGGTCAGCGTACCCAGTCCCGAGGGAGAGGAGGTACCCAACTGGCGCAATCAAGTGACCATGACCACCGCACAGTTCAGGGCGCTGGTGGCCGCGCAGTATCCCGAGGCGGACCTGACCGGGCCGGTGGCCTACTGGCTGAGGGACTTTGTGTGGGAACCCTCCGGCCTGGTACGGCAGGTGAATTTGGGGGGTGTGACCCTGACCGGCGGCCAAATACGCAAGCTGCTGGGCCTGCGTTCGGCCTGCTTCTCTGTTTCGGCGGAGGGGGACGAGCTTACGTTCCAAACCACGGGCTACGGCCATGGGGTGGGCATGAGCCAGTATGGGGCCAACGCCCTTGCCAGGCAGGGCAAGGGCTTCCGGGAGATTTTGGGCTGGTACTACACCGGGGTACAGGTAGAGCCGCTGGCATAAGTTTTGCGTTGTGGGCGGGGAAAAGCTGTGATATAATGAGAGCAAATCAACGAGGGAGGTGGGCAGATGAGCGTGGTTGCCGTGGCCATGAGCGGCGGGGTGGACAGCTCCGCGGCGGCGGTTTTGCTGCAGCAGCAGGGGCATGACCTGCTGGGCGTTACCCTGCGCCTGCATGAGTACGCGGGGGCCGAGGCGGTTGACGCCGCCCGGGTGGCGGGGCAGCTTGGCTTTGCCCACCACACCCTTGACCTGTCCGGGGACTTTTGCCGCCTGGTGCAGGACCCCTTTGCCGCGGACTACTGGCAGGGGCGCACCCCCAACCCCTGCATCGCCTGCAACAAGCACGTCAAGTTCGGCGCCCTGCTGGACCGGGCGCTGGCGCTGGGGGCGGACAAGCTGGCCACCGGACACTACGCCCGCGTTGAGCGGGACGAGGGGGCGGGCCGCTGGCTGCTGAAAACGGCGACGCACCCGGAAAAGGACCAAAGCTACGTTCTCTACTGCCTGACCCAGTACCAGTTGGGCCACACCCTGTTCCCCCTGGGCGGCCTTTCCAAGGAGGAAATTCGCGCCCTTGCCGCCGAGAGCGGATTGGCCACCGCCCACAAGGGGGACAGCCAGGACATCTGTTTTATACCCGATGGGGACTACGCCGGATTTATCCGCCGCCACACCGGGCGGGACCCGGTTCCCGGCGACTTTGTGGACCGGGAGGGCCGGGTGCTGGGCCAACACGCGGGGGTCATTTGCTACACCCTGGGTCAGCGCCGGGGTATCGGGGTATCCAGCGCCAATGGGCGGCTGTACGTGACGGACATCTGCCCGGAGGAAAACCGCATTACTCTGTCCGGGTCGGAGGACCTGATGGCCACCACCCTGGAGGCTGCGGAGCTGAACTTCATCCCCTTTGACAAGCTGGACAAGCCCATCCGGGTGCGGGCCAAGACCCGCTACCGCCAACCCGCTCAGCCCGCCACCGCCGAGCAGATCGGCCCCGACCGCCTGCGTGTGACCTTTGACCGGCCCCAGCGGGCCATGACCCCGGGACAGGCCGTAGTGCTGTACGACGGTGACGTGGTGCTGGGGGGCGGCACCATAGTCCGGGCGGAAAAATGAGTTGACAAGGTAAAAAAGAAGTTGTAGAATGACACCACCGCAGAACAATCGAACACAGGGGCGCTGGAAGTCGTTTCCGGCTGAGATCACGGCGAATTGCAGCCGTATGTCCCTTGACCTGATCCGGGTAATGCCGGCGTAGGAAGTGGATTCGACAATGTCGTTTCTCTTGTACCGCACCGCACCCGTTCGGGTGTGTGCGGTGCTTTTTTTAGGGGGAGGAACGACGATGAGGGCAGCAAAGAAGCAAACGGTGCGCCGCATGGTGGAAAGCGCCGTCATGCTGGCGGTGGGTACCGTACTCAGTCTGTTTCCCCTGCAGGGGTTTTGGGCGCTGGGCGGCGGTATCACGATATGCTCCACGCTGCCGCTGGTGATCATATCCTGGCGGTACGGCTGGGGCTGGGGCACCTTTACCGCGGTGATATACGGCCTTTTGCAGATGGTGCTGGGCATACAGAACGTGCAGTACGCCGACAGCGTACAGACCGCGGCGGCAATCGTCCTGCTTGACTACCTTGCGGCCTTCGGCGTGATCGGCCTTGCGGGCCTGTTCCGCGGGTGGGTAAAGAATGGGCGGGTGGGCCTTGTGCTGGGCATTACCACCACATTTTCGCTGCGCTTTGCCTGTCACTACGCCACCGGCGTCTGGATTTGGGAGAGTCTTTGGCCCAACGAGCTGGGCTGGGCGGCGCCGGTGTGGTCGCTGGCGTATAATTGCAGCTATATGATACCCGAGCTTATCCTGTCGGCGCTGGTGTGCCTGCTGAGCTACGCGCCCCTGCGCCGCTACTACGAGGGGGACGATCTGAGATGAGGTTCCGCCCGGGGCGCTGTGCCGGTGGACGGCATAGAATGGGCGGGAGGGATGCCTATGACGGACCGTCAGGCCGTGGAGCAATTGCGGGCGGTGCGCATCTTCTGCGACCCCGCGCAGGTGCAGGCCATCGACCGGGCCATTGCCCTGCTGCAAAAGGAAATAAACGAAAAAACACACCCTGTCGGCTGACAGGGTGTGTTTTTGTGTGTGGGGGAAGATTACTTCTTCTGATCCCGCTTCATGATCAGCAGGAAGCCCAGCATCAGCACGATGCCAACAGGCAGGGCGATGATGGTGGGGGCGCCGACCATGCCCAGCACACCGGCGATCAGATAGGTGATGCCGGAAATGACAGCGCAGGAGATGGCGTAGGGCAGCTGAGTGGACACGTGGTTGACGTGGTTGCACTGAGCGCCGGCGGAAGCCATGATGGTGGTGTCGGAGATGGGGGAGCAGTGGTCGCCGCACACGGCACCGGCCATACAGGCGGAGATGCACACGATCATCAGGGCGTTATCGGCAGGCAGCGCGCTCTGCACGATGGGAATCAGGATACCGAAGGTACCCCAGGAGGTGCCGGTGGCAAAGGCCAGCACGCAGCCCACGGCGAACACGATCAGGGGCAGCAGGAACTGGATGCCAGAGGCGCTCTTGACCAGAGCGGCCACGAAGTACTTGGCGCCCAGGGAGTCGGTCATAGTCTTCAGAGTCCAGGCAAAGATCAGAATCAGGATGGCGGGGACCATGGCCTTGAAGCCCTCGGGGATGGCGCCCATCATGTCCTTGAACTTCATGGAGCGGCGGATCATGTAGTAAACCATGGTGATGATCAGGGCCACAGCGGAGCCCAGCATCAGGCCCACGGAGGCATCGGACTCAGAAAATGCGACCTGGAAGCTGCGGTAGCTGTCGGAAGTGGCATCAAAGAAATGGCCGGAATAAATCATGCCGATGACGCAGCAGATAATCAGGGAGATGACGGGGAACAGCAGGTCCATCACGATGCCCTTGTCGGAAGCGGCCTCGCCCTCAGCATTGGCGTACTCGTTGGCGCCGGAGAACAGGTCGCCGTTGTCCATGGCGTTGCGCTCGTGCTTGGCCATGGGGCCGAAGTCCACCTTCATGATGACCAGACCCAGCATCATCACGATGGTCAGCAGGGCGTAGAAGTTATAGGGGATGGCGCGCAGGAACAGGTTGAAGCCCTGACCGTCCTCGGCAAAGCCGGACACGGCGGCGGCCCAGGAGGAGATGGGGGCGATGATGCACACGGGGGCGGCGGTAGCGTCGATGATGTAGGACAGCTTGGCGCGGGAGATCTTGTGCTTGTCGGCCACGGGGCGCATGACGCTGCCCACGGTCAGGCAGTTGAAGTAGTCGTCAATGAAGATCAAGCAGCCCAGCAGGATGGAGGCCAACTGCGCGCCCACACGGGACTTGATGTGCTTTTCCGCCCAGCGGCCGAAGGCGGCGGAGCCGCCGGCCCGGTTCATCAGGCAAACCATGGCGCCCAGAATGACCAGGAAGACCAAAATACCGGTGTTATAGGCACCGTCATCAGGACCGGCGAGGGAGGCGATAATACCATCGTTGAACACGTGGTTCCAAGCGCCTACCAGGTTGAAGTTGGCGTACATCAGACCACCGGCCAGGATACCGATGAACAGGGAGGAGTAGACCTCCTTGGTAATCAGGGCCAGCACGATGGCGATGACGGCGGGCAGCAGGGCCCAGGGGGAGAAGAAGAACTTGCTGTCGCAGGGAGACTCGATCTCGCCGGAACCCTCGCAGGTGGGACAGATGCGGTCGCCGTGGCAGGTGGTGCAATCGGTGGTATCAAGGAAACCGGACATTTCGCAGGAGTCGCAGGTTTTCTTTGCGGTTTCGTCATTCAGGCAGTCGGGGCAGAGAATTTTGCCGGAGCAAATACCAGAGCCCTCGCAGGATTCGCACAGGGGGGCGCAGGTCTTGCACAGGCCGATGCCGGAGCAATCCTCGCAATCGGGATTGGGGGTGTAGATGGTGGTAGACTCGCTCACGGCGAAGCCGGTGCCCTGACAGTCGGCGCAAGTGCCACTGCCCTCGCACAGAGTACAGGGAGCGGCCTCGCCTTGGCAACCGGCGGCGGGGCAGTGAGTGTCGCCGTAGCACTCGGTACAGGGGACCATGCGCACAGCGGCTTCCTCGGCAGTGGCGCCGTCGGTGTCGGCCTCGCCCTCCTCAGCGGGAGCGCTGACGGTGACGTTCTCCTCGGCGGGAGCGGAAGCGTCCGCGGGGGCGGAGCTGCTGCCGGTGCCGAAGACGGTGGTGGCCAGCATGAGGACCATCATCATAATGATGGCGACCCGGCTGAGCCAACGCTTGGTGTTGTTCATTTCTTTTTCCCTCCTAATAATTTGGCGCATTCCTGCGCATTAGGTACATAAAAATGGGGCGTTTCCGCAGAAACGCCCCAAGTCGGTCCCGATTGGGTGATAGCGCTCCACGGAAATGTGACAGTCCGGGGGATATTCTCCCACGGCCCAGAACCCACCGCCCGGGCAGACGGTACGCCCTTCGGCGGGGACCCCTCTCCCACGAAACGGCTGCCCGGCCTTGTTTCGTGGTACGCATGGTCGCCGCACCTCTATCGACAATGTTCGATTGCGCACATTCTACCATGGAACCGGATGGCTGTCAAGTCCGCTCAGCCGGTGACGGCGAAGGTAAAGGTGCCGGTGGCCACGGTTTTGCCGCTCTCGCCGGTCAGCTCCACCGCCATGACGCACAGGGTCCGGCCCAGCTTTTTGGGTCGGGCGGAGCAGAATACCTTGTCACCGGTGGCGGGGCGGAGAAACTCCATAGAGCTGTTGGCGGTGACACAGGGCTTGCCGCAGGCGGCGGCCACGGCGCAGCCCGACACGGTGTCGGCCAGGGTATAAAGGCAGCCGCCGTGGACGGTGTGGTGGGGGTTGTGGCTGGTTTCGGACACCGCCAGCACACCCTGGGCGGTGCCGTCGGGTCGGGCGGACAGGATGGTGATGCCGTTTGCGTGGCCAAAAAGCTGAGGGCGGTTGACCAGAGCCAGCAGTTCGGCTTCGGAAAGCATAAAATCATCTCCTTTTTGAAGATACGATGGAAAGTGTACCACCATTTGGGGCAAAAAACAAGGTGGGCGCATAGAATAGGGCAGAAAACCGTAAGGAGGAACAGCTATGACGGACAATATGCTGACTCCGGCGCTGCCGCCGGAGGGGTTGAGTGCGGAGGATGCGGCGGTCTTTGACCGGGTGTGGCGCCGGGTGATGGCGGGGCGGGAGGGAGCGGAGGAACCCGCCGCCCTGTTGCCTGCCCAGCAGCCCGCTTCGCCGTCCGCGCCGATGGCGACCGGGCAGACCGACGGATTGCTGGAGCAGCTTCGGCTGCAGGCGGCGGGCTGGCACATGAGTCGGAGCCTTGCCCGCCGGGCCACGGGCAGCATGGCCCGGGTGCTGAGTGGGGTGGCCGCCGACGAGCGGCGGCAGTTGGCCCGGCTGGCCGCGGCGTGGTACATCCTCACCGGTCAGCGCTGGCGGCCCGAGGAGGCGGACCACGCACCGGTCTCCAACCTGATGGAGGGCCTGCGCCAGCGGTATCTGCACCTGCAGAACATGGCTCGGACACTGGAACAGGCGGCACAGATGGGGGAGGACCGCTTTGGCGGCCTGTATGCCGACCTTGCCGGACACAGCCGGGAAAACGCCGAGATCGTGCTGCACCTGCTGGAGCAGATGCAATTGTGAGATAGGAGATATGAGATAGGGGAGCGGGCCCGGGTCGTCCCGCCCCACGCGGAAAGACCCTCCCCTTGGGGGGAGGGTACCCCTGAAAGGGGCGGGTGAGGGGGCGATGACAGGGACGGTATACAACCCTGCCACCTCATCCACCGCTGCGCGGTCCCCCTTCCCCTCAAAGGGAAGGCTTTTTTGGGCGGCCATAGGCCGCCCGAAATGCCTCCCTCGTCAGAGGGGGCCTTTTTGCCCCACGCAAAAAATGGGGAGGCTTCCATACGGAAGCCTCCCCATTACCTTATTATATTATGCGCTCAATCTCTGTGGCTGAGTACTCGGACGCGGATCATGCCGGGAATGGCGCGCAGTTCCTCGGCCACCTCGTCGGCGATGCGGGTGTTCACGTCCACCACGGTGTAGGCCACTTCCTTGCGGGACTTGTTGGTCATGTTCTCCACGTTGATGCCGTCGTTGGACAGGGTGGTCATGATGCTGGTCAGCATGGCGGGTACGTTCTCGTGGATCATGCAAAGGCGGGCCACGCCGCTCCACTCCTGCACCAGGTTGGGCAGGTTGACGCTGTTGCGGATATTGCCGTTGACCAGGTAATCCTCCAGCTCGCGCACGGCCATAACGGCGCAGTTGTCCTCGCTCTCGGGGGTGGAGGCGCCCAGGTGGGGCAGAGCCACCACGTTCTTGGCGGTGGCGATGCGCTCGTTGGGGAAGTCGGTGACGTACTTGGCCACCCGGCCGGACTCCAGGGCGGCGATCATATCCTCGTCGCACACCAGCTCGCCGCGGGCCAGGTTCAGAATACGCACGTCGCCCTTCATCTTGCTGATAGCCTCGGCGTTGATGAAGTCCTTGGTGGAGGGCAGGTAGGGGATGTGCAGGGTGATGTAGTCACAGACCTTGAACAGCTCGGTCACATCCTTGACCACGTGGACGTGGCGGTCCAGCCGCAGGGCGGCGTCCACGGACAGATAGGGGTCGTAGCCGTACACGTCCATGCCCAGCTTCAGCGCGTCGTTGGCCACCAGGGCGCCGATGGCACCCAGGCCGATGACGCCCAGGGTCTTGCGATACAGCTCGGGACCCACGAAGGCGGACTTGCCCTTCTCCACGGCGGCGGGCAGGTCCACGCCGGGGGTGTGAGCCTGCTCCTGCACCCACTCGGCGCCGCCCAGAATGTCTCGGGAGGATAGCAGCATGGCGGCCAGCACCAGCTCCTTCACCGCGTTGGCGTTGGCGCCGGGGGTGTTGAAGACCACGATGCCGTTCTCGGTGCAGCGGTCGATGGGAATGTTGTTGGTGCCGGCGCCGGCCCGGGCGATGGCCCGCAGGTTGGCGGGGAACTCATAGTCGTGCATTTTGGCGGAACGCACCAGGATGCCGTCCTCGTTGTCCAGCTCGGTGGCCACCTCAAAGCGCTTGGGGTCCAACTGGCGCAGACCCACGGAGGCGATCTTGTTCAGCATTTTGATACGGTACATATCCATTACCTCGAATCATAATAACATTGGCTTCCCCTTGGGGGGAAGCTGTCAGCCGCAAGGCTGACTGATGAGGGGGCGATGACCGGGGCAGCACGCAAATCTGCCACCTCATCCGACCTCGCTCCGCTCGGCCACCTTCCCCTCAAGGGGAAGGCTTTAGTTATTCTTATCAAACTCCTTGATAAACTGGCACAGCTTCTCCACACCCTCGGTGGGCATGGCGTTGTAGATGGAGGCGCGCATACCGCCCACGTTGCGGTGGCCCTTCAGGTTGGCGAAACCGGCGGCGGCCGCCTCGGCAATGAACTTGGCGTTCAGCTCCTCGCTCTCGGCGCGGAAGGCCACGTTCATATCGGAGCGGGAACCCACCTGGGCGGGGCAGGTGAACAGCTTGGAATTATCCAGGGTGTCGTACAGCATGGCAGCCTTGGCAGCCTTGATCTTCTCGATACCGGCCACGCCGCCCTGCTCGTCCACCCAGTCCAGCATCAGCCCCAGCATATAAATGCACCAGCAGGGGGGAGTGTTGTACATGGAGTCCTTGTCGATCATGGTCTTGTAATTCATCATCAGGGGGGTGTAGGGCAGCTCGCTGCCGGCCAGCTCCTCCTTAATAATAACCACGGTCAGACCGGCGGGGGCCATGTTCTTCTGGGCGCCGGCGTAGATGATGCCGAACTTGGACACGTCCACGGGGCGGGACATGATGTCGGAGGACATATCGCACACCAGGGGGACGTTGCCCGTCTCGGGTACGTACTGCCACTCGGTGCCGTAGATGGTGTTGTTGGCGCAGTAGTAGAAGTAGGAGGCGTCGGCATCCAGCTTCAGCTCCGCCTGGGTGGGGATGCGGGTGTGGTTGCAGTCGCTGGTGTCAGCGGCGATGTTGACGGTGCCGTACTTCTTGGCCTCCTTGGCGGCGATGGTGGAGAAGTTACCGGTCACGGCGTAGTCGGCCTTGCCGGTGCGGCCCATCAGGTTCAGGGGGATCATGGAGAACTGGCCGGAAGCGCCGGTCTGCAGGAACAGCACCTTGTACCCCTCGGGTACGCCCATCAGGCGGCGGAACTTTTCCTGGGTGTCGTCAAAAATCTTCTGAAACACCTTGGAACGATGGCTCATCTCCATCACGGACATACCGCTGCCGCCGAAGTTGGTGATCTCGGCACCGGCACGCTGCAGCACAGACAGGGGCAGCATGGAGGGGCCGGCAGAGAAGTTGAAAATACGATTGTCGCTCATGGGAAGAACCTCCTTGAAAATATATATAATGTAGGATTATCCCATATTATAATGTTGGGGCGCATTGGTGTCAATTGCGGAAACGACGAAAAGCACGGACGATTTGTTGTGTTACTTGGGCAAAGTTGTCGGGGCAATATAAGCCTTCCCTCCTGAGGGGAAGGTTTTTGCGCGGCAAAAATTTGTGCAAAATGCTATAAAAAAGGGGCGCCGGGACGAGGGGAAATCCCTTGTAACAATCCTGTAACACAATAAATTGTGGTTGTGCAAAAGGAACAACCCAATGTGGGTGAAGGGGGCGAAAGGGCGGAAATTGTACAATAAATCATACAAAAAGTGGTTGCAAAAGGGACGAGTTGTAGTTATAATGGTTATGTGTTGGAATTTCATCATTTTTCCGGGGTGGGGGCACTATGCCCCCATGGCGGTGTTGCCGCAGCCGCCAAACGTTGGACGAATGAATGAACCAAGATACGGGGCACCGCCCCAAAAAATGAAAGGAAGGTATTTCTATGAAAAGACCCTTCAAGAAGCTCACGGCCTGGCTGTGCTGCATGGCAATGCTCATCAGCTTCATCCCGGCCACCGCTCTGCCTGTCTTCGCAGCAGAAGCGGTCGAACTGACCCAGACAGAGGGTACTCTGGCTGCCGGCGAGTATGTCCTGTCCGGCGACCTGGCTCTGACCGGGAAAGTGACCATTGCGAAGAACACCGAGGTCGTCATTGACTTGGCCGGTAACGACATTACCGGTACGGCCTACCCCTTCTTCGACGTCGGTGGTAAGTTGACTATCACCGACTCCACCGCCACCGGCACCCCCGGCACCGACTACGTGGCCGGCGCTATCGTGGGTACCGAGAATGCCAGCGACGACAACTACGGTATGATTTTTGTCAGCGGCGGCACCTTCACTCTGGAGGACGGCAAGCTGACCGGCTACAAGCATACCGGTAGCAAGAATCGCGGCGGCGCAGTGGCTGCGCTGGGCGCCTCCATTGTCAACATCAACGGCGGCGAAATCAGCAACAACTCCGCTTACCGTGGCGGCGGCGTGTTCATTACCAACACTGCTACTGCCAACATTAACGGCGGCGCCATCTATGGTAACACCGCCAGCAACTACGGCGGCGGCGTGCACGCCGATACCAAGGACAACGTTGTCAACATCAACGGCGGTATCATCAAGGCGAACACCGCCAGCCGTGGCAGCAACGTCTGTATGGGCGAGGGCACTGCCAACAAGCTGACCATCACCGGCGGCACCATCGCCGAGAGCGGCACCGGCGCCTATGACGGTATCTACAGCCACACCGGCGACGTTACCATCAGCGGCGGTGAGATTGACCGAATCTACTGGCGTGGCGGCAGCGTCACCGTCAGCGGCGGCGAGATTGGCACCTTCACCTCTGCAAACGTCGGTGCCGGTACCGATGGCCCTACTTTCGCCATCACCGGCAATCCTGTGATTGAAAGCCTGAGCATTTCTGCCGACACCAAGGTCGCCTCCATTGGCGATCTGACCGAGGGTGCCAGCGTGTACTTTGCTGCTTGGGGCACCGCCGGTGTCCTGCAGAAGGACGGCACCGTTGCTACCGAAGGCAGACTCTGCACCTACCAGAAGCCCACTGTTCCCACCAGCGGCACCGTTGCTGCCGGTGAGTACACTCTGGAGAGCGATCTGGTTCTGACCAACACCCTGACCATCGCTGCCGGTACCGAGGTCGTTATCGACCTGGCTGGTAACACCATCTCCATGCCCGACAGGGATGCTCAGTACATCACCGTCAACGGTAAGCTGACCATCAAGGACAGCGTGGGCGGCGGCGTGGTCCAGTTCAAGACCACCACCGGCGGTTCCCCCGCCATCGGCATCGGCAACGCCAGCACCGAGGCTGTCTTCGTGCTGGAGGGCGGCGAGCTGAACGGCTGGCAGCGTGCCGGCGCGGGCGGCTGTATCTACATGTACGAAGGCTCCACCTTCATCATGACCGGCGGTCTGATCACCGATTGTGACGCTACCGGCGCTTCCGTCATCCGTTCTGCCGGCGGCGGCCAGACCCTGACCATCACCGGCGGCACCATCACCGGCAACGACACCGGCAGCAACATCATCGGCCTGACCACCGCTACCGGTGCCAACCCCGCCACCGTCACCATCGGCGGCACCGCCAACATCAGCGGTAACACCATCAACGAGGCGGCTTACACCTCCTCCAACCACGAGCTGCAGTTCAAGAATGCCGACATCACCATCAGCGGCACCGCTACCGTCGGCTACCTCTACAACGACGGCGACGTGGAGACCGAGGGCGTTGACGGCTACCCCTACAGCTCCATCGCCATCACCGGCGCCCCCGTGGTGTCCGGCGTGCGCTGGTCCGCCGGCGCCCGTACCCCTGTCACCGTCACCGAGCTGACCGACGGCGCCGAGATCAAGATGCTGGCCAAGCTGAGCGGCAGCCAGATCGACGACACCGTGGAGGTGTCCGGCCCCGACGCCGACAGCAAGTACGTCTACACCTGGCTCGACCCCGCCACCATCGTGTATCCCGTCGAGATCGGCACCGTGGATAACGGCACCGTGACCGTCGAGCCCGCCGAGGGCGTGGCCGGCACCGAGGTCACCGTTACCGCCACTCCCGCCGAGGGTTATGAGCTGGAGGCCATTTTGGTCAACGGCGAGGCCATCGACGGCACCAACTTCCTGATCGTGGCCGGCGACAACGTGGTCACCGCTACCTTCAAGGCGGTTGACGTGTCCCTGCCCACCAGCGGCACCGTGGATGCCGGCGAGTACACCCTGGCCGCTGACCACGTGCTGACCAACACCCTGACCATCAAGTCCGACGTTACCATCGACCTGGCGGGCAGGACCATCTCTATGCCCGACGTGGACGGTGCCTACTTCAACATCACGGCCGAAGGCAAGCTGACCATCAAGGACAGCGTTGGCGGCGGTAAGGTCCAGTTCAAGAACACTGCTGCCGGTCACGGCGGCATCAGCATCACCGGCACCCTCGTGCTGGAGGGCGGCGAGCTGAACGGCTGGACCCGCGTGAACGGCGGCACTTACGGCGCCGGCGGTATGCTGAATATGTACCCCGACTCCACCTTCACCATGACCGGTGGTACCATCACCGGCGCTGAGTGCGCCAGCAACTGCGTGATCCGCTGCCACAGCGGCGGCGGTGGCATCAACGTCACCATCACCGGCGGCTCCATCACCGGCAACAACACCAGCGGCGGCGCTATCATGACCATCGTTGGTACCGATGCCAATCCCTCTTACCTGACCATCGCCGGCAACGCCAACGTCAGCGGCAACACCTGCGCCGGCGCTGCCTTCGTCAAGGAAGAGATCTACGGCCAGTTCACCCACATCACCGTTGGCGGCACCGCCACCGTGGGCGCTCTGTATGACCGGGCCAGCGCCGAGGTCGAGGGTGTCGAGGGCTACCCCTACGGCTCCATCAACATCTCCGGCTCTGCTACGGTTGAGGACATCACTCTGAACAGCAGCACTTACACCCCCGTCACCATCAATGACCTGACCGAGGGTGCTGCTATCACCACCAAGCTGGAGCTGGGCGCCAGCCGGATGGACGAAACCGTCGTTATGTCCGGCCCCGACGCTGACGGCGTCTACACCTACGCCTGGCGCGATCCCGCTACCGTTTACACCGTCACCGTGGGTGAGGTGGAGAACGGCGCCATTTCCGTGGATCCCGCCGAGGGTGTGTACGGCACTTCCGTTACCATCAACGCCGAGCCTGCCGAGGGTTACGTGATCGGCACCTTCTACGTGGATGGCAAGGCCATTGCCGGTGCCACCTTCACCATCACCGGCAACCACGAGGTCACTGCTACCTTCGAGGAGGAGGCTATCGCGACCTACGACGTGGTCGTGATCGAGCCTGCCGGCGGTTCTGTCAGCGTTGACAAGAACAACGCTGCCGAGGGCGAGACCATCACCGTCACCGCCGAGGCTGACGAGGGCTACGAGCTGACCGCTATCCTGGTCAACGGCGAGGCTATCCAGGGTACCACCTTCACCATGCCTGCCGCTTCCGTCCAGGTCACCGCTACCTTCACCGAGGTCGTGGCGGACGGTACTCTGCCCACCAGCGGCTCCGTCGCCGCCGGCGAGTACGTGCTGGAGGCTACCCATACCCTGACCGGCGTGCTGAACGTCGAGGACGTTAACGTGGTCATCGACCTGGCCGGTCAGACCCTGAACGCTGCCGAGGGCGGCGGCGCCTTCGCCGTGTACGGCACCGGCAGCCTGACCATCCTGGACAGCGTTGGCGGCGGTAAGATCGTCAGCGGCGAGTCCGCTGGCACTCCTGCCGTTTCCATCCAGGGCGGCACCTTCACCCTGCAGGGCGGCGAGATCACCGGCTGGAACCGCGCTGGCGCGGCCGGCGGTATGATCTTCCTGGCTGCCGACACCACCTTCAACATGGAGGGCGGTAAGCTGACCGGTGCCAACGCCGGCTACGGCGCTGCCATCCGTATCAACGGCGCCGGTGCTGTCGTCAACATGAGCGGCGGCGAGATCTCCGGCAACGCCGCTACCGGTTCCTACGGCCCCATTTATATGGCTGCCGGCACCACCTTCAACATGACCGACGGTACCATCACCGGCAACACCGGTGTTGACGGCGGCGCCATCGGCATGAACGGCGCGGCCACCGTCACCATCAGCGGCGGTACCATCAGCAACAACACTGCTACCAACGACGGTGGTGCCATTGTCAACAAGGGCTCCGTCACCATCAGCGGCGGTACCATCACCGGCAACACCGCCACCCGTTACGGCGGCGCTCTGCTGATCCTGAAGGATTCCACCACCAACATCACCGGCGGTACCTTCACCGGCAACAGCTCCCAGCGCGGCGGCGCCATCGGCACCGGCGAGAACGTGGTGACCACCGGCCGTCCCGTTCTGAACATCGGCGGTACTGCCAACTTCGAGGGCAACATCTGCTCCGGTTCCGGTTACGGCGGCAACATTTACGCCTACACCGCCAACATTACCATCTCCGGCGGCACCATCGGCACCGCTCTGAAGGGCGAGGCCGACGGCGGCAAGGGTTCCGGCAACGTCTGGCTGCGCGGCAACTCCGCCACCGACCTGGGCTCCACCCTGACCATCACCGGTGGTAACATCTACGGCATCCAGGCCACCAACTACACCACCACCGTCAGCGGCAATCCCGTCATCGGCGAGATCAACGCTACCATGACCATCACCGCCCTGACCAGCGGCGCCAAGATCCGCACCGCTGCCACTGGCCTGGTCACCGTTCCCGAGGGCGACGAGACCGTTTCCACCACCAACGACCGCGACTACGTCTGCGCGGCCGATCTGGGCTTCGCTGACAGCTTCGTGGCCGGCGGTACCGTTACCCTGACCGAGGATACCAGCGCCGGCGCAGGTGTGAGCCTGACCGCTGCCGGTACCTACACTCTGGACCTGGCCGGTTATACTCTGACCGGTAACGCTGCTCCTTACATCACCGTCGGCGCCGACGTCAAGCTGATCGTTACCGACAGCGAGGGCGGCGGTAAGATCGTGGGTCTGACCGAGGCTACTGCCGCTATGATCCTGGTCAACGGCGAGTTCGAGCTGCAGGGCGGTACCCTGACCGGCCACGCCACCACCGGCGACGTGAGCTACAGCGCGGTCTACCTGGGCACGAACGCTGTTATGACCATGACCGGCGGTGAGATCTCCGGTAACTACGCCCGTCGTGGCGCCGGCGTTTCCTCCGGCGACGTGACCGGTTCCGGTGTCACCTTCACCATGACCGGCGGTACCATCAAGGACAACGTCTGCACCGGCAGCGGCTATCGCGGCGCCAACATGTATATGTTCGATCCCGCTATGGTCACCCTGGGCGGCACCGCCAACATCGGCGCTGCTTACATCCAGGATGCCGAGGGCGCTCTGACCCTGGTGCCTCAGGCCAACCCCGTGTACAATGCCGAGATCCGCGGCGGTAACGCCACCATCACCGGCGGTACCTACAAGCAGTTGTGCCTGAGCAAGAGCTCTGCCAACGTGGTCGCCACCATCAGCGGCGCTCCCGTGATCTCGCTGCTGAACGCCACCAACAGCACCACCACCATCGGCAACCTGACCACCGGCGCCCGTATCGCTACCGATACCAATGCCCCCCTGACCATTGCCGAGGACGACACCACCGTTAACTACACCTATCGTCTGTATCGCTTTGCCGGCGACGTCAAGAGCATCCTGTTCGTGGGCAACAGCTTTGCCGGCGACACCACCACCTACCTGGCCAAGATCGGCGGCTACTTCGGCAACGAGCTGGACGCTGCTTATCTGTACGTGGGCAGCCAGAACATCCGCTGGCACGCCCAGTCCCTGGCCGAGTCCCTGCGCAACACCGACCTGAACGGCGACGGTGTCATCGGCGACAGCCGTGACCGCGTTGACGACGGTCTGTACACCTGCACCGGCTTCGACGGCTACGTGGACATCCCCACCGTCATGGAGAGCAAGAGCTGGGATTACGTGGTCCTGCAGCCCGGCGTTGAGTACGTCGGCTTCGAGGGCACCTATAACAGCGATATCGACTTCCTGATGGACTACATCGCTGATGTCCAGCCCGACGCCGAGATCCTGTGGAGCCAGACCTGGGCCGTTGACAACCGCTCCTGGAGCACTCAGGTCAACCCCGACGCTCCCGAGTCCGTCGAGCAGGGCGGCCAGTGGGTCGCTTCCAGCAGCTACCTGACCCAGTTCGGCGGCAGCCAGGAGGCCATGTACGATGCCATCCTGCGCAACACCGACGAGTTCATCGCCGGCGACGACGCCCGCTTTGCCTTCGACGGTTGGTTCCCCATCGGCATCGCCATCCAGACCATGCGTCAGAACTACACTGACAGCTATCTGACCCGCGACGGCTTCCACCTGAGCCGCAGCGCCGGTCGCATGATTGCCGGTCTGACCGTTTACAAGACCCTGTTCCCCGAGACCGATCTGACCGCGCTGACTGCTGCCGACATGGCCGCCATGTTCGACGCTGACAGCGACACCAACGTGCACCTGAACGACGAGTTCGAGGCTACCGAGGCCAACGTTGCCACCCTGCTGGCTGCTGTCGAGACCGCTTGCGGTTACACCGACACCGTGCCCGCTTACGGCAACGGCACTGCCAACAAGCAGTTCAACCCCGACGCCGCCGGCTCTTACGTCGCCGTGTACGAGAACGTCACCGAGGTTGGCCAGGTTGCCACCAACGAGAAGTACGCCTCTACCGGTGCCGGTAAGATCGTCATCTACAAGGACGGCCAGGCCGTTTCCGAGATCGACGAGCTGTGGCTGGAAGAGAACGCCGGTATCGTGCTGACTGACCGCTATGCGAACCTGAACGGCACCTACTACATCCAGGCCGATCCTCAGGCTCCTCAGCTGGCTCTGGTTGGTACCACCCTGTACATGACCTTCGACGTCAAGCTGTACAGCGACGAGCAGAACACCATCTACAACGGCGGTGTCTACCTGACCTCCTCCACCGACGGTGTTACCTGGACCGAGGCTGTCAAGATCGCTGACGCCCCCATGGCTTACGGTCTGACCGCTCTGTCCGACGGCAACCTGATCCTGTCTGTTGCCGACACCACCACCAAGGCTGTGAAGATCTCCACCGCCGGCGCTGTTGTCAGCTCCGTCGAGCTGGAGGACGCCATTGCCGATGCCGCCTTCGTTGAGGTTGGCGCCAACACCTTCGCTCTGACCTCTACCGGCGTTCTGTACGTGTCCACCGATCTGGGTCTGACCTGGACCGCCACCGGCGTTGCCAACGGCGCTTCCGCCAGCCCCGACCTGATCTTCCTGAACGATAGCGACTACATGACCGTGTACGCCACCTGGGCTGACGAGGCCGAGATGGACATCTACAGCAAGGTTTGGAACGTGGACGTCACCAACACCACCGATTACGGCTGGAACGACACCGAGGCTTCCCTGATCGCTGAGTACGCGGTTGCTACCGCCTACAACGGCAAGACCACCGGTGGCCAGCCCACCACCATCGCCACCAGCACCTCCGCTGTCCGCGGCGTGCTGAAGACCGTCTACGTGGACGGCGGCGTGCTGACCGAGGCTGACGACTACACCGTCGCTCTCCGCGTGGGTCGTAACCTGGCTCTGAACAGCAGTCTGTCCATCAACTTCCTGGTGCCCAAGACTGAGATCGATGCCATGGAAGGCTCTTACGCCAAGATCATCCGCAGCAATGCCGCTGCCGGCGTTGATCCCGTTGTGACCATCGTCGAGCTGGCCGAGTGCAAGACGCAGAACGTTCAGAATGCGCCCTACTACGTCATTACCTTCTCCGGCCTGGCTGCCAAGCAGATGAGCGACAGCGTGTGGGTTGCCATCTACAACGACGCCGGTGAGCAGGTGTCCCGCCTGGATCGCTACTCCATCCGTGACTATGCCACCAACCGCTTTACCAAGAACATCGGCGCGGAAGAGAAGACCATGCTGGTTGACATGCTGAACTACGGTGCTGCGGCCCAGAACAAGTTCAACTACGGTGTCAGCGATCTGGCCAACGCCAATCTGACCGAGGCCCAGCAGGCTCTGGCCACTCCCGAGCTGGTGCTGGACGACACTCTGACCCAGAACGGCTTCGTGAACACCTCCGGCCTGCGCTGTGGTAAGAACCTGACGCTGGAGAGCGTGGTTGAGATGAACCTGAACTACGTCAAGGTTGACGTACCCACCGCTTCCTATGCTGTGGCCACCTACACCGATCACAACGGCAACTCTGTTGAGAACCGGATCGAGTTCAAGGAGAATACCCTGAGCGGTCTGGCGACCCACCTGGTCGTTGTTGATACGCTGGCTACCGCCGACGTGTTCACCCAGGTGACCGTCCAGGTGTACGATGCCAATGACAACGTCATTGAGGGCACCTACTGCGTGTACTCCATCGCCACCTACGCCTACAACACCATCAGCAAGGACGCCACCAGCGCGGACTCTGTCCTGGCTATGCGTCTGATGCAGTTCGGTACCTCTGCTTACAACAGCCTGCACTAATCCGACTGCAAGCAATCCCTGATCCATAGCAACTACACCCCCGGCGGCTTCGGCCGCCGGGGGTGCTTTTTATGCAGGAAGATGAAAATTTTGTAAATTTCGACAGACTTGACTTGTTTTTACGGCGAAGAGAGATATAATGGATAAGGAAAGTCGGTCCGACACCCTGAAGGAGGAGTGGGCATGAAAAAACTGTTGTTCATATATAACCCTGCCTCCGGACGGGGGCAGGTCCGGCAGCGCCTGCCCGGTTTGCTGGACACCTTTACCCGAGCCGGGTGGCTGGTCACGGCCTATCCCACCCAAAGCAAGGGGGACGCGGCCCGCATGGCCCGGGAGCTGGGCGGCGGGTTTGACCGGATCGTCTGCGCCGGCGGCGACGGCACCCTGAGCGAAACGGTGGCCGGCATGATGGAGCTGTCCGATCCGCCTGCGCTGGCATTTCTGCCCGCCGGATCCACCAACGACTGTGCCTACAACCTGCGCCTGCCCACCAAGCCGGCACAGGCGGCCCAAATCGCGGCCGAGGGCGTGCCGGTACCCATGGATGTGGGCCGGCTGAACGACCGGAATTTCATCTACGTGGCGGCCTTTGGCGCGTTTACCGACGTGGCCTACGATACCCCGCAGGAGCTGAAAAACGCCTTTGGCCACTTGGCCTATCTGCTCAACGGCCTGGGCCAACTGGCAAACCTGTCCCCCCATCGGCTGCGAGTGGAGCATGACGGGCAGGTTTTGGAGGACGAATTCCTGTACGGTATGGTGTGCAATACCTACTCCGTGGGTGGGGTGAAGGCCCTGCCCAGCCGACAGGTGGTGCTGGACGACGGCCTGTTTGAGGTGCTGCTGGTCCGCAAAAACGTGAAAGTGACCGACATTGCCGCCGCGCTGCAGGCCATTGCAAGCAACACCCCCATGGACACCCCGGCGGTCGTTACCTTCCAAACCGGGGCGGTGACCATCACCGCGGACGAACCCATCGCCTGGACCACTGATGGGGAGTACGGCGGCACCTACGCCGTCAGCAAACTGCAATGCTGCCCCCACGCGCTGAACGTTGTGAAAGGAAAATAAATCCGAACGCGCCCGCACTTGCCTGTGCGGGCGCGTTCTTTTTGTAACGGGTGACCCGAGCGGCGCGCGAGCTTCACCCCGGCTAAGGCAGAAAAAACCTGAATAAACTTGCAAAAATAGGTTGCAAAAGCAAGGGGGAAATTGTATAATGACGATGGAATTTGTTCTCCTTTGGGCGCCGGTTTACATAAATCGGAAAGGAGAGGGGATTTCATCTGATCCGTAATTCGGAACGCGCTGTTCCCTTTGGGACGTGGCCTGCGTATGCAGGGCTGCAGCGCAGGCGCAGGTTCCAAAGAACGGATCAACGCGTTCACCAAAATTTATTTTAAGGAGGAAAAACACATGAGAAACCTGAAGCGCGCTTTTAGCCTGGTTCTGGCCCTTGTCATGATGGTGAGCATGGTTGCTATCGCTCCCGTTGCCGCCGCTGACGAGACCACCACCACGGTTACCAGCAACTTCACCGACGCTGCCGAGATCAACTCTGACTATATGCAAGCGGTTGCCATCACCGGCGGTATCGGCCTGTTTGCCGGCGCAGACGGCAAATTCATGCCTAAGGGCACCGTTACCCGTGCCCAGATGGCTACCATCATTGTCAAGATGCTGTACGGCGGCGACATCAATGCCGACAGCTTCAAGGGCAATGGTGAGTTTATCGACACCGCCTATTTCGAGGGCGGCTGGGCCGAGGGCTACATCAACTGGTGTGCCACTCTGGGCATCGTTGCCGGTTACGGCGACGGCACCTTTAAGCCCGGCAACCAGGTGACCACCGCCGAGGCGGCCACCATGATCCTGAACGCCCTGAAGATCGATGCCGGTATGGGCACCTGGCCCAACACCGTCATGGCCAAGGCTGAGGAAGAGGACCTGTTCGAGGACCTCAAGCCCATGCCCGGCACCAACGTCGCCCTGACCCGTGAGGAGCTGGCCGTCATCGCCCTGAACGGCCTGAACTGGACTGCCACCGACGACAACGGCTGGTATGTCACCGGCGGCGATGCCGACACCAAGATGACCTTCGACTCCTACAAGGACGCTCAGAAGTACGCCGACAAGGTCGGCGGCACGGTCGAGCCTCTGGAGGGTCGCGACTCTCTGGCCAACAAGGTCTATGACCTGAAGAAGGTCGAGGGCTTCATCACTGCCAACCAGGCCACCGGCGAGAAGTACACCGAGGTCACCGTGAACTGGGACCCCGTTGCTACCGTCAAGTTTGACGTTGTTACCGACGCTTCCGTGGTCGGCCACAAGGTCACCGTCTGGTACGAGGAGGAGTACAAGACCGAGAAGGATCCCGGCAAGACCTATGCCGTGTCCGAGGCGGCCGAGTACATCACCCTGGCCGAGACTGCCGACACCGCCAAGGAGTATAAGGCTGCCTTCGGCAGCAAGTACGACCTGCCCATGGGCGGCGTCGTGGCCACCAGCGGCGACGGCTACGTCACTGCCGGTCAGGCTATCGACGGCTATGTAGCCAACACCTCCGCTCCCGCCGGCACCTACGCCATCGACATCGAGACCGGTGAGCTGTGCGGCTACATCGCCCCCAGAGCCTACACCGCTGCCAAGGTCGGCTACGTGGACACCACCGCCGAGAATGAGCAGATCCTGGTGGGTTCCATGTCCCTGTCCAACACCGCCGAGGACGACCAGGTCGTCGAGTACGACGGCGTTGCCAAGGACGATTACGTTGTCTACTACCAGATGCAGAACGTTTACGTTCTGACCAAGCTGGAGGAAGTTACCGGCAGCGTGACCAAGATCGACACCAACAAGGAAGGCCGCAAGGTCGTTACCCTGGACGGCAGCAAGGAGTACATCCAGTCCACTGCCTCCGGTTCCATTTCCAACACCCTGGGTGTTGCCGCGCTGAGCGACGTCAGCAGCTTTAACTACAGACAGACCTACACCTTCTACCTGGATCCCGCCGGCAACTTCGTTTGCTTCGAGGTCGTTGAGGGTGGCGCCTTCGACATGGCCAACACCTTCTACGTGCTGGGCGTGCTGGAGCGCAAGGAGAAGGACAGCTACGGCAACGAGAGTACCTGGTACTTCGCCCGTGGTATCGACATGACCGGTAACGAGGCCATGGTCCCCATCGGCATCAAGACCGCCGCCGGCACCGAGTACGGTACCAAGACCATCACCGAGGACGGCACCTTCTACTCTGTCGAGGACAACGTCAGCAGCAAGGAGACCAAGGAGTACGGCCTGAAGAACCTGGTCGGCTTCCCCACCGCCTACAACGCTGATGACCCCACTGCCACCTACGTCTACACCATCACCAGCTACGGCGCCACCGGTGCTGACTGGGAGGAGGGTGGCAAGTACGAGTACGGCATGGCCAGCCAGTTTGCCAACAACGGCACCCTGGAGTCCGGCGTGTACTGCTACAACCACAAGGCTACCAAGTTTGTCATTGTTGAGGGTACTGCCACTCAGGACTACCCCCTGGAGACCAACGTCCAGACCGGTACCGCCACCATCAAGTTCGCCAAGAACGTGCCTTTCAAGGCTCTGTTCACCCGCCAGAGCAACGGTACCAACAACATCGAGGCTATGGTCTTCCCCATGGCCGTGGATCAGGGCCTGAACGCCACCATGATCTACGTGGACAAGGACCACACCACTCCCTCCGGCACCGACGCCATCGGCAACGTGTACGAGGTGCACGACGCCATCACCGGCGAGGCCAAGGAGATCACCCTGTCCAAGGACATCGACTCCATCCCCGTTGGCTTCTACTCCGTCGGCTACGACGCCGATGAGGAGATCTACAAGCTGGCCGTGGACGGCGAGGGTACGCCCATCAAGGTCGGCGCCTCTACCACCGAGACCAGGTTCGAGCAGCGCGATCACAGCGAGGACGGCCGCTACCACGAGTCCGTTGTCTATGACAAGGCTCCCACCGCCTACAACGGCAGCACCGTGTGGTTCGACCTCAGCGGTTCCATCATCAGCAGCTCCTGCTCCGGCGTGAAGGTCATTGACCCCCGCACCGACGAGCAGGTTTCCAAGGACGGCGTGGCCCGCATCACCAGCCTGGATCAGATTTGGGCCCTGAAGGACAGCATGCCCTGGGTCAATATCGAGATGGACATGTGCCACACCTACAGCCCCGCCAAGATCGTTACCATCTTCGTCGAGGTCTATAACAACCGCGACTTCGGTATCGACAACCTGGTCTACGCCTACGACTTCGCCGCCACTGAGGTCAGCGTCGTCACCGGCGAGATCCACGCCACCGGCGAGGTTATCGAGCTGCCCACCGGCGTGACCGCTCCCAAGCCCGGCTTCTACTACCTGGAGACCGGCAGCAACGGCAGCGTCAGCCTGCGTGCCGCTTCCGATCTGGACACCACCGCTTACGTGGCCTTCGGCTCCGACAGCGACGTGCCTGCCTATGACGCCCTGTTCAACGTCACCGGCCTGGAGGATCTGAACACCACCGAGGGCTTTGCCAACTACGACGTGGTCGAGTATCAGATCCTGTCCGCCGGCGAGAAGAACCTGCTGATGGTCATGGGCGCCGGCGACCAGACCAAGGCTGACCAGAGCACCGCCGACCGCGCCGTGCAGACCGCCGAGTTCGACTCCGTGGTCGACACCACCGACGCCGGCATCACCCTGGACAACCTGGCCGCCAAGCAGAACGAGATGTGCATCATCTACAATGTCTATGCTATGAACGGCAGCCGCGTGCTGATGGTCGTCACCGACTACAACGCCGGCACCACCATCACCGACGTCGCCGACCTGGCCGGCATCGACGCCGCCATCGCCGTCACCAACCTGACCGATGCCGCTGTCGCCGACCTGGCCGACCTGGTTGACCTGGCCAACAACGGCTACACCTTCGTGGCCAAGCTGTACAACCTGACCGCCGGCGATAAGCTGGTCGTCACCCAGTGCGTGAAGGGCGCCACCGTTTCCGGCACCCTGACCGCCGCCAACTTCACCGACGGCTTCGTCAAGCTGACCGGCGAGACCAGCGTGGGCACCGGCATCACCGTCGCCGGCAACTGGACCATCGACCTGAATGGCCAGACCCTGAACGGCACCGGCGCTCCCTACTTCACCGTTCCCACCGGCACCACCCTGACCATCATGGACAGCGCTACCGGCGGTACCATCGAGGGTATCGAGGCTGCCAACGCCATGATCAAGATCGACGGCGGTTCCGTGGTCATGAACGGCGGTACCCTGACCGGCCACTACAACACCAAGGCCGACATCTACGGCGGCGCTGTTTGGCTGAGCAAGAAGGACGCCAGCTTCACCATGAACGGCGGCGAGATCTCTGACAACTCCGCGGCCGGCCGTGGCGGCGCTATCGGCACCAGCGACAGTCTGAACGGCACTGCTATCACCATCAACGGCGGCGAGATCCTCCGCAACGCTGCCGCTCGTGCCAGCAACATCTACACCCAGTCCATCGTTACCTTCACCATGACCGGTGGCTACATCGACGGCGGCCTGACCCTGGCCGGCGCCGCCAGCACGGAGAGCAACTGGATGCGTAACACCACCGCTTACATCAGCGGCAACCCCGTCATGTACGGCATGGTGGCTGACTCCACCGTGAACGTCAGCATCGCCAACCTGACCGAGGGCGCTATGATCCAGATGACCCGTGACGACACCGTTATCATCACCGACGCCACCGTCAGCGTCAGCGGCAAGGTCTACTCCTACGCCGCCGGCAGCGGTCTGGACATCCTGGTTGTGCAGCCCGACAACGGCACCGTCAGCGTGACTCCCGCCACCGCCGAGGTGGGCGAAACCGTCACCGTCACTGCCACCCCCGCCACCGGCTATGAGGTCAGCAAGATCCTGGTCAACGGCCAGGCCATCGAGGGCAACACCTTCGTGGTGAACGGCGAGATCAACCGTGTCACCGCCGAGTTCGCCCTGAAGTCCTACAGCGTCGACTATAACATTGTGGACGGCGGCGGCCAGGTCGAGCTGTCCTCCGACAGCGCCAAGATGGGCGAAACCGTTACCATCACCGCCACCCCCGATACCGCGGCCGGTATGGAGCTGAACTACATCAAGGTCAACGGCGATACCCTGGCCGACGGCGTGTTCACCTTCACCATGCCCGCCGAGGACGTGGTTGTGGAAGTGAAGTTCGGCGCTCATCCCTACGTCATCACCACCACCGCTGCCACCGAGGGTACCGTGATCAACGACGCCGATGCCGACAAGGCCACTGCCGGTACCGTCGTTACTGTGACCGTCACCCCCGAGGACGGCTACGCTGTCACCGGCCTGGCCGTCACCGGCGCGACTGCCACCCTGACCGGCACCCCCGGCGTGACCGATGCTCACGTTTACACCTTCACCATGCCTGCCGCTGACGTCACCGTCACCGCCAGCTTCGTGGAGGGCGAGAGCTTTGTCCGCGCCACCATCGCTGACCTGCCTGCTGGCTACACCGTGGTGGACAACGACTTCGGCGTGACCACCAGCGACATCGAGACCAAGCTGGCTGCCAACGACATCAACTTCACCGTGTACGGCACCAAGGTGGTCGTCACCTCCTTCAGCGCCGGTAAGAGCGTGCCTCTGACCACCCTGACCGGTACCCTGGCCGCCGGTAAGTACTACCTGACCGGCAACGTGACCCTGACCGGTGCCCTGAAGATTTCTTCCGGCACCAGCGTCACCATCGACCTGAACGGTTACGATATCACCACCGCCACCGCTCCTGCGGTTGAGGTTCAGGGCAATCTGACCGTCAAGGACACCACCGCCACCGGTACCCCCGGTACCGACTATGTGTCCGGCGCTATCAAGGGCATCACCAACACCGACGGTGGTGTCTACGGTATGTTCTACGTCACCAGCGGTTCCTTCACCCTGGAGGGCGGCAAGCTGACCGGCTACAAGTACGAGGGTAACAATGACCGCGGCGGCGCCGTTGCCTTGACCAATGCCGCTGTCTTCACTATGACCGGCGGCGAGATCTCCGGCAACACCGGCCGCAACGGCGGCGGCGTGACCGCTCAGGGCACCAACACCGTTACCATCAAGGGCGGCGCCATCACCGGCAACACCGCTACCGCTTACGGCGGCGCCATCTACGCCAAGCACACCGGCGTCACCATCAACATTGAGGGCGGCGTCATCAGCGGCTCCGCCAACAAGGGCGGCGCCATCTGCTCTGCTGAGGCCTGGGTTAACAGCAATCGCGTGAAGCTGAACATCAGCGGCGGTACCATCAGCGGCACGGCAAATACCAATGCCTGCGGCGCCATCGGCGGCTACTCTATGGATGTGGTCATCACCGGCGGTACCTTTACCACCGGCCAAAGCTGGTTCCGTCACGCCGGTGTTAAGATTAGCGGCGGTACCTTCGTCGGTAGCAACGCAGCTGTGAACGTCCGTCCCGATGCGGGCGGCACCAGCGAGCTGTGCTACCTGGAGATCACCGGCAATGCCAAGATCGGCTATCTGATGCTGACCATGACCCAGGGCAGCAACCATGTCCACCATGGTACTATCGGTAGCCTGACCAGCGGTGCTTCCGTCCGTGACGCCTTGAAGGCGCTGACGGCGAGCGACACCACTGCCAAGCTGACCGGCGATACCTACACCTACAACGGCTGATTTCCAACCGCTGCACGCGTGACCCAAACCGCAAAAACCCAAATCGCATAGACCCCATACCCGGGGCGCACCATCCGGTGCGCCCCGGGTTTTTTATACCTTCCCCTCAAGGGGAAGGTTTTTTCGGGCGCACCCCAAAGCCTCCCCTGTGTAAGGGGAGGTGGCCGAGCGGAGCGAGGTCGGAGGGGTTGCAACGGGACCGGACAATCCCCCGTCGGCTGCGCCGACAGCCCCCTTTACATAAGGGGGGCTTTCACGAGGGGGGAGGGTTTTTCCGTGGGGCGGGACGACCCGGCCCGCCCACAAAATAATTTGTAAACTTATTCCACAACCCCTTGCCCCGGGGGAGCAAAAGGGATATACTGATGGTGTATTGCGAAAAATGGCGGGCGGCCCGAAAATGGGCGGGCGCACAATGTGCGCCCCTACGCAAGTATTTCAGGTATTCCGTAGGGGCCGGCGCCCCCGCCCTACCCGATGTGGAAGGTTTTTTCGGGCGCACAATGTGCGCCCATACAAATAAATTTATCAACAAAGGGGGGACAAATGCATGGCAGGACACAGAGTGCAGCAGCCGGTTCGCCGGCGGCGGCGGGCAAGCCCGCTGGTGCGGTTTGTGAAGGGCGTCTATCTTGTGGCTGTAGTGTTGTCCGCCCTGATCGTGGCGGCTTTCCTGCTGTGGAAGCTGTTTGTCCCCGCGCCCAAGGCGCCCTCTCTGCCGGAGAACGGAGGTGACTCCTCCTACATGGAGGAGCTGGCCGACGAGCCGGAGCGCCGGGACCTGTGCTACACCTTCCTGCTCATGGGTACCGACGACGGCAACGGCAACGCGGACACCCTGATGGTGGCCACCTACGACGTGGAAAACCAAAAAATCGGCATGGTTTCCATCCCCCGGGATACCATTGTGGAGCGGGATTGGAGCAACTACCCCAAGATCAATGGCGCCTACGGCAACGGAAACGTGGACCGGGTCCGGCAGGAGGTCAGCCATCTGCTGGGTATCCCCATCGACTATTATATAAAGGTGGACATCAAGGCCTTTGTAGAGCTGGTGGATGCCGTAGGGGGCGTGGAATTTGACGTGCCGGTGGACATGGACTACGACGACCCGGCGCAGGATCTGTCCATCCACTATAAAAAGGGCGTGCAGCACCTGAACGGCCAGCAGGCGCTGGAGGTGGTGCGCTTCCGCCACAACAACGACATGACCGGCTACTCCGACACCGGCCGCGCCGACACCCAGCAGGCGCTGATCCGCGCGGTGCTGGACAAGGTGTTGTCCTGGGGCAGTTTGGGCAAGATCAAGCCCCTTTTGGACGTGTGCATGGACAACGTGCAGACCGACCTGACCGCCAGCGAGGTGCTGTACTTCGCCGGACAGGCCCTGTACCTGGACATGGGCAATGTGGACACCCGGACTCTGTCCGGCCGGGGCGACGCCACCCACAACGGCTACAAGTGGTGCTATGAGCTGGACCGGGAGCAGACCCTGCGGGACATCAACGACCTGCTCAATCCCTATGAAACACCCGTGACCGACGAGATGGCGAATATCGTCACGGCCAATGGGTGAATAAAGCCTTCCCCTCGGGGGGAAGCTGGCACGGCGAAGCCGTGACTGATGAGGGGGCAGGTTTGCGGCAGACGTCTCCTTATCGCCACCTCATCCACCGCTCCGCGGTCCCCCTTCCCCTCAAGGGGAAGGTTTTTTCGGGCGCACCCCAAAGCCTCCCCTGTGTAAGGGGAGGTGGCCGAGCGGAGCGAGGTCGGAGGGGTTGCAACGGAATCGGACGATCCCCCAGTCGGCTGCGCCGACAGCCCCCTTTACACAAGGGGCTGTTGAAGATATATAAAGAAAATACGGAGGAAAAAATCATGAGCGAACTGCAAAGCAATCCCGGCAAGCAGGCCGTGCGCACGGTGGACGGCGTGGACTGGCTGCGCCTGCCCATTAAGACGTGCCTTATCACCAACGAGCACGACATGAAGGACATCGTGGACCAGTACGCCCGGCCCCATCTGCAGGAGGGGGACGTGCTGTTCATCTCGGAGAAGGCGGTGGCCTGCACCCAGAGCCGCGCCATCTTCATGGAGGACATCAAGCCCCGCAAGCTGGCGGTCAAGCTGAGCAACCACGTGACCAAGACCCCTCATGGCATCGGCCTGGGCATCCCCGAGACCATGGAGATGGCCCTGCGGGAATGCGGCGTGGTGCGGATCCTGTTCGCTGCGGTCTGCTCCGTCATCGGCAAGCTGCTGGGGCAGAAGGGCTGGTTCTACGTCGTGGCCGGACCCAAGGCCCGGGGCATTGACGGCCCCACCCACGGCACCATTCCGCCCTACGACCACTGCGTGGTGCTGGCTCCCGCCGCGCCCGCCAAGGTGGCCAAGGAGCTGGCCGCCCATCTGGGCAACGAGGTGGCCATCGTGGACATCAACGACCTGGGCGCCAACATTTTGGGCTGGTCCAGCAAGGCGCTGAAAAAGCAGCCCTTGGAGCAGATTTTGGGCGACAACCCCCTGGGCCAGGGCGGCGAGTGTACCCCTATGGGTATTATCCGCAGGGCGTAAACAGACAAAAAGAACCCCGGTGTTCCGTTTGGAACACCGGGGTTTGTTGCTGTTGTGGGGGCGCGGCTTACAGGAAGTTGACGGACACCAGGAACTTGAAGGACACGCGGCGGGAGGCGGCCATGTTGACCTGGCCGTTGGCGTCCAGGATGGGGTAGGCGTTGCCGTAGCCGACGGCCTCCAGCGTACCCTGGATCTTGGACACGTCCACGCCGGTCTCGCCGGACAGACAGTAGTTCATGACGTTGGCGGCACGCTCCTCGGACAGGGGCATACTGTCGGCCAGGGAGGCGCCGGTGGGGGCGGTGTGGCCCTCCACCAGGGTCTTGGAGATAAAGCCCTTGTACTTATCGGAGAAGGCCACCTGGGTATAGACCTTGATAAAGCGGTTGAGGAAGTCCTTGCCGGCATCGGTGAGGACGGCGGAGTCGCCGCCGAACAGGACGGAGGCGTCCATGGCCATCTCGCCGGTTTCCTTATTGATGTCGACGGTGATACCCTCGGCCTGGAAGGCGTCGATCAGCTCGTCCAGCAGGGCGTCCCGCTTGGCACGCATTTCAGCGATCTTGGAGTTGGGCAGAATCAGGTAAACATCAGTGCCGCCGTCATATTCGGCGTATACGTAGTAAGAGTACTCGTCCTTCATGATGTGGCTATAGCTCTTGTAGCCGGACAACAGGGTGTCGCCGCTGAGGGTGTCCACCAGGTCATAGCGGAAGTTGGCGGCCTCGCATTTGACCACCCAGGGGGCAAAATAGGAGCCGTCTTTAATGGTGTAGTCCTTATCCTTGTAGCAGTAGACGTAAGTTTCGCCGTCGTCCTTGGTGGCGTAGACGTCGAAGGTGCTGTTGGCGGAGTGTTTGTCGTCATCCACGCCGGTCAGGTACAGGTTGCCGTCCTTATCCATGATTTGGAAGGTGTCTTTGACGGCGCCGCCATGACCTTTCAAAAGGTAATACTGACCGATGACATCGTCCACAAAGAGATAATATTCACCCTCTGCGATTTTTTGGCCGGCGAAGGTATAAACGGCATCGTCGCACTTAATCAGATTTCCCTCCAAAGAGATGTAGCTGGTGAACTGGGCAGAAACAATGGCGCCGGTCTTGTCCATGACGGCGTAATAGGTGGTGCCGTCCAAGCGTTTTTTGGCGATATAGTACTGTCTGTCCAGGCTCATTTCTTCGGGGATAAAACCGGTGAGGTCGTAGGAGAAGAGCCGGTTGCCCTTTTGGTCGAACATCTCACCGACCTTGCCCTCCACGGCGTAGGAGCCGTCGACGAAGTAGTCCCGCCCCTCGTTGGAGGCGAGGTTGCCCAAGGCGTCTACAACCACATAGCGGTCGCCCTGCTTGTAACTGAGGTAATTGCCGTCCCAAGTGCCTCTGGGGGTGAGCTTGGTGGTGCCGGTGACGCCGGGGACGATAAGGCCGGTGGTGGTGTCGTACACGCACCACTCGCCCTGGAACATACTCTTTTCGTTGCCGAAGTAGGTCGTATAGACTGTGTTATCATCGGATACGGTGGTGTAAACAGTGGCGGTGACCGCGACAATAAAGCGGCTGCTGCCGGTGGAGAGGAAGTCTGCGTAACACTCGGGAATGATCTGACGGCCGGTGCTGTCGATCAGACCGTAGCAGTTTTGGGCGGTGGCAGAGGTGGCGCTGGTGGGTTTGGTGGTGGCTACTTTGTAAAAGCGGGCGAGGGAGAGACTATCGGCCATTTCGTAGATATAGCCGGTGTTGTGCAGACCCTCGTGGGACAGGACACCGTATTTGCCGGAGTCATAGTCGTGGCTTCTCAGACCGGCATCGGTGGCAAAAACATCATCCACACCGTTTATGGTGCCGACTTTTTCGACCACCATAAAGTCGTTGATGTCGGGAATAACGTCAGGCATGGGAGGCGCCACAGGCTCTTTACCGCAGCCCACCAGCAGGGTTGCTGTGGTCGCGGCTGCCAGCAGCAGGGATAAAAACTTTTTCATTCTTTTTCTCTCCTTTCGATGAGGAAACGCTGATTATCATATTATATGTATACACAGATTTTGTCAACGGTTCAACGAAAACCCCCTGTATTTTCGTTGAAACACAGGGGGTTGAGGGTCAGGCGTCCTCCACCGGCAGGTCCACGATAATGGGTTCGTGGCCGGTGGAGGCGGTGAAGTTCAGCAGGTCCGCCCGGGTCAGGCGCAGGGTGGAGCGGGACAGGCCCGGGTGGGCGCTGATAAATTCGTCCTCCAACAGCGGCTTGTCAATGACAAGCTGGACCTGATGTTCGGTGTCGAACAGCAGCTCCAGGGCGGAGACGGAGCCGGGGACGGTGTGCAGCAGGTGGGCCATGTGTCCCTCGTCGGCGAAGGACAGCCGGGCGCAGCCAAGCTGGGCGGAGAGGAACTTGGTCTTGAAGGGCTTGTCCCCCCGCATCAGCAGCAGGTAGAACTGGGTCTGCTGACGGTTGCAGAGGAACAGGTTCTTGCAGATGGCGGCGCCCAGTTTATCTTCGATGAGCAGGCAGTCCTCCATGGTGTCGGCGTGGTCGTGGTCCACACGGATATAGGGGGTGGACAGCTCGTCCAGCTTGTCGTAGATGGCCTCCTCCGCCGGGGTACGCGTGTCCCCGGGGCGGCCGGTGTAGATGTTGGGGTCGATGTACATGGGGATAGCTCCTTTGACCTTTGGGTGTGCGGGGAGAAAAACTTTGGGGGTGTCGGGGGCAAGCCCCGCCCTACCCGATGTGGAAGGCTTTTTCGGGCGGCCACAGGCCGCCCCTACGCGCCTAAAGGCTTCACCCTGGGGGTAGAAGCTGTCAGCCGCAAGGCTGACTGATGAGGGGGCAGGTCCGCAGTGCAGCTGTGAGCGGGCGCACAATGTGCGCCCCTACGTCAGCACCTCGGATATTTCGTAGGGGCCGGCGTCCCCGACGACCCGGATCATTTTTAGTTCTTCAAACTCTGCATGGGGGCGGGGATGCGGCCGCCACGGGCGATGAAGTCGGCACTGGAGCCGGGGTGGACGGGCATGACAGGGGCGGAGCCAAGCAGGCCGCCGAACTCCACGCTGTCGCCCACCTTGCAGCCGGGGGCGGGGATGATGCGCACGGCGGTGGTCTTGGAGTTGACCATGCCGATGGCCGCCTCGTCGGCGATGATGGCGGAGATGGTCTCGGCGCTGGTGTCGCCGGGGACGGCGATCATATCAAGACCCACGGAACACACGCAGGTCATGGCCTCCAGCTTGTCCAGGGTGAGGATGCCGGAGCTGGCGGCGGCGATCATACCCTCGTCCTCGCTGACGGGGATGAAGGCGCCGGACAGGCCGCCCACGTGGGAGGAGGCCATGACGCCGCCCTTTTTGACGGCGTCGTTCAGCAGGGCCAGGGCGGCGGTGGTGCCGTGGATGCCGCAGGTCTCCAGACCCATTTCCTCCAAGATCCGGGCCACGCTGTCGCCCACGGCGGGGGTGGGGGCCAGGGACAGGTCCACAATGCCGAAGGGGACGTCCAGCCGACGGCTGGCCTCCTGGGCCACCAACTGACCCATGCGGGTAATGCGGAAGGCGGTCTTTTTCACGGTCTCGGCCACCACGTCGAAGGGCTGGCCCTTCACGCCCTGCAGGGCGTGGGACACCACGCCGGGGCCGGAAACGCCCACGTTGATGACCCGCTCCCCCTCGCCAACGCCGTGGAAGGCGCCGGCCATGAAGGGGTTATCCTCCACCGCGTTGCAGAACACCACCAGCTTGGCGCAGCCGAAGCCCTGGGTGTCCGCGGTGCGGTCGGCCAGGTCCTTGATGGTGCGGCCCATGAGGGCCACGGCGTCCATGTCGATACCCGCCTTGGTGGAACCTACGTTGACACTGCCGCAGACGATATCGGTGGTGGACAGTGCCTCGGGAATGGAGTGGATGAGGGTGCGGTCGGCCTCGGTCATGCCCTTTTGCACCAGGGCGGAGAAGCCGCCGATGAAGTTGACGCCGCAGGTCTTTGCCGCCCGGTCCATAGCCTGGGCGAAGGGGGCGTAGCTGTCCGTGTGGCTGGCGGCAGCCACCAGGGAGATGGGGGTGACGGAGATGCGCTTGTTGACGATGGGGATGCCGAATTCCTTTTCGATGGCCTCGCCGGTGGCAACGAGCTTTTCCGCGTCCCGGGTGATTTTGTCGTAAACGTTGTCGCAGGCCACCTTGACCTCACTGTGGGCGCAGGACAGCAGGCTGATGCCCATGGTGATGGTGCGCACGTCCAGGTGCTGCTGGTCGATCATTCGGATGGTCTGCAGAATTTCGTGCTGGTTGAGCATGGTGTTCACTCCTTATTTTGAAGACCTTCCCTTTGGGGGGGAAGGTGGCGCGCAGGGGCGGATGAGGGGGCGATTTACGGTCGCGGTCCGATGATTGCCCCCTCATCAGTCAGCCTTGCGGCTGACAGCTTCAACCCGCAAGGGGTACGCCATATCCGTAAGGCGGCAAAGCCGCCAACGGCTATGCAGCCCCCGAGGGGGAGCTTATTTATCAGATGCGATGCATGGCGTTGAAAATATCCTCCCGCTGGATACGGATGGACAGGCCGCGCTTCTCGCCGGCCTTGGCCAGCAGGTCGGACATATCACCGATGGGCAGGGAGCAGGCGGAGGTGTCCACCAGCATGACCATGGTAAAATAGTCCTGCAGTACGGTCTGGGTGATGTCCAGGATGTTGATGCTGTGTTCGGCCAGCAGGGAGCAGACGGCGGCGATGATGCCCACCTGGTCCTTGCCGATGACGGTTACGATTGCCTTCATGTGAAAAACTCCTTTTCTGTTTGGTTGCTCCTAAGAGATATGAGATATTACCCGTTCAGCTCATCCAAAGTCAGCTCGAAGCCGGGCAGGAAGTGGTCCATAAAGTACTTCAGGGCGGGGATGGGGTTGCGGTTCAGGGCGGCGAAGGTCTGTTCCTTGGCCAGTCGGAACTCGGCGTTGCCGGCCTTGACCTCCTCCACGCATTTGAGGTAGGCGGACAGCTTGTCCGCGGCCTTGACCAGGGCGTGGACCTCTGGGTCGGGGATGGTGACCGCGTCGTCGAAGTCGGCGCGCAATTCCTCCGGCAGCATGGACAGCAGCTTTTGCTCCGCCATGGACTCCACCTGTTTGTAGGCGGCCCGGATGTCCGGGTTGTCGTACTTGATGGGGGTGGGCATATCGCCGGTCAGTATTTCGCCGGCATCGTGGTACAGGGCGGCCACGGCCACCTGACCCGGGTCGATCTGCCCGCCGAAGAAGCGGTTTTGGATGACGGCCAGGGCGTGGGCCAGCACGGCCACCTGGTGGGAATGTTCCTGAATGTTCTCGGCAACGGTGTTGCGCATCAGGCCCCAGCGATTGATGTATTTCATGCGGGACAGCATGGCGAAAAAGTGGTGGGACATATAAAAGTCCTCCTGTTTGCTTATGTGTTGAAGATTGTACCACACAAGGCGGGGAAAGTAAAGCCGGAGCCGACAGTGCGGGCGGATAAAAATTGAGGGAAAGCCAGGGGCATTTTCTTGGCAAACGGCAGGGACTGTGATATAATATACCGATACAGAAAGTCCGGTGCAAATGGATCACCGAACACGGTACGGAGGATGTATATATGGAACTGACTGAAAAGACCCTGTCCAGCCGGACGGAATTTGAGGGAAAAATCGTCAAGCTGACGGTGGATACGGTGGAACTGCCCGACGGCGCGACGGCCCTTCGCGAGGTGGTGGGACACCCCGGCGGCGTGTGCGTGCTGGCCCTGCTGGACGACGGCACGGTACCCGTGGTGCGCCAGTTTCGCTACCCCCTGGGCCGAACTATGCTGGAGCTGCCTGCGGGCAAGCTGGAGTATGGGGAGGAACCCCGGTCCGCCGCCGAGCGGGAGCTGGGGGAGGAAGTGGGCCTTGTCCCCGGGGAGATGACCGACCTGGGCCACATCTACGTGTCCCCCGGTTTCTGCACCGAAAAGCTGCACATATATTTGGGCCGGGCCTGCACCCGGGTACCCGTCCATCCCGACGAGGACGAATTTTTGGAGATCGAGTACCTGCCCTTTACCGAATTAGTGGAGCGGGTCATGTCCGGGGAAATTCAGGACGGCAAGACCGTTGTGGCCACATTGAAGACCAAGGTCCTGCTGGGCCTGTGATAAAAAACGAAAAGGGGCGTTTGACCATGGGAAAGACCATTCTGATCGTGGAAGACGAAACCAATATCGTGGATATCCTGTCCTTCCGGCTGGAGCGGGAGGGCTACAACACCATCGAGGCCTATGACGGACAGACCGGCCTGCAACTGGCCCGGGAGCAGAATCCCGACCTGATGCTGCTGGACCTGATGCTGCCCCAAATGGATGGGTTTGAGGTGTGCCGCCGCCTGCGGGCCGACGGCAACTCCATACCCATCATCATGCTCACCGCCCGGGAGGAAGAGGCGGACAAGGTCATGGGTCTGGAGCTGGGCGCCGATGACTATATCACCAAGCCCTTTGCCATGGCGGAGCTGCTGGCTCGGGTCCGGGCCAATATCCGCCGGGCGGGTATGCCCGCTCCGGGGCCGGAGCAGACCGACGGCAAACGCATGATGTTCGGCCGCATTACCATCGACACCGATCGCGCCGTGGTGGAAAAGGACGGCATGGCCCTGGAACTGACCCAGCGGGAGTATGACCTGGTGCGCTATCTGGCGGCCCAGCCGGGCAAGGCCTTCTCCCGGGAGGCGCTGATGGAAAACGTGTGGAACTACGACGGCTACGTGGGCGATGTGCGCGGCGTGGACGTGGCAGTGCGCCGCCTGCGCGAAAAGCTGGAGGACGACCCCGCCAATCCGGCCTTTATTGTGACCCGCCGGGGTCTTGGCTACCTGTTTAACGCTTAAAACCTGCCCGGCAGCGGTGCCGGACAGAAAAAGAAAGGGGGCGAGTCCCCGTGCTGCGCAGTCTGCACATGAAGCTGGTTATGATCATGATGCTGCTCATCCTGTCCCTGATGACGGTGGTGGGGGCGTTCCTGATGAATTCGGTGGTGGCCTTTTACCTGAAGGACTTTTACGCCCAGGTGAATACGGTGTTCAGCGACCGGGACGTGTATTACGACATGACCACCCAAACCCCGGCCGAGCTGACCGGGGAAGCTACCGGCGTGGAGATGCTGGACCAGGTGCTTAGTGCCTATGCCGGCGCCATGGGTGTAAACGGCAGTGGTCGCAACTACTACATTTTGGATGCCAGCGGTCGGTATCTGGCCGGCACCGATGACGAGTATGGGCCGAAGCTGGAATTTACCCGCAACCTGATGCAGGTCATTGAGGACCGCTCCCAGGTGGGGGATGAGAGCAATTTGGCCGCGGACTACATGGACGTGGCCATCCCCATTGACCGGGGAGGCGAACACTACATCGTTTACATCCGGGACGACCGGAACACGGTCGATATGCTCAACAGCCAGCTGTTCACCCTGATCGTGGAGGCGCTGGTCTTCGGCCTGATCATCTCCATCCTGCTGTCCTTCCTGCTGTCCAAGACCATGGTTACCTCCATCCGGCGGCTGACCGACGGTGCCGAGCGGGTGGCAGACGGCGACTTTTCCCATAAAATCGAGGTCACCTCCCAGGATGAGATCGGCGTGCTGACCAACACCTTCAACGACATGGCCGGCCAGCTTGAGGATACCCTGCGACAGGTGGAAAACGAGCGAAACAAGCTGGACACCCTGTTCCTGCACATGACCGACGGCGTGGTGGCCTTTGACGGCGAGGGTCAGGTCATCCACTCCAACCCCGCGGCGGCGGGTATGCTCCACTGCGAGATCGGGCCGGAAACCACGTACGAGGAACTGTTCGGTGATTTGGCCGACCTTGACAGCGTGCTGTCCGCCCCGGACTACCTGGAAGGGGAGCGGGAGCGCGAGGGGCGCTATATGGAGCTGTTGCTGGCCCCCTTTGACCGGGAAAATCAGACCGGCGCCCTGGTGGTGATCCATGACGTGACCGAGCAGCGCAAGAACGAGGAGATGCGCCGGGAGTTCGTGGCCAACGTGTCCCACGAGCTGCGCACCCCCCTGACCAATATCCGCAGCTACGCGGAGACCCTGGCGGAAAACGTGGGCGACCTGCCCCCCAAGACTGAGCAGAAGTTTTTGGGGGTCATTCTCAACGAAAGTGACCGCATGACCCACATCGTGCAGGATCTGCTTACCCTGTCCCGGTTCGACTCCGGCCACAACGAGCTGAAACTGGGCAAATTCTCCTTCACCGGAGCCATCAACGATATGTACAACGCGGTGTATCTTGAGGCGCAGCGCCACGACCACACCATCGCCCTGGAGCTGGAGCCGGGTCTGCCCGAGATCGTGGCCGACCGGGAGCGTATCCTGCAGGTGATGATGAACATTGTGTCCAACTCCATCAAGTACACCCCCAACGGCGGCCACATCGCCATTCGTGCCGGCCGGGTGGACGACCGGGTTTGGATGGAGGTGGCGGACAACGGCATCGGCATCCCCAAGGAGGACCGGGCCCGCATCTTCGAACGGTTCTACCGGGTGGACAAGGCCCGCTCCCGGGAATCCGGCGGCACCGGCCTTGGCCTGTCCATTGCCAAGGAGATCATTGACCGGCACCGGGGTTTGCTGACCACGGTGGACAAGGAGGAACCCGGCCTGACCCTGCGCATGGAGCTGAATGTTGAGGGACCGGGCCATGAGTAAGAAAACGCGAATTCGGGAGTGGGCGAAAAACCTGCTCATTGTATTGCTGCTGTGTACGGCCGGATGGCTGCTGGTTGACAGTCGGCTGTTTGGTAACCTTTCCCAAGGGGAGGAACAGACCGGCGCGGTGCAGCAGATGCCCGCGCCCACGGCCGGGCAGGTGACCCTGCCCATGGCGGTGGCGGTGACAAATACCGGCGGCGTGTGCGGCGCGCGATACAGCTCCGCCGCCGTCAACGAGTTGTTCCGGCCCCTGCTGCCCGTGCTGGGCGAGGCCATGGCCGGGGCAGGTCGGGCGGAAGCGGTGGAGCCGGACCAATGGCGTAAGGCACTGACCGCGCCGGGCAGCGCGTGGCTGGAGCTGCAGGGCAACGTACCCATGCAGGTGCTGTGCCGCTGGCTGGGCGGGGTGGGTAACCCCAACCTGATCGGCAGCGCGCGACAGCTTTTGCTGTGTGCCGAGCAGGGGCAGGTGCGCCTGTATTACTATCTGAACGACCAAAGCTGCTACAGCTGTGAGGTGGAGAGCGTATCGACGGAGTATCTGGAGTCGGTGCTGGCCCAGGCGGTCCCCAATGGGGCCGGGTTTGCGGTGGCCGACCGGGACTACGATATGCTGGCGCCCCAAACCCTGATTTTGGAGCGCACGCCTGTGCCGGAGGAGTACGTCGCGGTCAATCCGCTGGCAGGGGAGCAGGAGCTTGACCCGCTGCTGCAGACATTGGCTTTTTCCCCGGGCATCACGACCATTTACCAAACGCCGGAGGGGCAGCGGGCCCGCAGCGGAAACGATACCCTGACCATCTCCGACGGCGGCTGGCTCAACTATGAGCGGGCGGGAGAGGAGCAGCGCTATCCCCTGGCCGGAACGGAGGGGGAGCCGGAGGAGTACCGCGCGGTGGAGACCGCCCGGGAGCTGGTGTGCGGCGCTACGGAGACCTGGGGCGGCACGGCGGTTTACCTGCGGGACGCGCGGCGGGAGGCTGACGGCTGGCACGTGGAGTTTGGCTATGTACTCAATGCCGTTCCGGTGCAGGTAGGCGACCGGGGCTGGTGCGCCCACGTGCTGGTGGACCAACACGGTGTTGCCCAGTACGAGATTTTTCTGCGGGGCTATCAGCTTACGGAAAAGACCACTTTGCTTCTGCCGCAGCCTCAGGCGGCGGCAGCCCTGGGGCAGATGGGACAGGCGGGCAGCGGCCTGCTGCTGAGCTATCTGGACGGCGGCGACAGTGTGCGTGCCGGCTGGATGGCGGAAGAATAAACGAATGAAGGGGGTGCGGGCATGGAGGTTTCCAAGCTAAAGAACATCGTCATCGTGATCTTGGTGCTGCTGAACCTGTTTTTGCTGATACTGTCCGGCGGACGGCGCGTGCAGGATGTCCGCAACCGGGAACAGGCCAGACACGCCGCGGTGGAGGTAATTAAAAACGGCGGTGTGAAGCTGGACGAGCAAATCGTACCCGCCAAAATGGAACTGGCGCCGCGGACGGCGGAGCGGGACCTGAAGGCGGAACTGCTACAGGCCCGCGCTCTGCTTGGGGACGAGGTGGATATGCAGGCCAAGGGCGGCGAGGTGTACCGCTACACCGGCGACGCCGGCTGGCTGCAGGTACACAGCACCGGCCAGTACAGCGCACACCTGACCGGGGAGCCGCCGCTGGCAGAAAATGAACGGGCGCAGGAGCGGGCAGTGGCCCTGCTGGCCCGGATGGATGTGGAAAGCCGCGTGGTGGAAAGCCGCAGGGAGGACGGACAGGAGGTCATCCTGCTTCAGCAGACGCTGGATGGGGCGCCCCTGCTGGACTGTCAGGCCACAGTGACCTATACGCAGCAGGGCGAATGGTCCGTTTCCGGCGGCCGCCGACTGCTTGGGCAGGCGGAGCAGACGGGTGGAGATCCCATTACGGTGGCCACCGCGCTGATGCGCCTGTACAATGGGCTGAATGACATGGGCGACGTGTACAATGCCATAACGGGCATTACGCAGGCCTACAGCATCAGCTCCGAAGGGACGGGAACCATGCGCCTGACCCCTGTGTGGCAGGTGGAAACGGACACGGGAACCTATCGGCTGGATACGTTGACCGGCGGTCTGACCCGAACCGGCGACCCGGCCCGGCAGGCGACGGAGCCTGTGGAGTAAAACGCAACAAGGTCCCCGAAGCGCAGCTTCGGGGACCTTGTTTTACTTTTTCAGGTAGGCCGGGGGACGGTACTGCAGGGCTTCGGCCAAGTGGTGGGGCTGAATATCCTCGCTACCGTCCAGGTCGGCAATGGTGCGGGCCAGGCGGCGGATACGGTCGTAGCCACGGGCGGTCAGACCCAGCCGGTCAAAGGCGCCGCGCATGAGGGACTGACAGGCCTCGTTCAACTGACAGCAGGCGTCCAGTTCCTTTTGTTCCAAATAGGCGTTGCACAGGGGTCTGTCCCCCTGCGTCCGGGCGTTTTGCCGCCTGCGGGCGGCATCTACCCGGGCGCGGATGGCGAAGGACGGCTCCGCTGTGGCCCGGTGGGCCAATTCGTCGTATTCCAGCGAGGAGACCTCCACAAACAAATCGATGCGGTCCAGCAGGGGGCCGGACAGCCGGGACAGATAGCGGGTCACGTCGTTTTCCGAGCATTTGCAGCGGCCCGAGGGGTGGCCGTACCAGCCGCATTTGCAGGGGTTCATGGCACACACCAGCATGAAACGGCTGGGATAGCTGGCCGAGCCGGAGGCCCGGGAGATGGTGACCTGGCCATCCTCCAAAGGCTGGCGCAGGACCTCCAGCACTTCCTTGGAAAACTCGGGCAGCTCGTCCAAAAACAGCACGCCGTGGTGGGCCAGGGAGATTTCGCCGGGCCGGGGGTTGCTGCCGCCGCCGGCCATGCCCATGGTGGACACGGTGTGGTGGGGGGAGCGGAAGGGACGGCGGGTGATGAGGGGCGCCTCCGGCGTGGTCAGGCCCAGGACGGAATGAATTTGGGTGGCCTGCAGGGACTCCTGCCGGGTCATGGCGGGCAGAATGGAACCCAAACGCTTGGCCAGCATGGACTTGCCGGAGCCGGGAGGGCCGACCAAAAGGACGTTATGGCTGCCGGCGGCGGCGATCTCAAGGGCGCGCTTGACGTTCTCCTGACCCTTGACCTCGGAAAAATCGGGTTCGGGCGTGTCACTGACGGAGCAGGACCACAGGGGGGCGGGGGGAATGGGCGCCTCACCCCGCAGGTGGGCGATGAGCTGGCTCACGTCGGTGACGGGGATGATGTCCGGCCCCTGGGCCAGGGTGGCCTCCGCCGCGTTGTCTGCCGGGACGTACAGGGTTTTGATGCCGGCCTGCTTGGCGGCCAGGGCCATGGGCAGCATACCCGCGGCGGGGCGCAGCTTGCCGGACAGGGACAGCTCGCCGATGAAGGCGCAGTCGGAGTCCCACAGCCGCAGCTGACCGCCGGCGCACAGGATGCCCACCAGCATGGGCAGGTCGTACAGGGTACCCACCTTTTTTACGTGGGCGGGGGCCAGGTTGACGGTGATGCGGCTGACGGGGAAGGAGAAGGAACAGTTTTTGATGGCGGCACGGACACGCTCCCGCGCCTCGTTCACGGCGGCGTCGGGCAGGCCCACCACTGTAAAGGCCGGCAGACCGCCGGACAGGTCACATTCCACGGCTACCTCATAGCCGGAAATACCGGTCAGACCCAGTGAACGGATGTTGCAGACCATGATCGTCCCCCCTCAAATGCGTTATGATTTCCTATTTTAGACCTACTTGGCAAAAATAGCAATGGGCGGCCGGAAAAATAGGCAATTTTGTTAAGAAAAAAGGGAAAAAGGACATTTACAAACATACCGAAAAGTGATAGACTAACAAACGTAAAGTTCAACACCGTGCTGCCACCGCTTCACCCGGTTCCGGGGGAAGCGGCTAGCGTGCGTTCGGACATAGTTCCCATGCACGCGGGCGCTGCGGAGCGAGCAAATAAACAGGAGTGCGTTCCGGCACCCCAAAAAACGAAAGAAAGCAGGGATATCTATGGCAAGAAAATTCAAAACCATGGACGGTAACAACGCCGCTGCATACGTCAGCTACGCGTTTACTGAAGTGGCGGGCATCTTCCCCATCACTCCGTCCAGCCCCATGGCCGACTACGTGGATCAGTGGGCCGCGTTGGGTCAGAAGAACATCTTCGGCACCACCGTCAAGGTCGTCGAGATGCAGTCCGAGGCCGGTGCCGCCGGTACCGTACACGGCTCTCTGAACGCCGGTGCTATGACCACCACCTACACCGCTTCTCAGGGTCTGCTGCTGATGATCCCCAATATGTACAAGATCGCCGGCGAGCTGCTGCCCTGCGTGTTCCACGTGTCCGCCCGTACCGTGGCCAGCCACGCGCTGAACATCTTCGGTGACCACTCCGACGTTCTGGCCTGCCGCCAGACCGGCTTTGCCATGCTGGCCGAGTCCAACGTGCAGGAAGTCATGGACCTGGCTCCCGTGGCCCACCTGGCCTCCATCGACAGCCGCGTTCCCTTCCTGAACTTCTTTGACGGCTTCCGCACCTCTCACGAGATCCAGAAGGTCGCCGTGTGGGATTACGAGGACCTGAAGGAAATGTGCAACATGGAGGCGGTCGAGGCCTTCCGCAAGCGCGCCCTGAACCCCGAGCATCCCGTCATGCGCGGCTCTCACCAGAACGGTGACATCTTCTTCCAGAACCGCGAGGCCTGCAACAAGTACTACGAGGCCGTTCCCGGGATCGTGGAGGAGTACATGGCCAAGGTCAACGCCAAGCTGGGCACCGACTATCAGCTGTTCAACTACTACGGTGCCGCCGACGCTGACCGCGTCATCATCTGCATGGGTTCCTTCTGCGACGTGGCCGAGGAAGTTGTCGACTACATGAACGCCAACGGCGAGAAGGTCGGCCTGGTCAAGGTCCGTCTGTACCGCCCCTTCCGCGCCGACAAGCTGATCGCCGCCATCCCCGCCACCGCCAAGAAGATCGCTGTCCTGGACCGCACCAAGGAGCCCGGCGCCCTGGGTGAGCCTTTGTACCTGGACGTCATCACCGCCCTGGCTGAGGCCGGCATCACCGACAAGACCGTCATCGGCGGCCGTTACGGCCTGGGTTCCAAGGACACTCCCCCCGCCAGCGTCTTCGCTGTGTATGAGGAGCTGAACAAGGCCCAGCCCAAGCGTCAGTTCACCCTGGGTATCGTGGACGACGTGACCAACCTGTCCCTGGAGGAGAAGCCCGCCCCCAACACCGCCGCGGAAGGCACCATCGAGTGCAAGTTCTGGGGTCTGGGCGGCGACGGTACCGTTGGCGCCAACAAGAACTCCATCAAGATCATCGGCGACCACACCGACAAGTACGTGCAGGCTTACTTCCAGTACGACTCCAAGAAGACCGGCGGCGTGACCATCAGCCACCTGCGCTTCGGCGACAAGGCTATCCGCGCCCCCTACTACATCAACAAGGCCGACTTCGTGGCCTGCCACAACCCCTCCTACATCACCAAGGACTTCCCCATCGTCCGTGACGTGAAGCCCGGCGGCGTCTTTATGATCAACTGCCAGTGGACCGAGGAGGAGCTGGCTCACCACCTGTCCGCCTCCGCCAAGCGCTACATCGCCCAGAACAACGTGCAGTTGTACACCATCAACGCCATCGACCTGGCTCTGGAGATCGGCATGGGCAAGCGCACCAACACCATTCTGCAGTCTGCCTTCTTCGCCCTGGCCAAGGTCATGCCCGAGGCTGAGGCGATCCAGTACATGAAGGACGCCGCCACCAAGTCCTACTCCAAGAAGGGTATGGACGTGGTGGAGATGAACCACAAGGCCATCGAGGCCGGCGCCACCGCCTTCAAGAAGATCAACGTTCCCGCCGAGTGGGCCAACGCCGTTGACACCGCCGAGGCTGCCAAGCTGGAGGGCAAGGACGAGCTGGTCAAGATGGTTGGCAACATCCTGATGCCCGTGGCCAAGATGGACGGCGACGTGCTGCCCGTTTCCGCCTTCGTCGATCACGCCGACGGTACCTTCGAGCAGGGCGCTTCCGCCTACGAGAAGCGCGGCGTTGCCGTGGCCGTGCCCGAGTGGAACCCCGAGACCTGTATCCAGTGTAACCAGTGTTCCTTCGTCTGCCCCCACGCCACCATCCGTCCCTACACCATGAACGAGGCCGAGCTGGCCGGCGCCCCCGCCGTGCTGAAGAGCGCCCCCGTCAAGGCCGGCAAGGGCAAGGGCGTTTACACCTACACCCTGTCCGTGTCCCCCCTGGATTGTATGGGCTGTGGCGTCTGCGTCGGCGTCTGCCCCACCAAGTCCCTGGTCATGAAGCCCCTGGAGGAGCAGAAGGCTCAGCAGGAGGCCTTCGACTACACCGTTGCCAACGTCACCGTTAAGGCCGACGTGGCCGACAACACCGTCAAGGGCAGCCAGTTCAAGACTCCTCTGCTGGAGTTTTCCGGCTCCTGCGCCGGCTGTGCCGAGACCGCTTACGCCCGCCTGCTGACTCAGCTCTTCGGCGACCGTATGTACATCACCAACGCCACCGGCTGTTCCTCCATCTGGGGCGGCCCCGCTGCTACCTCTCCCTACACCACCAACGCCGAGGGCAAGGGTCCCGCTTGGGCCAACTCCCTGTTCGAGGATAACGCCGAGCATGGTCTGGGTATGTACCTGGGTCAGAAGGCCATCCGTGAGCGTATGGTCGAGCTGGTCAAGGAGATGGCCGCCAGCGACAAGGCTTCCGCCGAGTTCAAGGCCGCTGCCGAGGCTTACCTGAACACCCTGAACGATGGCCAGGCCAACGGCGCCGCTTCCGACGCCCTGGTCGTGGAGCTGGAGAAGGCCGCCGCTGCCGGCTGCCCCACCGCCCCCGAGGTTCTGGCCAACAAGGAGTACCTGGCCAAGAAGTCCGTGTGGATCCTGGGCGGCGACGGCTGGGCCTACGACATCGGTTTCGGTGGCCTGGACCACGTGCTGGCCTCCGGCGAGGACGTGAACGTCTTCGTCTTCGATACCGAGGTCTACTCCAACACCGGCGGTCAGGCTTCCAAGGCCTCCAACATCGGTCAGGTGGCTCAGTTCGCCGCTGCCGGTAAGGAGATCGCCAAGAAGTCCCTGTCCGAGATCGCCATGAGCTACGGCTACGTCTACGTGGCCCAGATCGCCATGGGCGCCAACATGGCTCAGACCCTGAAGGCCATTGCCGAGGCCGAGGCTTATCCCGGCCCCTCCATCATCATCGCCTACGCTCCCTGTGAGATGCACTCCATCAAGGGCGGCATGATCAACTGCCAGTCCGAGATGAAGAAGGCTGTGGAGTGCGGCTACTGGAATATGTTCCGCTTCAACCCCGCTCTGAAGGCCGAGGGCAAGAACCCCTTCACTCTGGACAGCAAGGCTCCCGCCGGCGGCTATCAGGAGTTCCTGATGAACGAGGCCCGCTACTCCGCTCTGACCCGCTCCTTCCCCGAGCGTGCCACCGAGCTGTTCGCTCAGTCCGAGGAGGCTGCCAAGGCCCGTTACGAGAAGCTGCAGCGTATGGAGAAGATGTACGAGGTGTAATCCTCTTTCATCTCCGACACAACCAAGCAATAAAAATCCGCACCGTCGAGAGACGGTGCGGATTTTTTGTTGGGCCAGGTCTGTGAGCAGCCTTCCCGTTAAAGGGGAGGCGTTTTTCGGGGGCGCGGCAGAACACGTGGCGGAGTCAAGTCAGCACCCACTGCATCATCAAGAGAAGCCCGAAACCGGGCAGACCCAAAACTCCCATCACCAGCGCGTTGACAAGGTTGGCGCCGGGCAGTATGGCGGCAAGAGGCGCAATTTGTCCAAGGGCGGTCAGAGCGGCCAGGGACAACAGACTGCGTCCGCCAAGCCGGAGGAGATGCCCCAACGGACGGCGCAGCAAAAGCAGCAGCCCAAGCAGGGCCACCCCGCCACCCAGCCAAAGGGCGGGGGCGGTCATGGAGCGACCTCCAACTCCTTGATGCGCCGCAGCAGATAGCTGTAACGGGACTGCAGGGCGTTGATCTCGTAGACGAAGGACTCCACCAGATCCGGGTCCTGGGCGCTGTCAAAGCCACAGTAGGCCTGGGTGATTTGCACCCGGGTGGCGGCGAGGGATTGCAGCAGCTCCTGCCGTTCGGCGGATTGGACCTTGGGCCGCCGGCCAAAGGAGAACAAACGCAGAGGTTCTGGCATAGAGGGGGGCCTCCCTTCCTTGGTGTCGTTGTAAGTATATGCTTATTGTGGACAAATATTCCGCCGAATAAACGGGAGAAAAACCATTGACTTTACTGATTGAAAGTGTTAAAGTGTCCAAAGAGAGTGTTTTGCAGAGAGGATGAGCGGTATGTCAAAACAGATTGCGATCGTGGGCCTGGGACTGATCGGCGGCTCCATAGCCATGGCGCTGCAGGGGTTTGAGGATTATGAGATCGTGGGCGTGGACGTCAGCCAGCCCACCCTGCGCTTTGCCGCGGAGCATCACGTGGCCGATCGGGTGACAGACGACGCGGCCGGGGCCATCGCCCAGGCGGAGGTTGTGTTTCTGTGCCTGCACCCGCAGGGGATCGTGGATTTTCTGCAGCGGCACAGGGACGGCTTCAAGCCCGGCGCCCTGGTCACCGACGTGTGCGGCGTAAAGACCGCCATCGTCCGGGCGGCCCGGGTGCTGCCCCCGGAGGTGGATTTCATCGGCGGACACCCCATGGCGGGTACGGAGTTTTCCGGTGTGCAGAACGCCCTGAAGGATATGTTCCGTGGCGCCCACTACATCATGGTCCCCGATGAGAGCAGCGACCCGGACAAAGTTGCCCTGCTGGAACGCATGGCGGTCTATATGGGGTGCCGGGACGTGGTCCGGACCACCCCGGAGCAGCACGATGCCATCATCGCCTACACCAGCCAAATGATGCACGTCATTGCCGTGTCCGTGTGCGACGACCCCAAGCTGTTTGAATTTATGGGCTTTGAGGGGGACTCCTTCCGGGGATGTACCCGGGTGGCGGCGCTGGACGTACCCCTGTGGACGCAGTTGTTCTCTCTCAATGCGCCGCAACTGGACCAGGCGCTGGAGCGGCTGGAGCAGAATATCAACGCCTATCGGCAGGTGCTGCGTTCCGGGGACCGGAAGGCACTGGCCGAGAAGCTGGAGTGGTCGGCAAGCCGCAAACGGCAGATGAACCGGCACGAACAAGAGGTGCAAGCATAAAAAACGCGGTGCTTCCAACGGAAGCACCGCGTTTGTCTTATGCGAAAATACCTTGGAACCACGCGCTGACAGCGGCCAAGTCCAGCCGAATCAGCAGCATATACAGGATGGTCGCACCAAAAATGGAAAGCAGGTCGTTGCGTTTCCATGTGTGCAGACCCAGGGCGGTCAGGCTGGCCAACAGGACGGAGAGCCAGCCGCCGAAGATGCCGCCATCCGGATTGGGGGCGGAGAAGGGGCCGGCAAAGGTGACGTCCTTCAGGCAGTAGACGATGAGCATGGTAATGATGGCGGGGGGCAGCACGCTGCCCAGATAGAGGATGATGCGGGGGGGGCGGTCGCCGTGGTCAAAGAGAAGAAAGGGCAGCGCCCGGGTCAGAAAGGTGACCGCGGCCATGACCAAAATGGACAGGGCGGCCTGACCGGGGGTGAGGGCGAGGTCGGTCATTTGGCATCAGCTCCTTTCGCGGCGGGGTGGGACTCCAGCTTGGGACGGGCCAGCACCAGTACCAGTACGATGACACCCAGGGCGGGCAACAGCATATTTTCCTTGCCCACCAGCAGCAGGGACACAAGGGTAACCGCGCCGCCCAGCAGGGCGGGCAGATGCCTGGAATAGGCGCGCCACTGGCTGACGGCGATGACGATGAACAGGGCGGTCATGGCGAAGTCCACGCCGGTGGTGTCGAAGCCCAGCAGTTGACCTACCACACTGCCCAGCACAGAGCCGGCGATCCAGTAGCTGTGGTTCAGCAGGGCGATGGTGAAGTAGAAATCGTGGGGGTCGATGCCCTGGGGCGCTTCGGCGCTGCTGAGCAGGGCGTAAGTTTCGTCGGTCAGGGAGAACATCATGTACAGCTTCCGCGGCCCCATGCCGTGGAACTTTTCCAGCAGGGACAGACCGTACACCAAGTGGCGGAAGTTGATGATAAAGGTCAGAAAGGCCACCTCGGCCAGACCGGCACCCATGGCCAGCAGGGACACGCCCAAATACTGGCCGGAGCCGGCGTAGATGGTCAGGCTCATAAACGCGGCCCACACAGGTCCGTAGCCGATGGATTGCAGCATCAGGCCGAAGGCCATGCCGATGGCGATGTAGCCCATCAGCACCGGTACGGTGGGGGGAAAGGCCGCCGCCAGGGTTTTGCGGTTCATTGGTATCACCTCGATGGCGACTATTCTACTCCCTTTTTCCGACAAACGCAAGAGGAAAGTACGCCGGTTGGTACTGGACAGGGGGGACGGCTTTGGATATAATATAAAGGATAAATTCACTTCGGAAAGGAACCGAACGTATGAAGGAAATGATTTTGCTCAAGCTGGGCGAGATGGTACTCAAGGGCCTGAACCGCCGCAGCTTCGAAGACAAGCTCCACGCCAACCTCCACCGCCGCCTGCACCCCTTCGGGCAGTTCCGGGTCTACACCCGCCAGTCCACCACCTACGTGGAGCCCAAGGACGACACCTGCGACGTGCGCGGGGCCTTCGAGGCCATCCGGCATGTGTTCGGCATCGTGGGCGTGTCCCTGGCCCGCCCCTGCGAGAAGGATAAGGACGCCATTCTGACCTGCGCCAAGGAGTTTTTGGACGACAAGTTGCGCACGGCCCGCACCTTCAAGGTGGAGACCAAGCGGGCGGACAAGACCTTCCCCATGAACTCCATCCAGCTCAGCCAGTACGTGGGCGGCGAACTGCACGAGGCGTACGACAACCTTGCGGTAGACGTTCACGACCCGGAGCTGACCGTCCACGTGGAGGTCCGGGACTACGCCGCCTACGTCCATGCCGATGCCGAACCCGGCGCCGGCGGCCTGCCCGTGGGGGTCAACGGCCGGGCTGTGTCCCTGCTGTCCGGCGGCATCGACTCCCCGGTGTCCAGCTACATGATCGCAAAGCGGGGCGTGGCCCTGGACATGGTGCATTTCTTCTCCTACCCCTACACCTCGCCGGAGGCAAAGGAAAAGGTGCTGGACCTGGCCAGGCAGCTTACCCCCTACTGCGGCCACATGGTGGTCCACGTAGTGCCCTTTACCAAAATTCAGGAGGAACTGCGCCGCAGTTGCCCCGAGGAGCTGTTCACCATCGTCATGCGCCGGTTCATGATGCGCATTTCCCGGGAGGTGGCAAAGCGCTGCGGCGCCAAGGCCCTGGTCACCGGCGAGTGCCTGGGTCAGGTGGCCAGCCAGACCATGGAGGCCCTGGCCTGTACCGGCGCGGTGGTGCCCGACCTGCCCATCCTGCGCCCCTGTGTGGGTATGGACAAGGAGGAGATCGTGCAGATCTCCCGCAAGATCGGCACCTACGACACCTCTATCCTGCCTTATGAGGACTGCTGCACCGTCTTTACCCCCCGGCACCCCCGGCTGCGCCCCACCCTGAGCGAGGTGGAGTACGCCGAGCAGAGCCTGGATATCGAGGCGCTGGTAGCCGAGGCTGTGGACGGCATCGAGCGGGTGCAGGTGTAATATGATAAAGGTAGTTTTGTGGGACATTGACGGCACTTTGCTGTCCTTCAAGCTGGCAGAGCGGGCGGCCATCGGTGCCTGCTTTGAGAAGTTTGGTTTGGGTAAGCTGACCGACGAGATGCTGGCCCATTATTCCGCCATCAATGCCCGGTACTGGAAGCGGCTGGAGCTGGGTGAGCTGACCAAGCAGCAGGTGCTGCGAGGCCGGTTCGAGGAGTTTTTTGCCGCCTACGGCCTGGACACCGCCTGCGTGGACGACTTCAACGCCGAGTATCAGGTGCGGCTGGGCGAAACGGTGGTTTTCAATGACAACGGCAAGGAGCTGGTGGAGCGCCTGCGGGGCAAGGTGCGGCAGTATGCCGTCACCAACGGCACCCTGGTGGCCCAGCGGGGCAAGCTGAAAAATTCCGGTCTTGATTTGCTGTTGGACGACGTGTTCATTTCTGACGTTATCGGCATTGAAAAGCCGAATAAGGGCTTTTTTGACGCTGTTTTTGAGAAAATTGGGCAGTTTGCGCCCGGAGAAGTGCTGATCGTGGGGGACTCCCTGACCAGCGACATCCGGGGCGGCAACAACGCCGGCATCCTGTGCTGTTGGTACAACCCCAAGGCCGAGCCGGTGCCGGCGGGGTTCCGGGTGGACTATGATATCCGCAACTTGAAGGAATTGCCCGCCATTTTGGGTTTGGAGTGATACCATGTCACACAAGGTGGAAATTTTGTCTGTGGGGACGGAGCTGCTGCTGGGCAGCATTGCCAACACGGATGCGCAGATGCTGTCCCGGGGGCTGAGCGAGCTGGGGCTGAACGTCTACTGGCACACGGTGGTGGGGGATAACCCCGGCCGGGCCAAACAGGCGGTGGAGCTGGCCCGCAGCCGGGCCGACGTCATTATCACCACCGGAGGTCTTGGTCCCACCTGCGACGATCTGACCAAGAACGTGCTGGCCGAGGCCTTTGGCAAAAAGCTGGTGTTCCATGAGCCGTCGGCAGAGCGTATCCGCGCCTATTTCGCCCGCACCGGGCGGCAGATGCCGGAGAGCAATCTCCAGCAGGCCATGCTGCCCCAGGGGTGCGTGGTGCTGGAAAACGACTGGGGTACCGCCCCCGGCTGCGCCTTTGAGGTGGATGGCGTCCACGTCATCATGCTGCCCGGCCCGCCCAGCGAGTGTACCCCCATGTTCCGCTATCGGGCGGTACCCTATCTGCAGAGCTTGTCCGAGGGGGTCATCGCCTCCCACACCCTGAAGCTGTTCGGCATCGGGGAGTCGGCCATGGAGGCGGTGCTGCGAGAGCAGATGAACACCATGACCAACCCCACCCTGGCCCCCTACGCCAAGGAGGGGGAGTGCGAGCTGCGGGTCACCGCCAAGGCGGACACGGACGCGCAGGCCCAGGCGCTGCTGCTGCCCGTGGTGGAGCAGATCAAGGGGTTGTTCGGCAGCATGGTATACGGCGTGGACGTGGCCAGCCTGGAGCAGGTGGTGCAGTCCCTGCTGGAAGAGAAACACCTGACAATCGGCACAGCGGAGAGCATTACCGGCGGCCTGATGGCCAAGCGGCTGACCGACCTGCCCGGGGTGTCCCGGGTGTTCCGGGGCGGCGTGGTGTCCTACACCAACGAGGTCAAGCACGAGGTGCTGGGCGTGGGGCAGGAACTGCTGGACCGGTACGGCGCGGTGTCCGCCCCCGTGGCCGAGGCTATGGCGCAGGGCGTCCGGCGGCTGCTGGGCTGTGACGTGGCCCTTGCCAGCACCGGCGTGGCCGGACCCGACCGGGACGACCGGGGCAACGAGGTGGGGACGGCTTTCGTGGCCATTGCCACGCCGGAGGGGAGCTACGTGCGCCCCTTACAATTGGGCAATCGCCCCATGCGGGAGCGGTTGCGCACCCAGACTGCCCATCACGCCTTCGATTTGGCCCGGCGGTATTTGTCGGGGCTGCCATACGAAAATTAAAAAACGGCTGTCACCATCCGGTGACAGCCGTTTTTGCGCTTACAGCAGGCTAAGGATATGCCGCTTGCAGTCCAAAAACTCTTGGGACAGGGCGAACTCCTTGTCCCGTGGACGGGGGTGGGGAACGGTAATTTGGTGAGTGATGCGCCCCGGGGTACCGGACAGCAGACAGATCCGGTCAGAGAGCAAGATGGCCTCGTCCACATCGTGGGTGATGAACAGGGTGGACACGGGCAGGCGCTCCATCACGTCCAAATACCAGCGGTGCATGGCGGATTTGGTCAGGGCGTCCAGGGCGGAGAATGGCTCGTCCAGCAGCACCAGCTTGCGGGAGAACAGGTAGGTGCGCAGCAGGGCCGCCCGCTGGCGCATACCGCCGGAGAGCTGGGCGGGGTAGAGCTGCTGGGTACCCTCCAGACCGAAGGTGGCAAACAGTTCCTGCGCCCGGGCCCGGGCCTCGTCCCGCTTCACCCCCTGCAGCAGCAGGGGCAAAATCACGTTGTCCAGCACCCTGCGGTAGGGCAGCAGCAGGTCCTTTTGCAGCATATAGCTCACCCGGCCGGGCTGGCCGGTGACGTCCTCGCCCTCCAGCAGGACCCGGCCATCGTCGGGGGTCAGCAGGCCGGAGATGATGTGGAACAAAGTGGTCTTTCCGCCGCCGCTGATACCCAGCAGGCACACCAACTCACCGGGTTCCACGGTCAGGTCCACCCCGGCCAAAACCGGGCGGTCACCAAAGGCTTTGCTGACCGAGCGTACGTCCAGCAGCGCCATCAGCCGGGCAAAAAGTCGTTGGTGAAGCCGGTGTTGGGGTCAAGCTCCGCCACTAGACCCTCCCGGTCCAGCCAGTTGTAGTAGGCGGCCCAGCGATCGGGGTCAAACTCGCCCCAGCGGGCGGCCTCGGCGGTGTAGCGGTCGGCCAGATACTGCTGGCTGGCCCGGACCAAGGCCTCGTTGGCGCGCAGCTCGGGGGCGGCGTCCATCAAAATTTCGGCGGCCCCGTCGGGATGCTCGGCGGCGAATTCATAGCCCTGTGCCAGGGCGGACAGGAAGGCCCGGGCGGTGTCCGGCTTTTGGGAGAGGAAGTCGTTGCCGGCGATGATGACCGGGGTGTAGAAGTCAAAGACCGGGTCCATATCCGCAAAGGCGAAATAGTCCGTGTCCAAATCGGCGGTCTGACAGGCGATACCCGCCCAGGCGTAAAAGACCCAAATGGCGTCCACGCTGCGGCTCTCCAGGGCGGACACCTCGTCGGTGACGGTGGAGGGGATCAGCTCCACGGTGTCAAAGTCGCCGCCGTCGGCGGCCATGACGTGGGCGATGGTGGCTTTCTCCACCGGGGAATCCCAGGTGGCGTACTTATGCCCGGCAAGACCGGCGGGGGTGTGCATACCCTCCCCGGCCCGGGAGATGATGCCGGAGGTGTTGTGCTGAATGACCGCCGCCACCGCCGTGATGGGCAGGGGAGAGGTGCCGCTCAGGGCCGGAGCCATAGAGTCCTGAAAGGACACGCCGAACTGGGCCTTGCCCGAGGCCACCAGCACCTCCGCCCCGTCGGCGGGGGGCTGCACCACCTCCACCTCCAGCCCCGCCTGCTCGAACCAGCCCTTGGCAAGGGCCACGTACAGGCCGGTGTGGTTGGTGTTGGGGGTCCAGTCCAGCACGAAGGTGATTTTTTCAAGGGTGGGTTCGTCGCTTGCGGGGGCGGAACAGGCGCACAGGGAAAGGGCGAGGATACCAGCCAGCAGGCCGGCAAGCCAACGGAATTTGTGTTTCATAGTAAAGACTCCTTATCTTATTTGTTGTTTGTTTCCGAAGTTCGCTGCCAGGGCATGCACAGCCGACCGGCCACGTCCACCAGCGCCATCAGCGCCAAAGAAACGGCGCTGATGAGAAGGATGACGGCGAACATCTTGTCAAAGGCAAAGGCCTTTTTCACCCGGGTCATATACACGCCCAGGCCGCCGAAGCCGCCCAGCCACTCGCTGATGACGGCACCCACCACGCAGTAAGCCGCGGCAATGCGCAGGCCGGAAAAGAACTGGCCCAGCGCGCCGGGGAATTTGATGTACCGGAATATCTGCCATCTTCCGGCACCCATGGAGCGCAGCAGGTTGACCGCGTCCGGGTCGGCGGCGGCGAAGCCGTCAAGCAGGCCCACAGTCACGGGGAAAAAGGTGGTCAGGACGATGAGAACGATCTTGGGCAGCAGGCCGTAGCCCAGCCACAGTACCAGCAGGGGGGCGATGGCCACGGTGGGTACGGTCTGGGTGAGAAGTAAAATGGGATAGACCGCCCGGCGCAGCAGGGGGATGGCGTCCATGACCGTGGCAAAGGTGAGTCCCAAAAGGACGCCCAGCCCCAGGCCGATAAAGGCCTCCTGCAGGGTGATCAGGGCGTTTTCCCATAGCAGGGCGCGCTCGGCCCAAAAGGCCCGCAGTACGTCCACCGGGGAGGGGAGCATATAGGCCGGGACAAGATTTGTGCCGCACACCGCCTGCCACAAAAGCAAAAGAATGGTTACTGCGGCCAAAGCGGGCAGTTTATTGGTGATGCTTGGTAACTTTTTTGTCAATGGTCAGGACCTCGCCTTCCGGTTTATAAGTGACCTTGATGTAGGCGCTGACGCTGGGGGCGCCGGCCCGGATGGCCACGTGCTGGCATTGTTTCACCACGTCCATGAGCTGGTCGTAGTCGTCCCCCTCAATGGCGGTCTCGCACGGCCCTACGTAGTAGTTCAGGCCTGTGCTTTTGATGTAGGCGATGACCTCGTCCACGATACGGACCAGTTCCTCGTCGTTTGGGGCAGCCGGCAGAGTTTGAATGGCAACGCTTGCTTTCATTTGTTGTTCCTCCTGTATGAAAAAAGTGCCCTCGCCGGACATCCCGGCGAAGGCACAAAACAGATCTGCGGTCGTTATAGGCAGAATACAACAACGCAAATATATGTTCCCTACGCTGGCATGATCCAGATCAGGTTAAAGGGTCTCGGAAAACATCCGACTCTCAGCCCGTCAATTCGGACTCCCCATTGTGCTGGCAAGTGTAACGCGTTTTTGATTGTTTGTCAAGAGTAAATAAAAAACTTTTTCACTTTAACGCGAAAAATCGCGTTTTAATAGTTGCAATTCTGTTTGGATGAGAGTATAATAAGGCCATATTTTCTGTGAGGTGTGCAAATATGCGTCACAACACCGTCACAACTGCATCCGTGTATTTTGCGTTTGGCTGGGCTCGATTTATGGGCGCCGGCTTTTTTGGCATGGACAAAACGATGAACGGATGAGTGGCCCGCACAGGTGGGATAGCAGTACCAAAGTAGATTTGGGCGCTCATTGAGTTCATCAATGAGCGCCCTTTTGTTTGTCCTGACGGACACAAGGAAAGGATGATATTTGTATGGTCATAATCATGAAACCGGGTACGCCCCAGGAGGATATCCACGAGCTTGTCATTCGCCTGGAGCAGCAGGAACAGGTGCAGGTGGGCATCACCCACGGCGTGGGCTGCTCCATTTTGGGTCTGGTGGGCGACACCGCCCATCTGGATATGCACAAGCTGGAAATGATCCCCGGCGTGGAGCGCGTCATGCGCGTGCAGGAGCCGTATAAGAAGGCCAACCGCAAGTTCCACCCCGAGGACAGCATCGTCACCGCCGCCGGGGTTCCCGTGGGCGGCGACAGCTTTACCGTGGTGGCCGGCCCCTGCTCCGTGGAGAGCGAGGAGCAGATCATTCAGGTGGCCCGGGACGTGAAGTCCGCCGGCGCGGCCATGCTCCGGGGCGGCGCCTTCAAGCCCCGCACCTCCCCCTACTCCTTCCAGGGTATGGGCCTGGACGGGCTGGAGCTGCTGCTGGAGGCCCATCAGGACACCGGCCTGCCCGTGGTCACCGAGATCATGAGTCCCAAGTACTGCGAGGTCTTTGAGGAAAAGGTGGACCTGGTGCAGGTGGGCGCCCGGAATATGCAGAACTTCGACCTGCTGAAAGAGGTGGGTAAGATGTCCAAGCCTGTGCTGCTCAAGCGGGGTCTGTCCAACACCTATGAGGAGTGGGTCATGTCCGCCGAGTACATTATGGCGGAGGGCAACGAGAACGTGATTTTGTGTGAGCGGGGCGTGCGCACCTTTGAAACCGCCACCCGCAACACCTTCGACGTGTCTGCCATCCCCATGCTCAAGCGCATGAGCCACCTGCCCGTGGTGGTGGACCCCTCCCACGCCGGCGGCTACCACTGGCTGGTGGAACCCCTGGCCATGTCTGCCATCGCCGCCGGTGCCGACGGCCTGATCATCGAGGTACACAACGACCCCGCCCACGCCAAGTGCGACGGACAGCAGTCCCTGACCCCGGAGCAGTTCGCCCACCTGATGGGCAAGTCCGCCGCCCTGGTGGAGCTGATGGGGAAAACCTTTGTGAGGTAAGGTGTTTGCCATGAAAACCCTGACCGTGGCCCTGCCGGGCCGGGAATATAACATTCATATCCAGTCGGGCCTGATGGACCGGGCGGGGGAGCATATCCGCACGGTCTGCCCCCGGGCGCGCCGCCTTGCGGTGGTCACCGACAGCAATGTGGCGCCCCTGTATTTTCAGCGGGTGGAGCGGAGCCTGACCGCCGCCGGGTTTGCGGTGCATGGCATCGTGGTCCCCGCCGGGGAGAGTTCCAAGAGCCTTGAAATGCTGGGCCGGCTGTACGGCGAAATGCTGGACTTCGGCCTGAGCCGCACCGATGCCGTGGTGGCCCTGGGCGGCGGCGTGGTGGGCGACCTGGCCGGTTTTGCCGCGGCCACGGTGCTGCGCGGAGTGGATCTAGTGCAAATTCCCACCACTCTGCTGGCCCAGGTGGACTCCTCCGTGGGGGGCAAGACCGCCATTGACCTGCCCGCGGGCAAGAATTTGGCGGGCGCCTTTTGGCAGCCCAAGCTGGTGCTGATGGACCCCAACTGCCTGAACACCCTGTCCGACCGCATTTTCTCCGACGGCATGGCGGAGGTCATCAAGTACGGCTGCATCCGGGATGGGGAATTCTTCCGTCTGCTGAACGATTGCGGCAGCCGTGCCGGGGTCATGGAGCGCATTGAGCAGGTGCTGTACACCTGCTGCGCCATCAAGGCAGACATCGTGGGTACCGACGAGCGGGAGAGCGGCCTGCGTATGCTGCTGAACTTCGGCCACACCATCGGCCACGCCTTCGAGGTGGCCGGGAACTATGAGAAATGGACCCACGGCCAGGCGGTGGCGGTGGGTATGCTGTGGGCCGCCAGGCTGGGCGCGGCGCTGGGAGTCACCCCGGAGAGCGTGGAGGACGAGATCGCCGCGCTGCTGACGCAATTTGAACTGCCCCACCACATCCCCTGCCCCCGGGACGTGATGGAGCGCGCGGTGTGCAGGGACAAAAAGCGGGGGGACGGCGGTATCCGGGTGGTACTGTTGGAGTCCGTGGGCAGCGCCCGCACGGAGGAAATGGCCATGGCCGACCTGCTGGCCCGGCTGGAAGTGCTGCATGAGCGGCAGGTGAAGGTATGAACGTGACCATCACACCGGGCAAGTTGGCCGGAACTGTTATGCCACCCACCTCCAAGTCCCAGGGACATCGTCTGCTGCTGGCGGCGGCGCTGGCTCAGGGGGAGAGTGTCATCAGGAACCTGTCCCCGTCCAAGGATATCGAGGCCACCACCGCCTGTATCCGTGTCCTCGGCGCCCGGGTGTGGCAGGAGGAAGACGGCCTGCACGTAGTGGGCCGGGGCGGCGGCTTTGACGGCGGGAAGCCGCTGTTTTTCGACTGCGGAGAGAGCGGGTCCACCCTGCGCTTTCTCATCCCCATCGCCCTTGCGGTGGCGGGGGGCGGCAGCTTCACCGGCCACGGGCGGCTGATGGAGCGGCCCTTGAAGCCCTATTTCGACATCTTCGAAACGAAAGACATTTACTACGCCCGCTATGAGGACAAAGCGGGGCTGGAGGGTCGTTTGACCCCCGGGGACTACCCTCTGCCCGGTGACGTGTCCAGCCAATTTATTACCGGATTGCTCTACGCCCTGCCCCTGCTGGAGGGGGACAGCCGTATTGTCATTACAACCCCGCTGGAGAGCCGGGCTTACGTGGATATGACCCTGGACGCCCTGGGACAGTTCGGCGTGACCGCCCGCTGGGAGGGGGAGCAGACCCTGCTTGTCCCCGGCGATCAGACCTATCGCCCCGCCGCCGTGACGGTGGAGGGGGACTGGTCCCAGGCGGCCTTTTGGTACGCCGCCCGCGCTCTGGGCGGCGAGGTGGAGATTTTGGGTATGGACGCCCACTCCACCCAGGGGGACAAGGCAGTTGCCGGTTGTTACGAGCAACTCGGGCGACCCGGCCACGTGGAAATCGACGTGTCCCAGTGTCCCGACCTTGTTCCGGCGCTGGCCGCCATGGCGGCGGTGCGACAGGGTACGACCCAAATCGTCAACGCCGCCCGGCTGCGCATTAAGGAGAGCGACCGGCTGACCGCTGTGGCCGCCGTGCTGAACGCCATGGGCGCGGACGTGACCGAGGGGGCGGACAGTCTGACCGTCGTGGGCAAGGCGGCCCTTGTGGGCGGCGTGACCATTGACAGCCACAACGACCACCGCATTGCCATGATGGCGGCGGTGGCGGCCACCCGCTGCCAACAGCCGGTGGCGGTGCTTGGGGCGGAGTGCGTGAACAAGTCCTATCCCGCCTTTTGGCGGGACTACCGCCTGCTGGGCGGACAAATCGTGGAAGGAGCGGTTTGAGATGAAATATACCATCTTTGGCGAGTCCCACGGCCCGGCCATCGGCGTGGTGCTGGAGGGTGTTCCCGCGGGATTGGAGCTGGATATGCAGGCGGTGGCCAAAGAGATGGACCGCCGCCGACCCAAGGGGGACGGCCTGTCCACCCCACGGCGGGAGGGGGACGAGATCAAAATTCTCTCCGGCGTGTTTGAAGGAAGGACCACCGGCGCCCCCCTGTGCGCTACCATTGACAACGCCGATACCCGCTCCGGGGACTATGAGGCCACCAAAAACCTGGCCCGGCCCGGCCACGCCGACTGGCCCGCCCACGTGCGCTACAACGGCTGCAACGACTATCGGGGCGGAGGACACTTCTCCGGGCGGCTGACGGCACCCCTGGTCTTTGCCGGGGCGGTGGCCAAGCAGCTTTTGGCCCAAAGGGGCGTGTTCGTGGGCGCCCATATTAGCGGTATTTACGGCATTTCTGACGCCGCCATGGAGGATTTGACCTCTTTGCAGGCGGTGGCGGACAAGGATTTCCCCGTGCTGGACGACGGGGCCGGGGAGGAAATGAAGGCCGCCATTTTGGAGGCGAAAGAGGAACGGGACAGCGTGGGCGGCAGCATTGAGTGCGGCGTGTTCGGCCTGCCCGTAGGCCTTGGCGGCCCGGATATGTGGGACAACGCCGAGGGCATCTTTGCCCGGTATCTCTTCGCCGTGCCTGCGGTCAAGGCCGTTGGCTTCGGCGCCGGGGCGGCCTTCGCCCTTATGCGCGGGTCGGAGGCGAACGACCCCCTCTACGTGGATGATGACGGCACCGTCAAGGCCGAGCAGAACTGCGCCGGCGGCATCAACGGCGGCATTACCAACGGTATGCCCCTGACCTTTGAGGTGACCATGCGGCCCACCCCCTCCATCGCCCGCACCCAGTTTACGGTAGACATGGAGAAGATGGAGAACGCCGAGCTGGAGCTGAAGGGCCGCCACGACCCCTGCGTGGTCCATCGGGCCGTGCCTGTGATCGAGGCGGCGGCAGCCCTGGCCGCCTGCGAATTGCTGGGTATTTGAGTAAAGAAGGTGTCCAAATGGACGGATTGAAGCAATATCGGGAAGAGATCGACGCCATTGACCGACAGTTGGCCGACCTGTTCCAGCAGCGCATGGCGGTGGTGGATAAGGTGGGACAGTACAAGCTGCAGCGGGGCATGGCCGTGCTGGACAGCCGCCGGGAACAGGAGGTGCTGGCTCAAAAGGCCGCCCTTGCCCGGGATGCGGCCATGAGCGCCGACCTGACCGCCATGTTTGAAAACCTTATGGCCATCAGCCGCCGCCGTCAGCGCAAGCTGATCGACGAAGGGGGCGGCGACCCCGACTATGACCGCTGCAGAAAGGCTATGGCGACGGCCCGCACGCCCATCGCCAACCCCCGGGTAGCCTACCAGGGGGTGGCGGGAGCGTACAGCGAGATGGCCTGCATCAACTTTTTCGGTGATACATCGGAAAACGTTGGGCTGGAACAGTTTGAGGACGTGTTCCGGGCGCTGAAGGACGGGCGGGCGGACTACGCTGTGCTGCCCATTGAGAACAGCACCAGCGGCGCCATTCGGCAGGTCTACGACCTGATGAGCGAGTACGACTGCTACATCGTGGGGGAGACCACGGTGAGGGTAGAGCATTGCCTGATGGCGCCCCAGGGGGCCAGCCTTGATACCATTACCCACGTCTACTCCCACGAGCAGGGACTGTTCCAGTCCGACCACTTCCTCAACACCCGCCCCCATTGGGTGCAGGTGCCCTGCGCCGACACGGCGGGGGCGGGGCAGTACGTGGCCCAGACCGGGGACGTTACCAAGGCGGCCATCTGCTCGGAGCGGGCGGCGGAGCTGTACGGTCTGGAAATTTTGGTCCGCGGTACCAACCACAACGCAGACAACACCACCCGCTTTGTGGTGGTCAGCCCGGTGATGGAGCTGCGGCCGGGGGCGGATAAGATCAGCACCGTGTTTTCCCTGCCTCACGAGGCGGGCAGTCTGCACCGTATTATGAGCATTTTCGCCGTCAACGGCCTGAATATGACCAAGCTGGAGTCCCGGCCCATGCCCGGCCACACCTGGGAGTATATGTTCTTTTTGGAGTTTGCCGGCAACCTGAACGCCCCGGAGATGGACGGAATTCTCCACGAGCTGTCCCAGACCGCGGCCCGGTTCCGGGTGCTGGGCAACTTTGTGGCCAATCTGTGAGGGCGCTATGAGGAAAAACATCGTACTCATCGGTATGCCCGGCTGCGGCAAAAGCGCCGTGGGCCGGTTGCTGTGCGATATGCTGGATATGCCCCTTGTGGACACCGACGCCATGGTGGAGCAGGCGCGTGGCATGACAATCCCGCAGATTTTTGAGCAATTTGGCGAGGGCGCTTTCCGGGACATGGAGCGCGCCGCGGCCCAAACCGCCGCCGCCATGGAGGGGACCATCATCGCCACCGGTGGCGGCATGGTGCTGCGGGAGGAGAATATGCAGGCCCTGTCTGCCACGGGCATCGTCTTTTTCCGGGACCGGCCGGTGGCGGATATCGCCGGGCAGGATATGTCCGGCCGACCCCTGGTGGGGGCAGATACGGACCGGCTGTATCAGCTCTATGACCAGCGCATCCACCTGTACCGCAAATATGCCCACCATACCATTACGGACACCCAAACAGCGCAGCAGGCGGCGGAACAGATCGCCGCCCTGTACGCACAGGAGTGTGAAACATGAAGTTTTTGATCATCAACGGCCCCAACCTGAACCTGCTGGGCAAGCGGGAGCCGGACATCTACGGCAAGGGAACCTATGAGGATTTGTGCAACCTGGTGTGTGAGTATGCCGCTGCCAACGGCAGCTGCGCCGATTGCTTCCAGTCCAACCACGAGGGGGCCATCATCGACGCCATCCACGCCGCCGATGGGGTGTACGATGCTATCGTCATCAACCCCGGGGCGTACACCCACTACAGCTACGCCATTCTGGACGCGCTGAAGGCGGTGGATGTGCCGGCCTATGAGGTGCATATTTCCGACATTGACAGCCGGGAGAGCTTCCGGGCCATCTCCGTCACCGCCCCGGCCTGCGTGGGCCAGCTCTATGGCCACGGTTTTGCGGGGTACACCATGGCCATGGACCACTTTTTGAAGGGTGGACGGGGATGAAAAAGCTTTGTGTTATCGGGGACCCCATTGATCACTCCCTGTCCCCGGTCATTCAAAACGCCATGATCGCCGCGGCGGGGCTGGACTTTGCATACGGCGCCTGCCGGGTGGCGGGGGCGGAAACCGCCCGGTGGCTTGCCCGGGCCAAGGCGGAGGGGTATGGGGGGTTCAATGCCACCATGCCACATAAGGAAAACCTGGTCCCCCTGGTGGACGAGTTGGACCGTGAGGCCCGTCAACTGGGGGCGGTGAATACCGTCGCCATCCGGGGCGGCGTGGCCTATGGATACAACACCGACGGGCGCGGGTTTTTGCGGGCGTTGGTGGAGGCGGGCATGGGCCCCGCGGGCAAGGACGTGCTGGTGCTGGGCGCCGGCGGCGCGGCCCGGGCGGTGGTGCATAAGCTGGTGGAAGCAGGGGCGGAAACGGTGGTTGCCAACCGCACCGTGGAGCGGGCGGAAAAGCTGTGCGCCGAATTTGGGGCGACGGCCTGTGATTTTTCCGCACAGACCCTTTCGGAATATGCCGCCAAAAGCGATTTGGTGGTCAACTGCACCAATCTTGGCATGACCGGGGTGGCGGGGCAGTTCGAGGACCTGTCCTTTTTGGAGTGTTTACCCGCCCATGCCGGGGTGTACGACCTTATCTACAGTCCCCGCAAGACCGCCCTGCTGGAGCGGGCGGAGCGACTGGGGTTGCAAAATTCCAACGGACTTGGTATGCTGATATGGCAGGGTGTGTTCGCCCTGGAGCATTTTGCCGATGAAACGCTGGACGAAGCGGCCCTCGGGGCGGCGGCCCGCGCGGCATTGGAGGGGTTGGAATGAGTAAGGTGCTTATCACCGGAGGTTCCCGGGGAATTGGCGCGGCAGCGGCGCTGCTGTTTGCGCAAAAAGGCTGGAATGTGGCTATTGGTTATCATACCAACGCGACGGCGGCGCATACTGTGGTAGAGCAGATGAAAGCCTTGGGCGCAAATGCCTGTGCCATTCAGGCGGACGTTTCCCATCCGGAGCAGGCCTCGGCTTTGGTAGAGCAGGCTGTGGCCGCCCTGGGCGGTTTGGACGCGCTGGTGTGCAGCGCGGGGATCGCCCTGCCCCAACAGTTGATGACCGACACCACCGACCACCAGTGGCGGCAGATGTTTGCCGTCAACGTGGACGGCACGTTCTATACCCTGCGGGCGGCAACACCCTATTTTGTCCGGCAGAAGTCGGGCAGCATTGTCACCCTGTCCTCCATGTGGGGGGTGACGGGCGGCTCCTGTGAGGTGGCCTATTCCGCTGCCAAGGGGGCGGTGATCGCTATGACGAAAGCCCTTGCCAAGGAACTGGGTCCCTCAGGCGTCCGGGTCAATTGCGTGGCGCCCGGCTTTATTGCCACCGACATGAATGCCCATCTGGATGGGGAGAGCCTGGAGCAGTTGCGACAGGAAACGCCCCTGCAGCAATTGGGCGCGCCGGAGGACGCGGCCCGGAGCATCCTGTTTCTTGCCGGGGAGGAGGGCAGCTTTGTCACCGGCCAGGTGCTGCAGCCCAATGGCGGCCTGGTTATTTGAAAAAAACGCTGAAATCGTGAAAAAATGAACGATTTGAGAACTTTTACCGCCGACGTATTGACAGAATATGTCGGCGGTATTATAACTAGAGAGAAAAAACGGAACGGGGGGAGGACATGGAGCGAGGTCACTATAACGGCTACCGCGGGCGGACCGCGACGCAAAAGGTGCTGCTTGGATTTGTGTGCGTATTGGCGGTTCTTGTGGTGCTGATGGCACTGGTGCTGCTGTTGGGGCAGCGGTACATCTACTACAGCGCGGACGGCGTACATTTGAATCTGCCCTTTCTGAACAGCGAGCCGGTACCCGCCCCCGATGTCAGCGATGTGGTGGTGGAGATCCTGCCTCCCGCACCTCAGGAGCCGGATGTATCCCAGCCCACTCAGGAGGAAATCACCGACCCGGCGCCGCCGGATGCTTCCGTGTCCGCCGGGCAGGAGAGCCAAACGGAGTAAAAACCTGTTGCCACCATGAATGGGTTGGCAGCAGGTTTTTTATAGAAAAATTTACACCACGCGAAGGAGCGATAACTGCACATACTGTCAACAAATGCGACAGATCGAGGTGAAGGAGCGGTGCGGCGCTTGGGTGGTGTAATGGCGGTGGTGTTGAGTGTTGCGGTGATGTGGGCGCTGCTGCTGCGCCCCGCGGGGGAGGAAAGCTCCTCCGACCTGCATTTGGAGGTGCCGGAGGGGGAAAAGCTGATTGCCCTGACTTTTGATGATGGGCCGCACCCGCAGCATACGGCGGTCTTGCTGGATGGGCTGCAGGCGCGGGGGGCCAAGGCCACCTTCTTTTTGGTGGGCTGTCAGGTGGAGCTGGCCCCGGAGCTGGTGGGACGCATGGCCGCCGAGGGGCATCAGATCGGAGTGCATACACTGGACCATGTGCAGGTCAACGGCCTGGCCCGGGCGGAGTTTGACCGGCAGGTGGAGGGTTTGCGCCGGGCGCTGTACCCTCTGGTGGGCGAGCGGGAATTGTGGCTGCGTCCGCCCTACGGCATCATGGACGATAACACCCTGCGCTGGGCGGACGGACCGGTAGTGCTGTGGTCGGTGGACCCGGAGGACTGGCGGGACGGCAACACCCAACGGGTGGTGGAGCATATTGTGGCACGGGTGCGGGATGGGGACATCGTGCTGCTGCATGATATTTACCCCCAATCCGTTCAGGCGGCGCTGCAGGTGGTGGACTGCTTGCAAAATCAGGGATGGCGGTTTGTCACTGTGGAGCAGCTACTGCAGTTGAAAGGACGGGCCGGAGAGGCCGGGCAGGTGTACCGCTGCGTCAGGTAACGCCGTTTCCGGCGGCGTTTCTTGACGCACAGGGCGGGAAATGGGATAATGGATGAAAAGTCGGACCGGCTAATTTACAGATTATTCACCCAAAGGTGTGGCTTTTGGGTATAATAGAACCAAATCATGTGGAAAAAGGACGGTGTACGCAATGGCGCGAACTGTGCTGATTATCGAGGATGACAGCAATATTGCCCAGCTTCTGCAGCTCTACCTGGAAAAGGAAGGGTTCAACACCAGTGTGGCCAAGGACGGCGGGACCGGTGTGGAGCTGTTTAGTACTTATCATCCGGATCTCGTGCTGCTGGACATTATGCTGCCCGTTATGGACGGCTGGACAGTGCTGGAAAACATCCGTCAGGCGGGGGAAACCCCGGTCATTATGCTCACCGCCAAGGGTGAGGTGGAGGATCGGGTCTCCGGCCTGGAGCGGGGGGCGGACGATTACATTGTAAAGCCCTTCGAGATGAAAGAGGTGCTGGCCCGCATCCACGCGGTGCTGCGCCGCAGCTGTCCGGATGAGGAAACGGGGGAGAAGAAGCTCAGCTTTGACAACCTGACCATCAACCTGGACTCCTATGAGCTGACAGTGAAGGGGCAGCGGGTGGATACTCCGCCCAAGGAGCTGGAACTGCTGTTCCACCTGGCCTCCGCCCCCAACCGGGTGTTTACCCGCAACCAGCTGCTGGACGAGGTGTGGGGCTTTGACTACTTTGGCGACAGCCGCACGGTGGACGTGCATATCAAGCGTCTGCGGGAAAAGCTGGAGGGCGTGTCGGAACGGTGGAATTTGAAAACCGTGTGGGGCGTAGGCTATAAATTTGAAGTGACCACCGACTGACGGAACGTCAGCGGAAAGGAGGGGGAACCCTGAAAACATTTTACAGACGACAGCTTGCCCTGATTTTGGGTATTGTGTTTCTGTCCTTCTCCCTGTTGTCCACGCTGTTTACCATGTTGTCCTATCGGTACATCATTCAGGAGAAGAAGGACTCCGTACTCCACAACGCGCAGTACATTTCTGAATTTGCCGGTGCGTATTTGGAGCAGGGCAACGTAAGGGACGGCTTTTTCAAGCTGTATGTGGCCTCCCTGGCGCAGATTTCCGAGGCGCACGTCATTCTGTGCGAAACCGATGGCCGGGTGGTTTATGCCACCGATGGTACGCCCAAACCCTATCGCTATGTCCGCAGCGTACCCGACACGCTGCTGCGTCATGTGTCGGAGCGGGGTGCCTACACCGGAATGACGAATTTGGAGGGACTCTATCCGGAAAGCCGTTTTTTGGCGGCGGTACCCATAAAGGCGCAGGCGGGCGGCGCGGAAATCACCCGGGGTTTGGTGTTGGTATCTGCCGGGGCCGGGGGCGTGTCACAGTTGTGGCGGGCCATGTCCAACATCTTTTTCTTCACTGCGGTGGCGGTGCTGTTTATTTCTGTGGTGGCAAGCTCCGTCAGCGCGGCGCGACAGACCCGACCCCTCAACGAGATCGCCGAGGCGGCCCGCAGATTTGGCCACGGCGACTTTTCCGTCCGGATCCGCGGCTATGAACGGCGCCGGGACGAGGTGGGGGCGCTGGCTGAGGCGTTTAACAGCATGGCCGGCTCCCTGGAGAAGACGGAAAGTCAGCGCAACGAGTTTATCGCCAACGTATCCCACGAGCTGAAAACCCCTATGACCACCATTGCGGGCTTTGCCGACGGTATTTTGGACGGCACCATTCCGGCGGAGCGGGAGCGGGAGTCCCTGCAGGTCATTGCGTCGGAGACCCGGCGGCTGTCCCGCCTTGTGCGGAAGATGCTGGATCTGTCCCGACTGCGGGCCATGGAGGAAAAGACACTGGCGCAGGAGCGCTTCGACATCAGCGAGGTCATGCTGCGGGTGCTGGTCAGCCTGGAGGGCAACATCAGCGCTGCCGGTCTGGACGTGCAGACGGACATTCCGGAGCAGCCGGTCATGGTCTGGGGCGACCCGGATGGGGTGACGCAGGTGTGTTATAATCTGCTGGACAATGCGGCCAAGTTTGCCGCGGCGGGCAGTGACATAACCATAAAGATCGCCACTCGGGACGCAAAGGCGTACATTTCCGTGCGCAATTTGGGACAGACCATCCCGCCGGAGGAATTACCGCTGCTCTTTGACCGGTTCCACAAGGCAGACCACTCCCGCAGTCGGGACCGGGACGGAGTGGGGCTGGGACTCTACATCGTCAAGACCATATTGGGCAATATGAAAGAAACTGTGACAGTGACCAGCGAGGATGGGGTGACCGAGTTCACCTTCACACTGACGCTGGCGTAAGGAGAAAAGCACCCCGTTCCGGCGGAACGGGGTGCTTTCATATTTGACATGGGGGCGGCATATACTCCTATCACTTGAACGATAGGAGCGTGGCCGGATGAAAAATGAAATTGTGCTGCATGGCCGCCTGGCGCTGTCGCCGCGGGTGTCCCACAGCAACCATGGTGAGGAGTTTTACATATTTCCCCTGCGGGTGCGTCGGCTGTCCGGCGCCGAGGACCGCCTGAATGTGGTGGTTGGAGAACGGCTGCTGCGGCTGTGTCCGGTGGAGGAGGGGGACGAGGTAACGGTGCAGGGGCAGGTGCGCTCCTTTAACGACCACACGGCGGTGAAAAACCGCCTTGTCATCACTGCCTTTGCCCGACAGCTGCGCAGGGAGCCGGGGCCGGACGAAAATCGTCTGGAGCTTGCGGGGGTGCTGTGCAAGCAGCCCACCTTCCGACGCACGCCTTTGGGGCGGGACATCTGCGACATGATGCTGGCGGTCAATCGTCCTTACGGGCGGGCGGATTACCTGCCCTGTATCTCCTGGGGCGCGCTGGCCTATCGCTGCGCCCGGCTTGACGTGGGGGCTTCGGTGGTGCTGGAGGGACGGTTGCAAAGCCGGGTCTACACCAAACGGCTGGAGGACCGGGAGGAGTTGCGCACCGCCTTCGAGGTGTCCGTCATGACCATGGATGCCGAGCAGGGACCCCTTAATTCTGCCACTGAATATTCAGAGGAAGGGACAGTGGATGTGTGAAGAGCGTGTGCCACTCCAGATCCGCCCGATGAAGCGCCACGGCGGAAAGAGATGGGTTTTCGGCACAGGTATAGTAGTAGATCCCCTGGGCGGCGTCGCAGCAGGAGGTGTAGATGGTTTCCACGTCCCCGGTGGGCAGACGCACGCTGCCCCGGGGTACCGTAAGGCAGGCCATGAGCTGAAAGAACCGGGCCACACCCCGGTCGGCGGTGTGATAGCTGCGGGCATTTTGGCTGACGAAGGCCGCCCGGACGAAGCGGGACTGGGAGGAAAAGTCCCCCGGCAGACCCATAGCCCCCATGCCACGGCTGCAGGGGGTTAAATTCAGCCCGGCGGAGAACCGATTTTCCGCCGGGAGCGCGGAGAGATTGAGATAATCGTTCAAGCGCTCCAACTGTCGGGGGAAGGGAGGCTCGTTGGTCAGCACCCGTACCGGGTTGCGGTAGATGCGCACGCCGTCCTGACGCGGCTCGGCCACAAAGCAGTCCTGCCCGTCGGCCAGCAGCCAGTGCAGTGGGGTGCAGGGCAAATCGGCGCTGAAGGCGTGCCGGGCAATGCACAGACCGCCCAGCAGCACCGCGGCCTGCTGCGCCGTGGTGCAGCGACCCAGCAGAAATGGGATGACCTCGTAGGGGGCCAGCCAGTTTTCACCCTCGGTGGTGCCATAGACGGCGCTGTGCGGAAAATTCAGGGCCGCGATGGCAAGACCGTGTTCGTTGACGGCGTCATAGTAGAGCGGGGTGCCGTCCCGGATATGGGCCACGCCGATGATGGCGTGGTGGCGGGCCTGCGTTGACTGGCAGCAAAAGCGAAGGGGGAACCGGCGGGGGGCGATGACCACCGCCTCGCCGTAGGAATGTTCCAAATCCAGCGTGCGGCCGAACAAATGGCCGCCGGCGGTGAGAGAAAGCGCGGTACACATAGAAAAACCTCCTTTATTTCTATATGGTGTGCAAATAAAACCGGCGTACATACGCCAAACAATGGAAGATGAGCAGAAAAAGGAAATGGGTCGGCCGCATAGGATGCAAGCTGTGGGCAATGCTATGGTCGGATGTTCCGTCCGAAGAAAAATGAAGTGAGGAGAAACTGTCATGTCTAACAGCAACAACAGCAACAAGCTGGTCGTTCCCAACGCCCGCGAGGCCATGAACAAGTTCAAGATGGAGGCCGCCAACGAGGTGGGCGTCAACCTGAAGCAGGGCTACAACGGCGATCTGACCAGCAAGCAGGCCGGCTCCGTCGGCGGCCAGATGGTCAAGAAGATGATCCAGGCCTACGAGAACGGTCTGACCTAACACCAATCTTTGGGAACGAAACGGGCGTCCGAACGATCGGACGCCCATTTTGTTTGTGTGGTCAATGAAAAATGTTGTGGAAAACCGTGTTGCAATTGTGGAAAAGCCACAAAGAAAGTGAAAATTGAAAAAACATCTTTACAACAGCGATTTAGCATGCTAAAATGCGAAAGTGTCGGGAGGGCGACCCCCTCCCGAACGCAGAAAAACAAGCAGTAGATTTTGGAGGTTACTTATCATGAAGAAGATTGTTGCGTTTATCATGGCTGTTGCCATGAGCCTGGCTCTGGTTGCCTGTGGCGGCGAGAGCGCCAGCGATATGGAAGCCATCAAGGCCAAGGGCGAGATGGTCATCGGCTACACCGTGTACGAGCCTATGAACTACACCGACGAGAATGGTATCTTTACCGGTTTTGATACCGAGCTGGCCATCGCTGTGTGCAAGAAGCTGGGTGTCACCCCCAAGTTTGTGGAGATCAACTGGGACACCAAGGAAGTGGAGCTGAACGCCGGCAGCATCGACTGCGTTTGGAACGGCATGACCATCACCGAGGAGCGCCAGGCCAACATGGAGATCACCAACCCCTACGTGGTCAACGCCCAGGTGGTCGTGATGCTGGCTGACAAGGAGTACAACAACACCACCGACCTGGCCGGCAAGAACGTTTGCGCCGAGCAGGGCTCCGCCGGTCAGTCCACCATCGAGGCTGATGAGGGTCTGAAGCAGGCCAACTACATCCCCAAGACCGTGCAGACCGACTGCCTGATGGAGGTCGCCGCCGGCACCTGCGACGCCGCCGTGCTGGACATCACCCTGGCCAACGCCATGATCGGTGAGGGTACCGATTACGCCAACCTGGCCATCAAGGACCAGCTGGCCGAGGAGTTCTACGGTGTTGCCTTCCGCAAGGGCAGTGACGCCGCCGCCGCCACCAACGCCGCTTTCGAGGCTCTGATTGCCGACGGCACCATGGCCGCCCTGGCTGAAAAGTACAGCCTGACTCTGGCCGAGTAAGGCTGAGCCGAATTTATTAAGACTTTGTTGCACTTGGGACAGCGGCCTTTGCCGCTGTCCCATGGTGTGTGTTTTGAGGTGTTTACATGGTTGAAACGCTTGGTCGCTGGATCGATTTGCTGACAAGCTGGTTTGCGGGCGCGGGAGATTGGCTTGCGAACTCGGAAATAATGGTGATCCTCGGGCGCCTGTGCGAGGCTTTTTTACTTAACTGCGAGCTGTTTTTCGTCACCCTGCTCTTCGCCATTCCGCTGGGACTGGTGATCTGCCTTGGCTGCCGCAGTAGGTTCAAGCCTTTGGCCTGGCTGGTCAAGACCTTTGTGTGGGTCATTCGGGGAACCCCGCTGATGCTGCAGGTCATCGTGTTCTTTTTCGTGCCGGGTATTCTGAATGTCAAATACGGCTGGGACCTGCCCATGTTTGGCCGCTTCAGCGGCGCGGCAGTGGCCTTTGTTATCAACTACGCCTGCTATTTTTCCGAGATCTACCGCGGCGGCATTGACGCCATCCCCAAAGGACAGTACGAGGCCGGCGAGGTGCTGGGCATGACCAAGACCCAGATCTTCTTCAAGGTCACCCTGCTGCAGTTGGTCAAACGGATCATCCCGCCCATGGGCAACGAGATCATTACCCTGGTGAAAGATACCTCCCTGGCTCGTATCATCGCCAATAAAGAGATCATCATGATGGCCAACGAGTACACCAGCAAGGGCTTGATTTGGCCCCTGTTCTCCACGGGCCTGTTCTTCCTGCTGTTCGTGGGCGCGCTGACCCTGCTGTTCGGCTGGCTGGAGCGCAAGATGGATTATTTCAGATAAGGGGGTGGCGAAATGGCGATTTTGGAAGTACGTAACATTGAAAAGCATTTCGGAGCCACCCGGGTGCTGGAGGACATCAGCTTCGAGCTGGAGCGGGGCCAGGCTTTGGCCATTATCGGCTCCTCCGGCAGCGGCAAGACCACCCTGCTGCGCTGCCTGAACTTTTTGGAGACACCTAATCAGGGCAGTATCAGCGTGGAGGGCAAGGTCATCTTCGACGCCGCCGACCCCGCCACCCAAAAGGAGCGCGAGCTGCGCAAAAAGCGCCTGCACTTCGGCATGGTGTTCCAGTCCTTTAACCTCTTCCCGCAGTATACCGCCCTGGAGAATGTGACCCTGGCGGTGAAGCTGCTGGCCAAGGAGCGGGCGGACTACAAGCAGAACCGAAATTGCATCCTGCAGGAGATCGAGGACGAGGGCAAGGCGCTGCTGGAGCGCATGGGCCTTGCCGACCGGGCCGACCACTATCCCCACCAGTTGTCCGGCGGACAGCAGCAGCGGGTGGCCATTGCCCGGGCTTTGGCGCTGCACCCCGATATCCTCTGCTTTGACGAGCCTACCTCAGCCCTGGACCCGGAGCTGACCGGCGAGGTGCTGAAGGTCATCCGATCCCTGGCCGACCAAAAGACCACCATGATCATCGTCACCCACGAAATGGCCTTCGCCCGGGACGTGGCCGACCAGGTCGTTTTTATGGACGGCGGCGTCATCGTGGAGCAGGGCGACGCCAAAGAGGTCATCGACAACCCCAAACAGGAGCGTACCCGGCAATTCCTGTCCCGTTACGCGGAAAGCTGACATAAAAAACCGGAGTGGTTGTATCCACTCCGGTTTTTGTTATGCTTTTTCCACGCAGTCACTGGGACTGACGCCATATTGGGATTTGAAGGCCCGGAAGAAGTTGGCGTAATCGCTGAAGCCGCAGTTACCGTACACCGCCCCGGGGGCCATGCCGGAGGACAGCATCTGCTTGGCCATGTGCAGCCGTTTGAGCATGATACAGCGGTACACGCTGGTACCCACCACGGTGCTGAATTCGTGAGAGAGGTGATACTTGCTGACAAAAAACTGCTGGGCAAGGCTGTCCAAAGACATGGGTTCGTTATAATGCTCGTTGATATAGTCCAGCACCCTGGCGGCCAAAGAGACGGAATCCTGCGCATCATTTTGGGGTGTGGCGCGCAGGGCAAGGCGGTTGAGGACCGTCATCAGCTGCAGCAATATGCCCCGACAGTACAAATCGGAGCCGAAATCCTGCTTGTGGACCTCTCGCAGCAGCTCGCCCAGCCATTGGGTCAGGTTGGCCCGCTGCGCGGTGGAGGGGCGCAGCAGACAGGTGTGACCGGGCAGGGAGCTGTCGAAGCATTGGGTCAGGGATACGCGGTCAGAGGGGAAGGAGGCTAAAAACCCCTTGCTGATCCACAGTACGATACGCTCGACGCTTTGGGATTTGGGGTCGGGGATGGGGCGGTGAAACTCCGTGGGCGCGATGAGCAGCAGATCACCGGCCTGCAGGTGGTAGATGCGGCCATTGACCTGAAACCGGGTCTTGTCCCCAAGGAAGTAATAGACCATATAGAAGTCGTGATGGTGTAATTCAACGTCGGCGGGATGGCTGTTGTGATAATGAAACACCTCAAAATCCGGGGTGGCCATATCCTGCCGCGGGTCGAAATTATGGGTCCGTTCTTTCATAAAAAGCACCTCAAATTAATATTGCCGCAAGAATTGCAATGTGTCAAGCGAAAAAAGCAATTGCTATTGAGAAAAGAGAGTCTTATACTGAATACATAGACACTGCCAAACTGGCGAAAAAAGGAGAAACCGATATGAATGAACTGAACAAGCGTGTTTCCGAAATCGGCATCGTGCCGGTAATCAAGCTGACCGATCCGGAGCGGGATGCCGCGCCCCTGGCAAAGGCCCTGTGTGCCGGCGGCGTACCCATTGCGGAGGTGACCTTCCGTGCCGCCGGTGCGGACACCGCCATCCGTCTGATGAAAGCGGCCTGTCCCGAGATCCTGTGCGGTGCCGGCACCGTTACCACCACCCAGCACGTGGACCTGGCCATGGCCGCCGGTGCCGAGTTCATCGTCACCCCCGGCTTTGACCCCGAGATCGTGGCCTACTGCGTGGAAAAGGGCATTGCCATCTATCCCGGCTGCACCACCCCCACCGATTACCATGCGGCGCTGAAGTTTGGCCTTGAAGTGCTGAAGTTCTTCCCCGCCGAGCAGTCCGGCGGTCTGGCCAAGATCAAGGCCATGGCCGCCCCTTTCCCCATGTTCAAGGTGATGCCCACCGGCGGCATTTCTTTGAAGAATTTGAAGGAGTACAGCTCCTCTCCCGTCATCTGCGCCTGCGGCGGCTCCTACATGGTCACCGCCGACCTCATCGAGAACGGCAAATGGGACGAGATCACCGAGCTGTGCAAGCAATCCGTTGAAATTGTGAAGGAGGCACGCGCAAAATGAGCAGAATCGTTACCTTTGGCGAGCTGATGCTCCGCCTGCAGCCCTATAACTACGAGCGGTTCGTCCAGTGCGACCACGTGGAATTCACCTTCGGCGGCGGCGAGGCCAACGTGGCCGTGTCCCTGGCCAACTACGGCATGGATGCCGCTTTCGTCACCAAACTGCCCGCCCACGCCATCGGTCAGGCGGCGGTGAACAGCCTGCGCCGCTACGGCGTGGATACCTCCCTCATCGTCCGGGGCGGCGAGCGTGTGGGTATTTACTTCAACGAGAAGGGCGCCTCCCAGCGGGGCAGCGTGTGTATCTACGACCGCGCCAACTCCGCCATTCAGAAGGCCTGCGCCGACGAGTTCGATTGGGATAAGATCTTCGACGGTGCCGACTGGTTCCACTTCACCGGCATCTCTCCCGCCCTGGGTCCCAACGTGGTGGACATCTGCCGCAACGCCTGCAAGGCCGCCAAGGCCCGTGGCGTCAAGATCTCCTGCGACCTGAACTACCGGGGCAAGCTGTGGACCCGGGACCAGGCCCGTGAAGCTATGACCGACCTGTGCCAGTACGTGGACGTGTGCATCTCCAACGAGGAAGATGCCAAGGACGTCTTCGGCATCGAGGCCGAGGCCACCGACATCTACGGCGGTCAGATCAACCACGAGGGCTACAAGTCCGTGGCCCGTCAGCTGGCGGACAAGTTTGGCTTTGAGATGGTCGCCATCACCCTGCGTGAGTCCCGCTCCGCCTTCGACAACGGCTGGAGCGCCATGCTCTACAACGTGGCCGAGGACAAGTACTGCTTCTCCAAGAAGTACGACCTGCACATCATCGACCGTGTGGGCGGCGGCGACAGCTTTGGCGGCGGCCTGATCTACTCCATCCTCACCGGTAAGGATACCCAGGCGGCGGTGGAGTTCGCCGTGGCGGCCTCCGCCCTGAAGCACTCCATCGAGGGCGACTACAACATGGTCACCGTGGCCGAGGTGGAAAAGCTGGCCGGCGGCGACGGCTCCGGCCGTATCCAGCGCTAATCGAAACAGAGAAAAGCACCGTGGCAATGCCACGGTGCTTTTTGTTTATCAGACACAGCCCGATGGGGGCATCGGGCCCTGCGCAGAGGCCAAAGGTTATGCGAGGGACTCCAGCCAATGGGCCACCACCTGGCCGGCAGGGAAGTAGTCCCCATCCTTTGAGGCTGCATAATAGAATGGCTCAAGGTCCATGTCGGTACGCCGGATTCGGATGACGTGCTGCTGCCCCGGGTCGGTAAAGAAGTCGAAGGAGAGGTAGTCGAACATCTCCGGGGCGGTGAGGGAGATGTAATCGCCCTCGGAGTCGAATTCGTCGTCCCGCAGCAGCTCGAAATACATCACGTCGTCCAGCAATTGCTCCAGATAGGGCAGGGAGTCGGCGCGGTCGGGGGTGTAGATGGCATCGCTGTGTTTGTAGTGCAGGTGGGCCGACCCCTCGCCATAGGCGGCGTAGTGCAGGGCGCAGTCCAGGTCGGTGTAGGTGCGCTTATAGGGGGTCAGGCCGGGGTTGTCGTCCACGAAAAACTGTTCTGCTTGAGATGCCCACTCGCACAGCTCGCGCCACTGCTCCCAGTCCCCCTCGGCAGGCTCGTCCATGCGGATAAGCTGCACGTCGGTGGGATGGTAGTAGATGTAATAGTTGCCCTCGGCGTCCCGGGCGAATACGTAAGCGCCGGTCATACCCCAGATCATCATGTCGTGGAATTTGGCCTCGTCCACCACGCCGATGCTGAACAGGGCGCCGCCGCCCATGGTGGGGTCGTCGGGCCAAAGCTCCTTCGCGGCCTCTACCGAGGCTTTCTCGCTGACGTCGAAGAAGGTGCTGTTGCCCCACGAAGTGCCTTCGGTGTCCACGATCAGCAGGTCCACATACTCGTTGGGGACGGAGAGGGTGAAGCCCTGGCTTTCAAATTCGGTGGTGGTGTCCGTTTTCGCGGGCTGGGTGGGGGCGCAGGCGCACAGGGACAGGGCCAACGCAAGGAACAAAACCAGTTTTTTCATGTGCAGACTCCTTTCTGTCGTCAGACTTCTGCTTCCACGGGGTTACACAGGGAACCGATGCCCTGAATCCGCATCTCCATCACGTCGCCGGGGTTCACCGGGCCGATGCCGGAGGGGGTGCCGGTAAAGATGACGTCCCCCGGCTCCAGTGTCATAGCCTGGGACAGATAGTGGACCAGGTAGGGGGCGTCGAAGATGAGATGTTTGGTGTTGGAATGTTGCCGCCGCTGGCCGTTGACCCAGCTGGAGATGTCCAAACCCGACTTGGGGTCCACCGCCGTTTCGATCCACGGACCAATGGGGGCGAAGGTGTCAAACCCCTTGCACACCGTCCACTGTCCGGTTTTGTCCTGCAGGTCCCGGGCGGTGACGTCATTGCCGACGGTGTAGCCTAAAATATAGTGGTTGGCCTCCTCCAACGTTACGTGCCGGGCCCGACGGCCAATCACAATGACCAGCTCCGCCTCGTAATCCACCTGATGGGCCAGCGACTTGGGGAACAAAACCGGCTGTTCCGGGCCGATGAGGGCGCTCAACGGCTTGATAAAGACGTTGGGTTTGGCGGGGACGGGCAGGTCAAATTCCTCGGCGTGGTCCCGGTAGTTGAAACCGACACACAGAAGCTTGGTGGGCTGACAGGGGGCCAGCAGGGTCACGTCGGACAGGGGGAGGGCGGAGCCGTCCTCCTCCCGGCCTGCAAACAGGTCGCCCAGCAGGGGATAGACCGTGTCCCCGGACAGGCGGCCGTAGCGAATTTGGTCGTTGAGGGAAAACCGGATGTAGCGTGCCATAGCAAGCGCTCCTTTTTCGAAGGAATTTTCTACCAACAGTTTACAATATACAAAGACGCATTACAAGTGTGTGGGTCGCCCCTCAAGAAAAAATCGCAAAAGTTTTGAATTTCTTGTTGACATTCCGCTTTTAATCGGCTATACTATCCCTTGCCCTGTTTGCGGGGTCTATATGGCGGCATAGCTCAGGTGGCTAGAGCATACGGTTCATACCCGTAGTGTCCCCGGTTCGAATCCAGGTGCCGCTACCATTTACAATTTAACAGGACAGGTTCCTGCCCTGTTTATTGACGGCCCGGTGGTCAAGCGGTTAAGACACCGCCCTTTCACGGCGGTAACACGGGTTCGATTCCCGTCCGGGTCACCACCTTTTTTTCAGCCGTTCTATATGGAGGCGTAGCTCAGCCGGTAGAGCACTTGCTTCACACGCAAGGGGTCACAGATTCGAGTTCTGTCGTCTCCACCAAACCCACCCAAGTCTTTTGACTTGGGTGGGTTTCTTTTTTTCGTACAGAGCCTCCCTTGTGTAAAGGGGGCCTTTTAAGATCACAAATCAACAAGAAAAACCGGACAGGATACCCTGTCCGGTTTACTCGTCATCTTTCATATATTCCATAATGTCCTCCACCCGGCAATCCAAAATCCGGCAGAACATCTCGATGGTGTGGGTGCTGACGCTTTCGTTGCGCTTAAGCCGGGTGATCTGGCTGGGACTGACCCCGTGCTTTTTGATGAGGGCGTATTGGGTCACGCCCTTCTCCTGCATGGTACGCCACAGATTTTCGTAAGAAATCATAATACGCAAGCCTCACTTTCCTCTTGCATATTAACTGAAATCGGTATATAATAATATTAACCAATATTGGTTAATATTATTGCGCAAGGAGAAAGCAAAATGGCAAATATGTTTTCCGGAAAAAGTGGCAAGGAAATTCCCAAAAACTTGTCAGACTGCATAAAACCGGATTCGACGGTAGTCAACCTGCATACTTGGGCTGAACGGCTGGAGCGATTGGGGAAAATCCTGTTTTTTGTATTGGTCGTGGTGGGTTTCATTGCCTCTTTCATGGATGCTTCGCATGCCATGCAGACAAATGACTATTATAATGGCGGTTACGAAAACGACTCAACCGCTTGGATTGTTACATTCATTACGTCCGTTTTTTCGTGGGCGCTGTATGCATTCATTGAATACTGTGTGTACCATGTTCTCGCGCTTTTGATTGATGCTTTGGCCTCCATCACAAAGAACGCCATCGTTTCCGCCAACGTGGCGCTGCTTACCGAATCCCGCACCGAGGAGCTGCGGAAAGAAAATCAAGATACATCCAGCGCACAAGAAAATCTTGAGCAACCGGCTCGTTACACCACCCCAAGCCGGTGGATGTGCTCTTGTGGGCAGACCAATGATGCCTCGGCCTCTGTCTGCAGGAGCTGTGGTAAAAGCAAATAACCTGTTTTGCCACCCGAGGTACCCCCTCGGGTGGTTTTCTTTTGTTGTAATCTCTGCCATACTTTGCTAAAATGGGATAAAATATCCGGGAACTTTTTGCCCCCTTGTCCGTCAAAGGGTTGAACGTATTGTTTTGAACAACTGAAAAGGAGTACATTATGAAACACATTCGTCTGATTTCCCTCGGCACCGCCGTGGTGCTGTCCCTGGCCCTGCTGACCGCCTGCGGCGGCGACAAGGCCCCTGTGTCCGGCTCGGAGAGCATGGTGGAACCCGACGTGAGCATCTCCCAGCCCGAGGCGTCCACCCCGGACATCTACGAGGACGTTCCTCCTGTTGAGCTGCCTCAGGTGATCCGCTCCCTTGCCCTGAACAAGACCGACTTCACCCTGAAGACCGCCGGTGCTTCCTATAAGCTGGTGGCCGAGGTCACCGGCGTGGAGGACCCCGTCATCCTGTGGAGCAGCAGTGATGAGGCCGTGGCCACCGTGGACGAGAAGGGCGTGGTCACCGCCGTGGCCGCCGGCACCGCCACCATCACCGCCGCCCTGGAGGGGACGGATATGACCGTGGACTGCACCGTGCGCTGCAATATTAAGACCGAGGAGCAGCCCGCCCCCGAGGTCAAGCCCGAGGACCCCGCTCCCGAGGTCAAGCCTGAGGAGAAGCCCGCCCAGCCCGCCCCCGAGGCGCCCGCCAAGGTGGACCTGAACGCCTTCTACAACGGCATCTTCACCGACCCCGACAACGCCCCCACTATGGTGGCCATGGACAACGACGCGCTGGACGCCTTCTATGCCGGCCTGAACGCCATCTCCCTGAAGCAGAAGGTGGCCTATATGCCCATGATGACCGCCGTCCCCTGCGAGATCGTCATGGTGGAGTGCGCCAACGCCGCCGATGTGGCCGCCGTCAAGGCCATCTTCAACGCCCGCATCAGCGCCCAGGTGGACAACCACTTCAACTATCCCATGGTCATCGAGGCCTGGGAAACCGAGGCCAAGGTGGTTTCCAACGGCAACTTCGTGGCCCTGTTCGTGGTGTCCGGTATGACCGACCAGGTGGTTGCCAACTTCAACGCCCTGTTTTAATTCCCCTGCGCTAGGCGATACTCCGGGTGTCGCCTACCTACTTCACGTCAGGATGTGAGCTTATGGTCTTTTCCACCCCTGTATTTATGTTCTACTTTTTGGTGCTTACCATGGGCGTCTACTTCATGGTACAGCGTCGATTCCGCAATTTGGTGCTGCTGGTGGCCTCACTGTTCTTCTACTACTGGGGGGAACAGGAGTATGTCGCCATCATGTTTATTTCCACCATCATTGACTATACCCATGGTGTGCTGGTGGAGCGGTTTAAGGAGAAAGGGAATATTACCGCCGCCAAATGGACGGTGGGCAGCTCCATTTTCTTCAACCTGGCTTTGCTGATTTTCTTCAAGTACTGGGACTTTTTGGCCGGCTCTCTGCAGGCCATCGGAATCCCCGCCCCCATTTTGGGCATCCACCTGCCCATCGGCATCTCCTTTTACACCTTCCAGACCATGAGCTATACGGTGGACGTGTACCGCGGGGATGCCCGCGCCCAGCGTTCCATCCTGAACTTCGGCACCTTCGTCACCCTGTTTCCCCAGCTCATTGCCGGCCCCATCATCAAGTACAAGGATTTGGGCGACCAGATCGACGAGCGCACCACCTCGGTGGACAAATTTGCCGCCGGCGTGCAGATCTTCATGGTGGGCCTGGGCAAAAAACTGCTGCTGGCCAACAACGTGGGTATGCTTTGGGACAGCTATAAGGCCATGGCCCCCGGCGAGCTGACGGTGGCCGGCGCGTGGCTGGGTATCATCGCATTCTCCCTGCAGTTGTACTTCGACTTCTCCGGCTACTCCGATATGGCCACCGGCCTGGGCCGGATGTTCGGCTTTGAGTTTTTGGAGAACTTCAACTACCCCTATATTTCCAAGAGTATCACCGAGTTTTGGCGCCGCTGGCACATCTCGCTGGGTACCTGGTTCCGGGAATATCTCTACATCCCCCTGGGCGGCAACCGCTGCTCCAAGCCCCGGTGGATCTTCAACCTGCTGATGGTGTGGGCGGCAACCGGCATTTGGCACGGTGCCAGTTGGAACTACCTGATTTGGGGCCTTTACTTCTTCGTGCTGCTGGTGCTGGAAAAGTTCCTGCTTGGCAAGTGGCTGAAAAAAGCTCCCGCCGTGGTGGCCCATGTCTACACGCTGTTTTTGGTGCTGGTCAGCTGGGCCATCTTCGCCCTGGAGGATTTCGGCCAGATGAGCGCCTACCTGCGGGTCATGTTCGGCCTTGGCGGGGTGCCGGGAGTCAACAGCACGTTTATTTACTACCTGACCAGTTATCTGCCCATTTTGGCGGTGGCCGTCCTGGCCGCCACCCCGGCGGGCAAGAGGCTCTATCAAAAATTGCCCGCCACCGCGCAGAAGGTGGTGTGCCTTGTGCTGGTGATCGCGGGCCTGATGGTCTGCACCGGCTATTTGGTGGCCAGCACCTACAACCCCTTCCTCTATTTCCGCTTCTAAGGAGGTGTCTGCATGAAAAAGCATTTCAACCACATCTTGTCCGGCGTGTTTTGCCTGTTTCTTGCAGGCGTACTGGTTGCCAGCGTGTTGCTGCCGGATAAGAGCTTTTCCGCGCTGGAGAACCGCTACCTACAGGAGCGGCCTGTTTTTGACATCGAAACTCTTGCCGACGGTCGGTTTATGTCCGACGCGGAGAGCTACGCCGCCGACCACATTGTGGGCCGCGATTTTTGGGTGGCCATGAAGGCCTGGTGCGAGCGGGTCAGCGGGAAAAAGGAAAATAACGGCATCTACTTTACCGGCGGCACCCTTATCAGTCATGTGGACACGCCCACGACCGAACAGATGGACAAGGCCGGCGGCTACGTCAATGCGCTGGTGAACAGTGTGGAGGTGCCGGTCTATTTCGGCATCGTTCCCTCCGCTGCCGGCATCTGGGCCGACCGCCTGCCCGCCGGCGCCCCCACGGCGGACGAGAACGCCGTCATCGACTATATGTACGCCAACTCCGACGCTCTGACTGTGGACCTGTGGAGTGAGCTGCAGGCCCACGCTGACCAGCAGATCTACTACCGCACCGACCACCACTGGACCAGCCTGGGCGCCTACTACGGCTACGTGGCCCTGATGGAGAGCATGGGTGTGGAGCCGGTGTCCCTGGAGGACTATGAGAGAACCGTGGTATCCGAGGAATTTTACGGCACATCCTTCTCCACTTCCGGTGTGCGCTGGCTGAGCGCCGACACCATTGAAACCTATATCCCCGCCGACGGCCTTACCGTCACCGCCTATCCCGAGGGCAAGCCTGTCCCCGGCAGCCTGTACGTGGACAGCTACCTGAAAGAGAAGGACAAGTATTCCTATTTCCTGGGGGGCAACAAGCCTCTGTGTGTCATCACGACAGAGCATACCGACGCCGACAAGGTGCTGGTCATCCGGGACTCCTACGCCGACAGTTTGGCCCCCTTCCTGACCGAGAACTTCTCCGAGGTCCATCTGTATGACCTGCGCTACAACAACAGCAGCGTGAAGGACTATGTGGAGCAAAACGACATTGACCGGGTGGTGGTGCTGTACAGCATCGACAACTTCTTCGGTGACGGCAGCAACCTGTTCCTGCTGGGACGGTAAAAAAACCAAAAACTCCCTCCGCTACGGCGGAGGGAGTTTTTGCAGTAAGAACAAGAAAACCGCCCATTGCATTTGCGATGAGCGGTTTGGTGGACGATACAGGACTTGAACCTGTGACCTCCCGCACGTCAAGCGGATGCTCTACCAGCTGAGCTAATCGTCCGAACAGCGATTATTATAGCGGGACAACCCCCGCTTGTCAACCCCTTTTTTTCGTGTGAAAAAACTTTTTTCGCCAAACGCCTTTTTCCACTATCATTTTGGCCCGGCTTGCGCTATAATATGTGTACAAGTTATGCTCACCAAGGAGGTTTTTATATGATTCAACTGGACCTTTCCAAGCTCAACGGCTTTGTGCCGGAGGACTACCTGTCCGCCCGCAAGGATGCCCTGGCCCTGGCCCACGATATGCTGGACAAGAGCAACGGCCCCGGCGGTGATTTCACCGGCTGGGTCAAGCTGCCCGCCAACTACGACAGGGAGGAGTTTGCCCGCATCAAGGCCGCTGCTGACAAGATCCGCCGTGACTCCCAGGTGCTGGTGGTGGTGGGCATCGGCGGCTCCTACCTGGGCGCCCGGGCGGTCATCGAGCTGCTGCGCTCCCAGAACTACAACCTCAAGGCCAAGGACACCCCCGACGTCTACTTTGCCGGCAACGGTCTGTCCACCGACGCCATGCTGGAGACCATCGCCCTTATCGGGGACCGGGACTTCTCCATCAACGTCATCTCCAAGTCCGGCACCACCACCGAGCCTGCCGTGGCTTTCCGCATCTTTAAGGGCCTGCTGGAGGCCAAGTACGGCAAGGAGGCTGCCGCCGGCCGTATCTACGCCACCACCGACAAGGCCCGGGGCGCCCTGAAGGGCCTTGCCGACAAGGAGGGGTATCAGACCTTCGTGGTCCCCGACAACATCGGCGGCCGTTACTCCGTGCTGACCGCCGTGGGCCTGCTGCCCATCGCCGTGGCCGGTGTGGATATTGACAAGCTGATGTCCGGCGCGGCTCGGGCCATGGCCGAACTGTCCGTTCCCGGCCTTGATAACCCCGCCTGGCAGTATGCCGCCGCCCGCCACGCCCTGTACGAGGGGGGCAAGCGTATCGAGATCCTGGCCTGTTACGAGCCCAGCTTCCGCTTCTTCGCCGAGTGGTTCAAGCAGCTCTACGGCGAGAGCGAGGGCAAGGACGGCAAGGGCCTGTTCCCCGCCAGCGTGGAATTCACCGCCGACCTGCACTCCATGGGCCAGTATATCCAGGACGGCCACCGCAACCTGTTTGAGACCGTGGTCCGCTTTGAACATCCCCACGGCAAGCTCCTCATCCCCACCGACCCGGACAACGTGGACGGTCTGAACTTCCTGGCGGGCAAGAGTTTGGCCTTCGTGGCCGAGCAGGCCATGCGGGGTACCATCCTGGCCCACGTGGACGGCGGCGTACCCAACATCCTGCTGAGTCTGCCCGAGATCAACGAGGGCAGCGTGGGCTGGATCATCTACTTCTTCGAGCTGGTGTGCGGCCTGTCCGGCTACCTGCTGGGGGTCAACCCCTTCGACCAGCCCGGCGTGGAGGACTACAAAAAGAATATGTTTGCCCTGCTGGGCAAGCCCGGCTACGAGGACCGCAAGGCCCAGTTGGAGGCCCGGCTCTAATCTTTCAAATAAGATGCCCCGTCTGCGATGCAGACGGGGCATTGTTGCGTTTATTGCTTTTTAAGCCACTCGGCGTGGTAGGTGTCGGAGATGCGTTCTTCTTTCAGGAAGCGGAACCGCTCCGCCACCGCGTAGACCGCATGCTCCGTTACGGCTCGGGCAATACGCTCGTTGAGCACGTAGTCGTTGCTGCCCTGGTAGGAGTTGGGATAGTTCGCCATCCAGGCCAGCGATGATTGGATGCCCTGCCGGGCAAAGTCGTCAAAGCGGTGGGTGCTGTCGCCACTCTCGTCCCGAAGGCCGTCAAGGCGCAGGGTTTCCGGCATCAGGTGCAGGATGTGGGCGGTCTCCCCAAAGCCGGCGTGGCCGTCCCGTTTTTCCTGGCGGATAAAATCCTGCAGGATGGCCCGGTCCCCATCGGTCAGATAACCGTAGCGCTCCCGGTTCCCGATCAATTCCTCCAGCCTGGCGCGCGTCCCACCGCCGCCAAACGCGTCGCAGGAAAACACCAGCACCTCGGGAAGCTCTTTGAGCATGCCCCGGATAAAGAAGTCCAGCATGGACAGGTTGCCGCCGTGGCCGTTGACAAACAGAATCTTGCGAAAGCCGTTGCGGAAGATTTCGGCGCAGGTTTCCCGGAAGATGTGCCACCGCGTCTCCAGCGAAAAAATCACCGTGCCGGGAAACTCGCCCGCCCCGCACTTTTCACCGAAGTACATGGTGGGGAACACCACCACGGGCTCCTTCTCCGCCGCAAGCCTTGTAATCCGTTCGGCTTGTATGGTGTCCGTCCCCAAAGGAGCGTGGGGGCCGTGCTTTTCCAGACAGCCGATGGGCACGGCGCATACGCCCTGCGCCCGGTCCACCGCGGCCTTAAATTCTTCGGATCGGAGATACTCCCAAACCATTTTACCCCTCTTTTCGCCCGAATTTTTACATCATTCCCCTACAGTATAGTTGTCCCCTTTCCCTATGTCAATCCGCAACAAGACCCGTTCCAAAAAAATTATGATTTCCTGTTGAAAATTCCCAAAGAATATGGTAGAGTGTTAATAGGAAATGGTGGTCTCCCACCTGCCACTAAACCGTAAGGAGTGATACGTATGGTTAGAGTAATCATGGGCAAGAAGGGCTCCGGCAAGACCAAGCAGATGATCGATATGATCAACTCCGCTGTCCAGACCGAGCACGGCAATGTTGTCTGTATTGAGAAGGGCAAGAAGCTCACTTTTGATATCCACTATCAGATCCGCCTGGTAGAGGCCAGCAACTACGACCTGGCCGACTACACCGCGCTGAAGGGGTTTGTCAGCGGCCTGTACGCCGGCAACTACGACATTACCCACGTGTTTATCGACAGCCTGACCAAGATCGCCGGCGGCGACTGCAACGCCGAGACCGAGGCGTTCCTGGATTGGCTGAACAACTTTGGTGAGGAACACAGCATCAAGTTCACCGTCACCATCAGCGACGACGCTTCCCTTGCCCCCGAGGGTATCAAGAAGTACTTCTGATTTGCTTAAAAAATGCCCCTGCAGCACAGGCTGCAGGGGCATTTTTCTTGACTTTGACCCACAAGATGCGGTATGATATATTAAATGTATCTACCACCGCTTGTCGGTATTTGGGGAAGAAAGAGGTTGTCCCTTATGGCACAGAAAAAAACCGAATATACAAACGAATCCATCTCCGCACTGAAGGGCGCCGACCGTGTGCGCAAGCGCCCGGGTGTTATCTTCGGCTCCAACGACATCGTGGGCTGTCAGCACGCGGTGTTCGAGATCCTGTCCAACGCCATTGACGAGGCCCGGGAGGGTCATGGCGACGTCATCACCGTCACCCGCTATGCCGACCACTCCATCGAGGTGGAGGACTTCGGCCGCGGCTGCCCCGTGGACTGGAACGAGAATGAACAAAAATACAACTGGGAGCTGGTCTTTTGCGAGCTGTACGCCGGCGGCAAGTACGACACCGGCGGGGACAACTACGAGTTTTCTCTGGGTCTGAACGGCCTGGGCTCCTGCGCCACCCAGTACGCCTCCGAGTACTTCGACGCCGTCATTCACCGGGACGGCACGGAGTACACCCTCCACTTTGAAAAGGGCGAAAACGTCGGCGGCCTGCAAAAGGCGCCCTGGACCGGGAAAAAGACCGGCTCCAAATTCCGCTGGAAGCCGGACCTGGAGGTCTTTACCGACATCGACATCCCCCTGGACTACTTCACCGACGTCATCAAGCGCCAGGCGGTGGTCAACTCCGGCATCCTGTTCCGCCTACGCAACGAAGTTGCCCCCGGCAAGTTTGAAACCACCGAGTTCAAATACGAAAACGGCATCGTGGACTATGTGGGCGAAATTGTGGGTGAAAACAGCCTGACCCAGCCCGTTTTTTGGCAGGGTGAGCGCAAGGGCCGTGACCGGGCCGACCTGTCCGACTACAAGGTGAAGCTATCCGTGTGCTTCTGCTTCTCCAACACTGTCCAGCGCATTGAGCATTACCACAACTCCTCCTGGCTGGAGCACGGCGGTTCCCCGGAAAAGGCGCTGAAATCCGCCTTCGTGTCCGCCATCGACGGCTGGCTGCGGCAGAACGGCAAGTATCAGAAGAACGAGTCCCGCCTGTCCTGGGGCGACGTGGAGGACTGCCTGGTGCTGGTCAGCAACAACTTCTCCACCCAAACCAGCTACGAAAACCAGACTAAGAAGTCCATCACCAACAAATTCATCCAGGACGCCATGGCGGAGTTCCTGAAAAGTCAGATGGAGGTCTACTTCATCGAAAATCCCTTCGACGCCCAAAAGATCGCCGAGCAGGTGCTGGTCAACAAGCGCTCCCGCGAAACGGCCGAAAAGACCCGCCTGAATTTGAAGAAGAAGCTCACCGGCTCTATGGACATCTCCAACCGGGTGCAGAAGTTCGTGGACTGCCGCACCAAGGACGTGGAGCGGCGGGAGCTGTACATCGTGGAGGGCGACTCCGCCTTGGGCAGCGTCAAGCAGAGCCGTGACCCCGAGTACCAGGGCATCATGCCCGTCCGCGGCAAGATTTTGAACTGCCTGAAAGCGGAACTTCCCCGCATCTTCAAGAGCGAGATCATCACCGACCTGATGAAGGTGCTGGGCTGCGGCGTGGAGGTCAGCGACAAGAAGGCCAAGGAGCTGGCCGCCTTCGACCTTGCCAACCTGCGCTGGAACAAAATCGTTATCTGTACCGACGCCGACGTGGACGGCTTCCAGATCCGCACCCTGATTTTGGCCATGATCCACCGGCTGACCCCCACCCTTATCCGGGAGGGGTACGTCTACATCGCCGAGTCCCCCCTGTACGAGATCACCTACAAGGAAAAGACGTGGTTTGCCTACTCCGACAAGGAGAAGAACGACATCGTAAACGGCGAGCTGGCGGGGAAGAAATGTACCATCAACCGCTCCAAGGGTCTGGGTGAGAACGACCCGGAGATGATGGCCCTGACCACCATGAACCCCGACACCCGTCGCCTCATCCGGGTCATGCCCGAGGATGTGGCCCTGACCGAGCAGGTCTTTGACCTGCTGCTGGGCGACGACCTGGCCGGCCGTAAGAGCCACATCGCGGAAAACGGCTATAAATACCTGGAGATGGCGGACATCTCCTGACCTGCCTGCATTTACAAAGAAGGGATTGATCCCATTTGGCTAAAAAGAAAGCAACCGAATCCAGCGCCCCCAAGGTGGACACCACCAACGTATTCGGCCTGCGCCCTGAGGTGCAGGAGCAGCCCATCACCCAAACGCTGGAACTGAACTATATGCCCTACGCCATGAGCGTCATTGTCTCCCGCGCCATTCCGGAGATCGACGGCTTCAAGCCCAGCCACCGCAAGCTGCTGTACACCATGTATCAGATGAAGCTGCTGGGCGGCGCCCGCACCAAGAGCGCCAACATCGTGGGCCAGACCATGAAGCTCAACCCCCACGGCGACGCCGCCATCTACGACACCATGGTGCGCCTGTCCCGTGGCTACGGCGCCCTGCTGCACCCCCTGGTGGACTCCAAGGGCAACTTCGGCAAGGTGTTCTCCCGGGATATGTCCTGGGCCGCCCCCCGCTATACCGAGGCCAAGCTGGACGCCATCACCGCCGAATTCTTCCGGGACATCGACATGGACGCGGTGGACTTCGTGGACAACTACGACGGTTCCATGCAGGAGCCGGCCCTGCTGCCCACCACTTTCCCCAACGTGCTGGTATCCGCCAATCAGGGTATCGCCGTGGGTATGGCCAGCAACATCTGCGGTTTTAATTTGGAGGAGGTGTGCGACACCACCATCGCCATCCTCAAGCACCCCAACCACGACATCGCCACCACCCTGAAGGCCCCGGACTTCCCCACCGGCGGCGAGTTGATTTATGATGCCAACGCCCTGAACGACATCTATCGCACCGGCCGCGGCTCGGTCAAGGTCCGGGCCAAGTGGCGCTACGTTAAGAGCGAGAACCTCATCGAAATTTACGAGCTGCCCTACACCACCACCGCCGAGGCGGTTATTGACAAGGTGGCTGAACTCATCAAGGCCGGCAAGATCAAGGAAATCGCGGATATGCGGGACGAAACCGGCCTGGAGGGTCTGAAACTGACCATCGACCTCAAGCGCGGCACCGACCCGGACAAGCTCATGGCCCGCCTGTTCAAGCTGACCCCCCTGCTGGACACCTTCTCCTGCAACTTCAACATCCTCATCGCCGGTATGCCCCGTGTCATGGGCGTGGGCGAGATCTTGGAGGAGTGGACCGCCTGGCGCATGGACGGCGTGCGCCGCCGCACCTACTTCACCATGAAGAAAAAGCAGGACAAGCTGCACCTGCTGAAAGGCTTGAAGCGCATCCTGCTGGACATTGACCGGGCCATCAAGATCATCCGGGATACGGAAGAGGACGCCGAGGTCATCCCCAACCTGATGATCGGCTTCGGCATCGACGAAGTTCAGGCCGAGTACGTGGCGGATATCCGTCTGCGCAACATCAACAAGGAGTATATCCTCAAGCGCACCCAGGAGGTGGACGCTCTGCAGGAGGAGATCGACGACCTGCAGGACATCATCAACAGCCCCCAGCGCATCAAAAAAATCATCATCGGTGAGTTGGAGGACGTAAAGAAGAAATACGCCGTTCCCCGCCGCACCGACATCATCTACGAAAACGAGATGGAGGAGGTCTTCGAGGCCGAACCCGAGGTGCCCGACTACCCCGTCCACCTGTTCCTGTCCCGGGAGGGTTATTTGAAGAAGATCAACCCCCTGTCCCTGCGCATGAGCGGGGAGCAGAAGTACAAGGAGGGGGACGGCCCCGCCCAGCAGTGGGAGGCCAACAACCGGGACGAGATCATCATCTTCACCGACCGGCAGCAGTGCTACAAGTCCCGCCTGAGCGACTTCGAGGACACCAAGGCCAGCGTGCTGGGCGACTACCTGCCCTCCAAGCTGGGAATGGACCCCGACGAACACGCGGTTTGGGCCTGCCTGCCCGGGGACTACTCCGGCCACCTGCTGTTCTTCTTTGAAAACGGCAAGGCCGCCCGGGTGGAGCTGAGCGCCTATCAGACCCAGACCCGCCGCCGCAAGCTCACCGGCGCCTACAGCGACAAAGCCCCCCTGGTGCGGGCCTTCCTGCTGCGGGAGGATTTGGAACTGGCCGTGCGCTCCACCGAGGGTCGGTGTCTGGTGTTCCACACCGCCGCCCTGAACCCCAAAACCACCCGCTCCACTCAGGGCGTGGCCGTCATGACCCTGAAACCCAAGTACAAGCTGGAAGATGTCCGCCCCCTGACGGACACCACCATTGTCAACGCCGCCCGGTACCGGGCCCGCTCCCTGCCCATCGCCGGCGCCCTGCTGAAGGACGTGGACCGTGGGGAGGAGCAGATGACTCTGCTGTAAGGAGAATTTAGTATGGCAAATATGCAGTTGCTGAAACAGAATTTACAGGATTTGGGCTATGAAGTGGCCCACTTCGCCACCGGGGCGGAGGCCGCCGACTATTTGGACAGCAAGATCGACGGCAAGACCGTGGCCTTTGGCGGCTCCCTGACCCTGAAACAGATGGGCCTGTGCGAGAAGCTGGACACCCACAACAAGGTCATTTGGCACTGGCGTGAGGCGGACCCCATGGACGCCCAGTGCTGCGAGGTCTACCTCTCCTCCGTCAATGGCGCGGCGGAGACCGGGGAGCTTATCAACATCGACGGCACCTGCAACCGGGTGGCCGGCACCCTGTTCGGCCACGAAACGGTCTATCTGGTCATCGGCAGCAACAAGGTGGCCCCCGATTACGAGTCCGCCCTGTGGCGGGCCCGGAACGTGGCCGGCCCCCTGAACGCCCGCCGTTTGAATAAGGACACCCCCTGCGCCAAAGGCGAGGACATCAAGTGCTACAACTGCAAAAGCCCCGACCGTATCTGCCGCGCCCTGACCGTGTTCTGGAGCGTACCCAAGGGTTCCCGGTACGAGATCGTGCTGGTGGATGAGGAGCTGGGACTCTGATGCATAACGAACTGACACAGGGCGACCTGGACCTGATGCAGAAGGAGCTGGACGACCGACGCATCCGTCTGCGCCCCCTGCTGCTGGAGGAGGTCAAGACCGCCCGGGCCTTCGGCGACCTGAGCGAGAATTTCGAGTACAAGGCCGCCAAGCGGGAGAAAAACAAGAACGAAAGCCGCATCCGTTACCTGGAGAACATGATCAAAACCGCCCGGGTGGTGGAGGGCAACGCCGCCCCCGACGTGGTGGGTCTGTACGACTTTGTCACCGTGTACCTGGAGGAGGACGAGGAAGAGGTGGTCTATCAGATGGTCACCACCGTCCGTCAGGACCCCCTGCAAAACCGCATCAGCAACCGCTCCCCCTTCGGCGCGGCGGTGCTGGGCAAGAAGGTGGGGGACCGGGTGTGGGTGCAGGTCAACGACAGCTACGGCTACTTCGTGGTCATCCGTGCCATCCGAAAGGGACAGGACGACCCCGATATTCCCATCAATCCATTCTGAACAAAAGAAAAACCCCGGGTCCGTAAGGAACCGGGGTTTTGTCGTGCAGATCACTTGAAATACTCGGCGCCGGACTCGAACAGGGGCTGGTGCTTGTTGCCGGGGATGTTCACGCCGACGAAGTTGCCCCGGCGCTCCAAATGGCCCATCTTGCCGAAGACCCGGCCGTCGGGGGAGAAGATACCCTCGATAGCCTGCATGGAGCCGTTGGGGTTGTGGGCGATGTCCATGGAGGGGTTGCCCGCCGCGTCCACGTACTGGGTGGCTACCTGGCCGTTGGCGATCAGGCGGTCAATGACCTCCTTGGGACCGACGAAGCGGCCCTCGCCGTGGGAGATGGGAATGGTGTGCAGGTCGCCCACGTTGCTCTTGAGCATCCAGGGGGACTGAACGCTGGCCACCCGGGTGGTGACATAGCGGCTCTGATGGCGGCCGATGAGGTTGTAGGTCAGGGTGGGGCAGGTGTCGTCCATGGGGCAGATCTCGCCGAAGGGGACAAGACCCAGCTTGACCAGCGCCTGGAAGCCGTTGCAGATACCCAGCATCAGGCCGTCCCGGTTTTTCAGCAGGTCCATAATGGCGTCGCTCAGGGCGGGGGAGCGCAGGAAGGAAGCAATGAACTTGCCGGAACCCTCCGGCTCGTCGCCGCCGGAGAAGCCGCCGGGCAGCACCACCATCTGGGCGGAACGGATGGCGGACTCCAGCGCCTTGGCAGACTGGGCCAGGAAATCGGTGGTCAGGTTGCGCACCACCACGATCTCGGGCTGGATACCCGCCCGCTCGCAGGCCCGGGCAGTGTCGTACTCGCAGTTGGTGCCGGGGAAGACGGGGATGACCGCCTTGGGGCGGGCAATGCGGCTCTTGGCCACCATGGGGGCGCGCTGGTCGCAGGCGGGGGCGGCAACGGCCTCAACCTCGCCGGCCCGGGTGGCGTACACGCCCTCCAGCACGTCCTCGTTGAGCTTCAGCAGCTCCTCGATGGAAACGGCCTCGCCGGGCAGGGCGATGAAGGGAGCCTCGGTGGTTTCGCCGATGCGCTTGGCGCAGCCGCAGGTGACCTCCTCAGTGACCTCGGCCACGATGGCGCCGGGGCAGGCGGCGTACCATTCGATATCCTCCAGGCCGGCCTGGAAGCCGATGCGGTTGCCGAAGGACATATTCATCACGGCCTCGGCCACGCCGTTCTCCACCGCCCAGGCGGCCTTGACCTTACCGGCGGTGTGCAGCTCGTGGAAGCACTCCCAGGCGGTCTTACTGTCGGCGGTGTTAAAGAGGTAGACGCTGTGGCCCGCCTTCTTGAACTCGGGGGAGAGGACCTTGCCCGCCTTGACGGGGGCGATGGCGAAGGAAATGAGGGTGGGAGGCACGTCCATGTCCAGGAAGGAACCGGACATGGAGTCCTTACCGCCGATGGCGGCGGCACCCAGCTCCAGCTGGGCATCCAGGGCGCCCAGCAGGGCGGAGAAGGGCTTGCCCCAGCGCTGGGGTTCGTTGCGCAGCTTCTCAAAGAACTCCTGGAAGGTCAGGTAGGCCTTGCGGTAGTCGCCGCCGGCGGCCACCAGCTTGGCCATGGAGGTGTAGACGCTGGCCCGGGCGCCGGCGTAGGGGTCCACGCTGGTCAGCTCGGGGTCGAAGCCCCAGGACATGATGCTGGCCTGATCGGTCTCCTGACCGGGCAGGACGGGGAACAGGGCGGCCATAGCCTGGGCAGGGGTGGTTTGGGTGGCGCCGCCGAAGGGCATCAGCACGGAGCCGGCGCCGATGGAGCCGTCAAACCGCTCGGTCAAGCCACGGCGGCTGGCGCACTTGAGGCTGGAAGCCATCTCGCGCAGATCAGCAAAGCGGGGGGCGGTCATGGGAGCGCGGTCCTTGGCGGACACGGCCACGGCGGCGTGCTTGACGGCGCCGTTGGTGTTCAGGAATTCACGGGACAGGTCGGCGATCTTGGCGCCCTTCCAGTGCATGACCATACGGGGGGACTCGGTGACCACGGCCACGCGGTAGGCCTCCAAATTTTCGGCCTCGGCAGCGGCGATGAATTTGTCGACATCCTCGGGAGCCACCACCACGGCCATGCGCTCCTGGGACTCGGAGATGGCAAGCTCGGTGCCGTCCAGACCGTCGTACTTCTTGCGCACGGCGTCCAGATCGATGGTCAGGCCGTCGGCCAGCTCGCCGATGGCCACGGACACGCCGCCGGCGCCGAAGTCGTTGCAGCGCTTGATAAGCCGGGTGACCTCGCCGTTGCGGAACAGACGCTGGATCTTACGCTCCTCGGGAGCGTTGCCCTTCTGCACCTCGGAGGCCATGGTGGTCAGGGACTTCATGTTGTGGCTCTTGGAGGAGCCGGTGGCACCGCCAATGCCGTCGCGGCCGGTGCGGCCGCCCAGCAGCACGATGACGTCGCCGGGGGCGGGTCGCTCGCGGCGGACATTTTCAGCGGGGGCGGCACCCACAACGGCGCCGCACTCCAGACGCTTGGCGATGAAGCCGTCGTGGTAGACCTCGGCCACGTGACCGGTGGCAAGGCCGATCTGGTTGCCGTAGGAGGAGTAACCGGCGGCTGCGGTGGTGGCCAGCTTGCGCTGGGGCAGCTTGCCGGGAGTGGTCTTGTCAAAGGGGACGCGGGGGTCGCCGCCGCCAGTGACGCGCATGGCCTGATGCACGTAGACACGGCCGGACAGGGGGTCACGGATGCAGCCGCCGATACAGGTGGCGGCGCCGCCGAAAGGCTCGATCTCCGTGGGGTGGTTGTGGGTCTCGTTCTTGAACATGAGCAGCCAGTCCTGCTCCTTGCCGTCCACGGTGGTGGGGACACGGATGGAGCAGGCGTTGATCTCCTCACTCTCGTCCAGCTCGGGCAGCAGACCGCGCTTTTTCAGGGTCTTGCCGCCGATGGTGGCAAGATCCATCAGGGTCTGGGGCCGCTTGGCGGCCTTCTCCTGGCCGTAGACCTCTACCCGGGCGGCAAGGTACCGCTCGTAGGCGGCCTTTACGTCGGCATCGGCGATGTCCACGCTGTCGATGTGGGTGGAGAAGGTGGTGTGACGGCAGTGGTCGGACCAGTAGGTGTCCACCAGGCGCACCTCGGTAATGGTGGGGTCGCGCTTCTCCTCGTCACGGAAGTAGGCCTGCAGGAATTTCAGATCGTCCAGGTCCATGGCAAGGCCCAGCTTGTCCAGCAGGGCGGACAGGGCCGCCTCGTCCATGGCGATGAAACCGTCCACGGTGGCAACGGAGGAGGGGATGTCGTAGGTGCGCTCCAGGGTTTCGGGCTTGTCCATGGACGCCTCGCGGCACTCCACGGGGTTGATGAGGTAGCCGCGGATCTTGTCCATATCGGCCCCGGACAGCTCACCCTCCAGCACGTAGACACGGGCGAAGGCGATCAGGGGGCGGTCCACACCGGCCATGAGCTGGATGCACTGGGCGCAGGAGTCGGCCCGCTGGTCAAACTGACCGGGCAGCGCCTCCACCGCCAGCAGAGTGTGGGGGGCGGTGGGGATGGGGAACTGCTCGTCATAGACGCTGTCCACCTGAGGCTCGGAGAACACGATGCCCTTGGCCTGCTCGTACACGGCGGGGTCAATGTGGTCGGCATCATAGCGGTTGAGGATGTCCACCCGCTTCAGGGCGGTGACACCCAACTGCTCGCGCAGCTGACGGCACAGACCCTGAGCCTCTACGTCGAAGCCGGGGCGCTTTTGGGAGTAGCAGCGAAAAACACTCATGTCCATTCCTCCATATATCTCTAAATCTGTTTGTTTACTCGGAAAGAAGCTGTATCATAGCGGCCATGCTGCCCCGGGCGTTGCCGACCAGCCGGTGGGACCAGTAGAGGTCGGGACGGCAGGCGGTGCAGTGGTCGGATACGTCGATGTGGTCGTCGGACAGCCCCGCCCGGCGCAGGCTTTGGGCGATGATGCTCCGCAGATCCACCCGGAAGTGGTCCGGGCCGTCGGGTCGGATAAAGGGCGCGGCCATATCGCCGTAAGTGGCCAGCATGGCATCGGGGACCTCTTTTTGGGTCTGGAAACAGCAGCCGCCGATGGCCGGGCCGATGGCGGCAAGGATGTTGCCCGGCAGGCAGCCGAAGCGGCTGGCCATAAGCGCCACAGCCTTTGGCACGATGGCCATGGCGGTGGAGCGCCAGCCCGAGTGGACGGCGGCCACGCACTGGGCCACGGGGTCGCAGAGCAGTACCGGCACGCAGTCAGCGGTGAATACCGTCAGGCACAGGCCGGGAACGTTGGTGATAAGGCCGTCCGCCTCGTAGGGGGCGGGGGCGCACAGGCCCACGCCCAAATCCGCCTTTGTGACGACGCGGATATGATCGGTGTGGATCTGACGGCTTTTGACTACCCGGGTGTGGTCGGCGCCGATGGCGGCGCAGAACCGGCGGTAGTTTTCCACCACACAGGTGGGGTCGTCCCCCCGGTTATAGCCCAGGTCCAAACTGTCAAAGGGCGCCCGGCTGACGCCGCCCAGGCGGGTGGAAAATCCGTGGGCGATACCGCCTGCCCCGGTCAGCAGGGTGCTGGACAGGTAGGGGACGGGGTGGTTTTCATTCAAAATAACGGACAACACACACCCTCCCAACACACGGAATAAAGTCAACCCCTATTTTATAACAAAAATGCGCCTCTGGCAAGCGGTAAGAACGGAAAAAAGCGGAAGGATTTGCCTGCTGAAATGGGTGGAAGTTCCAAAGCGGTCAAATATAGTCCCACAGACCCCGTACCGATACCTCGCCGGCGTTCAGGGTGGCGGTGGAGCCGTCGTCGTAACGGACCCGCAGGCGGAACCGGTCGTCGATGTCCTCCGCCACGGCGGGGATGGACTCGTCGGGAGTAATGACCCGTATGAGCTGTCCGATGGTCACACAGTCATCGCGGTAGCGCCTCAAAAAAGAACTGCGGTTGGTGGGGAACACGCAGTACATATCGTCCAAAGCGCGCAGGATACAGTGGGCCAAATATTCACGGGTTTTATCGTGAAGGTCGCGGTCCAACCATTGGGCGATGGAGATGGCCATGTCCTGCAGCTCCGGGGCGAAGTCCCTGCGCCGGTGATACACGTTGATGCCGATGCCGATGACCACGTGGGACAGGGTGCCGTCGGGGTTCAGGGCCATTTCGGTCAAAATGCCGCCCAGCTTACGGCCGTCGGCGACGATATCGTTGATCCACTTGACTTGAGGGCGCTTGCCAAAGGCGGCCTCGATGCCGTTACACACGGCCACGGCGGTCCAGGCGGTCAGCTCGGGCACGTCAATGGCGGGCAGGTGGGGCCGCACCAGTACGGACATATAAAGGCCAAGCCCCTCGGTGGATTGGAAACTGCGGCCCCGGCGGCCCCGGCCGGCGGTCTGCCGGTGGGCGATGACCGCAAGGCCCTCCTCGGCCCCGTCGGCGGCCTGCTGCATGAGATAGCTGTTTGTGGAGTCAACGTGCTTCAAATGTATGACTTCCCGTCCGATAATCTGCTGAACCATCGGGGTACCTCCAATTCAAAACGAGAGGATAGAATAATCATCATTATAACGCATTTGCCTACTGCCGTCCAGCGGTATATTCAAAGACCCTGTCCCATAAATTGAAGGGAAGGGAGTGAGGAATATGGCATACGAAAGCCAGTATCCGCAGGAGGGTCTGCATCGCCTGAGCCTGGAGGACCGCCGCCAGCTGACGGTCAGCGGGGTGGAGGAGGTGGAGAGCTTTGATGAGAGCGGCATCACCATGGTCACCGGGCAGGGGACGCTGGTGGTCCGGGGCAGCGGCCTGCACATCGAGCAGTTGAGCCTGGACGGTGGGCAGTTGCGGGTGGAGGGACAGGTGGAGTCCCTGACCTACGAGGATATGGGCGGCCGGGGCGGCGGCGGATTTTTCGGCCGCCTGTTGCGCTGAGATGGAGATCAGTATTGCCCAGCAGGGCAGAGCCATGGCTCAATCCCTGCTGCTGGGGGCGGCTGCGGGGGTGGCCTACGACCTTATCCGGGTACTGCGGGTGCGAATTCGTGTGCGGGGGTTGGGTGCGGTGCTGGACCTGCTGTTTTGGGTGGGATTGACCCTGGCCCTGTTTGCCTGGTCGCTGGAGGCGTGGGGCGGCTGGGTGCGGCTGTACGGCGCGGCGGGGCTGCTGGTGGGTGGGGGGATCTACTTCTGCCTGCTCAGCCCACCGGTGCTGGATCTAGCCTACCGCGGGGCAGATGTGGTGGAGTTTTTGGTCCGTTTGGTGGTTCTGCCTATGAAATGGGTCTTTTTCCTGCTGAAAAAAATCAAAATTTTTGCAAAAAACAGCTTTCATTATGTGCGTAAATGGTATAAAATAAGACAACCGGATTGGAAAGCGAAGCGAGCAAGCCGCCGCAAGGCGGAGCGCCGGAACGGAGGTGGTTGTCGTGCAGGTGAAGAAAACGGGACTTTTGACCAAGATCGTGGTGCTGGCCCTGTTGATCTACATGGCCACGGCATTGCTGAATCTGCGCGGTCAGCTGCAGGACTACCGGGCCGAGGAGGCCGCGTTGGCGGCACAGGTGGCACAGGCCCAGCAGGAGAACGCGGCCCTGACAGAGGTCCTGCAAAACAAAGACGACCCCGACGTACTGGAACAGGTGGCCCGTGACAAGGGCTTTGTCTACGCCCATGAAAAGGTGTTCGTCGACCCCACCAACTGATCGGTTCCCAATATATATCACAGAGAGGGTTTTTAGTCGATTATGGAGTTTGAAGTAGGTTCTGTTGTTGAAGGAAAGGTTACCGGTATTACCAAGTTCGGCGCCTTTGTGTCCCTGCCCGGGGGCAAGTCCGGCCTGGTGCATATTTCCGAGATCGCCTATTCCTACGTTAGCGAAGTCAGCGAGCACCTGAAAGAGGGGCAGGAGGTCAAGGTAAAGGTCATCGGCATCGATGACTCCAAGCGCATCAACCTGTCCATCAAGCAGGCAGCTCCCCCTCCGGCCCGTCCGGCGGCGTCCAACCAGCGCCCCGCCCGTCCCGCCGGCCCCCGCAACGACGGCAACCGCGCCTCCACCTTCAACCCCCACCCCGCCGCCAAAGAGCCGGTGGATTTTGAGGATCGGCTCAAGCAGTTTATGCAGGCCTCCGACAGCAAGCTGTCCGAGCTGCGCTACATCGAGAAGAAAGGCTCTTCCCGCCGGGGAAACGGCCGCAGATAAGCAACCAAACACCGCAGCCTGATGCAGGCTGCGGTGTTTTGCTGTTTCTTGGGAAGGGTTTGCGAAAAATTTACAAAAAAGTGTGGAAATTACAATGGGATGTGGTATAATATCACCAAGGGTACAAGATGCCCGCAACCAAACCGCCCCTCGTGGGGTGAAAGGAGCTGACACGCATGAAGTTCACGTTCACAGACAAGAAGATCAACCTGCCCAACTACGTCCACAACTATGCCGAGAAAAAGGTGGGCAAACTGGATCGCTACTTCAAGGAGGATGCCGCCGCCGCCGTTACGTTCAGTGTAGAAAAGGACCGGAACAAGGTGGAGATCACCGTCCGGTCCGGCAGCACCATCCTGCGCGTGTCCGAGAGTACCAGTGATATGTTGGCCTCCATCGATTCCGCCGTCACCATGCTGGAGCGGCAGATCCGCAAGAATAAGACCCGCCTGGAAAAGCGTCTGCGTCAGGGCGCCTTTGAGCGCACCGTGGACGAGGAAAGCACCTTTGTCCCCGTGGCGGAGGAGGGGGAGTACGACATCGTGCGGACCAAGACCTTCCCCATCAAGCCCATGACCCGGGATGAGGCGATTTTGCAGATGAACCTGCTCAGCCACAGCTTCTACGCCTTTAAGGACGAGGCGGCGGGGGGCGCCTTCGCCGTGGTCTATCGCCGCAACGACGGCGGCTACGGCCTGATTGAGGACGAAATCTGATCAAATGGACCGGAAACCGGGGTGCGGCTCTGCCGCACCCCGGTTTTTGCCTGCCAAAATGACAGCCAATGCAAAAACAATGACGGAAAGATGGCAGTGGTTGCATTTACAAAGGGGAATAAGCTCTATTATAATTATGGTAGAAATTCGGCATGAAATGGGGTGTGTCCGTGCGCACATTGCTTTTCAACTGCAACTTGGTTTTACCCGAGGAAATTCGACCCGGCTATGTGGTGACAGAGGATGACCGCATTGCGCAGGTGGGTTTCGGTCGGCCGGAGGGCGGCGCGGACCGGACGGTTGACCTGGGAGGACGATACCTCGCTCCCGGCTTTGTGGAGCTGCACAGCCACGGCGCCGGCGGTGCCGACTTCATGGACGGCACGGTAGAGGCCTTCGCCACCGCCTGCCATACCCTGATGTGCCATGGCACCACCACTCTGCTGCCCACCACCCTGGCGGCCTCCCCGGAGGAGATCTATCGCAGCATTGATGCCTTTCGGGCGGCCAGGACCGAGCTGGAGGGGAAGAGTCTGAACCTCCATGGCCTGCACATGGAGGGGCCCTACCTCAATGTAGACCAGTGCGGCGCCATTGACCCCAAGTACATCCGTGACCCCGCCCCCGAGGAGTACGAGGCGTTTTTGGACTACGGCCGCGGGGCCATCAAACGCTGGACCCTGGCGGTGGAGCGCCCCGGCGCCGACCGCTTTGCCGACGCCCTGATGCGGGAGGGGGTCCTGCCCTCCCTGGGCCATTCCAACGCGGAGTATTCTCAGGTTTTGCCCGCCTTTGAACACGGCGTGACCCACGTGACCCATCTGTACTCATCCATGTCCACCATCACCCGCCACAGCGGCTTCCGTCACAGCGGCGTGCTGGAGAGTGCATTTTGTATTCCGGACATGACGGTGGAGGTCATCGCCGACGGCTGCCATCTGCCGGCGGAGCTGCTGAACATGGTTTGGCGGTTCAAGGGGCCGGACCGGGTGGCCCTGACCTGCGACAGTATGCGCTGCGCCGGGCAGGACGTGACCGAGTCCATCCTGGGCAGCCTGGAGAACGGCCAGCGGGTCATTATCGAGGACGGGGTGGCCAAGCTGCCCGACCGGATGTCCTTTGCCGGCAGCATCGCCACCGACGACCGGCTGGTGCGGGTCATGACCCGACAGGCGGGCGTTCCGCTCCACGAGGCGGTGCGCATGATGAGCCTGACCCCGGCCAACGTCATCGGAATCGGGGACCGGACCGGCTCCGTCGAAGTGGGCAAGGATGCCGACTTGATCTGTTTTGATGACGAGATCTGCGTTTGCGGCGTTATGGTCCGCGGCCGCGGTCTTGCGGGTTTGATGAAAGAATAATTTACAGGAGGAATTTGCATTATGAAAATCGTTGTTTCCAAGAATGAAGAGCTGCTGGGCCTTGCCGCGGCCGAGGCCATTGCCGAGGGTCTGAAGGCCGCCATCGCCGAAAAGGGCGAGGCCACCTTCCTGGCCTCCACCGGCTCCTCCCAGTTCACCACCTTTGTGGGTCTGCTGGCCCGCACCGACGTGGACTGGACCAAGGTGACCATGTACCACCTGGACGAGTACGTGGCCCTGCCCGAGAGCCACATCGCCTCCTTCCGCAAGTACCTGAAGGAGCGCTTTGTCAGCAAGATCCCCCTCAAGCGCGCGGTGTTCGTGGGCTGCGAGGACGACAAGCTGGAAGAGCATCTGGCCGAGCTGGAGCGTGAGTTTGACGGCCTGACCATCGACGTGGGCGCCATCGGCATCGGTGAGAACGCCCACATCGCCTTCAACGATCCCCCCGCCCAGTTTGACAAGGCCGGCGCCTACCACGTGGTCAACCTGAACGACACCTGCAAGCAGCAGCAGGTCAACGAGGGCTGGTTCGCCACCCTGAACGACGTGCCCAAGCAGGCCATCTCCATGACTCCCGGTCAGATCATGAAGTGCAAGAAGATCGTCTCCGCCGTTCCCGGCCCCCGCAAGGCCCAGGCTATCTACAACACCCTGACCAACGGCAAGACCGATCCCATGGTCCCCGCCACTCTGCTGCTGGAGCATCCCAATGCCGAGCTGTATCTGGACGAGGGTTCTGCCTCCATGTGCAGCGCCGAGATTTTGGCCAAGCACGGCTGATCAAAAGGGGGAAAGCGACATGGAAAAGAAGTATTTGCCCAAGGGCGTATGGGGCGCCTCCTTCACCCCCTTTGACAAGGACGGCAAGATCATTGTCGAGGGCGTCAAGGAGATCATGGACTACAACATCGAAAACGGCATGGACGCCTTCTTCGTGGGCGGCAGCACCGGCGAGGGTACCCTCATGTCCGTGGACCAGCGCATGGAGCTGGCCGAGCTGATGATCGGCTACAACAAGGGCCGCGTACCCATGATCGTCCACGTGGGCAGCACCGATACCGCCACCGCCGTTAAGCTCACCGCCCACGCCAAGAGCATCGGCGCCGACGGCGTCTGCTCCGTTATCCCTTACTACAACCCCATGAACCTGGACTACGTCCGGGAGTATTACAAGGCCATCTCCCGTGAGGCGGATATGCCCGTACTGGTCTACTATATGCCCACCACCTCCAGCTTCCAGTTGACGGTGGACTTCGTGGCCGACCTGGTGAAGGACCCCAACATCGTGGGTGTGAAGTACACCGGCATGAATATGGAGGAGTTCCGCAAGATCAAGGACTACAACAACGGCGAAATTCAGGCCTACATCGGCTTTGACGCCATGCTGCTCAATGCCCTGACCATGGGCGGCGACGGCGGCGTGGGTGCCTGGTACAACGTGATGACCAAGGCCTGCTGCAAGATCTATGACTGCTACGTGGCCGGCGATTTCGAGCAGGCCCGCGCCCTGCAGTGGCGCGTGTGCCACTACGTCGCCCTGATCAAGAAGTTTGCCAAGCCCGCCATCCAGCCTGTGGGCAAGGCGGTGCTGAACTCCATGGGCTTCCAGGCCGGCACCGTGCTGGGTCCCTTCCTGCCCATGAGCGACCTGGACCAGCAGGCCATGGTGGAGCTTTTGAAGAAGGAAGGCTTCTACGAGTTCGTCCGGGACTGCAACGTATAACCAAAAAAACCACGCAGCCGATATTCGGGTTTTTGCCTCTCATCCCGAAGGAACGGCATTTGACGGAATGGGCGGAAGATAGCTGCAAGTTGCGGCGGTCTTCCGCCCGTTCTACATAAAAAACAAACCACAGTCGGGTTTTTTGATAAAAAGTTTTGAAATTCTCCCAAGAAAAACTTGCAATTTACCTGTCAAGATAGTATAATCACTTCATATCCATGCACAAGTGTCTTTTAACGGCGGACACCGCCGATAAAAAGAACAGAATCCAACTAAAAGGAGAAGACAAGTATGAAGAAGTTTATTTCCCTGTCCCTGGCTTTGATCATGGCTCTGGCCCTGGTTGCCTGCGGCGGCGACACCTCCGGTGAGACCTCCGGCGATCAGACTGCTGACAAGGTCGTCAAGATCGGCGTGTTCGAGCCCGCCTCCGGCGACTCCGCCTCCGGCGGCAAGAAGGAGACCCTGGGTATGCAGTACGCCAATGCCGAGACTCCCACCGTCGAGATCGGCGGCGTGACCTATCAGGTAAAGCTGGAGATCGCCGACAACGGCTCCTCCACCGACAAGGCTCCCACCGCGGCTTCCGACCTGGTGGCCAAGGACGTGGCCATCGTGCTGGGTTCCTACGGTTCCGGCGTGTCCATGGCCGGTGGCCCCATCTTTGACGAGGCCGGTCTGGCTGCCCTGGGCGTGACCTGCACCAACCCCAACGTTACCGCCGGTAACGACTACTACTACCGCATTTGCTTCCTGGATCCCTTCCAGGGTACCGTTTTGGCCAACTTCGGCATGGAGAAGTTCGAGGCCCAGACCGCTTACTGCCTGGGCGAGATCGGCAACGAGTACGACCAGGGTCTGATCACCTTCTTTGAGCAGGCTTTCACCGCCGCCGGCGGTAAGGTCGTCAAGGACTCTTTCCCCACCAACAACTCTGACTTTACCTCTTACCTGAACAAGGCCAAGAGCGAGGGCGCCGACGTTATCTTCACCCCCGTGTCCATCGCTTACGCCACTCAGATCATCACTCAGGCCGGCTCCCTGGGCATCGAGATCCCCTTCCTGGGTTCCGACACCCTGGACGACAACATGGTTCTGGAGGCTACCAAGGGTACCAACATCCAGTTGTACGTTTCCACCTTCTATCAGGAGGGCGGTAACCCCGAGTTCGACGCCGGCATCAAGGAGTACATCAACAGCAACTCCACCGCCAAGGACGCCAACGGCGGCAATGACACCATCTCCGCTGTGACCGCCATGGGCTATGACGCTTACTACGTCGCTCTGGAGGCTATGAAGGCCGCCGGCAGCGTGGAGCCTGACGCCGTTAAGGCTGCTCTGGGCGCCGTGACCTACACCGGCGTGTCCGGCGACATCGCCTTCGACGAGATCGGCGACGCCATCCGTGACACCGCTTACATCAAGACCGCCAACACTGCTGACGGCACCTGGACTCTGGAGACCGTTCAGAAGGCCAACTAATTACCAACGGGTACACATTGCTTGGCGGGGGCCTGCGCCCCCGCCAAGCGTTGTGTCTTGGGCTGCCTCGAAAAAGGCTGATTTTTCGGCAGTTTTCGAGACAGCCCAATCTGTCTTTTCAAACTGTCTTTAAGGAGGAACCTATGGAATATATTGTTTCTGTCTGGGAGTGTATAGTTGCCTTTTTCCAAGGGGAAACGGTGCAGTATATTATTTCCATTCTGCTCTCCGGTATCTCGGTGGGCGGACAATATGCCCTGATCGCCATCGGCTATACCATGGTGTACGGCATCCTGCGCCTGATCAACTTCGCCCACGGCGACGTGTTCATGGTGGCGGGTCTGATGGGAGTTTACCTGTCAGCCAGCCTGCCCCTGTACGTGGCCATCCCCCTGGTCATCGTGATGACGGCGGTGCTGGCATTCTGTATTGAGCGCGCGGCCTATAAGCCCCTGCGCAGCGCCCCCCGTATGTCGGTCATGATCTCCGCCATCGGCGTGAGCTATTTGCTGCAGAACATGGCCACCTACATCACCGGCGCCCAGCCCATGACCTATCCCACCATCTCCGGCCTGTCCGACACGGTGCAGATCGCCGGCACCCCCACCAAGTGGGCGGTGCTGCTGACCCCTGTGCTGGTGGCGGTGCTGGTGGTGGGCCTGACCCTGCTGATCAACAAGACCAAGGTGGGCATGGCCATGCGGGCCGTGTCCAAGGACTTTGAAACGGCGCAGCTCATGGGCATCAAGATCAACACCGTTATCTCCGTCACCTTCGTCATCGGCTCTGTGCTGGCGGCGGTTGGTTCGGTGCTGTACTTCACCAACTACTCTGCCGTCACCCCCACCATCGGCGCCCTGCCCGGCCTGAAGGCCTTTGTGGCGGCGGTGTTTGGCGGTATCGGCTCCATCCCCGGCGCGGTGATCGGCGCCTTCATCATCGGTATTTGCGAGACCATCATTAAGGGCTTGCCCTCCTCCTGGGATGTGTCCGTGTTCTCCGATGCGTTCACCTTTGCCCTGCTTGTCATCGTGCTGGTGTTTAAGCCCACCGGCCTGTTTGGCGAGAAGGCCACCGACAAGGTTTAAGGAGGTGTCCCGATGATTCAGAAAAAGAGTAAGACGGGTACCTTCGTTGCCCTTGGATGTATCATTCTGTTTTTGGCGCTGGTAGTGCTGCTGGAGAACCTGAGCCTGTTTATGGACAACGTACCCAAGCTGCTCAAACACACCAGCCCGCTGTTCGTGGTGCTGAAAAAGACCGCGGTGTACGCCCTGGCCGCCGTGTCCATGAACCTGTTGACCGGCTTTACGGGTCTGTTCTCTTTGGGTCAGGCCGGCTTCATGCTGCTGGGCGCCTACACCTACGCCATTCTTACCGTCCCCATGGAGAACAAGGCGCAGGTCTATTACGCCTTCGGCGGCTCCGCCCTGAAATTCTCCCTGCCCGACCTGTTCGGCGGTGCCGATACCACCCACGGTCTGATTTTGGGCGTGCTGGCGGCCATCATTTTGGCCGGTGTCGTGGCCACCATCTTCGCCTGGTTTATCGGTCTGCCCGTACTGCGGCTGAAGAGTGACTATTTGGCCATTGCCACCCTGGGCTTTGCCGAGATCATCCGCGCCATCTTCCAGTGGCAGAAGCTGGGTCCCATTACCAACGGCGCCAACATGATCAACAAGATCCCCACCTTCTCCAGCTTCAACATCGAGAACGAGGCCGGTAAAGTGGTGCTGCGCCTGTCCACTTTTGTGCCCTTCCTGCTGGCCATTATCTGCATTACTATTATCGTGCTGCTCATCAACTCCTCCTACGGCCGGGCCTTTAAGGCCATCCGTGAGGACGAGATCGCCGCCGAGGCCATGGGTATCAATTTGGCCAAGCATAAGCGTATGTCCTTCTGCATTTCCTCCTTCTTTGCCGGTATCAGCGGCGCGCTGTTTGCCATGTTCGTCAACAACGCACAGGCCAAGCCCTTTACCACCAACCTGACCTATGAGATTTTGCTCATCGTGGTCATCGGCGGTATCGGCTCTGTTTCCGGCTCCTGCATTGCCACGTTCCTGTACGTGGCCTGCTCCGAGTGGTGGCTGCGTTTCCTGGATACCGAAACCGCCATTGGCGATTTCAAGGTGCCTCTGCTGCGGCCCGGCTTCCGCATGGTGGTGTTCTCCATCGTTATCATGGTGGTGGTGCTGTTCTTCCGCCGCGGCATCATGGGAAACAAGGAATTGCCAGACCTCTTTAAGCGCAAGAGAAAGGGGGCGGCGAAATGAGCGAGAACGTGCTGCGTCTTGAAAACGTAACCATGCAGTTTGGCGGCGTGGTGGCCGTCAACGACCTGTCCATGGAAGTGAACAAGGGCGAGATCGTTGCCCTCATCGGCCCCAACGGTGCCGGTAAGACCACCGCCTTCAACTGCATCACCGGCGTGTACGAACCCACCAACGGCCGGGTCAGCTTCAATGGCCGACCCATGGTGGAAAACCACCCCCAGGGCAAGATGAAAAAGCTCTACGCCGGTCAGCACAGGGGTGATTTCATCCGGGTGCTGAAACCTACTCCCGACAAGATCACCGAGCTGGGCATTGCCCGTACCTTCCAAAACATTCGTCTGTTCTCCAATCTGACGGTGTTTGACAACGTACTCATTGCCAAGCACATGCGCGCCAAACAGAATTTCCTGTCCGCCACCTTCCGCTTCAACGCCGCGGAGGAAAAGCGTATGCGGCAGGAGGCTATGGCCCTGCTGGAGGAGCAGAATCTGGCCCACTTGGCCGACGAGGTGGCAGGTTCCCTGCCCTACGGTCTGCAGCGCCGGCTGGAGATCGCCCGCGCCCTGGCCACCAATCCGTCCCTGCTGCTGCTGGACGAGCCGGCGGCCGGTATGAACCCGCAGGAAACTCACGAGCTGACCGAGTTCATCAAGGAGATCCGCCAGCGCTACGACCTGACCGTGCTGATGATCGAGCATCACATGGACCTGGTCATGAAGATTTCCGACCGTATCTACGTGCTGGACTTCGGCCGCCTGATCGCGCAGGGTACGCCGGAGGAAGTGCAGAACAATCCTCGTGTTATCGAGGCGTACTTGGGGGTGGCTGACGATGCTGAAAATTGATGGTCTGAAAGTCAACTACGGCGGCATCGAGGCCGTCAAGGGTATCTCCATCGAGGTACCCGAACGGCAGATCGTCACCCTGATCGGCGCCAACGGCGCCGGCAAGTCCACCACCCTGCGCTCCGTTGCCGGCCTGGTCAAGCCTGCTGCCGGCCGCATCCACCTGCAGGGGGAGGACATCACCGGTCTGTCCCCGGACCGCATTGTGTCCAAGGGCATCACCCTGGTGCCGGAGGGACGCCGGGTGTTCCCCGACCTGACCGTGCTGGAAAACCTGAAAATCGGCGCTTACCTGCGCAAGGACAGCCTGCAGGACGACCTGAACTGGGTCTATGACCTGTTCCCCCGCCTGAAGGAGCGTTCCTGGCAGGCGGCGGGTACCCTGTCCGGCGGCGAGCAGCAGATGCTGGCCGTGGGCCGCGCCCTTATGAGCCGCCCCAAGATCATGATGATGGACGAGCCGTCCTTGGGCCTTGCACCCCTGGTGGTCAAGGGTATCTTCGACATCATCAAGGAGATCAACAAGCAGGGCGTGACCATCCTGCTCATCGAGCAGAACGCCAACATGGCCCTGCGGGTGGCGGATACCGCCTACGTGCTGGAGACCGGCCGACTGACCATGTCCGGCACCGGCGACGAGCTGCTGCACAACGAGGCCGTGAAGAAGGCCTACCTGGGTTAATGCAATAAAAAATGACCGTTCTCTTGTGAGAACGGTCATTTTTGTTGTAACGACAAAAGATACCCGCCGCCGAAGCGGCAGGGAGGAGATATGAGTTAGGAGTTAGGAATGAGGAATGTCATAGGGGCTGTCGGGGACGCCGGCCCCTACAATAGGACCGGATGATTTGCGTAGGGGCGGCCTTTGGCCGCCCGCAGGTGATCTTGATTATTCTTTCGGCCAGGTGGTCATGGAGTAGTCGTCCACGTCCAGCATCCACTGCACCCATTCCGGGTCGGTCACGTCGGTGTAGGTGAGGGGATCTTTCAGCATCAGCTCCAGCTCCGTATCCACGAAGGTGCGCACGTCGATGGCCTGGAAGACGGCGTCGCCGCAGGGGGCGGACAGCAACTGCCCCCGGTCCCGGAACAGGCGCTCGAAGACAGAGTCCCTGGTACACCACTTGAGCATGGGGAAAAAGGCGTTCTCACCCCGGGGGTCGTTGTAGGTCATCAGCGCCTCCAGCGCCTCCGGGTGCTTTTCGATCACCTTTTCCGCCGCCACATACTCGGCCAAATGCCGGTGGGTGCCGGTGAGGGTGCTGGTACCCACCCACACGATCTTGCCGTTGTAGTCATACAGCTTCTGCCAGGGGGAGGAGTGGGAAAAGGCCCACTGGCCGAACATACCCGGGCGGGGACCGTAGCCGTCATGTTCGCAGGTCAGCTCGTGGGCCAGTCGGCCCCGGGCGGCCAGGGAGTGGGTGGGGTTGTCGCTGCGCAGGGTGCCGGGCATGGTGCGGAACACCTCGGTAATATAGCCCACCTCGGAGGGGGTGGTGTCCCGGTCCCAAATGTCAAAGGCGACGGCGTAGCTTTCCCCCAGCAGGGTGGGGACGGATACGGTGCCGTCGGGTCCCACCTGTTCCAAAAACGCGTCGATGACGGTTTGGGCGCCTCCCTCCACCCGACCCATGCTTTTCAGGGAGGAGTGGAAGACCACCACGTCACCTTTTTGTATGCCCAGCCGGGTCAGCGTATTCATAATGTCCTGCTTGGTCACAACGGTCATACTTATTGCCTCCCGAGGGCCACGGCCCTTTGATTGAAAACATTTTAACACAGGGATGGGGAAATTCAACTGTTTTAATGGGACGTTTTTGCGTCCCATTATGTCCCCATGGGCTATTGAAATGGGACATTGAAATGCTATAATTTTAGGCATAGCATTGGCTGTATGGCCATGAAAGAGAGGAAAACTGTTATGAGCAATCTGCCCTTTAAGCGTGAAACCGGCATCCCCTTCAAGCGCTTTGGCGTGCGCACCGACTGCAGCCGCAACGCGGTGTGGAACGTCCCTGCTCTGAAAAAGTGGATCGACATCATCTCCCGGCTGGGCTACAATACCCTGACCCTGTACTGTGAGGACACCTATGAGCTGGAGGGCGAGCCCTACTTCGGCTACGGCCGTGGCCGCTTTACCAAGGCGGAACTGAAGGAACTCAACGCCTACGCCCGGGAGCGTCAGGTGGAGATGATCCCCGGCACCAACACCCTGGCCCATCTGGGCAGCATTTTCCGCTGGGCCCACTACGCCGAGATCAACGACAACGCCGACATCCTGCTGTGCGAGGATGAGCGCACCTACGCCCTCATCGAGAAGATGATCGCCACCGCCGCCGAGTGCTTTGACTCCAGGGTCATCGACATCAACATGGACGAGGCGGATATGCTGGGCCGGGGCAAGTACTACGCCAAGCACGGCCCCGACAAGCGCATTGAAATTCTCAAGCGGCACATGAACCGGGTGTGCGAGATCGCCCGCAAGTACGGCTTTGAGATGATCATGATCTCGGGCGATATGTCCTTCCGCCTGGCCACCCACAGCGACAGCTACAGCAACACCAAGGCCGTGGTGCAGGAGGACGTGTCCGACCTGATTCCCGAGGGTGCCGTGCTGAAGTACTGGGACTACTACAAGCGCAGCAAGGAGGACTACACCGCCCTGACCAAGGTTCACCAGCAGATCAAGGCCGAGGGCCTGTGGTACCAGTGCGGCGTGTGGACCTGGCACGCTTTCTCTCCCGAGAACAACTACAGCACCGGCGCCATCCGAAACAGCCTGCAGGCCGCCATGGAAAACGGCGTGGAGAACATCAACGTGTGCTTCTTCGGTGACGACGGCGGCGAGTGCGCCCGCTTTGCCGGTCTGCCCGGCCTGTTCTACGCCAGCCAGATCGCCAAGGGCATCGACGACGAGGCCACCATTAAGGCGAACTTTGAAAAGGAATTCGGCATCCCCTACGACCAGTTCCTGCTCATCGACCTGACCCAGCGCAACGAGACTGAGGAGTACTGCGTCCATCCCACCCGTTACATCCTGTACAACGACCCCTTTATCGGTCTGATGGACATGACCCTGCCCGAAAGCACCCGTGCCGACCACGAGGAGCTGGTCAAGCTGTTGGCCCCCCTGTGCAAGAACAAGGAGTGGGGCTACCTGTTCCAGACCATGCATGACCTGTGCGCCGTCACCGCCGAGAAGTGCGACATCGGTACCCGCATCCGGGCGGCCTACGAGGCCGGGGATAAGGCCCGCCTTGGCGAGCTGGCCGGGGAGCTGCGCCGCATCCGGGACCTGGTGGAGAAGTTCTACTACTCCTTCCGCAACCAGTGGATGCGTGAGAACAAGCCCCACGGCTTTGACGTGTCCGACGTGCGCATCGGCGGCGTCATGACCCGCCTGAACCACTGCGCCCAGCGGCTGGACGAGTTCGTGGCCGGCAAGGTGGACCGCATCGAGGAGCTGGAGGAGACTCTGCTGGATGTGCGTACCCCCCTCAGCCCCGACTACGGCAAGCGCAAGTACCTGAACTATTGGGACCGCAACAGCCGCTACTACACCGAGATCGTGTCCGCCAACTGGGTGGGCAAGGGTTTCTAAATGCAATCAAATGCAAGACAAAAAGCCGCGAAACGCAAGAGTTTCGCGGCTTTTTTGCTTGTGGTTTGAACGAAAATAAAATATAATTATGGGCGAAAACCTGCCGGGGAGCCGGTTGAAAAAGGAGACTGGGACAAAATGAGCGATTTGTCTGTCAAAAGAGGAAACGAAATCCCGTTTAAGCGGTTTTCTGCCACGTTGGACTGCTCCCGCAATGCGGTGGTCACGGTGGAAAGCTTCAAAAAGTGGGTGGACATCATTGCCGCGTTGGGCTACAACCTGACGAGTCTTTACATGGAGGACACCTATGAAGTGGACGGCCACCCCTACTTCGGCCACGGCCGGGGTCGCTACTCCAAGGACGAGCTGAAGGAGATGAACGCCTACGCCCGCTCCAAGGGGGTGGAGCTGTTCCCCAGCATCAACACGCTGGGCCATATGGACACCATTTATCGCTGGCCTCAGTATAAGGCCATCAACGATGCCTCCGATATCCTGCTGTGTGAGGATGAGCGCACCTATGAGTTCATCGAGAAGATGATTGCTACCTGCGCCGAGTGCTTTGACAGCCGCATCATCAGCGTGTCTATGGACGAGGCGGAGCTGCTGGGTCGGGGCAAGTATCTGGAACTGCACGGCTATCACAAGAGCCTTGACATCCTCAAGCGGCATATGGCCCGGGTGTGTGAGATGACCGATCGGTACGGCTACGAGATGATGCTGGTGGCCGGCGATATGCCCGTGCGCCTTGCCACCGGCAACGACAGCTATATCGACCCCAACAAGACGGTCACCGCCGACGTGTCCGACCTGATGCCCAAGAACGCCGCCCTGATGTACTGGGAGTACTACAAACGGGATAAGGAAATTTACAAGGCGCACATGGCCATCCACCAGCAGATCAAGGCGGACAACCTGTGGTATCTGGGCGCTGTGTGGAGCTGGCACTCCTTCTCGCCGGAGAACTATTACAGCACCCGTGCCCTGCACAACAGTATGCAGGCCTGCCGGGAGATGGGAATTGAAAATGTGGAGATTTGCACCTACGGTGACGATGGCGCCGAGTGCGGCCGCTTTGCTGTGCTGCCGTCTGTATTTTACGCCAGCCGGATTGCCAAGGGTATCACCGACGAGGAGCAGATCAAGCGTGAGTTTGAGGAGATGTTCCACATCGCCTACGATGACTTCCTGCTCCTTGACCTGACCCAGCGCAGGGAGGGGGAGATTTACGGCAGCCATCCCCAGCGCTATATTTTGTATAACGATCCCTTCATCGGCCTGATGGACCTGACCATCCCCGACCACACCCGTGCCGACCACGAGGAGCTGATGGAGCTGCTGAAACCCCATTGCAGCCACCCCGAGTGGGGCTATCTGTTCCGGACCATGTACGATTTGTGCGCCGTCACCGCCGCCAAGTGCGACATCGGTATGCGCATCCGCGCCGCTTACGAGGCCGGGGACAAGGCGGAACTGGGCAGGCTTGCGGTGGAGCTGCGCCGTATCCGCGGTCTGGTGGAGAATTTCTATGAGTCCTTCCGTTATCAGTGGATGAAAGAGAATAAGCCCCACGGCTTTGACGTGTCTGACATCCGTCTGGGTGGCGTGATGACCCGATTGAGCCACTGCGCCGATCGGCTGGAGGATTACATCCGTGGCGACATCGACCGCATCGAGGAGTTGGAGGAAGTCCTGCTGGATATGCGCACCCCTGCCAGCGCCGACTACGGCCAGCGCAAGTACCTGAACTATTGGGATCGCAACGCACGGCAGTATTGCGACATTACCAGCGCCAATATGCTGTTCAAGCCCCGCACCTGCTGATGGAGGAGTGATTACCATGACATTCAAACATGAGAATATTCCCTTCAAGCGCATGGCCGCCAAGGTGGATTGCAGCCGCAATGCCGTATGGAACCTGCCTGCGCTGAAGAAGTGGATCGACGTGATTTCCAAGCTGGGCTATAATGCCCTGATGCTCTATACCGAGGATACCTACGAGGTGGAGGGCCACCCCTACTTCGGCTACGGCCGGGGACGCTTTTCCAAGGAGGAACTGAAGGAAATCGACACTTACGCCCTGACCAGAGGAGTGGAACTGATTCCCAGTATTGCCACCCTGGCGCACCTGCCCACCATCTTCCGCTGGCCCCAGTACATGCAGATTCTGGACACCTATGACATCCTGCTGTGTGAGGACGAGCGAACCTACGAACTGATCGACGCCATGCTGACCA
>SVLO01000022.1 GCA_015067885.1 Oscillospiraceae bacterium | reverse complement strand
TCCCCCTCAGCAGGTTCCCCCTCAGCAGGTTCCCCCTCAGCAGGTTCCCCCTCAGCAGGTGGCTCCTTCGACAGACGATTCTGTCACACCTCCCCCCGCCAAAAAATCCAAGGCACGGCGTGTTATCAAGATCGTCCTCATCGTTCTTTGGGGACTTTTGGGCTATCTGCCTTTGGCCGCGCCGTTCCTCGCTCTTACCGGCGGCAACCTCGACGGACTCGGCGGTTTTTCAATTTTTGTGTGTATGTTCTGTTCCTTCACGCTTCTTCCTGCCTTCACTCCCAACTCCCCAGCCACTCGCAAGGTACTCTTCATCCTTGGCGGAGGTGCTTGGGGACTATACTTCCTGTCTTTCTTAAGCGCCATCAACGATTTTCCGTACTTTATCCGAAAAATTCCGGGTCCCACGACCATCTCTACCCTTGGTCCCTTTTCGGTGATTGTTATGCTGCTCGCCTTTGGCGCGGGTATTCTCGTGGCAGTCGGCTGTGTTTCCAACTACAAAAAGCGTGCTGTGACCCTGGCCTATTCCGACAGTGACTTGATGCTGCTGCGTGAGTTTGACCCTTGTCATATAACCGGATACTACCTTCTCAAGGCAAAGCTGCACAACATCGTGTCCCTGGAGGAGACCCCCGACACGAAATCCACCCAAGTTTATCTCAACCCCGCCCTTTCCGCTGCCGATTTGAATGCCTACTGTCAGGCCAACCCTCAGGTTGCGAAAATTGTCACCTTCCTGAAAGACCATCAGAAAATCGACAATGTTTCCGGCGTGGACTTGGCTCCCCTCATCTTCAGGGTATCCTCCACTCCCGAAATCCAAAGCCCAGGCGGAATCTTCGTGACGAAATGTTCCAAAAAGATTCTCGATCTGGTCACTTGCATTTATTACTCCGCTTTTGCCCTTGCTCTCTACCCACTGGTTACCAAACTGTTGATGGGTCTGTACAACGAGAAAGCTGTGGGCAATTTAGGCTTGCTCCTTTTCCATTTCGGCTGCATCGCCGCAGTTCCCGTAGGCATCCTTTTGTACCGCAAGGCCATCATCAAGAAGGGCCTGATTCGAGGCATTCTTGTTGGCAGCGTGGTCAAAGCCAATTCCGCTGCGTTCCCAAATTTGGACGCGCTGATTAAAACCGCCTCGACGGATAACACCCCCGTATCGGCGGCGGAAGCAGCCACGTACCTGCGCGCCTATGCCCTTCATAATCCCAAAGTCCGTGTCTCCACCGAGCAGCCTACCGTCTTCGGTGATGTTCTTGTCGGTGTCGCTTTGGCATCGGCACTGGCTGTTCATGCTACCCGTTCCTCTTCCTCCGACAGTGGTTGCAGCAGTTGCAGCAGCTGCGGCGGCGGCTGCGGCGGTTGCGGCGGCTGCGGCGGCTGCGGTGACTGAGAAAATGGACTGCCACAACCAATCCCGTCTGCTGCTGCAGTTCCACATCACCGGCAGATGCAACCTGCGCTGCAAGCACTGCTACCGCACCGAGGGCGACGTGGAACCCCTGTCCTACGACGATGTCGTTTCCGTTATCGAGCAGTTCAAGCAGCTGCGCGCGGAATACAACCGCCGCCACGGTATCACACGGAAAGGTCACATCAACCTCACCGGCGGCGAACCCTTTTTCCGTGAGGACATCAAGCGCATTTTGGAATATCTTGGCGAAAACAGGCGTTTTTTCACCTACGGTATCCTTTCCAACGGCTCCTTTTTGGATGACGCACTCATCGACTTGTTGAAGGAAACCGAAGTTTCTTTCATCCAACTGAGTCTGGACGGCGACCGGCAAACCCACGACGCGCTCCGGGCCCCCGGGGACTACGACCGGGTGTTGGACACGGCACAACGGCTGGAACAGCGTGGAATTCGAACTTACATCAGCTTCACGGCGAACCGTGACAACTACAAGCACTTGCCTGCCGTTGCGGCCCAATGCAGAAAGCGGCGCATCACCAAGCTGTGGTCGGACCGGCTCGTCCCCATCGGTTCCGGGCAGGAGCTGCAGGAGCTTGCCATCACGAAGGACGAGCTTGCTAGGTATATCCGCACTCTGAAAAAAGCCCGGGGCAATCTTTTGGTGCGGCTGCTGTACCCAAAAACCACCGTCACCATGAACCGCGCCCTGCAGTTCCAACATTCAAAAGGTGCGCTGTACGCCTGCAGCGCCGGCAGCAGCCTGATCACCGTGGATGAGTTCGGCAACATCATGCCCTGTCGGCGTATGCCCATCGTCTGCGGCAACGTCCTGCAGACCACACTGCAGGAGGTCTACTATCAGCACGAAACCTTCCTCCGGCTGCGCCGGACACACATCCCGCCGGAATGTGTCGCGTGCAAGTATGCCATAGCCTGTCGCGGCGGTGCCAGATGCCAAAGCTACGCCGCCTGCGGCTCCTATTTCCGGGCGGACCCCGCGTGTCCTTTGGCGAAAAGGTCCTGACCTTTACATCTCCTTATTTTGTAGTCTGCAAGGCGAAACCCATTAAAGCGGGCGCTTATGCCCAATGGCATTGTAACCTGTTATTATCTGTCAGCAGCCCGGCCATTCGGTTAATCGGGTTGCCCAAGAAGGATGGCTGTAATATGTTCCGATTCAAATTCAAGAAACAAGTCAAACCCGCTGAGCTGAAGCTCTCCGCGGCCTGCGGCTGTAACATCGGCCTCGTGCGCGGCAACAATGAAGACAATTTGTTCTTCAACGGCATCACGTTGCCCTCGGACAACCGCGGCCTGTCCGATACGCTGTACTACTGCGCCCCCATTGCCGACCCCGTCCATTTCGGCGTGTTTGACGGCATGGGCGGCGAAGCCCTTGGTGAGATCGCCTCCTACCTCGCCGCCACCGAAATTCAGGAGCTGCCCCGGGCGACCCCCGCGGCAGAGCTGGTCGGGGCCCTGCTTCGGGCAAACGAGGCGATATGCGCGGCGGCCCGCAGCCACGAGCGCGCCCTCATCGGGACCACGGCGGCACTGCTGAGTGTTGACCCCGGGCAGACGCACATCACCAACGTCGGTGACAGCCGGGTGTACCGGTTCCACGCCGGCGTGCTGGAACAGCTCTCCGTTGACCACACCGACCGGGCTGTCATTGAGCAGCACGGCCTGACAAACCGAAAGCCGCGCCTGACCCAACACCTGGGCATCGACCCCGCGGACATGGTCATCGAGCCGGCCGTCTGTACGCAGGCCACCCTGGCGGGCGACCGCTACGTCCTGTGCAGCGATGGCCTGACCGATATGGTCACCGAGGACACCATCGCCGCCGTACTGGCGGAGAACCTCCCCCCCGCCCGGTGTGTGGAGCGGCTGACCGCCATGGCCCTTGAAAACGGCGGAAAAGACAATGTGACCATTATCGTTGTCGCAATCGATTGATGCGATACGCGTTAAGATGAGATTAGAAAAGTTGAGGTGCGTACCATGGATATGTCCTATTACAAAAAACTGGAGCCGGTCTTCGGCGCCTGGAAAATCAATCGTCTGATCGGCGAGGGCAACTTCGGCAAGGTCTTTGAGATCGAGCGCGAGGACTTTGGCCGCAAGTACACCGCCGCACTGAAGGTCATCACCATCCCCCAAAGCGAGAGTGAAATCAAAAGCGTCATGGCCGACGGCATGGATGATGCCAGCATCACCGTCTATTACCGCGGTTTCGTGGAGGAGATCGTGGACGAGTTCTCCCTGATGGCCAACCTGAAGGGCAACAGCAACATCGTCAGCTACGAGGACCACATGGTCCTGGAACACAAAAACGAGATCGGCTGGGACATCTTGATCCGTATGGAGCTGCTCACCCCGCTGATCGACCACATCGCGGAAAAGGGAATGAGCCGCAAGGACATTGTCCGGCTGGGCATTGACCTGTGCCGGGCCCTTGAGTTCTGCCAAAAGCAGAACATCATCCACCGCGACATCAAGCCGGAAAACATCTTTGTATCCAAAAACGGCGACTACAAACTGGGTGACTTCGGCATCGCCCGGACGGCGGAGAAGACCACCAGCGGTCTGTCCAAAAAAGGCACCTACAACTACATGGCGCCCGAGGTGTATCTGGGCCAGCCTTACGGCCCCAGCGTTGACATCTACTCCCTGGGCCTTGTGCTGTACCGCCTGCTGAATAACAACCGCGCCCCCTTCCTCCCCGCCTATCCCAATCCCATCACCTTCAGCGACCGTGAAAACGCCAACGCCCGACGCATCAACGGCGAGCAGATCCCCGCCCCGGCCAACGCCGATGCCGCCCTCGCGGCCGCGGTGCTGAAAGCCTGCGCCTATCAGGCCGCAGACCGGTATGAGTCCCCGGAGGCAATGCGCCTGCAGTTGGAGCAGCTTCTGTCCGGCCAGGACAAGCAGGAAAACGTGTGCGCCTTTACCGCCTCTGCCACAAAAACCGCCACCGGTTCCACCGGCGCCGCCGGCGCCCAGAGTCCCACCCCGGCAGCGCCCATCCACACGCCGGAGCCTTTGGACGCCACCGCCAGCGTGTTCCATGCTCCCATTCAGCAGACATCCGTAAATCCCGCTCCTCCTGCGCCCACACCGACCCCGATTCCCGTAGACAACTCGGTTTCGGACTATTATGACAAAACCGAGAGTATGTTCTCGCCTTCCGACCTCCAGCGGGCTCGTCAGGCCGAACAGGCTCGTCAGGCCCAATTGGCCGAACAGGCTCGTCAGGCCCAACTGGCCGAGCAGGCTCGTCAGGCCCAACTGGCCGAGCAGGCTCGTCAGGCCCAACTGGCCGAGCAGGCCCGACAGGCCCAACTGGCCGAGCAGGCCCGACAGGCCCAACTGGCCGAGCAGGCTCGTCAGGCCCGAAAGGCTGAGCAGGCCCGGAATCCTGTCACGCCCCCAACCGAAACCGAGTCCAAGAAAAAGCGCAAATCGCTTTTGATTCTCGGAATCGTGGCCGGCGTCCTGGTCCTGGCGCTGGTGTTGGGAATCGTTCTGATCGCGCTCTCCATTGACGGAGGAGAAAGCACCTCCTCCTCCGAGGACGTTGTCGTTTTGGGTATTCCCATGCCCGATGTGGTCGGCAAAACCGAGCAGGAGGCCAAAACCACCCTGGAAGCCATCGGCGCCACCGTGGTTGTGGAGTACGAATTCGACTCCGCCGCCGCCGGCACCGTGATCGCCGCCAGTGACGTGGATTTTGTGTACGCGGGCGACAAGCTGACCATCCGGGTCAGCAAGGGTCCCGAGGAGGCCCCTCCCGAAGTGGTGGTCAGCCCCCTGACCCTGGATAAGACCTCCCTTTCCCTGAACATCGGCCGGCAGCACACGCTGACCGCCAGCGGCGGCGACGGCACCTATACCTGGACCGTTGGCAACGCTAAGGTCGCCACTGTGAGTGACGGCGTCATCACCGCCAAGGGCGCTGGCACCACCAAGGTCACCGTCACCTCCGGCGACCAGACTGCCACCTGCACCGTAACGGTCAAGGACCCCAACGCCCCGACCCTGAAGCTCAACAAAACCGCCATTGCCCTCAACCCCGGCGAAACCTACACCCTGAAGGCCAGCGGCGGCAACGGCAGCTACACCTGGAAGAGCAGCAATACCAAGGTCGCCACCATCAAAAACGGCACCGTCACCGCTGTCAGCGCGGGCAAGGTCAAGCTCACCGTCACCTCCGGCGGCCAGTCCGCTACCTGTACCCTTACCGTAAATTCTGCCCCCGCTTGTACACATACGGGCTGGTTGTCCGACTCGAGCATCACCGTCCGGGTCGGCGGAAGCAACGCCATATACGCGTACTACAGCAACAATTCCGGTTTCCGCCGCTATGTTCACGCCAGCAGCAACACATCGGTGGCTACCGTGGACGCCGGCGGTAAGGTTGTGGGTGTCGCCCCCGGCACCGCCACCATCACTACCACGTTCTACTTCGACAATTGCTCCACCCCCCACAAGGCAACCTGCAAGGTAACGGTGGTACCCGCCCCTTGATCGCAATTGTCTGATACCCCTATATCACACACGTGAGGATAACTGCTTATGGATCTGTCTTATTACAAGAACATGGAACCGATTTTCGGTGAGTGGCATATCAAGCGCCTGATCGGTGAGGGCAACTTCGGCAAGGTCTTTGAGATCGAACGCACCGACTTCGGCCGGATCTACTCCGCCGCCCTGAAGGTCATTACCATCCCCCAAAACGAGAGCGAAGTCAAAAGCGTTATGGCCGACGGCATGGATGAACACAGCATCACTGTGTATTATCGCGGCTTCGTGTCGGAAATGATCGACGAATTCGCCCTGATGTCCAGTCTGAAGGGCAACAGCAACATCGTCAGCTATGAGGACCACAAGGTCATCGAGCATCGGGACGCCATCGGCTGGGACATCCTCATCCGTATGGAGCTGCTCACTCCCCTGATCGACCACATCGCCAAAAAGGGCATGACCCGGCAGGATGTCACGCGCCTTGGCATTGATCTGTGCCGGGCCCTTGAGTGCTGCCAAAAACAGAACGTCATTCACCGCGACATCAAGCCGGAGAACATCTTTGTCGCCAACAACGGTAACTACAAGCTGGGCGACTTCGGCATCGCCCGGACGGCGGAAAAGACCACCAGCGGTCTGTCCAAAAAGGGTACCTATAACTACATGGCCCCCGAGGTGTACCTGGGCCGGCCCTACGGCCCCAACGTGGACATCTATTCTTTGGGCCTTGTGCTGTACCGCCTGCTGAACAATAACCGCGCGCCCTTCCTCCCGGCCTACCCCACCCCCATCACCTTCAGCGACCGCGAAACCGCCAACACCCGACGCATCAGCGGTGAGCCGATCCCCGCCCCGGCCAACGCCGATGCCGATCTGGCTGCCGTGGTGCTGCGGGCCTGCGCCTACGACCCCGCCCGGCGCTTTGCCACTCCGGAGGAAATGCGCCTGCAGTTGGAGCAGTTGCTGCACCACCAAAACGCGCAGGAGAATATTTGCACCTGCGCCGTCAGCGGCCCCATAAAGATCAGCACCGCCAGCAACCGCTATATCCCCGCCGAGGAGTCCTCCCCTACCGAGGGCTTGTTCGCCGCACCCCGGCGCGGAACTGCCACCGACCGTCCCGCCGCCCCCGCTCAGGCCGCCCCCGCTCAGGCCACCCCCGCTCAGGCCGCCCCCGTTCAAACTTCGCCCGCGGCCAATGAGCGTGTATACAACATCCCCTTTGAGGAGTCGGAGAATACCGCCAGCATTTTCATCACCCCCCATGGGCAGCACACTGCGAACAGCCAACCCGCGCCCGCCCCTACCCAGGCGCCCGCAGGAAACAACCGCCCCACGCCCTCTCAGACGGCACCCGCGGGGAACAACCGCCCCGCGCCTTCTCAGACGGCGCCCGCAGGAAACAACCGCCCCACGCCTTCCCCGGCAACGCCCTTCACGAGTAACCGCCCCGCACCTCCCAAAACCTCTTCCGCCACCCATAAGGGTACGACCTTTGATTCGAATTTCCCTACCTCCTCACCCTTTGGCGCTTCGCCGTTCGGTGCTTCGCCGTTCCTGCAATGTCCTGACTCGCCCCAGTGGTCCAACCAGTTCCAGTGGCCCTCGCCCCAAACCGACGCCCCTCAAGCCGGCAAGAAAAGCTATAAGTGGCTTTTGACCGTTTCCATCGTATCCGGCGTGGTCGCCCTTGGCCTTTTGGGTGTGCTTATGCAATTATTCAAATTCTGAGTAAGGGATGCTCTTCCGCCCGACGGTGTCTCTCCTCAACACTTTTACATTGCAACAAATAAGAAGGCTTGTTTATGGATATATCTTATTACAAAAATATGGAACCAATTTTTGGCGAGTGGCACATCAAGCGCCTGATCGGCGAGGGCAACTTCGGAAAGGTCTTCGAAATTGAACGCACCGACTTTGGCCGAACCTACTCTGCCGCCCTGAAGGTCATCACCATTCCCCAAAACGAAAGCGAAGCCAAAAATATCATGGCCGATGGCATGGACGAGCAGAGTGTCTCCCTGTATTATCGCGACCTTGTGGAAGAAATCGTGAACGAGTTCGCTTTGATGTCCAAATTCAAGGGTAACACCAACATCGTCAGCTGCGAGGATCACAAAGTCCTTGAACACCAAGGCGAAATCAGATGGGACATTCTCATCCGTATGGAGCTGCTTACCCCCCTGAATGAATACATTGCCGCAAAAGGGATGACCCGGACCGACATCATTCATCTGGGCATTGACATCTGTAAAGCGCTTGAGTTCTGCAAAAGACAAAGCATCATCCATCGCGACATCAAGCCGGAGAACATTTTTGTCTCCGAGTATGGTAATTACAAACTGGGCGACTTTGGCATTGCCCGGACAGCCGAGAAGACCACCAGTGGTCTGTCCAAAAAGGGTACCTACAATTACATGGCGCCCGAGGTGTATTTGGGCCAGCCTTACGGCCCCAGTGTTGACCTCTATTCCCTGGGTCTTGTACTGTACCGTCTGCTGAACAACAATCGCACTCCCTTTCTTCCCGCCTATCCAAATCGCATTACTTACAGCGACAAAGAGAACGCAAACGCAAAGCGCATCAATGGCGAGCAAATTCCTGCCCCGGTCAATGCAGACCCCGAACTGGCTGCCGTGGTACTGAAATCTTGCGCCCGCGACCCCGCCCAGCGGTTTGCCACTCCGGAGGAAATGCGTCTGCAACTGGAATGTCTGCTGGCCCAGTCGGATTGTGTGCAAGTTCCAGGCAGCGCCCTGCTCATTACCCCCCAAACCACCGACACCGACGGCGGCAACTCTCCTTTTGCGCCCTCCGCCCGGAAGTCTTCGCCCACCGAAAGCGTCTTCGCCGCTCCTCAGGCGGCGCAGATGTCTGAACCATCCCAGTTCATCTCTCTAGAGGAAGAGGAGCCGGATAAAACCGAGAGTATCTTCGCCCCTGCTCCTTCCGTTCCGCCCCATGCCGAACCTGCAGTATCCGGACCCGCAACGCCTGTTTCCACCATGGACACCGATAAAACGGAGCCTATCTTTGCCCCCGCACCGACAGCACCCATAGCAACCCAGGCACCGCCTGCCCCGCCCCCCGCACAGGCTGCGCCCACCCCGAGCCACCCCATCGTTCAGCCGATGGCGGCCGCCGAACCAAACGCCCTCCCCTCGTCATCAGTGACAACCAAGGAATCGACAGCGGATAGTCCGTCCACAAAAAAACGAAAGATAGTTCTGAGTCTGCTCGTGGTATTACTTGGCATAGGTCTGATTCTGCTGCTGATATATCCACTGATGCCGAAACAGATTGCCGCTGGCGACTATATTACCTTTGGTCGGTACGAACAGGACAACAACCCTTCAAACGGAACCGAGGATATTGAGTGGCTGGTGTTGGATGTTCAAGCCGATCGTGCTTTGGTCATCAGTCAGTATGCACTTGATGCTCAGCCGTATCACATTGAAGCCGGTGATGTTACGTGGGAAACCTGTTCCCTGCGTCAGTGGCTGAATCGGGATTTCATCCAAACCGCATTCTCCCCCGAGGAACAAACAGCCATTTCAATCACCACGCTGGAAAATGCCGTTTTTGACAAGGTTTTCTTGTTGAGTATAGGCGAGTTCAGGCTATATTGTTCTGATTTTTCTCCGGCTACTTTGCCTACCGCTTATGCAGCCACAAAAATTAGTGTCACATCCGAGTACGGTTTCTGCCAATGGTTTTTGCGCACGTCTCGCGATGGAGATCCTCTTTACCCCGGTTTCTCCTCTGATGATTATTTGTTCTATTCTTCAATCGATATCGAAACTACAGCTCTTGCCGTCCGTCCCGCCATGTGGATTGATTTGGATGCCTACGTTTCCGCAAAGTCTGTATCCACCGAATCTGAAACCGCAAATTCCGTGAATACCTCTGCGGACATTTCTGCAGATGCCTCTGTGGGCGCCTCTGTGGATACCTCTACAGGCACCTCTTTGGATGCTTCTATAGGCCACCCCCTTCCGGATGTCCCTACAGGGACCGCGGGAATTTTCCACGTCACCGGCGCATCCATCCGCAGCGCCCCCGTTGACGGTAGCGTGATGTACGTCACCCAGGTCGGCACTCCATGCGATATCTTGGACCAAGCCGACAACGGCTGGTACAAAATTCGCTTTGTCGGCAACGACGGTGCAACACATGAGGGGTATATCCGTGCGGACTTCGTTTATATTGAACCCTCCAACGCGCCATAATATAACCGCACCCCAAATGCGTTTCGAAAGGACGTGTAACCATGCGCAAAATCGTCATCATCGGCTCAGGTATGATGGGGTCCGCCCTGGCCTTCCCCGCCCGGGAAAACGGCAACGAGGTACACCTGGTCGGCACCCATCTGGACTGGGACATCATCGACACCTGCCGTAAAACCAACCGCCACCCCAAGTTCGTTCGGGATTTTCCCGCCGGGGTGCAGTACCACCACATTGAGGAGCTGGACGCTGTCATCCCCGGCGCGGACTTCATCATCTGCGGCGTCAGCAGCTTCGGTGTGGAGTGGTTCCGGGACGAGATTTTGCCCCGGTTGCAGGAAAACGTCCCCGTCATCTCGGTGACCAAGGGTCTGTGGAACCTGCCCGACGGCACCCTGCTGACTTACCCCGACATTTGGCAGCAGAAGCTGGACGAATTGGGCAAGCACATCCCTCTGAACGCCATCGGCGGTCCCTGCACCAGCTACGAGCTGGTGGCCCACGACCAGACTGAGGTCAGCTTTTGCGGCAGGGATATGGACATCCTGCGGATGCTCAAGTCCGCCATGGCCACCGGCTATTACCACATCAGCCTGTCCACCGACGTGGTGGGGGTGGAGAGCGCCGTGGCCCTGAAAAACGGCTACGCCCTTGGCATCGCCCTGACCATCGGCCTGAACCAAAAGGAATTCGGTTTGGACAGCGAGCTGCACTTCAACTCTCAGGCCGCCGTCTTCGGCCAGTCGGTGCGGGAAATGCAGAAGCTGCTTGACCTGCAGGGCGCCGGCGATTTGAATAACCTTGTGGTGGGCGCCGGCGACCTGTACGTTACGGTGTACGGCGGCCGCACCCGGCTCATTGGCATCCTGCTGGGCCGGGGGCTGGACATCGACCAGGCTAAGGCCGAGCTGCAGGGCGTCACCCTGGAGTCCCTGGTGGTAGCCGGCCGGGTGGCAGAGGCCGTCCGGGCCAAGGCCGCGCGGGGTCTTGCCAATTTGGCCGACTACCCCCTGCTGCTGCACATTGACGAAATTCTCACCGAGAAAAAGCCGGTGGACATCCCCTGGGAGAAGTTCACCTTTGAACAGTAAACCACAATGGGCGGGGCGCAACAGCACCTCGCCCATCTGTTTGTCTGCATTGTAATTGGATTGTAATTGACAAGTTTTTACATTGTTGATATGATAAACATATCAATAAAAAGGAGGGTTTTCCCCATGCGTATCAATACAATTGCCCTTATGTCCGGCCTTGGCACACTGACCGCTATCGCCGCCACCGTGCTGCTGGTCATCTTCGTTTTGCCCGAAAGCAAGAAGAACAAGTTCGGCAAAATCGGCCTCATACTGCACAACATCTTCAACTTCAAGTTCCTGATCATCGAAAAGATCCTGCAGGTGCTGTACATCCTGTCCACCTGTATCTGTGTGTTCGTCGGTCTGTTCTCCCTGCTCGGTTTTGAGGGCTATTTGGGCCATTATATGACCTGGTCCGGCGGCACGGGTCTGCTGCTCCTGCTGGTCGGCCCCATCACGGTCCGCCTGTTCTACGAGCTGATGATGATGGGTCTGCTGCTGGTCAAGAACGTCATCCAGATCAACAACAAGATCAAGGGTGAGGACTCCTCCCCCTTCGCCACCTCTGCTCAGCAGTTCCTGTCCACCGACGGCAACACCAACAGCAACAGCAACAGCAACGACAACAGCAACAGCAACAGCAACAATTACAACTATTACAACTACAACGGACAGTAATCTCACTTTCCATGTTTCTTCTATGGGTCCGGCCCTGTGCCGGACCCATATTTTTTCGAATTTAGGCGGAATAACTATGGCTCCACCCTTGCACTTTCCCGGAAAATGTACTATAATAAGGCAGATATCATGCCGTGGTGCGCCTTGCACCGGGGCAAACCAGTCAAATATGAGATATCAGTTTGGAAGGGAGTAGATTTTTGCCATGACCAGCATCGAGAAAAAGCAGCTGATGGCAACGGCCTGCAAGGTCCGTATGGGTGTTATCGAGGGCACCTACGGCGCCAAGGCCGGCCATCCCGGCGGCAGCCTGTCCGCCGCCGAAGCGTTCACCTACCTGTACTTCAAGGAGATGAACATCGACCCCAAGAACCCCAAGTGGGCCGACCGTGACCGGTTCGTCCTGTCCAAGGGCCACACCGCCCCCGGCCTGTACGCCGCTTTGGCCAACCGCGGCTTCTTCCCTGTGGAGGATCTGCCCACCCTGCGCCACATCGACAGCTACCTGCAGGGCCACCCCAACATGAACATGGTCCCCGGCGTGGATATGTCCACCGGCTCTTTGGGTCAGGGCATCTCCGCCGCCGCCGGTATGGCTCTGGCTGCCAAGCATCAGGGCAAGACCAACCGCGTGTACACCCTGCTGGGTGACGGCGAGATCCAGGAGGGCCAGGTTTGGGAGGCTATGATGTTCGCCGCCCACTACAACCTGGACAACTTCTGCGCCATCATCGACAACAACGGCCTGCAGATCGACGGCAAGGTTGCCGACGTTATGAGTCCCTACCCCATCGACGCCAAGCTCAAGGCCTTCGGCTTTGAGGTCGCCGTGGTGGACGGCCACGATTTCGAGCAGCTGGAGGCCGCCTTTGCCCAGGCCCGCGCCACCAAGGGCAAGCCCTTCGGCATCATCATGCAGACCACCAAGGGCAAGGGTGTCAGCTACATGGAGAACCAGGCCGGCTGGCACGGCAAGGCTCCCAACGACGAGGAATACGCCATCGCTATGGCCGAACTGAAGGCCCAGCTGGCAGAAGTGGAGGCAATGTAACATGGCAGACGTTAAGAAGATCGCAACCCGTGACAGCTACGGCAACGCGCTTGCCGAGCTGGCCGCCGAGCATGACGACCTGATCGTGTTCGACGCCGACCTGGCCGGTGCCACCAAGACCGGCATTTTCAAGAAGGCTTTCCCCGAGCGTCACTTCAACTGCGGCATTGCCGAGGGCAACATGATCGCCGTGGCCGCCGGTGCTGCTACCGCCGGTCTGGTGCCTTTCGCCTCCAGCTTTGCTATGTTCGCCGCCGGTCGTGCCTTCGAGCAGATCCGCAACTCTATCGGCTATCCCCAGCTGAACGTGAAGATCGGCGCCACCCACGGCGGTATCTCCGTCGGTGAGGACGGCGCTTCCCACCAGTGCTGCGAGGACTTCGCTCTGATGCGTTCCATCCCCGGCATGGTCGTTATGTCCCCCTCCGACGACGTGGAAGCCCGCGCCGCCGTCAAGGCCGCTTACGAGCACAACGGTCCCGTGTACCTGCGCTTCGGCCGCCTGGCTGTGCCCGTGTTCCACGATGAGGCCAACTTCAAGTTCGAGATCGGCAAGGGCGAGGTCATTCAGGACGGTACCGACGTGGCCATCATCGCCAACGGCCTGCTGGTTGCCGAGGCTATCGAGGCCGGCAAGATCCTGGCCGAGGCCGGTATCTCCGCCCGCATCATCAACATGGCCACCATCAAGCCTCTGGACGAGGAGCTGGTGCTGAAGGCTGCCAAGGAGTGCGGCAAGATCATCACCTGCGAGGAGCATAACATCATCGGCGGTCTGGGCGAGGCTGTCTGCTCCTGCGTTGCCGAGAAGTGTCCCGTTCCCGTGCGCCGCATCGGCGTCAACGACGAGTTCGGTCACTCCGGTCCCGCCGTGGCCCTGCTCAAGCAGTTCGGCCTGTCCGCCGACCACATTGTGGAGGTCGCCAAGGAGTTCTGCGGCAAGTAAGCTGATAGAAAATCAAAACACGGAAGGTCAATTGACCTTCCGTGTTTTTTGTTAAGTATCATATTCAAAATAATACATTCTGTCTGTATCGGCATCATAAACGGCTATTGTAAAATTAAAGGAATATCTGCTTAGCAGTTCAGAATCATCCGACGGATCATTTCCTCCCCTATGCCTGTCACGAAAGACGTAGTAACCATTTTCTATCCTTGGCATGTTTGCTTCTTCCGCCAAATGATACCCGTAGTACCTGCCATCTTTTATCCCACCGTACATCATCAGTTCCACGTTTTCCGGCAAAGGAAGCCTGTCCCATTTGCTGACCGCCTTCAGCGCTTTCTCCCGGTTCTTCGAACAGTCCAAAATCAAATAATACGTGCCGTCGCCGTGAAATCCACCGTGGGTATCCAGCGACTCAACGATTTCGTAATCTCCCACCCGTAATCCAAAACATGTCTCGGACGCGCCAATCAGCTCGGCTACCGGATTTATAAGCACCAGCAGCAATGCCGCAACAGCGAGCTGCATAGCCGGTGCAAACGTTGCAGGTGAAACTTTCTCACTGTCCAGTGTTCTAATCAACGCATAGATGTAGATCAAACCATACGGAACAGCCGCAAGCATAATCATCAGATAAACCACGACCATGCCAAAGTTCAGCTCAGCGAGTTCCATCACAATTCCCGCCAAAGCAAACAGGCTGTAAAGAGCGGCAAACGGCAGCGGTATTGCAAAAAGGATAAAGAATAATATGATTCCGAGTTTTTTCACTGTTATCCCACCTTCTTATTTCAAATCATACCATACACCCTTTTGCTCTGCAATCGTTTCGTGCCGGTGGTGGGGATACACACTTCTGCAATACCGCAAAAGTCTCCCACGCCGACCATCGAGGTCGGCGTGGGATAGGTGGGACGTCTGCGCGCCAAGTGCCGCCGCAAGCGGCGGTTGCGCTCCGACACACCCGCCTGCGGGCGGGCGTCGAACCCGGTGGGTTCTGCGTAACCCGACCAACGTCAAAAACCCCGCAGTCCATAAGGACTGCGGGGTTTTTGGTGCCGGTGGTGGGACTCGAACCCACACCCTGTCGCCAGGAACGGATTTTGAGTCCGTCACGTCTACCAATTCCATCACACCGGCGTACTGGTGTATTATATACCAGTACAAATACTTTTGCAAGAGGTTAATTGGCCCGGCTGTAAATTTTGGTCAGGTGGGACAGCCGGTCGGCCACACCGTCGTTGAATGCCTCGTACCGCACCCGCCAGGACCAGTTGTGATCCCCGATGGTACCGGGGGTATTCATGCGGGCATCCGCCCCCAGTCCCAGCACATCCTGCATGGGCGCGATGGCAAGGTACGCCCTTGTCCCCCACGCGCCGCAGAGTCCGCCCCAGCCAAGCCCCTCATCCTCCCGCAGGCGCAGGTAGGCACGGGCATAGGCGGCCGTTTCGCTATCGGCTTCATGGAACCACTGGACAAAGGTGGGGGTATCGTGGGTGCCGGTATAAACCACGCAGTTGGCATCACAGTTATGGGGCAGAAACGCGCTCTCCGCACCGGGTGTAAAGGCAAAGACCAGCACACGCATACCGGGTACGCCGCAGGTGCGCACAAACTCGATCGCACCCGCATCCAGATCTCCCAGATCCTCCGCGATCAGCTCCAGCTTCGGCGCCGCCGCCTGCAGCGCGTTCAGCAGCTTCATGCCCGGGCCGGGCAGCCACTCGCCCTCCGCCGCCGTCTCGGCATCGGCGGGAACGGACCAATAGTTGTGGAACGCCCGGAAGTGGTCGATTCGCACCCCGTCGTAGAGTTTGGCGCACCAACCGATGCGCTCTTTCCAGAAATCAAAAGTTGCCTCCCGCTGCCAGTTGTACAGGGGATTTCCCCACAGCTGTCCGTCGGGGCAGAAGGCATCCGGCGGCACACCCGCCACAGCGGAGGGACGCCCGTCCTTCTCCAGTTCAAAGATTTCCGGTCTGCGCCACAGCTCCACGCTGTCGGCAGACAGGTAAATGGGGATATCGCCCATCAGCCGCACGCCCCGCTCGTTGGCGTACTGCTTGAGCTCAAACCACTGGCGGTAAAATGTCCGCTGCAAAAAGCGATGGAAGTCCCTCTCCTCCGGGTCGGGGACAGCATCGCAGGGCCACTCCCACCAGCCGGACCGATAGTGGTCGTGCAGCGCAGAAAAGGCCGCATAGTCCTCCAGCCACGGCATCTCCACAGGATCTGTTTCCTCGGGCCGCCCTTTCGCCCTCTGCCACGCACGCCGCAGCAGGGGCAGGCGTGTCTCGTTCAGCCGGACGTAGTCCACCCGGTCCGGATTTTCACAGCGGGCGCTGTCCAGTTCCTCCGAGGTCAGCAGACCCTCCTGTGCCAGCATGTCAAGGTCGATGAGCAGCGGGTTGCCCGCAAAGGCAGAGGGGGACATATAGGGGGATGCGCCGTTTCCGAGGGGAACAAGGGGCAAAATCTGCCACCAGCGCTGGCTTCCCCGAACCAGGAAATCCACGAACCGCCGGGCGGGCTCGCCCAGCGAGCCGATACCATAGGGTCCGGGCAGGGCGGAAATCGCCAGTAAAACACCGCTTGCGCGGGTACGCTCCATACCAAGTCACTCCCAAATCAGGATAAGGAAATTATAACATAAGGCAGGGATTTTGCAAGGGCTGTTCACATGACACGCAGCACCACCCGGTCTCCCTCCCGGTCTGCCAGCACTCTGCCTCCGCAGGTCACCTGCCCGCTCAGCAGCAGGTCAGCAGCCGGGTCTTCGATCTGCTCTGTCACCGCCCGCAGCAGCGGCCGCGCCCCATGGGCCGGGTCGCCCTTTCCCTCGGTCAGACACCTAAGTGCACTGTCTGTGACCTCCAGCGCAATGCCCATTTCTTCAAAACGCTTGGTCACCCGCTGCAGCTGCTTGCGGCCAACCTCATGCAAGGCTGCGCTGTCCAACGGATGGAACACCGGCGTACCGTCCAGCCGACCCCAAAACTCCGGCCGGAAGGTCTTTTTCGCATCGGCCAGCACTCCATTGTCCACCGCCGCTGTGCCGCCGGGAGAAAATCCCAACTGACCGCTGGAAAACCGTCCCGCTCCTAGGTTGGAAGTCATGACCACCACCGTATTGCGGAAGTCCGTCTTGCGGCCCAGCGCATCGGTCAGGGTTCCGCTGTCCATGATCTGCAGAAGCAGGCCCCACACGTCCGGATGGGCCTTTTCGATCTCATCCAGCAGCACCACCGACCATGGCGCACGGCGCACCCGTTCCGTCAGCTGTCCGCCCTGTTCGTGACCCACGTAGCCCGGGGGTGAGCCGATAAGCCGGGACACCGTGTGTGCCTCCATATACTCAGACATATCAAACCGGATCAGGGAGTCCTCGCTGCCGAACAGCGCTGCGGCAAGGCTGCGGCACAGCAGAGTCTTGCCCACACCGCTGGGACCGAGGAACAAGAAGCTTCCCACCGGCCGGTCCGGATCTTTCAGTCCCAGCCTGCCCCGGCGCACCGCGCGGGCCACCGCCTGTACTGCATCATCCTGCCCCACGACCTGCTCACGGAGTGTACATTCCAATTCGGCCAGCCTCTGCCGCTCTTCCATAGAGAGTTCTGTGACCGGGATTCCCGTCCACCCGGTCAGCACTGCCTGAATGTCTGCCGCTGTCACCTTTTGTGCCGGCCGCTCCTTGTGCCAGCTTTGGGTGCGGCTGTCCAACTGACGGCGGAAGTCTTCCTCCGCATCCCGCAGCACCGCCGCCCGCTCGTAGTCCTGCCTCTGGATGGCCGTCTCCCGCTCCCGGGCCGCCTCTGTCACCCGCCGCTCCAGCCGCTGCAGCTCCGGGGGCAGGGTGTGTCGGGTCAGGCGCACCCGTGCCGCGGCTTCGTCCATCAGGTCGATGGCCTTGTCGGGCAGAAACCGCTGAGGCAGATACCGTCGGGACAGGTCCACCGCCGCCGTGATCGCCTCATCGGTGATCGTCAGCCGATGATGCCGCTCATAACGTCCGCGAAGCCCCTGCAGTATGGCTATGGCGCTGTCCCGGTCCGGTTCCCGGACGACCACCGGCTGAAAACGCCGCTCCAGTGCAGCATCCTTTTCAATATAACGCCGGTACTCCTCCTGTGTGGTGGCACCCAGCATCTGGATCTCGCCCCTGCCCAAAGCGGGTTTCAGGATATTGGCCGCGTCGATGGCGCCTTCGGCGCTGCCTGCGCCAACGATGGTATGAAGTTCGTCCACGAACAGAATAATGTTGCGCGCCCGACGCACCTCATCCAACACCTTGCGCAGCTTGTCCTCAAACTCGCCCCGATACTTGGTCCCCGCCACCATGGCGCTCAGATCCAATGCGCAGACCCGCCGCCCCCGCAGGTTGTCCGGTACGCTGCCACGAATGATGGCCTGAGCCAGTCCTTCCGCAAGGGCAGTCTTACCCACACCGGGGTCACCGATAAGGGCGGGATTATTTTTACTCCGCCGGGACAAGATGCGGATGATGTGTTCCAGCTCTTCGTCTCTGCCAATGACCGGATCAAGGCTGCCCTGAGCCGCCAACCGTGTCAGGTCCCGGGCGCACTGGTCCAACAGGCGGGTCTCACTCGTCTGGCCGGGCCGCTCCACCTCCCGGCTGCGCCGCGGCGTGGGCGCTTCACTGCCGCCTAACCCTGCACGCAGTTGTCGGTAAAAGCGGTCCGAGTCAATGCCCTGTCGGCTGAGCAGCTTTACGCCGCTTCCACACCCCTCCCGCAGCATCCCCAGCAGCAAATGCTCCGGGGAAATTGCCGATGCCCCGGTCTGTCGGGACTCTGTCACCGCAAAACGTATGATCTGCCTGCAGCGTACCGTCAATCCCTGACACGGTCCGCCGATTTTGCCCACACCCATCTGCGCTGCCAGCACCTTTCTCAGCGCGCCCTCTGCCACACCCCTGTTTTGCAGCATTCGCCCAACGTTTTCTTCCAAAGCCGAAAGTGCCAGCAGCAGATGCTCGCTGCCCACGTAGCTGTGGCCCAAAGCACAGGCGTTTTCCCGGGCCAGGCACAGCACATTCAGGGCCTCCGGGGTAAAATTGCTCTCCTGCATCCTGTCACCTCACATTTACTCTGCATGAACTATGCCCGCTTTTTTGAAAAATATATTGCTTTTTCAAAAACTTGTGCTAGAATAGAATACACATTTCAAATGGAGGTGTTACATAATGGCTTACAAGATCAGTGACGCTTGCGTCAGCTGCGGCGCTTGCGCCGATTCCTGCCCCGTGGGCGCTATCTCCCAGGGCGACACTCAGTACGTGATCGACGCTGCCGCTTGCCTGGACTGCGGCGCTTGCGCTGACACCTGCCCCATGGGTGCCATCGCTCAGGAGTAATCCAAACAAAAAACAGCTCCACCCGATCGGGTGGAGCTGTTTTTTATTTTTTGTTCTTCTTGTAGATGATGTTCAGGCCCTTCAAAAGCAGGTCGCGCTCGTAGGTGATCTCCCGCTTGCACAGGGGAATGATGAACTGTGCCAGACCGCCTGTGGCGACCACCGTGGTCTTGTGTCCCAGTTCTTCCTCCACCCGGTCGATCACACCGTCCAACATGGCGGCCGTGCCGTACATAATGCCGCCGCGCATGCAGTCCACGGTGTTTTTACCGATCACCTGCTTAGGTTTGTCCAGACTGATGCCGGGCAGCTGGGCCGCATTTCTGGTCAGGGAATCCAGCGATACCATAACGCCCGGGAACACCAGACCGCCCACGAACACGTTGTCCGGCTCGATCACCTGAATGGTGGTAGCGGTACCCATATCGATCAGCACCAGGGGCGCCGCATATTCCGCCAGCGCAGCCACCGCGGCCACGATCAGGTCACTGCCAACCTGTGAGGGGATATCCATGTGGATGTTCAATCCGGTTTTCAGTCCGGGGCCAACCACCATGGGCTGCTTGCCGGTGAATTTCCAAACACCGGTCTGCACCGAATTGAATACCGGGGGAACCACGGAGGAGATAATGCAATCCTCTACATCCGCAGCCGACACACCAAATAACCCCAGCATATTCTTGATCTCTGCCGCATACTGGTCAGAGGTCATAATGCGGTCGGTAGCGATGCGGGCCTCAAAGAGAATTTTATCATCCTTCAACCCGCCCAGTACGATGTTGGTATTGCCGATGTCAATTGCAAGCAGCATATACGTCTCCTCCCGTCAGGCTTTTTTCCCGTTTACCGCGCGGCAGATCCGCTCCCCCGCAGGACTGAATACAACGTTGATGATCAGTTCGGGAACAAAGTTTGCCAGGATCAGTCCCGTCAGGATGTACCCCAGCAGATCTCCGCCGCCCGCCCACGTAGCCAGCACATCAACAAAAAACAGCAGCATACAGGCCACGAACACACCGGTGTTGATCACGGGGCATACGATAGCCGCCAGCAGCATGGCCACATAGGTATTCTTCCCGCGCAGCAGCTTATAAACCCAGCCGGACGCAAGGCCCGCCAGCGTTCCTTTCGCCATCACCACGAGAAAGCACAGAGCGGGATTGGCCTGAAAAACCATGGCGCCGCCCGGATCTGCACCGGTCACGCAGTTGACGAACACAATGACACCGAAGGTCGCGCCCAGCAGCGCGCCGGCCCTCGGCCCGTAAATTGCCGCGCCCAGCACTACCGGGATCAATACCAGCGAGATGGAAAACCCACTCACCGGGGGGATGATGCCGCTGATGACCTGCATGACCACCACCAGCGCCATCATCAGTGCGATGCCAACCATTTTTACCAAATTGTTTTGCCGTTTCATATTCAATTACCTCCTGCTGTCGCTCCCACTATGTGGGATGCAATGCATTTTTTCGGAAAACTCCGACTGGGCCTATTATACACGATACCTTTTTCAATTTCAAGATGTTGTCATATAAAGCGTTTCCTACCGTATCCGCGCTGCTCGTAACGGCTCGAACGCATAAAATAACCGCCGCAGCTGCGACCTTTCGTCGTGACTGCGGCGGTTATTCGTTGCTCATTTCACATTGCATTTCGCTTATCCCCTCTTTCAGCGTTCACTATGGATTTGAGTCTGCGCATTTTCCTTGTTCTCACTGGCAAAGATCATCTCGTCGATGTCCCCGGCCAGGCGGACCAAACCGCGAATCTTGCTGGTATCAGTCATCATTTACGTCCCTCCTTTCTCTTTGGGTACACTCGCAGTATATACCCTTTCCCTCCTTATGTCAACTCATTTTTTGCTGTTAAAAGTTCAAAAAGTTCCCATTTCCCCTTTTTCTGTCTAAATACCGCTAAATATCGTCACCAATGTTCTTCCACTCACAAAATATTGTTATCACAGTTAAATATTACATTTTTATGTCAACGGGCAAATAAATATCCCCCCGCATAGCGGGGGGTATTTCATTTTCGGGCATAGCCCTAATACTACTGGCTGCGCACAAGTGCGCCTTTTATTGGCCTGCCAGCCATGCATCTGTTACTTGCTACCCGTAAACGGGTTTTGCTTTTTGCCGTTCTCCGCACTCCAACACTTTTCCCACCCCCTATAGCCTCCCTTGTGTAAAGGGAGGTGGCACGGCGGTAGCCGTGACGGAAGGATTGTCGCTGCACAGCATTTCTTCAATCTTTTTATCAACACAATCCCCCACCGCCCTCCGGGCGGAGCCCCCCTTTACACAAGGGGGCCTTTTCGCTGCGGCGGGTTTGTTCATCGCTTAAGCTCTTTTCAACCACGCGACTATCGCGTGGTTTTCTTTATACAATAAACACCCCTAATTGAAATCAATCAGGGGTGCTTATGGTTTTCAGGTTTCTGGACTTAGTATTACTGCTCCCGCATCTGCAGGCGCAGACGGTCGGAGATCATGGCAATGAACTCACTATTGGTGGGCTTGCCCTTAATGTTGGAAACAGTGAAGCCGAAGTACTTCTGCAGGGTGTCCAGATCGCCCCGATCCCATGCCACCTCAATGGCGTGGCGCACGGCCCGCTCCACCCGACTGGGTGTGGTGTTGAAGCGCTTGGCAACTTCGGGGTACAGCACCTTGGTCACGGCGTTGATGGCATCCAGATTGTCAATGGAGTACAGGATGGCCTCACGCAGGTAGTGGTAACCCTTGATATGGGCCGGCACACCGATCTCGTGGATGATGGCCGTCACGCGGGTCTCCATACTGGCGCGCCAGGTCTGCGGCTGCTCCATGTCAAGGCCCGCCAGCTGGCGCAGCCGCTCACAAAGCACCTCCATGCGGCAGGGTTTGGTCATGTAATGGTCGGCCCCGTAGCGGATAGCCAGATCAGCCATCGGTCCGCGGGACAGGGCGGACAGCACCAGCGTGCGGGGCCGCTCCTGCTCCGGCATCTGGCTGAGCGCCTTGAGCACTTCCACTCCGTCTGCCTGTGCCAAAATCACATCCATCACCACGAGGTCGGGTTTGCAGCCCTTGATCATATCCAGCAGTTCCTGTCCGTCACCGGTGGTGCCTACCACCTGCATATCCGTTTCTGCGGAAATGGCATCTACCAGCAGGGCCCGAAACTCCTCCCCCGCATCTGCCACCAAAATCTTCTTTTTGATCTCCATGTTTACAAAATCCTTTCTGGCCTTTTCGCCCGTTTTAATTTCCATTTATTGGTATTCGCCGGTTATCTTTAATTTACCACATAGTCTCCGGCGGCGCAATACCAAAATTACCAATTTATGGCAATTATTGTGAAAATCGTTCGACAAAAACCGCGCAAAAAACGTCAAAATTCGGTGCAGGCCTTCTGAAACAGGGGTTTTCACGCAAAAGCAGTCGTTTTATGGGTCATTTGGCCTGTGCCACAGCCTCGGCGACCCGTATTCCATCCACAGCCGCAGAGACGATACCGCCGGCGTAGCCGGCTCCCTCACCGCAGGGGAACAGCCCCCTCAGTGCCGATTGGCAATACTCGTCGCGCAGGATGCGCACCGGGGAGGACGAGCGGCTCTCCACCCCCGTCAACACCCCGTCCGCAGCGGCAAACCCGTGCAGCTTCCGATCCATCACACCCAACGCATCCCGGAGGGTCTCGGTCACGCAGGCGGGCAGACAGTTCTCCATCCGGGTCCAGGTCACACCGGGGCGGTAGGTTGGCAAAATGCCGCCCGGACCCTTGGATGCTCTTTTTTCAAGGAAGTCGCCCACCAGCTGGGCGGGGGCATGCCAGTTTTCGCCGCCGCAGGTAAAGGCCGCCTGCTCCCACTTGCGCTGAAAGCGCACGCCGGCCAGCGGGTCGGTGCCTCCGAAATCCTCCGGACCGACTCCCACCAAAAAGCCGCCGTTGATGTTTTCGCCGTCCCGGGCGCGCAGACTCATACCGTTGGTGACCAGCCCTCCCTGCTCGGATGCGGCGGCCACCACCTGTCCGCCGGGGCAGACACAAAAGGAGAACGCAGAGCGGCCATTGGGCAGATGGCAGGCCAGCTTGTAGTCAGAAGCAGGCAGCTGCTCCCACGCCGGGCCATACTGGCTGCGGCTGATCGCCTGTTGACTGTGTTCAATGCGCACACCGATGGCAAAGGGTTTCTGCTCCATGGGTATGCCGAGGCTTTGCAGCAATTCAAAGGTGTCCCGGGCCGAGTGGCCGGGGGCAAGGACTACCGCCTCACAGGCTATGTCATACAACCCCTCCGGGCCGTCCACAGTCACAGCCTGTACACCGCCCGGGCCGCATTTGATGCCGCACAGGCGACTTTCGAAACGGATATCGCAGCCAAGCTCGATCAGTTCCCGACGGACACTTTTCACCACCTGGCGCAGTACGTCGGTTCCGATATGCGGCTTATGAGACCACACCACGTCCTCCGGCGCGCCATGGGCCACCAGTACGTCCAGCACCGCGCCAATACGCGCATCGTGGGTCCCGGTGGTCAGCTTGCCGTCGGAAAACGTTCCCGCTCCGCCCTCGCCAAACTGCACGTTGGAGGTGACATCCAGCCGTCCCGCGGTCCAGAACCGCTCCACATCGGCGGTACGCTGTTCCACGCTTCGGCCCCGCTCCAGCACGATGGGCGGCATGCCTGCCCGGGCCAGAAACAGGGCGGAGAACAGACCCGCAGGCCCCATACCCACTACCACAGGCCGGTGGTCCAGCCTGGCGGTAACCGCCGGAAACTCGTAGTGCTTCGGCTGAAACAGCTCCGCCTTGCGGCATCCGGAACGCTCCAGCACCCGCCGTTCATCCCCCTCCACCGTCACGTCCACGGTGCAGACATAATGCACGTCGCTCTTGTTGCGGGCATCGATGGAACGGCGGGCCAGCTTAAGCTCCGAGATCTGCTCCGGATGAAGGTTCAGCAGGCGGGCCGAGCGCTTTTTCAGTTGTTCCATATCCCCACTCAGGGGCAGGGGGATATCGCGTACACGGATCATGGTATCACCTCATTTGTCCCGGTTTCCCGCAAAATCCGAGGGGCAACCGGTCGATCCGCCCACAGCGCTCGGGCCGGCCGGTTTCAAAGCATAACATCTTGCAAATTTCACGCTCTGTACACCCCAAACTTTCAAAACGAAAGAAATCCTGCAAACAACTTTGCGCATAGATTTTATCATGACACGGCTGAAATGTAAATTCTTTTTAACCGGCACAACCCGCATAAAGAATGAATATTTCGATGTAAAATGCGCATTGTAGTGAAAAATACAAAATTTGGCCCCAGCAAAAAAACGCTTTTGTATAGGCACACAAAAGTTGTTTTTTGCAGGATTTTCTGTATTGACTTGCAAAATCAGCCGTGTTATAACTTATCTATAGTTTAATTGGGTAAAGTATCCCCATCTATTACAGGAGGCGTTAAATATGAGTATCCCCAACAAGTATCTTGACGAACTGATGGAGCGCGTGATCGCCCGCGACCCCGGCCAGCCCGAGTTTCATCAGGCCGTGCGCGAGGTGCTGACCTCCCTGTCCCCCGTGGTGGACGCACACCCCGAATATATTACCGAGGGTGTGATGGACTGCCTGGTAGAGCCGGAGCGTGTCATCAAGTTCCGTGTGCCCTGGGAGGATGACCAGGGCAATGTCCACGTCAACCGCGGCTTCCGTGTCCAGTTCAACAGCGCTATCGGCCCCTACAAGGGCGGTCTGCGCTTCCACCCCAGCGTGACCGAGAGCGTCATCAAGTTCCTCGGCTTTGAGCAGATCTTCAAGAACAGCCTGACCGGCCTGCCCATCGGCGGCGGCAAGGGCGGTTCCGACTTCGACCCCAAGGGCAAGTCCGACGGCGAGATCATGCGCTTCTGCCAGAGCTTCATGTCCGAGTTGTCCAAATACATCGGTCCCGACACCGACGTGCCCGCCGGCGACATCGGCGTGGGTGCCCGCGAGATCGGCTACCTGTTCGGCCAGTACAAGCGTCTGCGCAACGAGTTCACCGGCACCCTGACCGGCAAGGGCCTGTCCTATGGCGGCTCTCTGGCCCGTACCGAAGCTACCGGCTACGGTCTGTGCTACTTCACCGACTGCATGCTCAAGGATGCCGGCAAGAGCTTCAATGGGGCCACCGTGGTCATCTCCGGCTCCGGCAACGTGGCCACCTACGCCTGCCAGAAGGCCACCGAGTTCGGTGCCAAGGTGGTGGCCCTGTCCGACTCCAACGGCTATATCTACGACAAGAACGGCATCGACCTGGATCTGGTCAAGGAGATCAAGCAGGTCCGCCGTGACCGCATCCGCACTTATGTGGATGTCCACCCCGAGGCCGAGTACCACGAGGGCTGCAAGGACATCTGGACCATCCCCTGCGACATCGCTCTGCCCTGCGCCACTCAGAACGAGCTGAACGGCGAGGCTGCAAAGGCTCTGATCGCCAACGGCTGCTACGCTGTGGCCGAGGGCGCCAACATGCCCTGCACCCCCGATGCCGTGGATGCACTGAAGGAGGCCGGCGTCCTCTTTGGTCCCGCCAAGGCCGCCAACGCCGGCGGCGTGGCCGTGTCCGCTCTGGAAATGAGCCAGAACTCCATGCGCTTCTTCTGGAGCTTCGACGAGGTCGACGAACACCTCAAGCGCATTATGACCGACCTGTACCACAACGCTGCCAAGGCCGCTGCCGAGTACGGCATGGCCGGCGATCTGGTTGCCGGCGCCAATATTGCAGGCTTCCTGAAGGTTGCCAACTCCATGCTGGCCTACGGTCTGGTGTAAGGGGGCTGCCCGATGAACGAGTATGTTGCCCGCGTTCAGGAAAACCTGAAACGCCTTTATGCCCACGAGCCGGAGTATCTCCAGTCTGTGCTGACCTGGCTGGAGCTGATCGAACCCGCCGTGGACGACCCCCGGTACGAGCAGATGGACCTGCTCAGCCGCATGGTGGAGCCGGAGCGTATGTTCACCTTCCTGGTCCCCTGGGTGGATGACAATGGCGTGGCCCACACCAACCATGGTTTCCGCGCCCAGTTCAACAGCGCCATCGGCCCCTACAAGGGCGGTCTGCGCTTCCATCCCAGTGTCAATCCTTCCGTAGTGAAGTTTCTGGGTTTTGAGCAGACCTATAAAAACGCCCTGACCGGTCTGCCTATCGGTGGCGCCGGCGGCGGTGCCGATTTCGACCCCCGAGGCAAGAGCAACCGCGAGATCATGCGTTTCTGTCAAAGCTTCATGACTGCCATGTACCGCTATATCGGCGCGGACACCGACGTACCCGCCGGCGACATCGGCGTAGGCGCCCGGGAGATCGGCTATCTGTACGGTGCCTATAAGCACCTGTCCGGCCGGGCTCAGAGCAGCGCCCTGACCGGCAAAGGTCTGACCTACGGTGGCAGCCTTGTGCGCATCGAGGCCGCCGGCTACGGCGCGGTCTACTTCCTTGACCGTATGCTGGCCCATCAGAACGACACCATGCAGGGCAAGCGCATCGCCATCTCCGGTTTCGGCAATATGTCCTGGGGCGTGTGCCGCAAGGTGGCCCAACTGGGCGGCAAGGTGGTCACCCTGTCCGGTCCCGACGGCTATATCTACGACCCCGACGGCATCACCACTCAGGAGAAGTTCGACTTCATGGTGCAGATGCGCCTGAGCGGGCAGGACAAGGTTCAGGCTTACGCTGACAAATTCGGCGTGGAGTTCCACGCCGGCAAGCGCCCCTGGGAAGTTCCCGTGGACGTGGTCATGCCCTGCGCCACCCAGAACGAGCTGGACGTGGAGGATGCGGTGCGCATCCTGGCCAATGATGTGAAGTACTATGTGGAGGCATCCAACATGCCCGCCACGGCCGAGGCGCTGAAGCTGCTGCGCCTGAGTCCCAAGATCCTCACGGCCGGCGCCAAGGCCTCCGGTTCCGGCGGCGTGGTGGTGTCCGCCCTGGAGATGGCCCAGAACAGTGTGCGCTACAGTTGGACCCACGAGGAAGTGGAGCAGCGCCTGCGTGACATCATGAATTCCATCTACGACGCCTCTGCCGCTGCCGCGGAGCAGTACGGTCTTGGCTACGATTTGATCGCCGGCAACGACATTGCCGCCTTCAAGCGCATCGCCCAGGCCATGCTGGCTCAGGGTCTGTAAGATACAAAAAACTCCCGCACATCTTTGATGTGCGGGAGTTTCCTTTTTATTCTTCTTTCCACCAATTGGTCAGGGCCATGGCTGCCAGAATGAACACGCACGGCATCAGGAAATAGCGGTAGCGCACCTGCACCTCCACAATGAGGTGGACGGTGTAGTACCCGCACAGCAGCAGCACCGGTACAAGATCCGCCCCAACCTTTTCCTTTCGGGTCAGGCGGCACAAAACTCCCGCAAAGGCCAGCGCAAAGGCCAGCAGGTACAGGCCCTTTTCAACGTGCGCCAATAACAGCTGCAGGCTGTTCCAGCTGATCCTCGGGAGCGCATCTTCCTCCGGGTCCAGATGTCCAAACCCCCAGTACAGATCCTCATACCCCGCCCACATAGCGCTGCTTTTACGCATGGCAAGACCGGCCAGCTTGCCGGGTCCAACAGACAGCCGCTGCGCAACCTCCTCACGCATGGCCGCATCCACCCCCTCGGGATCGTCGGCAGAGGGGACGATGAACCGCTCGTAATCCGCCCGGTTCCATCGGCCGTCGGTCTCCTGATTCAGGCCCACCACAAACTTCCACATGGGCTGGTTGTTGGCAAGCCCGTTGGGGTTGATGCCGCTGCCCACGATCAGGGCAGACAGCAGAATTCCGCACAGGAAATAGCTTGCCGCCGCAGCCGCGCCGTGCAAAAGTGTTTTCCAGCTTCGGCCCGTCATGGCCCGCAGCACCAGCCAGATCACGCAGGCCAGCAGCGGGATAATGCCGATGGGACGCATGGCGTTGCCAAGCGCGATCAAAACGCCCGCTCCAACGGTGCGGGGCCAGCTCAGTCCCCTGCCGCTCATCAGCACATAAAGGCCGGCATAGAGCAGGAACACCGACAGATGCTGATTGGTCAGCACTCCGGCCAGAAACAGCGGTGCAGGGTACAGGGTATAAAGCGTTCCCACCGCCACTGCAGCCTTTCCCCCCGCCACACGCCCGGCGATCCGGTAGACCAGCACAGCCGTCCCCGCCATCCACAGCGCATTGAGCAATTGCAGGGGCAGCAGACTCTCACCGAACAGACGAATGACCAAAGCCTCGTAGGCCACAAAGGCCGACTGGTAGGCCCAATTGAAAAAGTAGGTGTCCTGTAAATATCCATGGTCGCCCCGGGCCAGCTGCACAGCCGCCCGATACATGGTATCAAAGTCCTGCACCGGCTGGCTTTCCAACCACAGGATAAACCCAAGCGCCAGTGCAAAGCGCACAAGGAACAGGCCGATCTCAGTCCCCCTGCCCGGCTTCACGAATCGGAAGGCAAGCCACAGTACCGCCGCTCCGGCGGCCACAGCAAGGGGGACCGCCAGACTGTAGGGTCTGTTCTGCAGCAGGATCACAGCACACATCAGCAGGGCGACAACGGTACATACCCGCGCCCCGAATCGTCCGGTTTTACTCAGCATAGCCGCCCTCCTTTCGTTTTCTGCTTACAGTATATCACCCCTTTGTCCCGTGGGCAATAAAAATTCTGTTGCACATAACCGGAAAACGGAGTAGAATATGAGTAGCAGAATCCACCGCATATCACAAGGAGGAACGAGCATGGCGTTTTTTGAGGAATTCAAGGCACGGGCTGCCGAGCTGGCCCAGGCCGGTGTTGCAAAGTCCAAGGTACTGGCCGAGATCGCAAAACTGAAGGCCGCCAACCTGTCTGAAAAGGAAACCATCCACAAGGCCTATCTGGAGATGGGCCGGATCTACTACGCTGAAAAGGGTTCCACCCCCGACGCGGCCTACGCCGCCTCCTGCGCCCGGGTCACCGATGCCATGGCCGCCATCAAGGCGAACAACGCCAAAATCAACGAGCTGAAAGAGGGCGAAAACGAGAGCGTGGTCGTCACCGACACCACCGCCGCAGCCGACGATGCCATCGTGTTGGACAGCAGTGATTTCGAAATCGAGGATGCCCCCTCGCAGAAAGATGTTCCCGCCGAATAACGATTGCCCCCTGCCCGCCACGCCGGGCAGGGGTTCTTTTTTATTTCCTTTGCCTTATTCCCTCTTATATGGTACAATGTGGCATAGCGTTTTTACAATTCAAAGAAAAGAGGCGTTCTGTTATGTCACTGCGCAGCACCGCCCGGGACTCCTGGCGTTCCAAGTGGGGGTTTATCCTCTCCTGCATCGGTTCCGCCGTGGGTATGGGCAACATCTGGCTGTTTCCTTCCCGTGTCTCCGCTTACGGCGGCGGCACCTTTCTGATCCCTTACCTGATTTTTGTCTTCCTGATCTCGTCCACCGGCATGATCGGTGAGATGTCCTTTGGCCGCGCCACCCGTTCCGGCCCCATCGGTGCCTTCGGTCAGGCCACAAAGCAGCGCTTCGGCACGGAAAAGCCGGGTCGGCTGTTGGGCCTTGTGCCGGTTCTCGGCTCTTTGGCCTTGGCCATCGGCTACTCCGTGGTGGTAGGCTGGATCTTCAAGTATCTGTTCCACGCGCTGGAAGGAACTTTGGCCGCCCTGCCCGACGTAGGCGCCTTTGACAGCTTCTTCGGCGCTACCGCCTCCTCCAACGTGGCCTGGCAGGTTGCGGGCATGGTTGTAGCCATCGGCATCATGATTTTCGGCATCAGCCGCGGTACCGAGCTGGCCAACAAAATCATGATCCCTCTGTTCTACGTCCTGTTCCTTGGTCTGGCCGTCTATCTGGCCGTTCTGCCCAAGACGGCCGAAGCCTACCACTACATCTTCCGCTTCGACCTCGCCGGTCTGCGCGACCCCATGGTATGGGTCTTTGCGCTGGGTCAGGCCTTCTTCTCCCTGTCCATCGCCGGCAACGGCACTCTCATTTACGGCTCCTATCTCAGTGACGAAGCCAACGTCCCCCGGGACGCCCGTGTGGTGGCCCTGTTCGACACCCTCGCCGCGTTCCTGTCCGCTCTGGTGATCATCCCCGCCATGGCCTATGCCGGTCAGCAACTGAATACCGGCGGTCCCGGTCTGATGTTCGTGGCCCTGCCCAATGTCCTCAAGGACATTCCCGGCGGCACTCTGGTGCTGGCCCTGTTCTTCCTGGCGGTGGTTTTTGCTGCTTTGACCTCTCTGGTCAATCTGTTTGAGGCCCCCGCCGCCACTCTGCAGGAGATGTTCCGCCTTCCCCGCCCCGTGGCAGTTTCCATCATCGGTGTCGTCGGCATTGTGGTGGGTCTGATCATCGCCCCCAATGTGTCCGGCTGGATGGACGTTTGCTCCATCTATATCTGCCCCATCGGCGCCCTGCTGGCCGGCGTGATGTTCTTCTGGGTCTGCAAAAAGGACTTCGTGCTGCAGCAGGTCAACAAATCCTGCCCCAAGCCTCTGGGCCGCTGGTTCCTGCCCGCCACCCGCTGGGTGTTCTGCGGCGTGACTCTGCTGGTTCTGATTTTAGGTGCCACCACCAAGGGCGGCATCGGCTGATTACTCAAAATAAAACCGCTGCAGGGCTAAGCCCTGCAGCGGTTTTATTTTAATTGGAAAGCAGGATCCGGTCGTTGTCCAGCATCTTGCCCGCGCCCTGACGGAACTTTTCCAGCAGGGCATCTACGGTCAGGCCGGCGCGCTCCTCGTCCCGGGTGTCAAAAACGATGCGGCCGCTGTCCATCATGATGGTGCGGTTGCCCAGGGACAGGGCGTTTTTCATGTTATGGGTGACCATCAATGTGGTGATCTTATTGCGGGAGACCACATCCTCGGTAATGGCCAGCACCTTCTCCGCCGTGGCGGGGTCCAGGGCGGCGGTATGCTCGTCCAGCAGCAGCACCTTGGGCGGCACCATGGTGGCCATCAGCAGGGTCAGCGCCTGCCGCTGTCCGCCGGACAGCAGACCCACAGGCTGGCGCATCCGATCTTCCAGCCCCATGTCCAGCAGAGCCAGCTGGTCACGGAAGAATGCCCGGTCCGCCTTGCTGATGCGGCTGAAAAACGCATTTTGGTGCTTGGCGGTACGCAGATAGGCCAGCGCCAGATTTTCCTCGATGGTCATGTTGGGCGCCGTGCCGCGCATGGGGTCCTGGAACAGGCGACCCATCTCACGGCTGCGCTTATACTCCGGCTTGAAGGTAATATCCTCCCCCGCCAAAGTGATGCTGCCCTCATCGGCAAAAAACGCGCCGGCAATGGCGTTGAACAGGGTGGACTTGCCCGCGCCGTTGGAACCAACAATGGTTACAAAATCGCCGCTCAGCAGGTGCAGAGACACGTTCTCCAGCGCCTTTTTCTCGTTGACCGTGCCGGGGTTGAAGGTCTTGGAAATGTTGTTGATCTTCAGCATCTCAGCGCCCTCCCTTCCGGCCGGCGGTTGCCTTGCGCCGCTGGAACAGCACCCAATCCTTGATGCTGGGGGCGGCGATAGCCAGGCCCACGATAACGGCGGTCAGCAGCTTCAGGCAGTCCACGGGGACCACCTTGGTGTACAGCACAATGGCGTAGATCATTCGGTAGATGACAGAGCCTACGATCACCGCGATCACGCCCTTGGTCACCGTGCGGCGGCCAAGCACGGTCTCACCGATGATGAGGCAGGCAAGGCCGATGACCACAATGCCCGTGCCGCCGTTGATGTCAATGGTCTTTTGATACTGACCCACCATGGCACCGGACAGAGCGGTCAGAGCGTTGGCAAGGCACAGGCCCACGGTGATGGTAAAGGTGGGGTTGATGGAGGATGCCCGGACCATATCCCGGTTGTCGCCGGTGGCGCGGACGGACAGGCCCAGCCGGGTGCGCAGGAACGCCAGCACCAGCAGGCCCATCAGCACGGTAACGAAAGCGGCCAGTATCACCTTGTACCAACCGCCGCCGATGCCGGTATCCCGGAACATGGTAAACACGGTGGCCTGCTTCAGAAGGCTGACGTTGGAACTCCAACCCATAGCCATCAGGTTGACGGTGTACAGACCCGTATTGGTCACAATGCCCGCCAGAATGGAGGGTACGCCCAGCCGGGTCTGCAGGAATGCGGTGATAAATCCCGCCGCAGAGCCGGCGATCATGGCGGCCGGAATGCCCAGAACAGGGTGTCCGGCGGCGGCACAGGTGACGGACACCGCCGCACCCAGCACGAAACAGCCGTCGGTGGTCAGGTCGGCAATGTCAAGAATGCGGTAACTGACAAACAGCGCCATGGCTACAAGGGCGTAGAGAAAGCCCAATTCCAGCGCCGTTTGGGTCACGTATAGCATGGTAAACACTCCTCTCACACCAACACCCCCGGCGCACAGCCGGGGGCATTGGCACGATTGCTTTTATTACTCGGCGGTAGTGGTGACCTCAACAATGGGACCCATGGACTCAAACACGCTACAGTCGATGTTCAGAGCCGCGGCAGTCTCAGTGTTGACGGTGATAATACCGCCCTCGGCAAGAACGAAATCATCTGCCACACTGCCCATACCTTCGCTCATTGCCTGATAGGCAATGCGGGCGGCCTGACCGCCCAGATCGGTGTAGTTCACGCCGCAGGTAGCGAAAGCACCGCTGCGCACAAAGGAGTCCGCGCCGGTGTAGTGGGGAATGCCGGCAGCGATCAGACTCTCGTAGATGGCCAGCTCGGCAGACATGATGATGTTGTCGGTGGGGGTAAAGACGGCGTCCACACCCTGGGCGATCAGGGAATTGGCGGCGGCAATGACCTCGTCATTGGTGTTGGCGGTAGCTTCGGTGTAGGTGATGCCCTTAGCGTCCAAATAGTCCTTGGCCTCAGCGATGGGGGTGGCGGAGTTAGGCTCGGACAGGGAATAGAGCAGGCCCACATTCTTTACATCGGGGTTCTGAGCCAGCATCATGTTCATGATGAACTCGGTGTTCAGGGCGTCGCTGACGCCGGTAACATGGTCAATATCCACCAGCTCCGCCTTAACGGGGTCGGACACAGCAGCGAAGACCACAGGGGTCTTGGTCTCCTCGGCACACAGGGCGATGACCTGCGCCGCAGTGGTGGCGATGGGGATGATGGCGTCCACACCGTCTGCAACGGCCTGATTGCCGATCTGCATCAGCACGGACTGGTCCCCCTGACCGGAATAGATGTCGTAAGCGATCTTGGCACCGTCAGCCACAAAGCCGTCCAGCTCGGCGGCCACGGCGTTGGCGATCTCGTCCAGAGAGGGGTGGTCCATCTGCTTGACAATGGCTACCTTGTAGGTCTTTTCGCCCTCGCTGCTGCCGGCACCCTCGCCGCCGCAGGCGGACAGGGCAAACAGCATGGACAGGGACAGAGCAGCTGCGGTGATCTTCTTGATGATGTTTTTCATGGTTGTTACCTCCATTTTCGGCTCTCAGGCCATATAATTTGTCTGGGTGGGTGATGGAGGGACCGCTGCCAACGGCCGTATTGGAGTATAAAAAAACAGCCCCTTATCCCCCATGGGACAAGAGCTGCACTCCTGCGATACCACCCAAATTGACGTATAATACGTCCGCTCGCTTCACGCGCCATCACGCGTGCCCGATGGATAACGGGTGGGTCCCCGTCGGCATCTACTTAGCAAAGCCGTTCAAGCCGCCCTCGGAAGTCCATTCACCGACCGCGCCCCGCCCCGATCGCACCATCCGGGACTCTCTTAAGGTTTGCAAAACCGGCTACTTCTCTTCCTCACAGGTTTGAGAAGATTTACTTGTTGGGGTTATTATACGCACTTGGCCTCCCTTTGTCAACACTTTTTTGTGGTAAAGCAAAAAAGTTTTTCCAACGCCGCAACGCAACTGCCGGTTGCGAAATTTCAAGTCCCGCCTGCTTGAACGCAACCATGTGTTTCGTTATAATAAAAACAGAAAACGGAGGTGACCTGCATGTTATTTCACGAGGTTTTAATACGCGAACGCAAGCGTTTGGGTTTCAGTCAGGAGGAACTGGCCACCAAACTGAACGTATCCCGGCAGGCGGTGAGCAAGTGGGAAACCGGAGTTTCCCAAAGTTAAAGATACCACATCAATCCCACGCGGACTTTTGCTCAACCGATACAGCCGGAGGGCTGGATAACAAGAAAAGGCGGTATGCGCCCCGTGGAGGGGTAGCGTACCGCCTTT